>NZ_VYTZ01000016.1:0-194694 GCF_008728085.1 Microbispora cellulosiformans | reverse complement strand
CGACCGCTCCATCACCACCCCGACCCGAACACCCCGGCCCACCCCCCGAGCCAGCAACCCACACGCCACCCGATCCGAAACCCGAGCCAACTCCGCGTAGGTCCACACCACCCCACCGTTAGGCAGCGCATCCGACACCGCCTCCGACACGGCCACCGCGTCCGGAGTCCGCCCTGCCTGCGCCCCGAACAGCTCCACCAGCGAACCCGCACCCACCACACGCGCCGTGTCGTTCCACTCCTCCACCACCACCCGCCGCTCGGCCTCGCCCAGAACGCCGAGCGTGCTGAGCCGTACGGACGGGTCGGAGGCGACCTGCTCCAGCACGCGCACCAGGCGTCTCGACAGCGCCTGGGCGGTGGCCTCGTCGAACAGGTCGACGGCGTAGAGGATGCCGCCGATCAGCCCGGCGGGAGTTCCTCTCTCGTCCCGCCGCTCCACGAGCGTCACCGAAAGGTCGAACCGTGCCGTGTCCTCACTCGCGGACTGCGCCGGCTCGACCTGCAACCCGGCGAGGTCCCACTGCTCCGAGCCCCCGCCGTTCTGTACGGCCAGCGTGACCTGGAAGAGCGGGTTGCGGGACAGCGAACGCGACGGGTTGAGGTCCTCCACGAGGCGTTCGAACGGGACGTCCTGGTGGGCGTAGGCGGCCAGGTCGGTCTCCCGGACCCGCGCCAGCACGTCTTCGAAGGACGGGTCACCGGACAGGTCCGTACGCAGGACGAGCGTGTTGACGAAGAACCCGGCCAGGTCCTCCAGCGCCGCGTCCCCGCGACCGGCGATCACCGTACCGATCGGGATGTCGGAGCCCGCACCCATCCGCGCCAGCAGCATCGCGAGCGCCGCGTGGGCCACCATGAACATCGTGGACTGGCCGTTCTGGGCGACCTCCACCAGCCGGGCGTGGGTCTCCGCGTCCACCTCGACCGGCACGTTGGCGCCGCGGAAGGAGGACACGGCCGGGCGTGGCCGGTCGGCTGGGAGCGCCACCTCCTCCGGCGCGCCTTCGAGGGCCTGACGCCAGTAGCCGAGCTGGCCGCTGATCAGGCTGCCCGGATCGTCCAGGTCGCCGAGGACCTCTCGCTGCCACAGCGCGTAGTCGGCGTACTGGACCGGCAGGGGCCGCCACTCCGGCGCCCGGCCATCGCGGCGGGCCGCGTAGGCCACGCGCAGGTCGCGGCCGAGGACGCCCATCGACCAGCCGTCCACCGCGATGTGGTGGACCACGATCAGCAGTACGTACTCGGACGGCGCGACCGCGAGCAGGTGAACGCGCAACGGCAGGTCGGCGGTGAGATCGAACCTGCGCCCCGCGTACGAGGCGAGCGTCTCGGGAAGGTCCTGCTCCGTGGTCTCCGCGAGCAGCAGCGCCGGACGGCCGGCGGGCCCGTCCAGGATGTGCTGGCGGGGGACTCCGTCGGTCTCGGGGAAGACCGTGCGCAGGCTCTCGTGACGGTCCGCGATGTCGCCGATCGCCGCCTCCAGCGCCGCGACGTCCGGCTCCCCTGACAGGCGGAGCGCGAGCGAGAGGTTGTACGCCGCGCCCTCTCCCGCGTCTTCGAGGCGGTTGAGGAACCACATGCGCTGCTGGGCGTACGACAGCGGCAGCACCTCGGGCCGCGGCAACGGCGTGAGCGCCCGCCGGACCTGGCCGGTCCCGCCGATCATCCGGGCCAGCCCGGCGACGGTCGGCTCACCGAACAGGTCACCGATGCTGATCTCGGTCTCCAGCACCGACCTGATCCGGGCGATCAACCGCATCGCCAGCAGCGAGTCACCGCCCAGGTCGAAGAACGACGCCTCCGCCCCGACCTGCTCCACGCCCAGGACCTCGGCGAACAACCCGCACAGCACCTCTTCGGCGGGTGTCGCCGGGCCCCGGCCGCCCCGCAGACCCGCGACGTCAGGCGCGGGCAGCGCGGTACGGTCCAGCTTGCCGTTGACCGTCAGCGGCATCGCCTCGATCGGCACGACGAGCGGCACCATGTAGTCGGGCAGCCGGCCTGCGGCGTGCTCCCGCAGCGCTTCGACGTCAATCTGACCCTCGGTGGAGACGACGTAGGCGACCAGGCGCTTCTCGCCTGGGCGGTCCTCGCGCACGAGAACGGCGACCTGGGTCACGGACTCGTGCGCGGCGAGTACGGCTTCGACCTCGCCGGGTTCGATGCGGAACCCGCGGATCTTCACCTGCTCATCCGCACGGCCGACGAAAGCCAACTGGCCATCTGCCAGCCAGCGGGCCAGGTCGCCGCTGCGGTACATCCGCTCCCCAGGGGCGAACGGGCAGGCGACGAACCGCTCGGCGGTCATCCCCGGACGGCCCACATACCCCCGGGCCAGGCCGGCGCCGGCGATGTACACCTCCCCGGTCACCCCGGGTGGGACCGGGCGGAGGAAGTCGTCCAGCACGAACACGGCGGTGTTTGCGAGCGGCGCGCCGATCGGCGGGTCCTGCTCCACCGGGGCCCGGACCGGCCCCGTCGTGGCGATCACACTCGCCTCGGTCGGGCCGTAGGCCACCCACACCTGGGTGTGCTCCACCCACTGCGCGGCCAGACGAGCGTTCACCCGCTCGGCACCCACCACCCACCGCCGCACCCCCGGCACGGCCTCGGGATCCAGCACATCCAGCAGAGACGGCACCACACTCGCCACCTCCACCCCGGCCGCGCTGATCATGCGGGCGAGTGCCTCCGGTTCGGCCCGCTCGGCTTCGGTCGCGATGGCCAGGGTTCCGCCGGCGGCCAGGGTGACGGCGACGTCGAGTACGGCGGCGTCGAACCCGAAGGAGGCGAACTGCAACGCCGTCACACCCGGACCGACATCAAGGGCCGGCCGCATCGCGTGCGCGAGGTTGACCACGCCGGCATGCGGCACCGCCACCCCCTTCGGCCGCCCCGTCGACCCCGAGGTGTAAATCACATACGCCAACTGCGCCGCGTCGATCCGGCCTTCCGGCGCCTCCGGAGACTGAGCGTCGATCAGCCCGGCGGTCCGCTCGTCGTCGAGCAGGACCACCCGGGCCTGCCCGGGGTCCACCTCCGCCACCGTGGCACCGATGCCGATGACGACCTGGGCGCCGCTGTCGGCCAGGACGAAACCGATCCGGTCGGCCGGATAAGCGGGATCGATCGGCACATACCCCGCCCCGGCCTTCCACGCCGCCAGGATCGACACGACCAGCTGAACTCCGCGTGGCAGTACCAGCCCGACACGGGACTCCGCGCCCACGCCCTGCTCACGCAGGTAGTGGGCCAGCCGGTTGGCCGCCTCCTCCACCTCCCGATAGGAGACGCCGACTCCGTCGCACCACACCGCGACCGCGTCGGGTGCCCGCTCGGCCTGCTCGCGGAACCGGTCCAGCACCGTCCCGGCCGCCACCGGCGTAGCGGTGTCGTTCCAACCCTCCACCACCGCCTGCCGCTCGGACTCCTCCAGCACATCGACCTGGCTGAGCCGTACGGCGGGGTCGGAGGCCACCTGCTCCAGCACTCGCACCAACCGCTGGGCGAGCGTCTGGGCGGTGGCCTCGTCGAACAGGTCGGCGGCGTACTGGATCGCGCCGCGCAACCCCGAGGGCTCTCCGTCGTCACGCCGCTCCACCAGCGTGACCGACAGGTCGAACCGGGACACCTCCTCGCCCGCCGACGACATGAGGCCCGCCGTGAGATCCTGCAGCTCCCAGGCCGTCGGCGCGGCGTTCTGCAGCGCCAGCATGATCTGGAAGAGCGGGTTGCGGGACAGCGAGCGGGTGGGGTTGAGCTCGTCCACGAGGCGTTCGAAGGGGACGTCCTGGTGGGCGTAGGCGGCCAGGTCGGTCTCGCGTACGCGCGCCAGCACGTCTTCGAACGACGGGTCACCGGACAGGTCCGTACGCAGGACGAGGGTGTTGACGAAGAACCCGGCCAGATCCTCCAGCGCCGCGTCCCCGCGACCGGCGATCGCCGTACCGATCGGGATGTCGGTCCCCGCGCCGACCTTTGCCAGCAGCACCGCGAGCGCCGCGTGCGCCACCATGAACATCGTGGCCCGGCCGCTCTGTGCGACCTCCACCAGCCGCGCATGGGTCCGCGCGTCTACTTCCAGGTGTACGGTTCCGCCGCGGAACGACGACGTCGCCGGGCGTGGCCGATCGGCTGGGAGCGCCAACTCCTCCGGGGCGCCTTCCAGGGCCTGACGCCAGTAGCCGAGCTGGTCACTGATCAGGCTGGCCGGGTCGTCCAGGTCGCCCAGGACCTCTCGCTGCCACAGTGCGTAGTCGGCGTACTGCACGGGCAGCGACTGCCAGTCCGGCGTGCGACCATCGCGACGGGCCGCGTAGGCGACGCTCAGGTCCCGGCCCAGGACGCCCATCGACCAGGCGTCCACCGCGATATGATGCGCGACGATGAGCAGCACGTGGTCCGACGGGCCGAGGGTGAACAGGTGGACCCGCCACGGCAGATCGACGCTGAGGTCGAAGGCCCGACCGGCGTACGCGGCCCGTAGTTCCTCGATCTGGTCCTCGGTGGTCTCGACGACCACCAGCCGTGGCCGGCCCGCCTGCCCCTGCAGGATGTGCTGGCGAGGTACGCCGCCGGTCTCCGGGAAGATCGTACGGAGGCTCTCGTGCCGGTCGGCGACATCACCCAGTGCGGCTTCCAGCACCGCGACGTCGATTTCGCCGGAAAGGCGCATGACAAGCGGCAGGGTGTAGTTCGCGCCGCTGCCGGCGTCCTCCAGCCGGCTGAGGAACCACATGCGCTGCTGGGCGTACGACAGCGGCAGCACCTCGGGCCGGGGCATCGGCGTCAACGCCCGGCGGGTGTCACCCGTACCGTCCACGAGCCTGGCCAGCCCGGCGACGGTCGGCTCGGCGAACAGCCCGCGGATGCTGACCTCGGCGTCCAGCACGGCCCGGATCCGGGCGATCAGCCGCATCGCCAGCAGCGAGTCACCGCCCAGGTCGAAGAACGACGTCTCGGCACCGACCTGCTCCACGCCCAAGACCTCGGCGAACAGGCCGCAGAGCACCTCTTCGGTGGGTGTGGCCGGGCCACGGCTACCGGGCAGGCCTGCCACGTCCGGTACAGGTAGCGCCGCCCGGTCGAGCTTGCCGTTGACCGTCAGCGGAATCGCCTCGATTTGAACGACCAGCGGCACCATGTAGTCGGGCAACCGCGACGCCGCGTACTCCCGCAACGCCGCGACATCCATGCGTGCCACGACCGCGCTCGCCCCGCTCGGGGAACCCCCCGGACCCCGTCCGCCGGAGGTTGCGGCCTCCGCCTCGGCCATGTCCGAACTCGCGGTACGTCCGCTCGCTCCGCTCGGGGCACCCTCCCCGCTCCGCCCACCGGCGCTTGAGGTGTCGGTGATGGGGACGACATAGGCGACGAGGCGTTTGTCACCGGGGCGGTCCTCGCGCACGAGAACGGCGACCTGTGCCACCGACTCGTGGGCGGCGAGTACGGCTTCGACCTCGCCGGGCTCGATGCGGAACCCGCGGATCTTCACCTGCTCATCGGCCCGGCCGACGAAGGCCAACTGGCCGTCGTTGAGCCAGCGGGCCAGGTCGCCGCTGCGGTACATCCGCTCCCCGTCGGTGAAGGGGGAGGCGACGAACCGCTCGGCGGTCATCCCCGGCCGTCCGACGTAGCCTCGGGCCAGGCCTGCGCCGGCGATGTACACCTCTCCGGTGACGCCGGGAGGGACCGGGCGGAGGAAGTCGTCCAGCACGAACACGGCGGTGTTGGCGAGCGGCGTACCGATCGCCGGGTCCTGCTCCACCGGGGTGTGCAGCGGGCTTGCGGTGGTGATCACACTGGCTTCCGTCGGGCCGTAGGTGTTCCACACCTCCGCCTGGGCGGTCCATCGTGCGGCAAGGCGGGCGCTCAACCGCTCCGCACCCAAAACCCACCGCCGCACCCCCGGCACACTCTCCGGGTCCAGCACACTCAGCAGAGACGGCACCACACTCGCCACCTCCACCCCCGCCGCACTGATCATCTCTGCGAGGGCGCCGGGTTCGGCACGCTCGGCTTCGGTCGCGATGGCCAGGGTTCCGCCGGCGGCCAGGGTGACGGCGACGTCGAGTACGGCGGCGTCGAACCCGAAGGAGGCGAACTGCAACGCCGTCACCCCCGGGCCCACGTCGAGGGCGGGCCGCATCGCATACGCGAGGTTCACCACCCCGGCATGCGGCACCGCCACCCCCTTCGGCCGCCCCGTCGACCCCGAGGTGTAAATCACATACGCCAACCCCGACGCCTCGACAGCCACACCCACACGCTCAGCAGGCAAGGCATCGATCCACTCGGCCGTGCGCTCGTCATCCAGCACCACCACACGCAACCCACCCACATCGACGTTGGCGTCGGCACCTGCACCCGTGTCGGTGCCGGTGTCGGCGTGGGGTGTGGGGATGCCGGACAGGGTGGCGGTGGTGCCGATGACGACCTGGGCGGCGCTGTCGGCCAGGACGAAACCGATCCGGTCAGCGGGATAGGCAGGGTCGATCGGCACGTATCCCGCCCCGGCCTTCCACGCCGCCAGGATCGACACGATCAACTGCACCCCGCGCGGCAGCACCATCCCGACCCGGGACTCCGCGCCAACCCCCAACTCGCGCAGGTAGGAAGCGAGGCGGTTGGCCGCCTCCTCCACCTCCCAGTAGGACACGCCCGTCCCGTCGCACCACACCGCCACCGCATCCGGCGAACGATCGGCCTGCTCCTCAAACCGGTCCAGCACCGTCCCCGCCACCACCGGCGTAGCGGTGGCGTTCCACTCCTCCACCACCGACCGCCGCTCGGACTCCTCCAGCACATCGACCTGGCTGAGCCGCAGCGACGGGTCGGAGGCCACCTGCTCCAGCACCCGCACCAACCGCTGGGCGAGTGTCTGGGCGGTGGCCTCGTCGAACAGGTCGGCGGCGTACTGGATGATGCCCCCGAGGCCCGAGGGCTCGCCGTCGTCACGTCGCTCGACCAAGGTCACAGAGAGATCGAACTTGGCCGCAGCCTGGATCGACCCGCCCGGCAGCGGCTCGGCGTGCAGGCCCGGCAGGTCCCACTGGCCCTCAGCCTCCGGCAGGTTCTGCAAAGACAGCATGACCTGGAAGAGCGGGTTCCGGGACAGCGAACGGGACGGGTTGAGCTCGTCCACGAGGCGTTCGAAGGGGACGTCCTGGTGGGCGTAGGCGGCCAGGTCGGTCTCCCGCACCCGCGCCAGCACGTCTTCGAACGACGGGTCACCGGACAGGTCGGCGCGAAGGACGAGGGTGTTGACGAAGAAGCCGGCCAGGTCCTCCAGCGCCGCGTCCCCGCGACCGGCGATCGCCGTACCGACAGGGATGTCCGTCCCCGCACCCACCTTCGCCAGCAGCACCGCCAGGGCCGCGTGGGCCACCATGAACATCGTGGCCCCGCCCCGCTGGGCCACCTCCACCAACCTTGCGTGGGTTCGTGCGTCGACCTCCAACCGCACATCACCACTACGGAACGACGACGTGGCCGGACGCGGCCGATCGGCCGGAAGCGCCAACTCCTCCGGCGCGCCCTCCAGGGCCTGACGCCAGTAACCGAGCTGGTCACTGATCAGACTGGCCGGGTCGTCCAGGTCGCCCAGCACCTCCCGCTGCCACAACGCGTAGTCCGCGTACTGCACCGGCAACGGCTGCCAGCCCGGCACCTGACCCTGACACCGCGCCGCGTACGCCCGGGCCAGATCCCGGCCCAGAACACCCATCGACCACCCGTCAGAGGCGATGTGATGCACCACCACCAGCAGCACATGCTCCAAGGGCGACACCGACACCACGCAGACCCGCCACGGCAGATCGACCCGCACATCGAACCTGCGCCCCGCATACGCCGCCACCAGATCGGCCACATCACGGCCACCACCCTGGACCACCTCCAACCCCGGACGGCCCGCCGGCCCCTCCACGATCCGCTGACACGGAACCCCGCCACTTTCGGGGAAGATCGTGCGCAGGCTCTCATGCCGATCGGCCACATCCCCGACCGCCGCCTCCAACGCCACGACGTCCAGCTCACCCGACAGGCGAAGCGCCAGCGGCAGGTTGTACCCCGCGCCCTCCCCCGCGTCCTCCAGCCGGTTCAGGAACCACATCCGCTGCTGCGCGTACGACAGCGGCAACACCTCCGGCCGCGCCACCGGCGACAGAACCCGACGCGCCTGACCCGTCCCACCAACCAACCGCGCCAACCCCGCAACCGTCGGCTCGGCGAACAGCCCACGGATGCTGACCTCGGTGTCCAGCACCGACCTGATCCGGGCGATCAACCGCATCGCCAGCAGCGAGTCACCGCCCAGGTCGAAGAACGACGCCTCCGCCCCGACCTGCTCCACGCCCAGAACTTCGGCGAACAGGCCGCACAGCACCTCTTCGGCAGGGGTGGCCGGGCCACGACCGGTGGCGACGTCCGAGAACTCCGGTGCGGGCAGCGCGGCCCGGTCGAGCTTGCCGTTGACCGTCAGCGGAAGCGACCCGATCGGCACGACCAGCGGCACCATGTAGTCGGGCAGCCGGGAGCCGACGAACTCCCGCAGGGCTGTGGCATCCACGACCTGGCCGTCGGCCGGGACGACGCAGGCGACAAGGCGCCTGTCACCTGGCCGGTCCTCTCGTACGAGCACCGCGGCCTGGGCCACCGACTCGTGGGAGACCAGCACGGCTTCGATCTCGCCCGGCTCCACCCGGAACCCGCGGATCTTCACCTGGTCGTCAGCCCGCCCGGACACCACGATCTGCCCGTCGGCCGTCCAGTACGCCAGGTCACCCGTCCGGTACATCCGCTCACCCGGACCCGCGAACGGACACGCCACGAACCGCTCCGCCGTCAACCCCGCCCGTTTCGCATACCCGCGCGCCAAACCGGCGCCCGCCAGATACAACTCACCGGTCACGCCGGGCGGCACCGGCCGCAGGTGGTCGTCCAGGACGTAGGTCCGGGTGTTCTCGATCGGCCGCCCGATCGGCACCGCACCCACACCGGCCGACAACGGCCCGCTCATCGTCGCGATCACCGTCGCCTCGGTCGGACCATAGGCGTTGACGAACCGGCGGCCCTCCGCCCACCGCTCCACCAACGACGACGGACACACCTCACCCGCCACCGACACCGTGCGCACCGAGGGGGCCAGATCATCCGCCGCCGCCAGCACCGACGGCGGCATCATCACATGCGTCACCCCGAAGGCGGCCGTCACCTCACCCAGCGACCCGTACGGCGGCAGCATCTCGCTGCCGGCCACCACCAGCGCACCCCCCGACAACAAAGCGGTGCAGAACTCCGCGAACGCCACATCGAAGCTCAGCGAGGTGAACTGCAACACCCGCGCCCCGCCCCCCGCCCCCAACCGGGCGATATGCGCCGCCGCAAGACTCCCGACCCCACGATGGGAGACCACCACCCCCTTCGGCGTCCCGGTCGACCCCGAGGTGTAAATCACATACGCCGGGTGATCCAGCCGCAGCGGCGCCACCCGATCCGCATCCATCGGCGCGACGCTGGGCACCCCCGACAGGTCCAGCAGGTCGAACACCACCCGCGGCACATCGGCGGCAGCAGCCGACAAGGCCGGTTCCGTGGTGGTCGTGCACACCGTCACCACCGGAGCGGCGTCGCCCAGCATGAACGCGATCCGCGACGCCGGATGCCGGGGGTCTATCGGCAGGTACCCCGCACCCGCCTTACCCACCCCCAAAAGCACCGCGACCAGCTCCGGCGAGCGCTCCATCATCACGCCCACCAAATCCTCCGGACCCACCCCCCGGCCGATCAGCTCATGCGCCACCCGGTTCGCCGCCGCGTCCAACTCCGCATACGACCACGACACCCCCGGCCCGGCCACCGCCACCGCACCGGGCGTCCGCGCCACCTGCGCCTCGAACAGAACCGGGAACGTCCCCTCCGCCACCCCCACAGCGGTGTCGTTCCACCCGCGCAGCACCGCCTCCCGCTCGACCTCGTCCAACACATCGACCTGGCTGAGCCGTACAGAGGGGTCGGAGGCCACCTGCTCCAGCACCCGCACCAACCGCTGGGCGAGCGCCTGAGCCGTGGACTCGTCGAACAGGTCGGCGGCGTAGAGCAGCCCGCCGATCAGGCCGGCCGGAGCCCCGGTCTCGTCCCGGTGCTCCACCAGCGTCAGCGACAGATCGAATCGGGCCGTCGCGTCCGCCGGCCCCTCGTCCAGTGGGGCAACTCTCAGGCCGGGTAGGTCCCACTGGCCCTCAGCCTCCGGCAGGTTCTGCAAAGACAGCATGACCTGGAAGAGCGGGTTGCGAGACAGCGAGCGGGTGGGGTTGAGCTCGTCTACGAGGCGTTCGAAGGGGACGTCCTGGTGGGCGTAGGCGGCCAGGTCGGTCTCCCGCACCCGCGCCAGCACGTCTTCGAACGACGGATCGCCGGACAGGTCGGCGCGAAGGACGAGGGTGTTGACGAAGAAGCCGGCCAGGTCCTCCAGCGCCGCGTCCCCGCGACCGGCGATCGCCGTACCGACAGGGATGTCGGTCCCCGCGCCGACCTTCGCCAGCAGGACCGCCAGGGCCGCGTGGGCCACCATGAACATCGTGGCCCCGCCCCGCTGGGCGACCTCCACCAACCTTGCGTGGGTTCGTGCGTCGACCTCCAACCGCACATCACCACTACGGAACGACGACGTGGCCGGACGCGGCCGATCGGCCGGAAGCGCCAACTCCTCCGGCGCCCCCTCCAGGGTCTGGCGCCAGTAACCGAGCTGGTCACTGATCAGACTGGCCGGGTCGTCCAGATCGCCCAGCACCTCCCGCTGCCACAACGCGTAGTCCGCGTACTGCACCGGCAACGGCTGCCAGCCCGGCACCTGACCCTGACACCGCGCCGCGTACGCCCGGGCCAGATCCCGGCCCAGAACACCCATCGACCACCCGTCAGAGGCGATGTGATGCACCACCACCAGCAGCACATGCTCCAAGGGCGACACCGACACCACGCAGACCCGCCACGGCAGATCGACCCGCACATCGAACCTGCGCCCGGCATAAGCGGCCACCAGGTCGGCCACATCACGGCCACCGCCCTGGACCACCTCCAGCCCCGGACGGCCCGCCGGCCCTTCCACGATCCGCTGACACGGAACCCCGCCGGCCTCGGGGAAGATCGTGCGCAGGCTCTCATGCCGATCGGCCACATCCCCGACCGCCGCCTCCAACGCCGCGACATCCAGCTCACCCGACAACCGCAACGCCAGCGGCAGGTTGTACCCCGCGCCCTCCCCCGCCTCTTCGAGGCGGTTCAGGAACCACATCCGCTGCTGCGCGTACGACAGCGGCAACACCTCCGGCCGCGCCACCGGCGACAGAACCCGACGCGCCTGACCCGTCCTACCAACCAACCGCGCCAACCCGGCAACCGTCGGCTCACCGAAGAGTTCGCCGATGCCGAGCTCGGCCTCCAGCACGGCTCGGATGCGGGCGATCAACCGCATCCCGAGCAGCGAGTCGCCGCCGAGGTCGAAGAACGAGGCGTCGGTGCTCACCCAGTCGAGGCCCAGCACCTCGCCGAACAGCCCGCACAGCACCTCTTCCACCGGGGTGGCCGGCCCACGGCCCACGGCGACGCCCGCGAAGTCGGGCGCGGGCAGCGCGGCATGGTCCAGCTTGCCGTTGACGGACAACGGAAGCTCGTCGATCGGCACGACGATGGGCACCATGTAGTCCGGCAACCGGGAGCCGACGAACTCCCGCAGCGCGGCGACGTTCGCCACCTGGCCGTCGGCCGGGACGACGTAGGCGACCAGGCGCCTGTCACCCGGGCGGTCCTCCCGCACGACAACCGCGACCTGCCCCACCGACCCATGCGATGCCAGCACGGCCTCGATCTCGCCCAGTTCGATCCGGAACCCGCGGATCTTCACCTGCTCGTCGGCCCGCCCCGCGAAGAGCAGTTCCCCGTCGAGGCTCCAGCGGGCCATGTCGCCCGTGCGGTACATCCGCTCACCAGGCGCGAACGGACACGCCACGAACCGCTCCGCCGTCAGTCCCGCCCGTCGCAGATACCCCCGAGCCAGCCCCAGCCCCGCCACGTACAACTCACCGGTCACCCCGGGCGGGACCGGACGGAGGAAGTCGTCCAGCACGAACACGCGGGTGTTGGCGATGGGCGCGCCGATCGGGGCCGCTCCGGCCGCCACGAGGGGACGGCTCATCGTGGCGCAGACGGTCGTCTCCGTCGGGCCGTACGCGTTGATCATGCGGATCCGGTCCGCCCAGCGCTCGGTCAACGACGGCGGGCACGCCTCACCCGCCACCACCAGCGTCTCCACACTGTCCGGGAGCGTCTCCACCGAAGCGAGCACCGACGGCGACACCGTCACGTGCGTCACCCCGAACTCGCCCACCGCGTCGGCCAGCGACCCAGCCGGAGGCAGCCGATCGGCACCGGCCATCACCAGCGTCGCGCCCGACAGCAACGCCATGCACATCTCCGAGACCGCCGCGTCGAAGCTCACCGACGCGAGCTGCAGCACCCGGGACGACGACTCCACCGCGAACCGGTCGATCTGGGACTCCGCCAGATTCCCCAGGCCCCGATGGGTCACCACCACACCCTTCGGGATGCCGGTCGACCCGGAGGTGTAGATCACATACGCGGGATGGCCGACGAGCAATGGCGCCACCCGATCGGCATCCGCGACGGGCGACGTCGGACGGGACGCCACGGACGCGGCCACCGCCGGATCGTCCAGCACCAGATGGGGGGACCCGCCGTCCGGAACCAGGTCCTCGGCTTCCGCGAGCGCCGGCCGTACGGCCTGGGTGCACAGCACCAGCGCCGGGGCGGCGTCACCCAGCATGAACGCGATCCGCTGCGCCGGATAGGCCGGATCCACCGGCACGAACCCCGCACCCGCCTTCGCCACGCCCAAGAGCACCGCGACCAGGTCCGGCGAGCGCTCCATCATCACGCCCACCAGATCCTCCGGACCCACCCCCCGGGCGATCAGCTCATGCGCGATCCGGTTCGCCGCCGCGTCCAACTCCGCGTACGACCACGACACCCCCGGCCCGGCCACCGCCACCGCACCCGGCGACAGCTCCACCCGCGCCGCGAACAACTCCGGCAAGGTGCGGACCGCGACCGGCGTGGCGGTGTCGTTCCACTCGCCCAGCACGGCCCGACGCTCGGCGTCGTCCAGCACTTCCAGCTCACTGAGCCGTACGGACGGATCGGCCGCCACCTGCTCCAGCACCCGCACCAACCGCCGCGCGAGCGCCTCAGCCGTCTCCTCGTCGAACAGGTCGGCGGCGTAGAGGATCATGCCGCCCATCCCGGACGGCTCGCCGTCGTCGCGTCGCTCCACGAGAGTCACGGACAGGTCGATCCGGGCGGCCTCGGCGCCAAGCTGCAGCGACTCTCCCCGCAGACCGGGCAGCTCCCAGACGGTGGGCGTGAGGTTCTGCACGGCCAGCATGATCTGGAAGAGCGGGTTGCGCGACAGCGAGCGGGTGGGGTTCAGCTCCTCCACGAGGCGCTCGAAGGGGACGTCCTGGTGGGCGTAGGCGGCCAGGTCGGTCTCGCGCACCCGCGCCAGCACGTCTTCGAACGACGGGTCGCCGGACAGGTCGGCGCGAAGGACGAGGGTGTTGACGAAGAACCCGGCCAGATCCTCCAGCGCCGCGTCCCCGCGACCGGCGATCGCCGTACCGATCGGGATGTCGGTCCCCGCGCCGACCTTTGCCAGCAGCACCGCGAGCGCCGCGTGCGCCACCATGAACATCGTGGCCCGGCCGTTCTGCGCCAGCTCCACCAGCCGGGCGTGGGTTCGCGCGTCCACCTCCAGATGCACGTTGCCGCCGCGGAACGACGACGCCGCCGGGCGTGGCCGGTCGGCCGGGAGCGCCAGCTCCTCCGGCGCCCCTTCGAGGGCCTGGCGCCAGTAACCGAGCTGGCCGCTGATCAGGCTGCCCGGATCGTCCAGATCGCCCAGCGCCTCTCGCTGCCACAGCGCGTAGTCCGCGTACTGCACCGGCAGCGGCCGCCAACTCGGCGCGCGGCCCTCGCGACGGGCCGCGTACGCCGTGCTCAGGTCCCGGCCCAGCACCCCCATCGACCAGCCGTCCACCGCGATGTGATGCGCGACGATGAGCAGCACGTGCTCCGACGCGCCGAGAGCGAAGAGGTGGGCCCGCCACGGCAGATCCACGCTCACGTCGAAGCCCGCGTCGAGGTGAGCGGCGACCGCGTCCCGCAGTCCGTCTTCGGAGGTCTGGGTCACCCCGACGGCCGGCCGGCCCGCGGCCCCGGTGAGAACCTCCTGGCGCGGGACGCCGCCGGTCTCCGGGAAGATCGTACGGAGGCTCTCGTGCCGGTCCGCGATGTCACCGATCGCGGCGTCCAGGGCCGCCATGTCCAGGTCGCCCGACAGGCGCAGCGCCAGCGGGAGGTTGTAGACGGCGTTGTCTCCGGCGTCTTCGAGGCGGTTGAGGAACCACATGCGCTGCTGGGCGTACGACAGCGGCAGCACCTCGGGCCGCGGCAACGGCGTGAGCGCCCGCCGGACCTGGCCGGTCCCGCCGATCATCCGGGCCAGCCCGGCGACGGTCGGCTCACCGAACAGGTCACCGATGCTGATCTCGGTCTCCAGCACCGACCTGATCCGGGCGATCAACCGCATCGCCAGCAGCGAGTCACCGCCCAGGTCGAAGAACGACGCCTCCGCCCCGACCTGCTCCACGCCCAGGACCTCGGCGAACAACCCGCACAGAAGCTCTTCCATCGGGGTTTCCGCCGTACGGCCCGCGGCGGGCTGATCAGGTGCGGGCAAGGCGGCGCGGTCCAGCTTGCCGTTGGCCGTCAGCGGCATCGCCTCGATCGGCACGACCAGAGGAACCATGTAATCCGGCAACCGCGAGGCCGCGTACTCCCGCAACTCCGCGACATCCACCCGTGCGGCGACCGCGCCGGCAGTCCCCGAACCAGCGGCCACGCCGCTCACGGTGTCGATGGCATCCCCGCTCGTTCCGCTCGGGGAACCCTCCTCGCCCCGTCCGCCGGAGCTTGTCGTGTCGGTGGTGGGGACGACGTAGGCGACCAGGCGCTTCTCGCCTGGGCGGTCTTCGCGGACGATGACGGCGACCTGTGCCACGGATTCGTGGGTGGCGAGGACGGCTTCGACCTCGCCGGGTTCGATGCGGAACCCGCGGATCTTCACCTGCTCATCCGCGCGGCCGACGAAGGCAAGCTGCCCGTTGTTGAGCCAGCGGGCCAGGTCGCCGCTGCGGTACATCCGCACCCCAGGGGCGAACGGGCAGGCGACGAACCGCTCGGCGGTCATCCCCGGACGGCCCACATACCCCCGGGCCAGGCCGGCGCCGGCGATGTACACCTCCCCGGTCACCCCGGGTGGGACCGGGCGGAGGAAGTCGTCCAGCACGAACACGCGGGTGTTGGCGAGCGGCGCGCCGATCGGCGGGTCCTGCTCCACCGGGGCCCGGACCGGCCCAGATGTGGCGATCACACTCGCCTCGGTCGGGCCGTAGGCCACCCACACCTGCGTGTGCTCCACCCACTGCGCGGCCAGACGAGCACTCACCCGCTCGGCACCCACCACCCACCGCCGCACCCCGGCAACGGCCTCGGGATCCAGCACATCCAGCAGAGACGGCACCACACTCGCCACCTCCACCCCGGCCGCGCTGATCATGCGGGCGAGTGCCTCCGGTTCGGCCCGCTCGGCCTCGGTCGCGATCGCCAGGGTTCCACCGGCGGCCAGAGTGACGGCGACGTCGAGTACGGCGGCGTCGAACCCGAAGGAGGCGAACTGCAACGCCGTCACCCCCGGACCGACATCAAGGGCAGGCCGCATCGCGTGCGCCAGGTTGACCACGCCGGCATGCGGCACCGCCACCCCCTTCGGCCGCCCCGTCGACCCCGAGGTGTAAATCACATACGCCAACTGCGCCGCGTCGATCCGGCCTTCCGGCGCCTCCGGAGACTGAGCGTCGATCAGCCCGGCGGTCCGCTCGTCGTCCAGTGCGATCAGGCGCAGCCCGCCCACACCCACATCGGCGTTCGTGATGCCGGACAGGGTGGCGGTGGTACCGACGACGACCTGAGCGCCGCTGTCGGCCAGGACGAAACCGATCCGGTCGGCGGGGTAAGCGGGGTCGATCGGCACATACCCCGCCCCGGCCTTCCACCCCGCCAGGATCGACACAACCAACTGCACCCCGCGCGGCAGCACCAGCCCCACCCGGGACTCCGCGCCCACGCCCTGCTCGCGCAGGTAGTGGGCCAGCCGGTTGGCCGCCTCCTCCACCTCCCGATAGGAGACGCCGACTCCGTCGCACCACACCGCGACCGCGTCGGGTGCCCGCTCGGCCTGCTCGCGGAACCGGTCCAGCACGGTTCCGGCCGCCAACGACACCGCCGTGTCGTTCCAGCCCGTCACCGTCAGAGAACGCTCCTCCGGCGTCAGGACCTCCATGTCCCTCAGCCGTACGGCGGGGTCGGCGGCCACCTGCTCCAGCACCCGCACCAACCGCTGTGCGAGCGCCTGAATCGTCGCCTCGTCGAACAGGTCGACGGCGTACAACATGCCGCCGATCAGGCCGGCCGGGGCCCCGGTCTCGTCCCGGTGCTCCACCAGCGTCACCGACAGGTCGAACTTCGCCGCCGTGTCGATCGCCCCGTCCGGCATCGGGGTCACGTGCAGGCCCGGCAGGTCCCACTGGCCCTGCGCCTCCGGCAGGTTCTGCAGGACCAGCATCACCTGGAAGAGCGGGTTGCGGGACAGCGAGCGGGTGGGGTTCAGCTCGTCCACCAGTCGTTCGAAGGGCACGTCCTGGTGGGCGTAGGCGGCCAGATCGGTCTCCCGCACCCGCACCAGCACGTCTTCGAACGACGGGTCACCGGACAGGTCCGTACGCAGGACGAGAGTGTTCACGAAGAACCCCGCCAGATCCTCCAGCGCGGCATCCCCGCGACCGGCGATCGCCGTACCGATCGGAATGTCCGTCCCCGCGCCGACCTTCGCCAGCAGCACGGCCAGCGCCGCGTGCGCCACCATGAACATCGTGGCCCCACTGCGCTGCGCGACCTCCGCCAGCCGGGCATGGGTCCGCGCGTCCACCTCCAGATGCGCGGTTCCGCCGCGGAACGACGACGCCGCCGGACGCGGCCGGTCGGCCGGAAGTGACAGCTCCTCCGGCGCCCCTTCCAAGGCCTGACGCCAGTACGCGAGCTGGCCGCTGATCAGGCTGCCGGGGTCGTCCAGATCACCGAGGACCTCCCGCTGCCACAGTGCGTAGTCCGCGTACTGCACGGGCAAGGGCTGCCACTCCGGCGCGCGGCCCTCGCGACGAGCCGCGTACGCCGTGCTCAGGTCCTCGCCGATAACGCCCATCGACCAGCCGTCGGACGCGATGTGATGGGTCACGACCAGCAGCACATGCTCCAAGGGCGACACCGACACCACGCAGATCCGCCACGGCAGATCGACCCGCACATCGAACCTGCGCCCGGTGTACTCCGTCACCAGGTCGGCCACGTCACGGCCACCGCCCTGGATCACCTCCAGCATCGGACGGCCGGCGAATCCCTCCAGGATCTGCTGGCGAGGCACGCCGCCGGTCTCCGGGAAGATCGTGCGGAGGCTCTCGTGGCGCTCGGCGACATCCCCGATCGCCGCCTCCAGCGCCGTCGCGTCCAGCTCGCCGAACAGGCGCAGCGCGAACGGCAGGTTGTATCCCGCGCCCTCTCCCGCGTCTTCCAGCCGGTTGAGGAACCACATCCGCTGCTGGGCGTACGACAGCGGCAGCACCTCCGGCCGCGGCAGCGGCGAGAGCGCCTGACGCGTCTCGTCCGAACCGCTCACGAGCCTGGCCAGCCCGGCGACCGTCGGCTCGGCGAACAGCCCCCGAATGCTGATCTCCGCGTCCAGCACCGACCTGACGCGGGCGATCAGCCGCATCGCCAGCAGTGAATCGCCGCCCAGGTCGAAGAACGACGCCTCTGTCCCGACCCGTTCCAGACCCAGGACCTCGGCGAACAGCCCGCACAGGATCTCTTCCACCGGGGTCTGCGCCGCCCGCCCCGCACCGGGCAGATCGGGCGCGGGCAGCGCAGCCCGGTCCAGCTTGCCGTTGACCGTCAGCGGTATCGCCTCGATTTGAACGACCAGCGGCACCATGTAGTCCGGCAAGCGCGAGGCCGCGTAGTCCCGCAACCCCGCCACATCGACCCGTGCGGCGCGGACATCGCCCCCCGCGGTGGGGACGGCGACACCCGTGCCCGTCCCACTCGGGGCACCCTCGCCGGAACTGGCGTCGGTGGTGGGGACGACGTAGGCCACCAGGCGTTTGTCGCCGGGGCGGTCCTCGCGGACGATGACGGCGACCTGTGCCACCGACACGTGGGCGGCGAGGACGGCTTCGATCTCGCCGGGTTCGATGCGGAACCCGCGGATCTTCACCTGCTCGTCGGCCCGGCCGACGAATGCCAACTGGCCGTCGTTGAGCCAGCGGGCCAGGTCGCCGCTGCGGTACATCCGCACCCCATCGGTGAACGGGGAGGCGACGAACCGCTCGGCGGTCATTGCCGGTCGTCCGACGTAGCCGCGGGCCAGACCGGCGCCGGCGATGTACACCTCCCCGGTGACGCCGGGCGGGACCGGGCGGAGGAAGTCGTCCAGCACGAACACGGCGGTGTTGGCGAGCGGCGCACCGATCGCCGGGTCCTGCTCCACCGGTGTGTGCAGCGGGCTGGCGGTGGTGATCACACTGGCCTCGGTCGGGCCGTAGGTGTTCCACACCTCCGCCTGATCCGCCCACCGTGCGGCCAACCGGGCGCTCAACCGCTCCGCACCCAGCACCCACCGTCGCACCCCCGGCACGGCCTCGGGGTCCAGCACGCTCAGCAGAGACGGCACCACACTGGCCACCTCGACGCCCGCCGCGCCGATCATGCGGGCGAGTGCCTCCGGTTCGGCTCGCTCGGCCTCCGTCGCGATGGCCAGCGTTCCCCCCGCCGCCAGAGTGACGGCGACGTCGAGCACGGCGGCGTCGAACCCGAAGGAGGCGAACTGCAACGCCGTCACCCCCGGACCCACATCCAAAGCAGGCCGCATCGCATGCGCGAGGTTCGCCACCCCGGCATGCGGCACCGCCACCCCCTTCGGCCGCCCCGTCGACCCCGACGTGTAGATCACATACGCCAACTGCGACGTATCGACTGCCAGATCGAAGCGCTCCGCCGATTGCGCGTCGATGTGCTCGGCCGTGTGCTCGTCATCCAGCACGACCACACGCAACCCAGCCACATCGGCGTTGGCGTCGGCACCTGCACCCGTGTCGGCGGCGTCGGTGCCGGTCTCGGGCGTTGTGATGCCGGACAGGGTGGCGGTGGTGCCGATGACGACCTGGGCGGCGCTGTCGGCCAGGATGAATCCGATCCGGTCGGCCGGGTAAGCGGGGTCGATCGGCACGTATCCCGCCCCGGCCTTCCAGGCCGCCAGGATCGACACGACCAACTGCACCCCGCGCGGCAGCACCAACCCCACCCGGGACTCCGCACCAACCCCCAACTCGCGCAGGTAGGAGGCGAGACGGTTGGCCGCCTCCTCCACCTCCCAGTAGGAGACACCGACCCCGTCGCACCACACCGCCACCGCATCCGGCGAACGATCGGCCTGCTCCTCGAACCGGTCCAGCACCGTCCCGGCCGCCACCGGCGTAGCGGTGTCGTTCCACCCCTCCACCACCGCCTGCCGCTCGGACTCTTCCAGCACATCGACCTGGCTGAGCCGCAGCGACGGGTCGGCTGCCACCTGCTCCAGCACCCGCACCAACCGCCGGGCGAGCGCCTGAGCGGTCGCCTCGTCGAAGAGATCGGCGGCGTACAGGACACCGCCGCCCAGCCCGGCCGGAGCCCCGGCCTCGTCCCGGCGCTCCACCAACGACACCGACAGATCGAACCGGGCGGCGGGGCCGGTGGCCGGCATGGGGCTCACGGTCAGCCCGGCCAGCTCCCACTGCCCCTGCGACTCGGGGAAGTTCTCCACGCCGAGCGACACCTGGAACAGCGGGTTGCGCGACAGCGAACGGACCGGGTTCAGCTCGTCCACCAGTCGTTCGAACGGAACATCCTGGTGGGCGTACGCGGCCAGGTCGGTCTCCCGCACCCGCGCCAGCACGTCTTCGAACGACGGATCGCCGGACAGGTCCGTACGCAGCACCAGGGTGTTGACGAAGAACCCGGCCAGATCCTCCAGCGCCGCGTCCCCGCGACCGGCGATCGCCGTACCGACGGGGATGTCGCTCCCCGCGCCGACCTTCGCCAGCAGCACGGCCAGCGCCGCGTGGGCCACCATGAACATCGTCGCGTTACCGCCCTGCGCCAGCTCCGTCAGCCGGGCATGGGCCTGTGCGTCCACCTCCAGGTGCACGGTTCCGCCGCGGAACGACGGCGTCGCCGGACGCGCCCGGTCCACGGGCAGGGCGAGCTCCTCCGGAGCGCCTTCCAGCGCCTGACGCCAGTAGTCGAGCTGGCCCCTGATCAGGCTGCCGGGATCGTCCACCTCGCCCAGCACCCGCCGCTGCCACAGCGCGTAGTCGGCGTACTGCACCGGAAGCGGCCGCCAGTCAGGCGCGCGGCCCTCGCGACGGGCCGCGTACGCCGCCTCCAGATCGCGCGCCAGCACCCCCATCGACCAGCCGTCGGACGCGACGTGGTGGGTCACGACGAGCAGCACGTGCTCGTCCGGGCCCAGCGTGAACAGGCGCACCCGCCAGGGCAGGTCGCGGCTCAGGTCGAAGCCGTCGGCCGCCCGGACGGCGAGCAGTTCCGGCAGCTCGGCCTCGGTGGTCTCGACGACCGCGAGCGGCGGCCGTCCGGCGGCCCCGTCCAGCACCTCCTGACGCGGAACCCCGTCCACGTGGGGGAAGACGGTACGCAGGCTCTCGTGCCGGTCGGCCACGTCCCCGAGCGCGGCCTCCAGCGCCGCCGCGTCCAGCGCACCCGACAACCGGAGCGCGAACGGCAGGTTGTAGGCCGCGTTCTCCTCGGCGTCCTCCAGGCGGTTGAGGAACCACATGCGCTGCTGGGCATACGACAGCGGCACCGCTTCTGGCCGCGGTTGCGGCGTCAGCGCCTGCCGCACCTCGCCCACCGCCTGGCCGACGAACCGGGCCACGCCGGCGACGGTCGGGGTGGTGAACAGCTCCCGGATGCTCACCTCGGCGTCGAAGGCGGCGCGGATCCGGGCGATCAGCCGCATCGCCAGCAGCGAGTCACCGCCCAGGTCGAAGAACGACGCCTCGGCCCCGACCTCCGACAAGCCCAGGACCTCGGCGAACAGCCCGCACAGCACCTCTTCGGCAGGCGTGGCCGGGCCACGACCGGTGGCGACCCCCGCGAAGTCCGGGGCGGGCAGCGCGGCCCGGTCGAGCTTGCCGTTCACTGTGACGGGCAACGCCTCAAGCGCCACCACGGCGGCCGGGACCATATAGTCGGGCAGCCGGGAGCCGACGAACTCCCGCAGCACCGCCGCGTCCACCCGGTTGTCCGCGGCCGGCACCACATAGGCGACGAGGATCTTCTCTCCCGGCCGGTCCTCCCGTACGAGCACCGCGGCCTGGGCCACCGACTCGTGGGAGGCCAGCACGGCTTCGATCTCGCCCGGCTCCACCCGGAACCCGCGGATCTTGACCTGGTCGTCGGCCCGCCCGGACACCACGATCTGCCCGTCGGCGGTCCAGTACGCCAGGTCACCCGTCCGGTACATCCGCTCACCCGGACCCGCGAACGGACACGCGACAAACCGCTCCGCCGTCAACCCGGGACGCTTGGCATACCCGCGCGCCAATCCGGCGCCCGCGAGATACAACTCGCCGGTCACGCCGGGCGGCACCGGCCGCAGGTGGTCGTCCAGGACGTAGGTCCGGGTGTTCTCGATCGGCCGCCCGATCGGCACCGCACCCGCGCCGGCCGACAACGGCCCGCTCATCGTCGCGATCACCGTGGCCTCGGTCGGACCATAGGCGTTGACGAACCGGCGGCCCTCCGCCCACCGCTCCACCAGCGAGGACGGGCACACCTCACCCGCCACCGACACCGTGCGCACCGAGGGGGCCAGGTCATCCGCCGCGGCCAGCACCGACGGCGGCGTCATCACATGCGTCACCCCGAAGGCGGCCGTCACCTCACCCAGCGACCCGTACGGCGGCAGCATCTCGCTGCCGGCCACCACCAGCGCACCCCCCGACAGCAAAGCGGTGCAGAACTCCGCGAACGCCACATCGAAGCTCAGCGAGGTGAACTGCAGCACCCGCGCCCCGCCCCCCGCCCCCAACCGGGCGATATGCGCCGCCGCAAGACTCCCGACCCCGCGATGGGAGACCACCACCCCCTTCGGCGTCCCGGTCGACCCCGAGGTATAGATCACATACGCCGGGTGATCCAGCCGCAGCGGCGCCACCCGATCCGCATCCGACGGCGCGACGCTGGGCAGAGCGGACAGGTCCAGCAGGTCGAACACCACCCGCGGCACATCGGCGGCAGCAGCCGACAAGGCCGGTTCCGTGGTGGTCGTGCACACCGTCACCACCGGAGCGGCGTCGCCCAGCATGAACGCGATCCGCGACGCGGGGTGACGCGGGTCTATCGGCAGGTACCCCGCACCCGCCTTACCCACCCCCAAAAGCACCGCGATCAGCTCCGGCGAGCGCTCCATCATCACGCCCACCAAATCCTCCGGACCCACCCCCCGGCCGATCAGCGCATGCGCCACCCGGTTGGCCGCCGCGTCCAACTCCGCATACGACCACGACCGACCCGCTCCGACCACCGCCACCGCGTCCGGCGTCCGCGCCACCTGCGCCTCGAACAGACTCGGGAACGTCCCCTCCGCCACCCCCACAGCGGTGTCGTTCCACCCCCACAGCACCGCCTCCCGCTCGACCTCGTCCAACACCTCGACCTGGCTGAGCCGTACGGAAGGATCCTGCGCGACCCGCTCCAGCACCCGGATCAGGCGTTCGGCCAGCTTCTCCGCGGTCCGGTGATCGAAGAGATCGGCGGCGTAGAACAACCCGCCGCTGATGCCGGCCGGGCCGCCGTCGGCGTCGCGGTGCTCGGCCAGGTCCACCGACAGGTCGAACCGCGCACCGGGAGCACCGGGCGACGCGAGGCTCACGTCGAGCCCGGGCAGGTCCCACTGCCCCGGCGGCACGTTCTGCAGGGTCAGCATGACCTGGAAGAGCGGGTTCCGGGACAGCGAGCGCGACGGGTTGAGGTCCTCGACGAGCCGCTCGAACGGCACGTCCTGGTGGGTGTAGGCGGCCAGGTCGGTCCGGCGCACCCGCCCCAGCAACTCGGTGAAGGACGGGTCGCCGCCGAGGTCCGTACGGAGCACGAGGGTGTTGACGAAGAAGCCGATCAGGTCGTCGAGGGCGGCGTCGCCGCGGCCCGCCGTGACGGTGCCGATCGGGATGTCCGTCCCGGCGCCCATACGGGAGAGCAGCGCGGCCAGCGCGGCGTGGACGACCATGAACGTGGTGACCCGGCCGCGCTGGGCGACCTGAACCAGCCGGGCGTGCGTGGCGGGGTCCACCTCCAGCCGCAGCGAGCCGCCCTCGAAGGTGGGCGTGGCGGGGCGCGGGCGGTCCGTGGGCAGGGTGAGCTCCTGCGGCGCACCGGCCAGGGCCTCGCGCCAGTAGCCGAGCTGGCGGCTGACCAGGCTGCCCGGATCGCCCAGGTCGCCGAGCATCTCGCGCTGCCAGAGCGCGTAGTCGGCGTACTGGACGGGCAGCGGCCCCGGCTCCGGCGCCCGGCCGTTCTGACGGCGCGCGGCGTAGGCCGTGCGCAGGTCCCGCGCCAGCACGCCCATCGACCAGCCGTCCGCCGCGATGTGGTGGGCCACGATGAGCAGGACGTGCTCGTCCTGGCCTGTGACCAGGAGCCAGGCGCGCCACGGCAGGTCCGTACTCAGGTCGAAGCCCTGACCGGAGTACGCCGCGAGGACGTCGTCCACCCGGCCCTCCGGGACCTCGACGACGTGCAGGGCCGGGCGCGCGTCCGCGAGCACCCGCTGGTGCGGTACGCCCTCGACCTCCGGGAAGATCGTGCGAAGGCTCTCGTGCCGGTCGGCGACGTCGCCGATCGCGGCCTCCAGCGCCGCCACGTCCAGCCGGCCGGACAGGCGGAGCGCCAGCGGCAGGTTGTATCCCGCTCCCTGGGCGGTTCCTTCGAGCCGGTTGAGGAACCACATGCGCTGCTGGGCGTATGACAGCGGCAGCACCTCCGGGCGCGGCCGCGGCTCCGGGCTCGTCTGGGTGCCGCGGGTGAGCTCCTCGATCAGGCGGGCCACCCCGGCGACGGTGGGCGTGCCGAAGAGTTCGCCGATGCCGAGCTCGGCGTCGAGCACGGCTCGGATGCGGGCGATCAGCCGCATTCCGAGCAGGGAGTCGCCGCCGAGGTCGAAGAACGAGGCGTCGGTGCTCACCCAGTCGAGGCCCAGCACCTCGCCGAACAGCGCGCACAGCACCTCTTCTACGGGGGTGGCCGGGCCGCGACCGGCGGCGGCGCCCGCGAAGTCGGGGGCGGGCAGCGCGGCCCGGTCGAGCTTGCCGTTGGCGGTGACCGGGAACGCGTCCAGCACCACCACCGCCGCCGGGACCATGTAGTCCGGCAACCGGGAGCCGACGAACTCCCGCAGCACCGCGACGTCCGGGCTCTGGCCGGCCGGATTCTGGCCGGCCGGAACGACGTACGCGACCAGGCGCCTGTCACCGGGGTGGTCCTCACGGGTGACCACCACGGCCTGGGCCACCGACTCGTGGCTCGCGAGGACGGCCTCGATCTCGCCGGGCTCGACGCGGAATCCGCGCACCTTGACCTGGTCGTCGGCCCTGCCCGAGAAGAGCAGTTCCCCGTCGGGGCTCCAGCGGGCCATGTCGCCGGTGCGGTACATCCGGCCGCCGTCGTCGAACGGGCAGGCGACGAACCGCTCGCCGGTCAGCCCGGAACGGCGCAGATATCCGCGCGCCAGCCCGGGGCCCTGGACGTACACCTCGCCCGGGACCCCCGCGGGGACCGGACGCAGGAAGTCGTCCAGCACGAACACGCGGGTGTTGGCGATGGGCGCGCCGATCGGGGCCGTCCCGGCCGCCACGAGGGGACGGCTCATCGTGGCGCAGACGGTCGTCTCCGTCGGACCGTACGCGTTGATCATGCGGATCCGGTCCGCCCAGCGCTCGGTCAGCGACGGCGGGCACGCCTCACCCGCCACCACCAGCGTCTCCACGCTGTCCGGAAGCTCGTCGACGGTCGCCAGCACCGACGGCGGGACCGTCAGGTGCGTCACGCCGAAGTCACCCACCGCGTCGGCCAGCGACCCAGCCGGAGGCAGCCGATCGGCACCGGCCATCACCAGCGTCGCGCCCGACAGCAACGCCATGCACATCTCCGACACCGCAGCGTCGAAGCTCACCGACGCGAGCTGCAGCACCCGGGACGACGGCTCCACCGCGAACCGGTCGATCTGGGACTCCGCCAGGTTCCCCAGGCCTCGGTGGGTCACCACCACGCCCTTCGGCGTGCCGGTCGACCCGGAGGTGTAGATCACGTACGCGGGATGGTCGACCGCATGGCCGGGCACCGCCACCGGCGATGCGGGACGGGCCTCGATCGACGCGGCCACCACCGGGTCGTCGATCACCACACACTCGGGAGCACCGCCGTCGAGCAGCCCATCGGCTTCCTGCAGCGCCGGCCGTACAGACCCGGTGCACAGCACCAGCGCCGGGGCGGCGTCACCCAGCATGAACGCGATCCGCTGCGCCGGATAGGCCGGATCAACCGGCACAAACCCCGCACCCGCCTTCGCCACGCCCAGCAACACCGCGACCAACTCCGGCGAGCGCTCCATCATCACGCCCACCAGATCCTCCGGACCCACCCCCCGGCCGACCAGCTCATGCGCGATCCGGCTCGCCGCCGCGTCCAACTCCGCATACGACCACGACACCCCCGGCCCGGCCACCGCCACCGCACCCGGCGACAGCTCCACCCGCGCCGCGAACAACTCCGGCAACGTCCCGACCGCCACCGGCCTGACCGTGTCGTTCCACTCCCCCAGCACGACCCGGCGCTCGGCCTCGCCGAGAACCTCGATCTGGCCCACCGGCACCGACGGATCGGCGGCCATCTGCTCCAGCACCCGTACGACCCGGCCGGCCACGGCCAGCGCCGCCTGCTCGTCGAGCAGCCCCGGCCGGTACTCCAGCCGCAGCTCCAGGTCCTCGGCCGGATTCACGACCAGGCCGAGCGGATAGTTGGTCGCCTCCCTGGCGATGGTCTCGGTGACCCTGAGCCCGCCGAGCGAGGAAGGGCCTCCCGGCTCGCCGGGGAAGTTCTCGAACGCCATGAGCGTGTCGAAGGTCGCGCCCGGCCCGGCCAGCCGCTGGATCTCCGTCAGCCCGAGATGCTGGTGATCAAGCAACGCCGACTGCCGCGCCTGCAGGTCGGCCAGCACGTCCCTCACCGGCCGGGCGGGGTCGAGCCGCACCACCACGGGAACGGTGTTGATGAACAAGCCCAGCATGTCTTCCATGCCGGGCAGCTCCGCCGGGCGACCGGCGACCGTCGCCCCGAACACCACGTCGCGGCGTCCCGCGAGCTGTCCCACGATCAGCGCCCAGGCCGCCTGAACGACCGTGTTCACCGTCAGGCCACGCGCACGGGCGAGCTCGCCCACCGCCGCGGCGAGCTCGGCGCCGCCCCGGACGGACACCCGCTCGGACGTGGCGGTCAGCGCCTCGTCCGGCTCGCCGGGCCAGACCAGGGTCGGTTCGTCCACCCCCGCCAGCGCCCGCCGCCACTCCTCCCGCGCCGCGTCCTTGTCCTGCCGGCCCAGCCACGCCAGATAGTCCCGGTACGGCGTGACCGGGGGCAGCCCACGGGTGCTGCCACCGGCCGCGTACGCCGCCCACAGCTCGCGCAGCAGCACCTGCAGCGACCATCCGTCCAGGACGATGTGGTGCAGCGTGATCACCATCTGGTGGCGACCGGGGGCGAGTCTCAGCAGCATGATTCGCAGCAGCGGCGGCACCGCCGGGTCGAACCCGCGGGCGCGCTCCTCGCCGCCAAGGCGTTCGGCCTCCGTCAGCGCCTCCTCACCGGACAGCCCGGAGAGGTCCTCCTCACGCCACGGCAGCGTCACCTCCCGCGCCACCACCTGCACCGGCCGCTCGGAACCCGCCAACTGCCGGAACCCCGCCCGCAGGCTGGCATGCCGTACGAGCAGCGCCTGCCAGGACGCCCGCAGGGTCTCGGCGTCCAGCGGTCCCTCAAGGCCGAGAACCAACTGCTCGACGTAGGAGGCGCCGGCGCTCTCGCCGTAGACGGCGTGGAACAGCAGGCCCTCCTGCAGCGGCGACAGCGGCCAAATGTCCTCAACGCGCATCTGACTCATCGGGCGCCCCTTTCGTCGGCGGCGAGTTCGCTCTCAAGTTCGTCGATCTGGCCCTGGTCGAGGCTGATCAGGGAGAAGTCGGACGGCGTGTGGCCGCCGCTGCCCGGCCGCGCGATGTACGCCGCGAGTCCGGCGAGCATCGCCGCCCAGCGGTCGGCGAACTCCCGTACGGCCGGCTCGTCGAGCAGGCGCCCGGGCCAGGCCACGGTCAGGGTCAGCCGGGGTCCGTCAGGCAGGTCGTGGACGATTCCCGTGACCTCCAGGACGTGGGTGACCGGGATGTCTCCGTCCACCCCGCCTCCGGGGCCTTCCGGGGCCGGCGACCAGTCGTCTTGGGTCCGCCGGCCGGTGAAGCGCCCGAGGTAGTTGAAGCCGATCTGGGCTCTGGGAAGTGCCGCGAGGTCGGCGGCGGTGTCGGGGTTGAGGTAGCGGAGCAGGCCGTATCCCAGGCCGTCACCGGGGACGGACCGCACCTGCTCCTTGATGCGCTTGACCACCCGCCCGGCCGTCGCCCCACCTGCCCGAAGATCGGCGAAGTCGGCCACCCCGGCGTCCAGCCGCACCGGATGGCTGCTGGTGTACCAGCCCACCGTCCGCGACACATCCATGCCGTCGATCAGAGGGACACGCCCGTGCCCCTCCACGTCCACCACGACCCCACCGACCGGACGGCCCCGCCGCGCCCGCCACTCGGCGACCGCCGCCGCCAACCCGGCCAGCAGAACGTCATCGACCCCCGCATGGAACGCCGCCGGAACCCCCGTCAGCAACTCCGACGTCACATCGGCCGGAACGGTCACCGAGACCTCCCGCATCGTCGCGCCGACGTCTCTGGCCGGGTCCAGGGGTTCGGTGGTCAGCAGCGGGTCCGGGCCTTCGAGGAGCGTCAGCCAGTCCTGAAGTTCCGGCGTACGCCTGCCGGCCTCGGCCGCGAGTGCCTGTGCCCAGTGCCGGTAGGACGTCGGGACCGGATCGAGTGCGACCGGCCGTCCGGCGGCCAGCGCCGCGTAGGCGCCCGCCAGATCCGGCAGCAGAACCCGCAACGACACCGTGTCCACGACAAGGTGAGCCATGACCAGCAACAACCGCCCCGGCTCGCCGGGCCCGGCGTCCAGCCACACCACCTGGACCATCACCCCGGCCAGCGGATCCAACCGCTCAACCGCCGCCCTGGTCTGCTCACCGACCAGACGCACCCAATCGACGCCAACCCCCTGCTCACCAACCCGGCCCGCCCAATCCGCGCCGTCCCCCGGCCCATCGACCCGGCCCGGCCAATCCGCGCCGTCCCCCCGCTCACCGACCCGGCCCGCCCAGTCGGCGCCATCCCCCTGCCCACCGACCTGGCCCGCCCAGTCGGCGCTGATTCCCTGCTCGTCGACCTGGCGCGGCCAATCAGAGCTGGTCGCTTGCACCCGCCGCACCCACGCGGTTGCGTCGGCCGCCTGCGGCACCACCAGGTGCGGTGCCGGCCCGGTCACCAGCCGGGCACGCAGCACCTCATGGCGAGCTGCCACCGCCTGAACCGCACCTGCCAACGCAGCGAAGTCCAGCCCCGGCGGCGTGACCACCACAGCGGACTGGAACACCTCACCCAGCGCCCCCGGGCCCACCCGCTCCAGCAACTCCCACATCACCGGCGTCAACGGGATGTCGCCTACGCCAGGCTCGCCGCTGCTTCCCGACGCGGCCTGGCCGACGGTACGGACGACACCGGCGAGCGCGGCCGGAGACTGGTGATCGAACACCTCGCGGGTGGTGACGACCAGTCCGGCGCGGCGGGCGGCGGCCACCAGCAACATCGACATGATCGAGTCGCCGCCCAGCTCGAAGAACGACGCCTCCACACTGACCTGCTCCACACCCAGGACCTCGGCGAACAGTCCGCAGAGGATCTCTTCCATCGGGGTCTCCGCCGCCCGCCCCGCATCGGGCGCATCAGGCGCCGGTAGGGCAGCCCGGTCGAGCTTGCCGTTGACCGTCAGCGGAATCGCATCGATTTGAACGACCAGCGGAACCATGTAGTCCGGCAACCGCGACGCCGCGTACTCCCGCAACACCGCCGCATCGATCCGTGCGGCGACCGGGCGGACATCGCCCCCGTCGTCGGGAACAGCGACACCCGTGCCCGTCCCGCTCGTGGCGCCCGGACCGGCGACTTCCACGCTCGCTCCACTCGGGGAACCACTCGTATTCCGCCCGCCGGCACCCGCGGCGACCGCGCCAGCAGTGCCCGAACCAGCGGCCACGCCACTCACCGTGCCGAGGCTGGCGGCCTCCGCGCTCGCCGAGCTCGGGGAACCCTCCCCGCCCAGCGCGCCGGAACCTGCGACGTCCGGGCTGGCAGCACCCGCGCTCGCGGTGGCCGGGCTGATAGCGGTGAGGGCTTGTGAGCCCAGGTTCTGGGCGGGGACGACGTAGGCGACGAGGCGTTTGTCGCCGGGGCGGTCCTCGCGGACGATGACGGCGACCTGTGCCACCGACTCGTGGCTCGCGAGGACGGCTTCGACCTCTCCGGGCTCGATCCGGAACCCGCGGATCTTCACCTGCTCATCCGCCCGGCCGACGAAAGCCAACTGCCCATTCGCCAGCCAGCGGGCCAGGTCGCCGCTGCGGTACATCCGCCCCCCGTCCGCGAACGGGCAGGCGACGAACCGCTCGGCAGTCATCCCCGGACGGCCCACATAGCCTCGCGCTAGGCCCGCGCCGGCGATGTACAGCTCCCCGGTGACGCCGGGCGGGACCGGCTGGAGGAAGTCGTCCAGCACGAACACGCAGGCGTTAGCGATCGGCGCACCGATCGCCGGATCCTGCTCCACCGGAGTCGCTATCGGGCTGGCGGTGGTGATCACACTCGCCTCGGTAGGACCGTAGGTGTTCCACACCTCCGCCTGATCCGCCCATCGTGCGGCCAACCGGGCGCTCAACCGCTCCGCCCCCAAAACCCACCGCCGCACCCCCGGCACACTCTCCGGGTCCAGCACGCTCAGCAGAGACGGCACCACACTCGCCACCTCCACCCCCGCCGCGGCGATCATCTCTGCGAGGGCGCCGGGTTCGGCCCGCTCGGCCTCCGTCGCGATCGCCAGCGTTCCCCCGGCCGCCAACGTCACTGCGACGTCCAGTACGGCGGCGTCGAACCCGAAGGAGGCGAACTGCAACGCCGTCACCCCCGGCCCCACATCCAAAACAGGCCGCATCGCATGCGCCAGGTTCACCACCCCGGCATGCGGCACCGCCACCCCCTTCGGCCGCCCCGTCGACCCCGAGGTGTAAATCACATACGCCAACCCCGACGCCTCAACAGCCACGTCCACACGCTCAGCAGGCAAGGCATCGATCCGCGCAGCCGTCCGCGGGTCGTCGAGCAGGACCACCCGGGCTTGCCCGGGGTCCACCTCCGCCACCGTCGCACCGATGCCGATGACGACCTCGGCGGCGCTGTCGGCCAGGACGAAACCGATCCGGTCGGCGGGGTAGGCAGGGTCGATCGGAACGTATCCCGCCCCGGCCTTCCACGCCGCCAAGATCGACACAACCAACTGCACCCCGCGCGGCAGCACCAACCCCACCCGGGACTCCGCACCCACGCCCAACTCGCGCAGATAACCCGCGAGCCGGTTGGCCGCCTCCTCCACCTCCCGGTAGGACACGCCCGCCCCGTCGCACCACACCGCGACCGCATCCGGCGAACGATCGGCCTGCTCCTCGAACCGGTCCAGCACCGTCCCGGCCATCACCGGGGTGGCGGTGGCGTTCCAGCCCGCCACCACCGCCTGCCGCTCGGACTCTTCCAGCACATCGACCTGGCTGAGCCGTACAGCAGGATCGTGCGCCATCTGCTCCAGCACCCGCACCAACCGCCGGGCGAGCGCCTGAGCGGTCGCCTCGTCGAAGAGATCGGCGGCGTACAGGACACCGCCGCCCAGCCCGGCCGGAGCCCCGGTCTCGTCCCGGCGCTCCACCAACGACACCGACAGATCGAAGCGAGCGGAGGGGTCGGGCAGCGGTGGCATCGAGCCGACGTGCAGGCCCGGCAGGTTCCATTCGGCCGGGGGCAGATTCTGCAGGGTCAGCATGATCTGGAAGAGCGGGTTGCGGGACAGCGAGCGCGACGGGTTCAGCTCGTCCACAAGACGCTCAAACGGGACGTCCTGGTGGGCGTAGGCGGCCAGATCGGTCTCCCGCACCCGGCCCAGCACCTCTTCGAACGACGGATCGCCACTCAGATCCGTACGCAACACCAGCGTGTTGACGAAGAACCCGGCCAGGTCCTCCAGCACCGCGTCCCCACGGCCCACGATCGCCGTACCGATCGGGATGTCCGCCCCCGCGCCGACCTTGGCGAGCAGCACCGCGAGCGCCGCGTGGGCCACCATGAACATCGTGGCCCGGCCGCTCTGCGCGACCTCCACCAGCCGCGCATGAGTTCTCGCGTCCACCTCGACGGACACGTTGGCACCGCGGAACGACGACGTCGCCGGGCGTGAGCGATCGGCCGGAAGCGTCAACTCCTCCGGCGCCCCTTCCAGAGCCTGACGCCAGTACGCGAGCTGCTCACTGATCAAGCTGCCCGGATCGTCCAGATCACCCAGGATTTCCCGCTGCCACAGCGCATAGTCCGCGTACTGCACCGGCAGCGGCCGCCACTCCGGCGCCCGGCTCTCGCGGCGGGCCGCGTACGCCAGGCTCAGATCCCGGCCCAGCACCCCCATCGACCAGCCGTCCACCGCGATGTGATGCGCCACGACCAACAGCACATGGTCCGACGGCCCGAAGGCGAACAGGTGGACCCGCCACGGCAGATCGACACTTAGATCGAAGCCCCGGCCGGCGTGGGCGGCCATGACCTCGACGAGCGCGTCCTCAGTCGCCTCCGTCACCGAGAACGGCGGCCTGCCGGCCGCGCCGTCGAGTATCCGCTGCCGGGCCCTGCCCTCGCTCACGGGGAAGATCGTGCGAAGGCTCTCGTGCCGGTCGGCGACGTCCCCGACGGCCGCCTCCAGCGCCGCCACGTCCAGCTCACCCGACAGGCGGAGCGCCAGCGGAAGGTTGTACGCCGCGTCCGCGCCGGCATCGGTCTCTTCCAACCGGTTCAGGAACCACATGCGCTGCTGGGCGTACGACAGCGGCAGCACCTCCGGCCGCGGCAGCGGGCGCAGCACCGTGCGGGCACCGCTGTCACCGCCCTCGACGAGGCGGGCCACCCCGGCGATGGTCGGCGTGCCGAAGAGTTCGCCGATGCCGAGCTCGGCGTCGAGCACGGCTCGGATGCGGGCGATCAGCCGCATTCCGAGCAGGGAGTCGCCACCGAGGTCGAAGAACGAGGCGTCGGTGCTCACCCAGTCGAGACCCAGCACCTCGCCGAACAGCCCGCACAGCACCTCTTCCACCGGAGTGGCCGGCCCACGGCCCACGGCGACGCCCGCGAAGTCGGGCGCGGGCAGCGCGGCCCGGTCGAGCTTGCCGTTCACCGTGACCGGCAACGCCTCCAGCACCACCACAGCCGCCGGGACCATGTAGTCCGGCAACCGGGAGCCGACGAACTCCCGCAGCACCGCGACGTCCAGGCTCGGGTCGGCCGGGTTCTGGCCGGCCGGGACGACGTACGCGACCAGGCGCCTGTCACCCGGACGGTCCTCGCGCACGACGACGGCGACCTGCCCCACCGACCCGTGCGAGGCCAGCACGGTCTCGATCTCGCCCAGTTCGATCCGGAACCCGCGGATCTTCACCTGCTCGTCGGCCCGTCCCGCGAACACCAGCTGGCCATCCGCCTGCCAGCGCACCAGGTCCCCGGTCCGATACATCCGCTCACCAGGCGCGAACGGACACGCCACGAACCGCTCCGCCGTCAGCCCCGCCCGCCGCAGATACCCCCGAGCCAGCCCCACCCCCGCCACGTACAACTCACCGGTCACCCCGGGCGGGACCGGACGCAGGAAATCGTCCAGCACGAACACCCGCGCGTTGGCGATCGCACCCCCGATCGGCACCACACCGCCCAGGCCCGGCTCCAGCGGCCGGCTCATCGTCGCGCAGACCGTCGTCTCCGTCGGGCCGTACGCGTTGACCAGCCGCCGCCCCACCGCCCAGCGCTCGGCCATCCACGGCGGGCACGCCTCACCCGCCACCACCAGCGTCTCCAGACCGTCCGGCAGCGTCTCGACCGACGCCAGCACCGACGGCGACACCGTCACGTGCGTCACCCCGAACTCGCTCACCGCGTCGGCCAGCGACCCCGCCGGAGGCAGCCGATCGGCCCCCGCCATCACCAGCGTCGCCCCTGTCAGCACCGCCATGCAGAGCTCCCACACGGACGCGTCGAAGCTCAGGGAGGACAGCTGCAGCACCCGCGAGCCCGCGCCCACGTCGAACGCCGCGACGTGTACGGCCGCCAGGTTCCCCAGGCCCCGATGGGTCACCACCACGCCCTTCGGCGTGCCGGTCGACCCGGAGGTGTAGATCACGTACGCGGGATGGCCGACCGCATGGCCGGGCACCGTCACCGGCGAGACCGGACGGGCCTTGATCGACGCCGCCACCACCGGGTCGTCGATCACCATAAGCTCGGGAGCATCGCCGTCGAGCAGCCCTTCGGCTTGCGCGAGTGCCGGCCGTACAGACCCGGTGCACAGCACCAGCGCCGGGGCGGCGTCACCCAGCATGAACGCGATCCGCTGCGCCGGATAGGCCGGATCCACCGGCACAAACCCCGCACCCGCCTTCGCCACGCCCAGCAACACCGCGACCAACTCCGGCGAGCGCTCCATCATCACGCCCACCAAATCCTCCGGACCCACCCCCCGGCCGACCAGCTCATGCGCCACCCGGTTCGCCGCCGCGTCCAACTCCGCGTACGACCACGACACCCCCGGCCCGGCCACCGCCACCGCACCCGGCGACAGCTCCACCCGCGCCGCGAACAACTCCGGCAACGTCCCGGCCGCCACCGGCCTGACCGTGTCGTTCCACTCCCCCAGCACGACCCGACGCTCGGCCTCGTCCAGCACTTCCAGCTCACTGAGCCGTACGGACGGATCGGCCGCCACCTGCTCCAGCACCCGCACCAACCGCCGGACCACGGACAGCGCCGCCTGCTCGTCGAAGAGATCGAGCCGATAGTCGAGGCGGAACTTCAGCGCCGGGTCCACGATGAGCGCGAGCGGATAGTTGCTGGTCTCCCTGGCCGTCAGGCCCGTCATCCGCAGGGTGCCGCCGGGAAGGGTGGCTTCGGGGTCGCCGGGATAGTTCTCGTACGCGACGAGCGTGTCGAAGGTCGCGCCCGGCCCGGCCAGCCGCTGGATCTCCGTCAGCCCGAGGTGCTGGTGATCCAGCAACGCCGACTGCCGCGCCCGCAGGTCGGCCAGCAGGTCCTTCACCGGCCGGGCGGGGTCGAGCCGAACCACGACAGGAACGGTGTTTATGAAGAGGCCCAGCATGTCTTCCATGCCGGGCAGCTCCGCAGGACGTCCCGCGACCGTCGCCCCGAACACCACGTCGCGGCGTCCCGCCAGCTGACCCACCACCAGGGCCCAGGCCACTTGGATCACGATGTTGAGAGTCAGCCCCTGGGCGTGGGCCAGCTTCCGGAGCGCCTGTGCCAGCCGTACGTCCGCCTGGAAGAGCAGCTTCGCCGTCGGGGCCGCTGTGTCCGCCGGCTCGGCCGGCGCCACCAGGGTCGGCTCGCGTACGCCGGCCAGTGCCTGCCGCCACGCCTCCCGCGCCGCGTCCTTGTCCTGCCTGCTCAGCCACGCCAGATAGTCCCGGTACGGCGTGACCACGGGCAGCCCACGGGTGCTACCGCCAGCCGCGTACGCCGCCCACAACTCGCGCAGCATGATCGGAAGTGACCAACCGTCGATCACGATGTGGTGCAGTGTGATCACCATGCGGTGCTGGTCCGGGCCCAGTTTCAGCAGCATGATCCGTACCAGCGGCGGCACCGACAGGTCGAACCGGCGGGCGTGCTCCTCGATCTCCAGCCGCTCGGCCTCGGCCAGGGCCGCCTCTTCCGGCATGGTGGACAGATCGACCTGCCGCCAGGGGAGCTCGACCCGCTGCGAGATCACCTGGACCGGCCGCTCCGCTCCGGCGACCTGCCGGAAGCTCGCCCGCAGACTCGCGTGACGTGTAAGCATGCCTTCCCAGGACGCCCGCAGGATCTCCGCGTCCAGCGACCCCGCGAGGTCGAGGATCATCTGCTCGACGTACACGTCCGTCGAGGTCTCGTCGTAGACCGCGTGGAACAGCAGCCCTTCCTGGAGTGGCGACACGGGCAGTACGTCGGAGAGTTCCGGAACGTCCGACTCGAGTTCCTCGATCTGCCTCTGCCCGAGCGCCACCAGCGGGAAGTCCGACGGGGTGTGGCCGCCGCCGCCCGGCCGCGAGGCGTACTCCGCGAGTCCGGCGAGCATCGCCGCCCAACCGGAGACGAGTTCCCGGGCGGCCTCCTCCGTCAGGAGACGTACCGGCGCGGCCACGGTCAGCAGGAGCCGTGGGCCATCTCCAAGGTCGCGGACCAGCCCCTCCGTTTCGATCGCGTGCATCACGGGGAACCGGCCGCTCACCTCCGGTCCGGGGCCGCCTTCGTCGACCGGCAGCCACCCGTGCAGGCGATCTCCGGTGGATTCGGTGAAGCGTCCCAGGTAGTTGAAGCCGATCTGGGCTCTGGGAAGTGCGGCGAGGTCGGCGGCGGTGTCGGGGTTGAGGTAGCGGAGCAGGCCGTATCCCAGGCCGTCGCCGGGGACGGACCGCACCTGCTCCTTGATGCGCTTGACCACCCGCCCGGCCGTCGCCCCACCCGCACGCAGATCGGCGAAGTCGACCACCCCGGCGTCCAGCCGCACCGGATGACCGCTGGTGAACCAGCCCACCGTCCGCGACACATCCATGCCGTCGATCAGAGGGACACGCCCGTGCCCCTCCACGTCCACCACGACCCCACCGACCGGACGGCCCCGCCGCGCCCGCCACTCGGCGACCGCCGCCGCCAACCCGGCCAGCAGAACGTCATCGACCCCCGCATGGAACGCCGCCGGAACCCCCGTCAGCAACTCCGACGTCACATCGGCCGGAACGGTCACCGAGATGCGTCGAACCGTGGAGTCGACGTCCTGGGTGGGATCCACATGCTCGTTGGTCAGCAGCGGGTCGGGGCCTTGGAGGATCGCGAGCCAGTCCTGAAGTTCCGGCGTACGCCTGCCGGCCTCGGCCGCGAGTGCCTGTGCCCAGTGGCGGTAGGAGGTCGGGACCGGATCGAGTGCGACCGGCCGTCCGGCCGCCAGCGCCGCGTAGGCGCCCGCCAGATCCGGCAGCAGAACCCGCAACGACACCGTATCCACGACAAGGTGAGCGATGACCAGCAACAACCGCCCCGGCTCCTCGGGGCCGGCGTCCAGCCACACCACCTGGACCATCACCCCAGCCAGCGGACCCAACCGCTCAACCGCCGCCCTGGTCTGCTCACTGACCAGACGCACCCAATCAACGCCAACCCCCCGCCCACCGACCCGGCCCACCCAATCCGCGCCGGTCCCCTGCTCACCGACCGGGCCCGGCCAATCAGTGCTGGTCACATGCACCCGCCGCACGCACGCGGTGGTGTCGGCCGCCTGCGGCACCAGCAGATGCGGTTCCGGCCCGGTCACCAGCCGGGCACGCAGCACCTCATGGCGATCCGCCACCGCCTGAACCGCCGCCACCAAAGCGTCGAAATCCAACCCCGGCGGCGTGACCACCACAGCGGACTGGAACACCTCACCCAACGCCCCCGGGCCCACCCGCTCCAGCAACTCCCACATCACCGGCGTCAATGGGATGTCGCCAATGCCCGAACCGCCCTCGAAGAGGTTCGCGCCTTCGGTCACCGGCCGGGCGACCGCCGCGACCCCTGCGGGCGTGCGAAGCTCGAAGACCTGGCGCGCGGTGATGACCAGTCCGGCGCGGCGGGCGGCGGCGACCAGCAGCATCGACATGATGGAGTCGCCGCCCAGCTCAAAGAACGACGCCTCCGCGCCGACCTGCTCCACGCCCAGAACCTCGGCGAACAACCCGCACAGAAGCTCTTCCACCGGGGTCTCCGCGGCCCGCCCCGCATCGGGCGCATCAGGCGCCGGTAGCGCGGCCCGGTCCAGCTTGCCGTTGACCGTCAGCGGAATCGCCTCGATCACCACCACCAGCGGCACCATGTAATCCGGCAACCGCGACGCCGCGAACTCCCGCAACGCCGCGATATCCACCCACCCGGCACCCGCACCGCCAGTGGCCGGGCTCGCGGCGTCCGGACCGGTGACATCCACGCTCGCTCCGCTCGGGGAACCACCCCCATCCCGCCAACCGGAGCTTGCGACGTCTGGGCTGGCGGCACCCGGGCCCGCAACACCCGCGCTCGCGGTGGCCGGGCTGATGACGGTGGGGGCTTGTGCGGCCGGGTTCAGGGCGGGGACGACGTAGGCGACCAGGCGTTTGTCACCGGGGCGGTCCTCGCGCACGACGACGGCGACCTGTGCCACCGACACGTGGGCGGCGAGGACGGCTTCGACCTCGCCGGGCTCGATCCGGAACCCGCGGATCTTCACCTGCTCATCCGCGCGCCCGACGAAGGCAAGCTGCCCGTCGTTGAGCCAGCGGGCCAGGTCACCGCTGCGGTACATCCGCACCCCGTCCGCGAACGGGCAGGCGACGAACCGCTCGCCAGTCATCCCCGGACGGCCCACATACCCCCGGGCCAGGCCAGCACCGGCGATGTACAGCTCCCCGGTGACGCCGGGCGGGACCGGACGCAGGAAGTCGTCCAGCACGAACACCGCAGTGTTGGCGAGCGGCGCACCGATCGCCGGATCCTGCTCCACCGGAGTCGCTATCGGGCTTGCCGTGGTGATCACACTGGCCTCGGTCGGGCCGTAGGTGTTCCACACCTCCGCCCCCGACTCCAGCCACCGGGCGGCCAACCGGGCGCTCAACCGCTCCGCACCCAAAACCCACCGACGCACCCCAGGAACACTCTCCGGGTCCAGCACACTCAGCAGGGACGGCACCACGCTGGCCACCTCGACGCCTGCTGCGCTGATCATGCGGGCGAGTGCCTCCGGTTCGGCCCGCTCGGCCTCCGTCGCGATGGCCAGCGTTCCGCCGGCGGCCAGAGTGACGGCGACGTCCAGTACGGCGGCGTCGAACCCGAAGGAGGCGAACTGCAACGCCGTCACCCCCGGACCCACATCCAGGGCAGGCCGCATCGCATACGCCAGGTTCACCACCCCGGCATGCGGCACCGCCACCCCCTTCGGCCGCCCCGTCGACCCCGACGTATAAATCACATACGCCAACCCCGCCGCCTCGACTGCCACACCGAAGCGCTCCGCCGATTGCGCGTCGATGCGCCCGGCCGTGCGCTCGTCATCCAGCACCACCACACGCAACCCGCCCGCATCGGCGTTGGCGTCGGCACCTGCACCCGTGTCGGTGCCGGTGCCGGTGTCGGCGTGGGGTGTGGCGATGCCGGACAGGGTGGCGGTGGTGCCGATTACGACCTGGGCGGCACTGTCGGCCAGGACGAAACCGATCCGGTCGGCCGGGTAAGCAGGGTCGATCGGCACATACCCCGCCCCGGCCTTCCACGCCGCCAGGATCGACACGACCAACTGCACCCCGCGCGGCAGCACCAGCCCGACCCGGGACTCGGCACCCACGCCCAACTCGCGCAGATAACCCGCGAGCCGGTTGGCCGCCTCCTCCACCTCCCGGTAGGACACGCCCGTCCCGTCGCACCACACCGCCACCGCATCCGGCGAACGATCGGCCCACTCCTGGAACCGGTCCAGCACCGTCCCCGCCACCACCGGCGTAGCGGTGGCGTTCCACCCCGCCACCACCGACCGCCGCTCGGACTCCTCCAGCACATCGACCTGGCTGAGCCGCAGCGACGGGTCGGAGGCCACCTGCTCCAGCACCCGCACCAACCGCGCCGCCAGCGCCTGTGCCGTCGCCTCGTCGAACGACTCCGTCAGGTAGTCGAGGCGCAGCCTCAGTTCACCGATCGGATTCACACCCAGAGCCAGGGAGAAGTTGGTCGCCTCCCGGACTTCTGTTTCGACGAGCTTCAACGGCTGAGGTGGTTCGCTGTCGCCCGCGCGGTAGTTCTCGAATGCCATCAGCGTGTCGAAGGTCGCACCCGGCCCGGCCAGACGCTGGATCTCCGTCAACCCCAGATGTTGGTGATCGAGCAGTTCCGACTGGGCTGCCTGGACCTCCGCCAGGATTCGTACGATCGACGCGGCCGGGTCCAGGCGTACCCGCAGGGGGATGGTGTTGATGAACAGCCCCACCATGTGCTCCATGCCGGGCAGCTCGGCGGGCCGCCCAGCCACGGTGACGCCGAACACCACGTCTCGACGCCCGCTCAGCATCCCGACGAGCACCCCCCACGCCACCTGGAGCACCGTGTTCAGGGTCACGCCCTGCCGACGGGCCAGGTCTCGTAGGGCCTGGGTCAGCTCCCGATCGGGTTCGACCACGACCTGGCCTGTGGTGGACCCCGCTGACGCCGATGCGACCAGCGTCGGCTCCTCCACCCCTGCCAGCGCCCGCCGCCACGCCTCCCGTGCCGCCTCCTTGTCCTGCCGGCCCAGCCAGGCCAGGTGCTCCCGGTACGGCGTGACAGGTGCCAGCGTTCCGGCGTCGCCGCCTTCGGAATAGGCGGCCCATAGCTCTCTCTGCAGGATCGGCAGCGACCACCCGTCGAGCACCACATGATGCAGCGTGATCACCATGCGGTGCTGATCCGTGGCCAGCTTGACCAGGAGGACCCGCAGCAGCGGTGGTGCGCCCAGGTCGAACCGCCGGGCCCGCTCCTCGTCCGCCAGGCGCTGCGTCTCAGTCCGGGCCTCGTCCAGAGGAAGCGCCGACAGGTCCACCTCGCGCCACGGCAGCGCAGCCCGCCGTACGATCACCTGCACGGGGTGCTCCAAGCCGCTGATCTGGTGGAACCCCGCGCGCAAGCTGGCATGCCGTTCGAGCAGCGCCTCCCAGGACGCCCGCAACGCCCGCGCGTCCAGCGGCCCTTCCAGTTCAAGGGCCATCTGCTCCGCGTAGACGTCCCGCGTCTGGTCGTCGTACAGGGCGTGGAAGAGCAACCCCTCCTGCAGCGGTGACACCGGCAGGATCTCGACGAGGTCCGGAACGTCCGCCTCAAGTCGCTCGATCTGCGCCTGCTTGAGAGGCACAAGAGAAAAGTCGGAGGGAGTGTGCCCGCCGCTCCCGGGGGCGGCCGTGTGCGCGACAAGGCCGGCCAGCATCGCCGCCCACGCGTCGACCAGGCCCTGCGCGGCGCTCGCAGACAGCAGCCGCTCCGGCCAGGCAAGGGTCAGTACGAGAGACGGTCCTTCCTCGAAGTCTCTGACCATGCCTTCGGCTTCGAGGGCGTGCATGACCGGCGACCGGTTCGCGATGCCCTCACCAAGGCCGTTGTCCTCGGCGAGCTGCCAGTTCCGCTGCTGGGTCGTGAACCGTCCCAGGTAGTTGAAGCCGATCTGCGCCCTGGGGATCGCCGCCAACTCCGGGGCGGTGTCGTGGTTGAGATAACGAAGCAGGCCGTATCCCAAGCCGTCGCCGGGGAGCGCTCGCAGCTGCTCCTTGACGCGCTTGACCGCTCGTCCGGCGGACGGGCCGCCGTTCCGTACGTCGGTGAAGTCCACGGCCCCGGCATCGAGGCGGGCCGGATGGATGCTCGTGAACCAGCCCGCGGTCCGGGTCAGGTCCTCGCCGTCGGCCAGCGGCACCCTGCCGTGCCCTTCAACGTCCACGACGATGCCGTCGCCCACGTCCCGTCCGTCCCGCGACTCGGCGACGGCCGCGACCAGTCCGGTCAGCAGGATGTCGTCGATGCCCGCGTGGAACGCGGCCGGCACCGTGGTCAGCAGGGCCGTGGTGACATCCACGGGTACGGTCGCCGCGACACGCCGCACTGTCGCGCCGATGTCCCGAGCCGGGTCCAGGGGTTCGGTGGTCAGCAGCGGCTCGGAACCTTGAAGAAGGGCGAGCCAATCGGTCAGTTCCGGCGTCCGCGCGCTCGCCTCGGCGGTGAGCTCCAGAGCCCAGTGGCGATAGGAGGTCGGGACGGGGTCGAGGGTGATCTCGCGCCCGGCGGACAGCTTCTCGTAGGCATCGGCCAGATCGGGCAGAAGTACGCGCCAGGAGACGCCGTCCACGACGAGGTGGGCGATGACCAGCAGCAGTCGTCCGGGCTCGTCGGGGCCTGCGTCCAGCCAGACCACCTGGACCATCACCCCGGCCAGCGGATCCAGCCGCTCGACCGCTGCCCTGGTCTGCTCGTCAACCAGACGCGTCCAGTCGGCGCCGGCCCCCCGCCCATCGACCTGGCCCGCCCAATCGGCGCCGTCCCCCCGCTGATCGACCTGGCCCGGCCGATCGACGTCGCTCGCCCGCACCCACCGCACCCACGCTGCGGCGTCGGCCTCCTGCGGCACCGACAGATGCGGTTGCGGCCCGGTCACCAGCCGGGCACGCAGCACCTCATGGCGATCCGTCACCGCCTGAACCGCCGCCACCAACGCGTCGAAGTCCAGCCCCGGTGGTGTGACCACCACAGCGGACTGGAACACCTCACCCAACGCCGCCGGACTCACCCGCTCCAGCAACTCCCACATCACCGGCGTCAGCGGGATGTCGCCTACGCCAGGCTCGCCGCCGCTTCCCGACACGGCCTGGCCGACGGTACGGACGACAGTGGCGAGCGCGGCCGGAGACTGATGGTCGAACACCTCGCGGGTGGTGACGACCAGTCCGGCGCGGCGGGCGGCGGCGACCAGCAACATCGACATGATCGAGTCGCCGCCCAGCTCGAAGAACGACGCCTCCGCGCCGACCTGCTCCACGCCCAGAACCTCGGCGAACAACCCGCACAGAAGCTCTTCCGCCGGGGTCTCCGCGGCCCGCCCCGCATCGGGCAGATCAGGCGCCGGTAGCGCGGCCCGGTCCAGCTTGCCGTTGACCGTCAGCGGAATCGCCTCGATTTGAACGACCAGCGGAACCATGTAATCCGGCAACCGCGACGCCGCGAACTCCCGCAACGCCGCGATATCCACCCGCGCGGCGACCGCCCCGCCAGCGGCCAGGCTCCCGGCGTCCGGACCGGTGACATCCATGCCCGTCCCGCTCGGGGAACCCTCCCCGCCCAGCGCGCCGGAGCCTGCGACGTCTGGGCTGGCAGCACCCGGGCCCGCAACACCCGCGCTCGCGGTGGCCGGGCTGATAGCGGCGCGGGCTTGTGCGTCCGGGTTCAGGGCGGGGACGACGTAGGCGACCAGGCGTTTGTCACCGGGGCGGTCCTCGCGAACGATGACGGCGACCTGTGCCACCGACTCGTGGCTCGCGAGGACGGCTTCGACCTCTCCGGGCTCGATCCGGAACCCGCGGATCTTCACCTGCTCATCCGCGCGCCCGACGAAAGCAAGCTGCCCATCACCGCACCAGCGGGCTAGGTCCCCGCTGCGGTACATCCGCACCCCGTCCGCGAACGGGCAGGCGACGAACCGCTCGCCAGTCATCCCCGGACGGCCCACATACCCCCGGGCCAGACCCGCGCCGGCGATGTACACCTCCCCGGTCACCCCGGGCGGGACCGGCTGGAGGAAGTCGTCCAGCACGAACACGGCGGTGTTGGCGAGCGGCGCACCGATCGCCGGATCCTGCTCCACCGGAGTCGCTATCGGGCTTGCGGTGGTGATCACACTGGCCTCGGTCGGGCCGTAGGTGTTCCACACCTCCGCCCCCGACCCCACCCACCGGGCGGCCAACCGGGCACTCAACCGCTCCGCACCCAAAACCCACCGACGCACCCCCGGCACACTCTCCGGGTCCAGCACACTCAGCAGAGACGGCACCACACTCGCCACCTCGACACCCGCCGCGCCGATCATGCGGGCGAGCGCCTCCGGTTCGGCCCGCTCGGCTTCGGTCGCGATCGCCAGCGTTCCCCCCGCCGCCAAAGTGACGGCGACATCCAGCACGGCGGCGTCGAACCCGAAGGAGGCGAACTGCAACGCCGTCACCCCCGGACCCACATCCAAAGCAGGCCGCATCGCATGCGCGAGGTTCGCCACCCCGGCATGCGGCACCGCCACCCCCTTCGGCCGCCCCGTCGACCCCGAGGTGTAAATCACATACGCCAACCCCGACGCCTCGACAGCCACATCGAAACGCTCCGCCGATTGCGCATCGATACGCTCAGCCGTGCGCTCGTCATCCAGCACGACCACACGCAACCCGCCCGCATCGGCGTTAGCGTCGTCGGTGCCATCAACACCCTCGCCCGCGTTGCCGGCATGGGCGGCGTCGGAGTTGGTGGTGGCACCCGCGTTCGCACTCGCGGCGACATCAGTGCCGGTGTGGGGTGTGGCGATGCCGGACAGGGTGGCGGTGGTGCCGATGACGACCTCGGCGGCGCTGTCGGCCAGGACGAAACCGATCCGCTCGGCCGGATAGGCAGGGTCGATCGGCACATACCCCGCCCCGGCCTTCCACGCCGCCAAGATCGACACGACCAACTGAACCCCGCGCGGCAGCACCAACCCCACCCGGGACTCCGCACCCACGCCCAACTCGCGCAGGTAGGAAGCGAGGCGGTTGGCCGCCTCCTCCACCTCCCAGTAGGAGACACCGACCCCGTCGCACCACACCGCCACCGCATCCGGCGAACGATCGGCCCACTCCTCGAACCGGTCCAGCACCGTCCCCGCCACCACCGGCGTAGCGGTGGCGTTCCAGCCCGCCACCGTCAGCGAACGCTCCTCCGGAGTCAGCACCTCGATCTCACCGATGGGGGTGACAGGAGCAGCGCAGGCGTTCCTCGCGAATGTCGTGAACATCCGCCCGTAGGCCGCCTGCCCGTCTTCCCGGCTGTCCTCGCAGACCCCGCATCCCTCGTCCGGAGCGGCCATGGACCCCTCGTCCGTAAGGGTCTCCTCGGCCAGCCGTACCAGCTCGTCCACACGGCTCCCCGGCTTCACCTCAAGGCAGACCGGTGAGCGATGCCCTTCGACGTCGAGGACGACCTCACGTGCTCCGCTCACGCGGTGGAGATAGGCCGTCGCGATGGCGACGGCCTCGGCCGCAGACCGATCCAGCCACACCACCGGCTCGGGACGGTCGGCGAACCGGATGTGCCAGCCGCCGGCGACGGGACACCTCGTGAGCCGACCGGCGGCAGAAGGGAGGGGACGGGAATCAGACACAGCGGAGCTCCCACCGATTCGTTGCTCGATCGACATTCCCGAGGTGCCGGCGTGTGGCCGGGGTCCCGCTGTCTCCGCTGGTGCGCCGTCCGCCAACGTTCACCGGGGTGGAGGGAGCGGAGCGGAAGGGAGCGAGGACCGCAGCGAAGGCCCAGCGAAGCGGGCTTCGCGAGGACCGGAGGTTCCTTCCGGCGCAGTGACCGACTTGGCCAAAGAAGGACCGGAGGTCCCTTCCCCCGCAGCGACTGACTTGGCCAACGGAGGACCGGAGGTCCCTTCCGCCACAGTGACCGACCCGGCCAAGGGCCGTGGACATCCCACTAGGGGCGTCCCGGGGGCGGCCCTCCGTGGAACGGCCCGGGAGGCCCTCCGGGCACGGGACCGGGACCACCAGGACCGGGACCATGACCACCCGGGTAGGGACCGGGAGGGCCACCCGGGCCCGGGCCGCCGGGACCATGAACACCAGCACCGTGGCCACCGGGACCGTGGCCACCGGAGAAGGGGCCGGGAGGGCCACCGGGAACAGGGCCGTGACCACCATGACCGCCAGGACCACCGGGACCAGGGCCGCCGGGATAGGGCCCGCCGGGATGAGGACCGCCGGGATGAGGACCGCCGGGGTAGGGGCCGCCCAGGGGCCGGGGTCCGGGGTGGGCGAAGTGACCGTCGTGGGGAGACGCGCCGACCGGGAGTGGACCGGCGGCGAAGTCGTCCGCGGGAGCGGAGTCGCCGTTCAGCGAGGACGGCCGGCCGGCGAACTGGGTGTGGTAGAGCTCGGCGTACATTCCGCCGCGCTCCAGTAGTTCCTCGTGGGTCCCGCTCTCCCTGACCTGTCCCTTGTCGATGACGAGGATCTGGTCGGCGTCCCTGATCGTGGAGAGCCGGTGGGCGATGACGAGTGAGGTGCGGCCGGTCAACGCGGTCTTGAGCGCCCGCTGCAGGGCCGCCTCCGACTCCGAGTCGAGGTGCGCGGTCGCCTCGTCAAGGACGACGATCGGCGGGGCCTTGAGCAGCAGCCGGGCCATCGCGATGCGCTGTTTCTCGCCGCCGGACAGCCGGTAGCCGCGGTCGCCGACGACGGTGTCGAAGCCGTCCGGCAGGGAGGTGATCAGGGGCCAGATCTGGGCGGCCCGGCACGCCTCGACCAGTTCCTCCTCGGTCGCGCCCGGCTTGGCGTAGAGCAGGTTCTCCCTGATGGTCTGGTGGAAGAGGTGGGCGTCCTGGGTGACCATGCCGACGGTGTCGCGGAGCGAGTCGAGCGTCAGGTCGCGCAGGTCGCGGCCACCGATCCGTACGCTGCCCTCGACCGGGTCGTACAGCCGCGGCACCAGGTGGGTGATGGTGGTCTTCCCGGCGCCGGACGGACCCACGAGCGCGGTCAGCTTCCCGGCCGGCACGCGGAAGCTCAGCTCACGCAGCGTCCAGGCGTTGCCGACGCGTTCCACGGCGGGCAGCGCGATCGACTCCAGGGAGGCCAGCGAGACGTCGGCGGCGGCCGGGTAGCGGAAGGACACCCCGTCGAACTCGATGTCGGGCGCGGTCGAGGTGGCAGGCAGGGGCGCCGCGTCCGGCTTCTCCGCGATGAGCGGCTTCAGGTCGAGCACCTCGAAGACGCGGTCGAAGCTGACCAGTGCCGTGAGGATGCTGCTCTGGGCGCTGGAGAGCTGGTTGATCGGGCCGAACAGCCGGGTGAGCAGCGTCGCGAGCGCCACCAGCGTGCCGATCTGGAACACGCCGTTGATCGCCAGGCCGCCGCCCAGGCCGTACACCATCGCGGTGGCGAGCGCGCTCAGCAGGGTGATCGACAGGAAGAGGAGCTGACCGTAGACGTACGTCCGGACGCCGATGTCGCGGACCTTGGCCGCCAGCCGGGAGAACGCGCGGGTCTCGGACTCGGGCGAGCCGTAGAGCTTGGCCAGCAGGGCGCCCGTCACGTTGAAGCGCTCGTTCATCAACGAGCCCATCTCGGCGTTGGTCTCCATCATCGTCCGGGTGAGCCGCTGCAGCCGGTTTCCGACGAGCTTGCCCGGCAGGACGAAGAACGGCAGCACGAGCAGGGAGATCAGCGTAATCTGCCAGGACAGCGCGAACATCGTGATCATGACGAGCACGAGCGTCAGCCCGGCGGAGGCGACGGTGGACAGCAGCGACGTGACGGCCTGCTGCGCCCCGATCACGTCGGTGTTCAGCCGGCTCACCAGCGCGCCGGTCTGCGCCCTGGTGAAGAACGCGAGCGGCTGCCGCTGCACGTGGTCGAAAACCTGCGTGCGCAGGTCGTAGATGAGCCCCTCGCTGATCCGCGCGGAGTAGGCGGCGACGGCATAGCCGAGCCCGGCCGACAGGACGGCCATGCCGGCCGCGGCCAGGGAGGTCCAGACGACCACGGGCACGTCGTGCCTGAGGATGCCGTTGTCGATGACGGCCTTGAACAACAGGGGCGTCGCCACCGTGATTCCGGCATTTATCACGGTGCAGCTGAAAAGTAAAATGATATGGCGAAGATATGGCCTGGTGTACGGCAGGATCCTTCTCGTGGTGCCCGGCTTGATCTGCTGCCTGGACACCGGCGAATCGGGCCCCATTCCGCGTATCATCACCGGCCCCGGGCCGCCGATCATCGAGGATGTCCCCCGTTTCCGCGGTCGCCCGACACCTACTGCCCCATCTGGTCGATGAGGCTCTTCGGGCGCATGTCGGTCCAGTTCTCCTCGACGTAGTCGAGGCAGGCCTTACGGGTGTCCTCGCCGAACACGACCTTCCAGCCGGCCGGCACGGTGGCGAACGCCGGCCAGAGCGAATGCTGCCCCTCGTCGTTCACCAGGACGTAGAAGGTACCGTTTTCATCGTCGAAGGGATTGGCCATGACCACTCCAATTTAATTGTCCGCGGCTGACCGGGGTCACACTAATCCGGCCCTTAGGGACCGGCAAGGGCCGCCCGTCCAAGTGCGCGTTCCCCGCACTTGGACGCCAATTCATCGGCGTCCGCCAATTGATTTACGGCCGCGAATAACGACGAACGCGCGATGATACGTCGCGGAAACCGCCGCTGGACGATGATGGAGGAACTTGTCAAGGTTGATGTCGTCTGACGGGAAGCGGGGACGGACCAGTGCGAGTGCTGGTGGTGGAGGACGACGAGGAGATGGCGCAGACCGTGGCGGTCGGCCTGCGGCGCGCGTACATGGCGGTGGACGTCGCGCTGGACGGCCCGAGCGGCCTGGAGCGCGCGTTGTGCAACGACTACGACGTGATCGTGCTCGACCGCGACCTGCCGGGGCTGCACGGTGACGAGGTGTGCGCCAAGCTCGTCGAGGCGGGCTGCCGGAGCCGGGTGCTCATGCTGACGGCCGCCGCGACGACGGAGGACCTGGTCGACGGCCTCAACCGCGGAGCCGACGACTACCTGCCCAAGCCGTTCGACTTTCCCGCGCTGCTCGCCCGGATCGGGGCGCTGGCGCGGCGGTCACATCCGGCGGTGCCTCCGGTGATCCGCCACGGCGATCTCGTGCTGGACACCGCCCGGCGCACCGTGACCAGGGGCGGCCGGGTGCTGGATCTGGCGCCGAAGGAGTTCGGCGTGCTGGAGTTACTGCTGGTCTCCAGGGGCCGGGTCGTGTCGGCGGAGGAACTGCTGGAACGCGTCTGGGACGAGGCCGCCGACCCCTTCACCAACGCCGTGAAGATCACGATCAGCCGGTTGCGCACGAAGCTGGGCGACCCGCCGATCATCCAGACCGCGGCCAAGCGCGGCTACCAGATATCGGGGAGCCCATGAGCGGAATTTCCGGATTATCCAGGCGGGTGGCCCTGAGGCACCTGCCGCGCCGCACCGTCCGGCTGCGGCTGACGTTCCTGTACGGCGGCCTGTACCTGGTCTCGGGGGCGGCGCTGCTGGCCGTCACCTACATCCTGGTGCACCACGCCGTGTCCAGTCAGGTCGTCTCCGGTCAGACGCTGCTCCCTCCGCACGACGGCGGCGGCCTGCAGCCGGGCGGCGTGCCGGGCCCGGGGCCGGGCAGCTCCGAGGGCGCGGTGATGGACATGCTCCCGCCGGAGGCGGCCGAGGCGATGGCGCACCAGCGCTCGACCCTGCTCGACCAGTTGCTCATCCAGTCGGGGATCGCGCTCGGGATCATGTCGCTGATCTCGCTCGCGCTCGGCTGGATCGTGGCCGGCCGCATCCTGCGCCCCCTGCGTACGATCACCGCGGCCGCCCGCGACATCTCGGCGACGAGCCTGAACCGGCGCCTGGCGCTCCAGGGCCCGAGCGACGAGCTCAAGGAGCTCGGCGACACCTTCGACGACCTGCTGAGCCGGCTGGAGGCGAGCTTCCTCGCGCAGCGGCAGTTCGTCGCTAACGCCTCGCACGAGCTGCGGACGCCGCTGGCCCGGCAGCGCACGCTCGGCCAGGTCGCCTTGTCGGACCCCGAGGCGAGCGTGGACTCCCTGCGCGCGGCGCACGAGCGGATCCTCGTGGCGGGCGCGCAGCAGGAGCGGCTGATCGAGGCGCTGCTCACGCTGACCCGCGGCCACGCGGGGATCGAGGTGCGCCAGCCGTTCGACTTGGGACAGCTCACGCGGGAGGTGACCGGCGCGCGCACCCAGGAGGCGGCGCTGCGGTCGGTGGCGCTGCGGGTGCGGACCGAGCCGGCGACGGCTGCGGGCAACCGGAACCTGGCCGAGCGTCTCGTCGTCAACCTCGTGGACAACGCGATCAAGTACAACGCGGACGACGGCTGGGTGGACGTGTCGGTCCGCGTGATGGCCGGTCACGCGGTGCTCACCGTCGCCAACAGCGGGCCGGTCGTGCCGCCCGAGGCCGTCGAACGCCTCTTCCAGCCGTTCCAGCGGCTCGGCACGGCGCGTACGGGCGGACGCCGGGACGGGCTCGGCCTGGGGCTGTCGATCGTGCAGGCCATCGCGGCGGCCCACGGCGCCCGCCTCACGACGGTCGCGCGGCCCGAGGGCGGCCTGATCACCACGGTCTCCTTCCCCGTCGTGACCACGCACCGCGCCCTGAACGGCAACGGCGCGATGCCGGTACGGACCGGCTGAGACGCCGGTCCGTGGCCGGCACCCGCTAGCCGCGGCCGAAGAACTCGATGATCGCGGCGTTCACCTCGCGGGGCCGCTCCAGGTATCCGTAGTGCCCGCAGCCGGGGATCTCCAGGTGGCGTGCGCCCGGGATCGCCTCGGCCACCTCCCGGGTCAGCCGCGGCCGGATGATCAGGTCGTCGGCGAAGCCGATGACCAGGCAGGGGCAGTCGATGTCGCGGTAGGCCGGCAGCCGGTTGGGGATGACCTGGAGGCTGAGCTGCCCGCGCACGCCCGCGCGGTCCACCGCCGACATCTCGAACACGTCGAGCCAGTCCCTGATCTGCTCCTCATCGCTGAGCGTGCGCGGCGACAGGTTCGACACGGCCTGGAGGTAGGCGCCGAAGCGCGGCGGCAGGACGGTCCCGCTGTCGCACAGTTCGATCTCGGCGGCCGTCATCGCGGCCACGAACGCGTCGGTCCGGCCGCAGCAGGCCATCAGGACGGCCTGCCGTACGAGGCCGGGCCGGGCCAGGAGCAGCTCCTGGACGATGATCGCGCCCAGGGAGAAGCCCACGACCCGGCACGGTCCCAGTTCGAGGTGCTCGATGAGACCGGCGACGTCGGCGGCCATGTCGTCGAGGGTGAAGCCGCCGGGGCACAGGTCGCTCGGCGGAACGCCCCGGTTGTCGACGGTGACGACGCGGTGGCCGGCCGCCTTCAGCGCGGGCACCTGGTGGGTCCGCCAGATCCGGCCGGGCGCCCCGGTGCCCGTGACCAGGACGACCGGGTCTCCGGAGCCGTAGTCGTCGTAACCCAGGGTGATCCCGTTGATCCGGGCGACCGGCATCGTCTCCCCTCCCGCCTACGCCTTGGCCGGCAGCCAGAACAGCCCGTCGTTGCTGGTGACGAGGCCGCCGGGGAACATGGGGACGTCGGGCCCGAGGTCCTCGCCGAGGAAGGCCCGGCTCTGCACCTGGGCGCCCTCCTGCATCGCCTGCCGTACGGCCGACGACTTGAACAGGGGCGCCATGTTGCCCTCGCGGTCGGCGGCCAGCTCGTCGATCGCGGCGGCGAACTCGGCCGACTTGTCCTTCATCCGCACCGCGGCCGACTCGGCGTCCCTGAGGGCGAACTCCGAGGAGGACACGCCCGCGACGAGCTCGACGAAGGACTCCAGCTCGGTGTGCCCGCTGTGGGTGACCTTCTTCGCCGACCAGAAGTAGGAGTCCTCGTCCCGGTGCATGTCGTAGAACGACATCAGGAACTCGTAGAACACGCCGTACTCCCGGCGGTAGCGCGCCTCGAACTCGGTGAAGGCCTCCTCCTCGCCGACCAGCCCCGCGAGGGCGCTGTTGATGGAGCGCGAGGCCAGCAGGGCGCTGTAGGTGGCCAGGTGGACGCCGGACGAGAAGACGGGGTCGACGAAGCACGCCGCGTCGCCGATCAGCACGAACCCGGGCCGCCAGAACGTGGTCTGGTGGTAGGAGTAGTCCTTCCGCGCGCGGATCTGCCCGTACTGGCCCTCCGTCACGCGGGTGGCGCCGGACAGGTAGTCCTTGATCAGCGGGCACTCGTCGATCAGCGCGGACAGCGAGGCCTCGGGGTCGCCCTGGACCTTCTCCGCGTTCTCCCTGCGGACGACCGCGCCCACGCTCGTGAGGGTGTCGCTGAGGGGGATGTACCAGAACCACCCGCTGTTGAAGGCGACCGACAGGATGTTGCCGGAGTAGGGCGCGGGCAGCCGCCTGCCGCCCTCGAAGTAGCCGAACAGCGCCAGGCTGCGGAAGAACTCGGAGTAGACGCGGGTGCCGCCGACCCGCTTGTAGATGCGGCTGCCGTTGCCGGAGGCGTCCACCACGAACCGCGCGTACGCCCGGCGCTCGGCGCCGTCCTCGCCGGAGTACGTCACGCCGACGACCCGGCCGTCCTCCTCGATGACGTCGCCCACCTGCGTCCGGAAGCGGACCTCCGCGCCCTTCGACACGGCGTTGTCCAGCAGGATCTTGTCGAACTTCGACCGCTCCACCTGGTACGCGTACGACGTGGAGCTCGCGATCTTGGGGGACACCGAGAACGAGAACGTCCACGGCTCCGGCTTGGCGCCCCAGCGGAACGTGCCGCCCTTCTTGTGGGTGAATCCCGCCGCCGCCAGTGCGTCGGTCACTCCGATCATTTTGCACACGCCGTGGATCGTCGACGGCAGCAGCGACTCACCGATCTGGTACCGGGGAAAGGTCTCCTTCTCCAGGACGAGCACCCGGTGGCCCTGCATCGCCACGAGAGCGGCCAGCGTGGCGCCGCCCGGGCCGCCGCCCACCACCACGACATCGAATTCCTCGCGTTCCACCGGCATTGCCTCCTTTTTCGTTCCCTTTAACGGGATCCCGGCTTGGCACCGAATTTGCCGACCTTGTCGATTACGTCCTCGCTGTAGAGGCGGATGGCCTGCTGGAGCGCGAATTCCGCCATGTAGGTGCGGAAGGCGTCGACGGGCTCGTCGGCGAGGTTCAGCATCCGCCGGTTGGCCAGCACCGCCGCGCCGTCGAGCCGGGCCAGGGCGCGCTCGACGGCTGCGTCCAGCTCGGCCGGCTCCACGATCTCGTCGGCCAGCAGCCGCGCGTCCGGCTCGGAGGCCCACACGCGGCGGCCCGTCAGGATGACCTGGCGGGCCAGGCGTGGCCCGGCGAACCTGGTCAGCCTGAGGTTCGCGACCCCCGGGACGATCCCCTCCTTGGCCGCGGGCAGGCTGAAGTAGGCGTCGGAGGCGGCCAGCACGTGGTCGAAGACCAGCAGGAGCTGGGTCGCGCCGCCGATCGCGAACCCGTCCACGGCGGCGACCCACGGCTTCTCGACGAACGGCGAGTGCCAGGCGCCGTCCCGTACGCGCACCCCACGCATGATCTTGTGGAGGTAGCCGAGCTCGCGCCGCAGCAGGAAGTCGACCAGGGAGATGCCCCCGGAGCTCAGGCTCTTGAGGTTGATGCCGGCGCTGAAGACACGCCTGCCCCGATAGCGGGGGTGGCTCATCTCCCCGCCCCGCACGAGGCAGACGCGGACGCCGGGGTCGAGCAGGGCCAGGTCGACCGCGGTCTCCATGTCGTCGACCTGCCGGCCGTCCTCGGCGTTCAGGCAGTCGTCGCGGCACAGGGTGAGGCGCGCGACCCCGTCGTCGCGCACCAGCCGTACGGCCTCCATCTCGGCCACGCCGGTCCTGAGGAACTCGGGCAGCAGGCGCAGGGCGCGCGGAGTGGGCCGGAGCATCGCGTCGATCAGGCGGCGCCCCGCCCGGGGCGAGGCGAGGATCGCCCGCAGGAAGATGCCCTGATCGATCTCGCGCCCCTCCTTTCCGGCCTGCGGCCGGTCGCGCTCGGCGGCGAGCTGCGCGGCGGTGGGCACCAGCCCGGGGAACGCCTCCGCGGCGGCCTCGACCAGCTCGCCGACGCGCAGTTCGCGCTTGCCGCCCTCCGTGAGCCGGTCGTGGACGTCCTCGGCGTACGCCTCCATGAACCGCGTGCGGAGGAGCCGGATCTCGTCCTTGACCTCGGTGGCCGTCGCGCGCTCCGCCTCCGTACGGGCGCCCGGCTCGGGCAGCTCGGCCAGCCGGGTCTCGGCCCGTTCGGCCGCCTCGGACAGCGCCGCGCTCGCGACCTCCAGGACCGTGCCGCTCACAATGCCGCTCGCGGGGCCCGCTCTCATGAGGCCGCGCTCCTGCGCAGGGCGCGGTCGCAGGCCGCCAGGTGGGTCCCGAGGGCGTCCTCGAAGCTGGTCCTCGCCGCGTCGAACATGAGCTGACGCCGGATCGCCAGGTCTCTGCCGGGCAGGTCGTCCGCGAGCGCCGCCAGGGCGGCGGCGGGATCGTCGCTCAGCCCGTCGAGGAGGTGCAGTGCCAGCGCCCGCTCCGCGGAGATCGGCGCGCCGCCGAGCACCGCCCGCCGTACGCCGCCGACCCCCGCCTGCTGGGTGAGCCGGTAGAGCGCCATGCCGGGCCACACGGCGTCGCCGTACGCCGGGACGACCAGGCGGGCGCCGGGGGCGGCGACCCTGAGGTCGGTGGCCAGCAGGACCTCCAGCGCGGTGCCGCCGCAGTCGCCGAGGACCACCGCGCAGGTGCGCACGGGCAGCCGTTCGAGGCGGCGCAGCGCGCGCTCCCACTTGGACACCAGGCCGATGTCGAGCCCGCCGGGCACAGGGCCGGACGCGGTGCCGGAAGCGGCGCCGTCCGGGACGCCGGACAGGGCGATCACGACCGGGCCCGGGTCGGCGTGGTCCTCGGCGGCGTCGCAGAGCGTCTGGACCGCCTCGACCAGCCCGGCCGAGAGAGGGAGAGCGCCGTCGACCGACAGCATGGGTGCACCTTCGCTTCCCGGCGGCCTCACCACTGGACCAGCGCCGTCTCGATGGTGGAGCCGGGCCCCATGGTCATGAGCACGCCGTAGTCGCCGGGCCGGGCGACCTCCTCGGCCAGCAGGCGCTCGTAGGAGAACAGGAACGAGGCGCTGGAGACGTTTCCGTAGTCGCGCAGGACGCCGATGGTGTGCCGGACGTCGTGCCGGCTGAGCCCGAGGTTGACCATGACGGCGTCGATGACCTTCTTGCCGCCGGAGTGGACGAGCCAGTGCCCGATCTCGCTGCGGCGCAGCCCCGTCCCGGCCAGCAGGCGGTCGACGACGATCTCGGCGTGCGCGCCCACGACGTAGGGGATCTGCGGGTCGAGGAAGAAGCTGAACCTGTCCTGGGCCCGGTCCCAGTCGTAGCGCATCGCGTCGAGGGCGTCGGTGATGATGAGGCTGGCGAACTTGAGGATGCGCGGCCCGGCGGGCGCGGCCTCGCCGCCGCCCGCGACCAGGGCGAGCGCGGCGGCGCCGTCGCCGAAGAGGCTGTTGACGACCGCGGTGCGCATGGTGCCGTCCAGCGCGTACGCGGCCGAGCACGCCTCGCTGCACAGGACGACCGCGAGTTCGCCGGGATGGGCCGCGGACCAGCCGGACACGACGCCGAGCGCGTTCAGCCCGGCGTTGCAGCCCATGCCGACGATGTCGGAGCGGCTGCAGTGCGGGTCGATGCCGAGCTCTCTGATGATCAGGGCGCTCAGGCCGGGGGTGAGGAAACCGGTGGAGGTCACGCAGCACAGGTGACGCAGGTCGGACAGGCCCGCGCCGGCGTTCTTCAGGCACGATTCCAGCGCCCGCGCGCCCATCTCGACGGCGAGCCTCTTGTGCTTGTCGAGCAGGTCGCCCTGGGGCTCCGGGGCGCGCCTGCCGCTCTCGTCCGCCGGGGGCAGCGTCAGGTGACGCCGGGTGATCGCGCTGTTGAGGAACACCGAGCGGATCTTGGGGTTGTCGATGTCGAGGAGTTCGAGCACTTCGGACTGCGTGAACGACGTGTCGGACACCGCGGTGCCCACGCCGGCCATGCGCGAGATCTCCGGCAGCCGGGGGGTGGCCGTGACGACGGCGGCGGGGCGCTCCATGCTGATCGTCATCGGTACATCCATCCCCACGTCCGGAGCTTGCTGCGGAGAATTGTCTTCACCTGGTCTTCCGTCATTTCCTCACCTCTGGCGAAAAATCCGGAACAGAGGTGAGAACCGTAATCTCCACAATGGAAGATCAGCAATGGAAAGTGTCCAAGTGCGGAATTCCCCGCCCGCGACCACCGCTTCAGCAAGCCCGGGACGGCGGGAACCAAAATCACAAAATCCGTGATAATTCAACGACGGGACGGTTCAATACGCGTTCTCGCTCACGCGCCGTCGCCGACGTGCTCCATTTGAACTCCTCCCCGGCCTGAAGGCTGGAGATTCTCCCGTCGTGTCGCGGTTAAGCGGCGTGCGGGGGTTGACGCTTCGCGGACCGGGCAGCCCCGAGGTCTCCACGTCCTGACACCGCGGTTCCTGCGGCGTTGCGTATGTTGATCGCGGCGTTGGTGTCGGCGTGCCCGGCCCACCCGCAGGCGGCGTTGGCACAGGCGTACCTGATCCCGTTCCGGGCCGCCGGGTCGCGGCGGCCGCACCGGTGGCATGTCTGCGAGGTGCCCGGGGCGGGCACCTTCACCACCAGCCCGCCGCGATCACGGGTCTTGTACCCCAGCAGGATGACGGTGCGGCCCCACGCCTGCCCGGTGATGGCGCGGTTCAGCCCCGCCTTCTGCCGCACGTTCCGTCCGGGGCGCTCGACCGTGCCGGTAGCGGAGCGGACCATGTTCGTAATTCTCAGGTCCTCCACCACGACCACGCCGAAGGTGCGCGCGAGTTCGGTGGTGGTCTGGTGCTGCCAGTCGACGGCCCGGCGCTTGGCTGTCGCGCGGAGCCGGGCGATCCGGTCGTAGGTGCGGGCCAGCCGACGCGAGGCCCGCTGCCCGGGGGGACGGGCGGCGCGCTGGCGGGCGGACTTCTTCTCCAGCCGGCGAAGACGTTCCTTCTCACGGCTGGTGAGCCATTCCCCATGTTCACGCGTGGTGCCGTCCGACAACGCCAGAGCGACGGTGATCCCCCGGTCGATCCCCACCACAGGGCCGGGGCGGGTGTCCGGGGCAGGCACCTGGCGTTCGGTGCGGAACACGATCTGCCACCCGTGGGCGTCCTTGACCAGCCGGGCTCCGGTGATCCGCCCGGCGGGGCCGCCCCTGGTGACGCCGGGAAGGTCCCTGGTCCACCGGAACCGCACCCGCCCGACCTTGGGCAGGTTGACCGCGCCCCACCGCCGGTTCAGCCGCGCGATGTTCAGGTCCCGCCCCTGGGGGACATCCACGACCATCCGGGACCGGGACCGGCTCTTGAAGCCGGGCCGCCCGGCGGGGTGGGCGGGGTTGAAGAAGTTGGCCCACGCCTGCCGGTAGGTTCTCAGTACCGCTTGGGCCGCCTGGGCGGGCAGCCGGCCCATCCAGTCGATCTCGCGGCGGGTCTGCCGGATCGCGGTGTCGCAGTCCTTCACCGAGGCCAACCGGCCCTGCCGGAAGGTGCAGTACTCGTGCAGCAGGTTCCACAGCGCGCGGGCGGTGTGGGCCTGACCGTCCAGCACCGCCATGTGGGCGGCGGTGAGGTCGAGTCGCGCCACGTGCGCCCGCGCCTGCCTGGCCACCTCCACGCCCTGATCGTACCCCCGGGTTTACGCCACCGTGACGGAATCCACACCGTGAGTCACCCCTCGATCTGCGGCGCGGGCGCCACCCGCACTGAAGGGCGTCTCGGAGCGGATCCCAGCGAGATATACAGCGCTTCCGTCCGCTGGTACCCCGTGGAGCGGGCACTTCTGGGTGCGGCTGCCACCTTGCCGGAAGCGTGGGCAACGCACCGCTCACGGTCCTCAAGCACTACATCGACCAGCAGAAACGACCCATGTGAGCGGACAATGTGAGCATCTCTCCCGCCAGGGCTTGACCCATGAGCTGATCTGTTCACGGGTGGAGGGCCAGGGCACGCTCGCGCCCTGGTGGGCACTCCCGCGTGGGCCTTCACCCCCGGCGTGAACGCCGGCGCACTGGCCCACAGGTCGATAGATGCCGTTTTCCCGCCGGGCCGTCAGCCGCCGTCGGCCGGGGACGTCGGCGAGGCGCCGCGCGAACCGTCCGGCGCCCGGAGCGCCCGGGTGACCGAACCGGTCCGCAGTGCGGTGCCCCACATCCACTCGACGCTCGCCTCGGCGCGCCTGCGCGCGAGCCAGTCGTCGAAGATCCGGTTCTCGATCGCGCGCCGGGTCTCGTCGTCGAGGACGGCGGGGCGCACCTCCAGTACGCAGGTGACCAGCGGCTCCGGCCCACCGCCGAGGACGTCCCCGGCGCAGGTGCCGGCGGCCTCCGGGCCGAGTTCGCGGCGGTACACGAGCGCCGGCCGGACGTCCGCGCCGTACTCGAAGGCCTCCGCGGCGGCCTGCGCGAAGATCTCCGCACGGGCCTCTTCTGCGGCCTGCGCGAAGGTCTCCGCACGGGTGCCTCGGTCCCGCAGCCGCACGGCCGCCGTACGGGCGGCTTCGAGGTGGGGATACCGCAGGCGCAGCACGCTCAGGCGGTCGTGGCCGTCCTGGTCGGCGGCGAACCGTTCGGCCGCGCCGTCGGCGGCCACCCGGCGGCGCAGCCGGGCGATGGCGGCCTCCTGGTGGACGATCGTCTCCAGCGACGCGTGGTCGAGCCCGCGTTCCGCCATCCAGTCACGGGTGGCCCGCACGGTGAGCAGGCCGCGGGCCCGCCGGAAGGCGTCCATGGCCTCCTGGAGCTCCTCGGCGGACAGCTCGACCGGATCCCGCTCCAGTTCCTGCTCCACCAGGGCGGCGTTCACGAGGCGGGCGGCGAGCGAACTGTCCCCCCACAGCCCGTCGAGCACGGCCATGGCCTGCTCCATCCTGACGTCGGCGCCGTCGACGCGGACGACGACCTGCTCGCCGGCGCCGTGGCTGCCGCGCAGCGGCCACGGTACGGCCCGGGCCGGGGCGAACGCGACGGACACCGTGCCGTCCGGCGCCGTGATCAGCAGGTCGTAGTGGTGGCTCCCGCCGGGGTGGTCGCGCTGCCAGACGAGGCGCATCGGCACGTCCGGGTGCCCGGCCCGCAGGTCGCCCAGGAGGCGCCTCGCGTCGGCCGGCTCGGCGTCGGAGACCCGGCACAGGAAGGCCAGGGCGTCGTTCAGCAGGTGGTCGGGGAAAAGCGGCACGTCAGGCTCCTCGCAGGAGGTGTTCGCAGATGGCCTCGCTGATCGGGAGGCCGGTGAGGTGCTCCACCCACAGCCACTGCGCGTTGGGGTTCACTTCGAGGAAGACGTGACGGCCCTCGGGGGTGAGGATCAGGTCGATCGCCCCGTACGCGAGGCCGAGCCGCTCCATGAGGGTGAGGCAGCGCGTGGCGACGTCGTCGGGCAGGCGGTGCGGACGGTGCGGGGTGATCCCGGTGTCGTAGCGCCGCCAGTCGACGGCGGACCGGTTGGACACCTGGGAGTGGATCTCCGCGGTGAAGATCCGGCGGCCGACGACGGTGACGCGCAGCTCCAGGCGCTTGTCCACCCGCTCCTGCACGATCATCGGGCAGAACCGCAGCCCGTCGGCGTACGCCAGGTCGCGGGGCGACACCGGCTCGCTGAGACGTGTGACGGTGAGGCCGTCGCCCTCGATGAAGGGGATGTGGAACGTCTTGGTGATGACGCGGCCGTCGTGCCGCCCGTGGAACTCGAAGAACGCCTCAGGGTCCGTGGTGATCAGCGTGTCCGGTACGGCGAAGCCGAGCTCCGCCGCGAGGGCGAGCTGGGAGGCCTTCTGGCCGGACCGCCGCCAGACCGACTCGCGGGCGGGCAGCTGCGGGCACGGCAGGTGCTCCCACAGATCGCTGAGCAGGCTCTGGCACTCCCTGGCCGCGTGCGCGGCGACCGCCGGGTCGGTCAGCTCCGGATGCGGCGCGGGCGGGCTGGGACGGCGCCACCACAACGCGGTGACCGTGTCGAGCGCGATCTCCTCCCCACCGCCCCGCAGCAGGCGCGTCATACGCCCGTCCGCCGCGTAGCCGACCTCCACCCGCCAGGAGACGGGGAAGCCGCCGGGGTCGAAGACGGTGACCCGCGCGCCGCGCTCGGCGAGCAGGGCGCCGACGCGGTCGGCGTGGGGATCGTCCTCACCCGTGAGGACGAGAACATGCGGAGATGGCAAGACCGGGCCTTTCGTGATCACGGTGAAGGCGGGAGCGCCGACGCGGGCGCTCCCACCCCGTGCCTCAGTGGCGGTTCAGAGGCGTTTCACAGTCCGCTCAGAGGGCGATGTCGTCCCAGGAGCACATGTTGCCGCCGTACGAGCCCGTGTTGTACTCGGGCCACATGCCGCCGCTGACGCCCCGCAGGGTCTCCTCGTCGAGTTCGGCGCCCACGGCGCCGATGTCGGTGAGAACGGTCCGCACAGTCATTCCGGTGTCTCCTCTTGTCAGCAGTAGACGTCGTCGCGGCTGGCGTACAGGCCGGTGTGGCTGTAGGCCCCCTCGGGGTCCATGCCGCCGTTGATCCCCTGCAGCCGGCTCTCGTCCAGCTCGGCGCCGACCTCGGAGATGTCGCGCAGCTCCGTGCGCGGGTCCTTGCCCATGTGAACTCCCTCCTTTCCGTACGGGAGCCGGGGCGGCTCCCACGCTCCCAAGGCTCGGTGGGAGATCTTGGAACCGTCTTGCGGGCAGATTGGAGGGAGGCTGAGCACCGCTGCAACCACAGGTCGGGCGGCATGTCCGGCCTCCTCGCCGGGCCCCGGCGGCGCCGGCGGGCGGCCCCGGGACCCGTTCCCGCGCCGGATGATCCAAGTCGCCGCGCAGTGGGCGACGGAACACTGCGGGACCCATGAGGTTCAATCGCACGCGGGTCCCGCTGCTGTTCCAGGACTCCATGACCGAGTGCGGCGCCGCCTGCCTCGCCATGGTCCTCGGGGCGCACGGTCACCACACCACGGTCCGCGCGCTCGCGGACGAGATGGGGATCGGGCGCGACGGCGGGACCGCTCTCTCACTGATCCGGGCCGCCCGCCGGCGGGGCCTCACCGCACGCGCCTTCTCGCTGCCCCCGGATGCGATCCGGCACGTCCCCCTCCCCGCCGTGGCCCACTGGGAGTCGCGCCACTTCGTCGTCGTCGAGGCGCTCGGGCGTGGCCGCGTCACGATCGCCGACCCGGGAACGGGACGTCACCGGATCGATGAGGAGGAGTTCGCCGAGTCCTTCAGCGGGGTGGTGCTCGTCTTCGAACCGGGGCCGGAGTTCGCCCGAGGGCGGTTCGGGCACACGCGGACCCGTTCATGGCTCCAGTTCATCCGTACGGCGTTCGCCGCGCGGCGGCCGCTGGTCGCCCTGCTGGCCCTGCTCAGCGCCGTGACGCAGGCGTTCGGGCTCGTCCTGCCCGTCCTGACCGGGCTGATCGTCGATCGGGTGGTCCTCGCGGGCGAGCGGGACCTGATCACCGCCCTCGGCGCGGGCCTGCTCGCGGTCTTCGCCGCGCACACGGCGGTGGGGGTGCTGCGGGCGTTCACGCTCGCGGCCCTGCGCGTCCGCGCGGACGCCGACCTGCTGGAGATCACCGCGACCCGCCTGCTCGCGGCGCCGTTCCGGTTCTTCGCCGGGCGGACGTCGGTGGACCTGTCCAACAAGGTCATGGGAACCGTGCTGATCAGGGAGATCGTGATCGGCCAGGCTCTCCTCGCGGTCTTCGACGGCCCGCTGGCGCTGGGATACCTCGTCACGGTGGCCGTCCGCAGCCCGGTGACCGGCGCCTGCCTGCTGGCCTTCGCGGCGGCCCAGGTCGCCCTGCTGCTGGCCACCCGGCGGCACGTCAGCGACCTGGCCCGCCGCGAGGCGGACACACGCAGCGACGTCCAGGGCCGGCTCGTCGAGGTGGTGCGGGGCATCGAGAGCATCAAGGCCTCGGGTTCCGAACCCCGCGTCCGGCACCGGTGGACGAAGCTGCTCGCGGTGTACGTCGGCCGGGCCGGGCGGAGCAGCCGGGCCCAGGGCCTGCAGCAGGCGGTGTTCGACGCGCTCAGGTTCACGGCCCCGCTGGTCCTGGTCTGGGTCGGGGCGGGGCAGGTTGTCGGCGGGGAGATGTCACTGGGTGAAATGCTCGCGCTGCAGGCGCTCGCGGCCGTCGCGCTCTCCCTTCTGTCCTCGCTGATCGGCGGTCTGCAGGCGCTCCAGGCCGCCCGGCCGTACGTGGACCGCCTGGCCGACGTCTGGGAGGCCGAGGCGGAGCCGGTCCCCCCGGACGCGGTGACCGCCGAGGTGAGCGGCCGCGTCAGCGCTGAGGGCGTGGGCTTCCGGTACACGGCGGAGGCGCCCTGGGTGGTGCGGGACGTCAGCGTGGAGGTGGCGCCGGGCCGGAAGCTCGCCCTGGTGGGCCGGTCGGGCTCGGGCAAGACGACCCTCGCACGGGTGCTGCTCGGGCTCTTCGCCCCCACCGAGGGGGAGATCCGCTACGACGGCCTCCCCGCCGCCCGCTTCGACCCGGGCGCGCTGCGCCGCCAGTTCGCGGTGGTGCCGCAGGAGCCCGTGCTGTTCACCGGCACGATCGCCGAGAACATCGCACTCAACGCGCCGGGCGCGCCGGCCGAGGAGATCGCCGAGGCGGCCCGCCTCGCCTGCGTCCACGACGACATCATGGCCATGCCCATGGGGTACGGCACCCTGCTCGCCGAGGGGGGCGGCCTGTCCGGCGGGCAGCGGCAGCGGATCGCCCTGGCCAGGGCCCTGCTGTCCAGGCCGAGGCTGCTGCTCCTGGACGAGGCCACCAGCCACCTCGACACGGCGACGGAGGCGGCGATCGAGGCCAACCTCGCCGGGCTGGACATGACGCGCATCGTCATCGCCCACCGGCTGAGCACCGTGCTGGACGCCGATCTCATCCTCGTGCTGGAGGCCGGCCGGGTCGTGGAGGCCGGCGCGCACGCCGACCTGGTGCGGGCGGGCGGGCCGTACGCGCGCCTGGCCGGCGGCTCAGCGCGGTCGTGACCGGGTCCGCGCCGCGATCGAAGCCGATACGGACGGGTGGTTTTCCGCCTGGAGAAGGTCGCCGATGCTCTGGCGGCGCTGGGCCGCCAGGGCGAGGCCGTTCGGCATTACCTTGACGCGGCGGAGATGTACGACGGCGGGCACCCCTATGAGGCGGGCCGGTGCCGGCGGCAAGCGGAAGCGGTCCGTAGCGGCACGGTCAGCGGTTCTTCGCTACTGCGCACCAGATCGTGACGGGAGTGGGCTGACGCGGGCCTGCTTCGCCTGGCCGCCATTGGGCCACGTCGACCATGCCCGGTGGGAGCAGCTCCAGTCCGTCGAAGAACCCGCGGATCTCCTCGCCGGTCCGGAAGAACAGGGGGCGGGTCATTCTGGGGTTGGAGATCTTCACTCCCTCCCACACGACGGGGTCCATGTCGTCAATGGAGACGTGAGACAACACCAGGTAGCTGCCCGGTGTTGCGTCCTCCATGAACCGCCTGACGAGGCCCTGCGGGTCGTAGTCGTCGCCGACGAAGTGCATCGACGCGACCATCAGGACGCCGACCGGCTGGGAGAAGTCGATGAGCCGCTGCGTCACCTCGTGGGTGAGGATGCTCTCGGGGACGCGCATGTCGGCCTCGATGTACCCCACGGTCTCCTCCTCATCGAGGAGCAGGGCTTGCGCCTCAGGGAGGACCTCGGGGTCGTTGTCGACGTAAACCACGCGAATGTCGGGGTCGACCGCATGGGCGACCTGGTGGACGTTCTCCACGGTGGGAAGTCCGCTACCCAGGTCGAGGAACTGCCGGACGCCGTGCTCGGCCGCGAGGTGGCGGACGGCGTTGATGAGGAAGATCCGGTTGGCCTGCGCAGCGACGCGGGACTCGGGTGAGACGCTGAGGACCCTGTCGGCGGCGATGCGGTCAGCCGCGCTGTTGTGGGTGCCGCCGAGGAAGTAGTCGTACATGCCGGCGGCGGACACGCGTTGTCTTCCGTCCAGGCCGCTGATGTCTGCGGTGGTCTCGGTGTGGTCGGAGGTCACCTGATGCAGCTCCTCATGGTCGCGTTCGTTGTGCAGCCGCTCGCGCCAAGGTGGGTTCCCTGCCCATGATCCAGTGACGTTCACATCGCGGCGGGAAAGTAGTTCGATCATAGAGGGCGGCGGGCTTTATGGGGTATCAGCCGAGTTGGCAATAGCGGCCGCGCAAAAACGTGAACTCGGAGAAATGTTTACTGTGGGTTACTGCAGTGGGTACCGTGCTTCATCTACTCCTCATTCCGGACGGCTCGACGGCTAGACCGTTACAACCGGGCCGGAGGCTACACATACACACCTGGAGGACACATGTCGCACGCCAGCAGAGCCCTGCGGGCCTCGCTGACGCGCCGTCGTGGCCACCTCATCACGGCGGCCATTCTCCTCGTGCGACGCTGCGACCGGGTCTACCAGCTCGGCCTCGACCACGGCGTTGACCTCGCGAACACCTTCCACCACGCCGGCGTGTAGCCGCCGAGGAAGACGCCCCGGTCACAAGCCGGGGCGTCTTCCTTTTCCCGCGAAACCTGGACACGGGTAAGAACTGCACGCCAGCCCGAGAATGCCTGAACGATCAGGAAGGGCAGGGCTTATGAACGAACCTAGAACGTCGCTTCCTTTTGGGGAGAGAGTCCGCTTCTACCGGGAAGCGGCCTTCTGAGGTGGTGGGACCTCGGCTGGCACCAGTTCTACCCGTCGCTTTCAAGTTCAGCGCCGTCGTCAAGGCCGAGCCTGCCGCGCGTGGCATCACGCCCGGCGTCGTCGCCCGGCTGCACCTGGAAGACGGCCGGACGGTGTTCTTCAAAGGCGCGCCCTACAACGACAGGCCGGCCGCGTTGCTGTACAAGCGGGAGATCTGGCTCGGCAGCATCATGCCGGCGTCGGCGCCCGCTCCCCGCATGCTGTGGGCCACGACGGGGTGACACCGGTATAAGGCGCATTTCGGGCCGGAGGAGCACCGCGAGGACCGGGCGGCGGCCGCGCAGGCCGGGATCTCGTGGATCACGTACCGGCTCGGCCGGGAACCACGGACCGGCCCCGAGGCGGTCGAAAGGCGCGGGCGTCTCGGGGCCGCATCAACATGAACGGGCCCCGGCGGAAGCCGGGGCCCGTTCGCTGTGAGAATCAAGGGGATCACTCTACTCAGTGCCAGCCGCGTGGACAATCGCCTGCACGCCGTGCAGGGAAAGCCCCTTGCCTCTCGGGTCTGCGGCCTTGGTGATCTCGACCATCGCGTGCCGGGTCACCAACGACTTGTTCTCGCTGGCCTCGACACCCTGCGGTGGTCGCGCCGCCGCGACCACCGCGGCGTGGAACTCCCGCTCCAGCTCGGCCAGCCGCGTGTAGAACTTCTCAGCGGCCTGCCGGAGCTTGGCCTCGGCGGCGGTGCGCTGCTCCTCCGGGGGCTTACGTCCGGGGTTGGGCTTCTTCATGAATATGATGCTGCCACACCTCGTTGCGATTTCGTCGCGACCTTTTCGGGTTCGCCGCACCGGTCACGACCGGCGGCGGGCCGCTTCAAGATTTTTCACGTCGTTTGTCACCCTTCCGACCTGCCCAGAAGCCGCCGGGCCGCCATGCGGCGACGAATCCGCCCGCATGGATTTGGAGTAGATGGGAAAGGTCTCCACAAACCCACGGAAGAGACACGGTTTGACAACAAATATAACGATCGCCACTGTCGGGTAGCGGAGCGACGCGCTCCGGCCGCCAGTCCGGCGGAAAACCTCACACCGCACGATATGGAGGAACGGTGACGCCGACCAACCCCCACCGCCCTAAGGAAGGACAGTCGTCCGGCCCGGGCGGACCACGCAGGCGCATCTCCCACCCCATGATCCTCGCCACCGCGTTCGTGCTCACCGCGACCGGCGGCGTCGGAGTGGCGGCGGCCTCCGCCGCTCCCGTCACCCCGCCGACCGACGCTCCGGAACCCGTGGTGACGGCCACCGTGACGATCACCCCCACACCGGAGACCATCCCGGCCGAGACCACCACCCCCGCGACCGCCACCACGGTGCCCCTCGTGGGCCCGTTCATCGGCGTGCTGCACGGCGAGGTGGTCGTGCCGGCCAAGAACGGGTGTGACACCGTCACGGTGTTCACCCAGACCGGCCAGGCCGTCGCCGTGGCCGAGGGCTCGGTCACCGTCCGGAGCCAGGACGGCTTCGAACAGTCCTACGCCGTCGACGACTCGACACGGGTGTTCACGGGCCGTCGCGGCGGCGAGATCCGGCAGGACGCCTGGGTCTCGGTGGTCGCCGCGGTGCCCGCTTCCCAGTCGCCCGCCCCGCCGAGCCCCACCCCTCCGACGACGCCTGAAGCCACCCCCACTCTCCCCCAGGAGACCCCCACAGCGCCCGAAAGCACGCCGACTCCTCCCGAAGCCACCCCCACTCCCCCTCAGGAGACGCCGGCTCCCCCCGGGGAGACCCCCACGCCCGCTCCCGAGACCCTGACCCCTCCGGCTCCGGAGGCTCCCGTGGCGCCGGGAGCGACGGACTCCGTCGCGCCGAAGACCGAACCGTCGCCCGCCGCCTCTCAGGGGGAGACCGCGGCGGCCGCCTACGTCTTCGATCTCTCCCGGCCGAGCAGGAAGCTGTGGAACCTCGGCAAGGGCTCGCCGTACTTCCCGCACTGGCGCTCCGGCAAGCTCGCCTGGCACACGCCGAAGCCCTGCGCGACACCGACGGTCACGCCCACGGCGCCGAACGACACTCCCACCGAGACCCCCACCGACACCCCGACCGCACCGACCACCCCGAGCGCCCCGGCGGAGACGCCCACCGACACCGTGTCCCCCACCGCTGAGCCGACGCTCCCGGACGCCCCGGCTCCGCCCGGGTCCTGATCGCCCCGTACGGCCGGCCCTCGCCTCGGCGCGAGGGCCGGCCGTACGGCTGCCCGGCGTGAGAAGAGACCGCGCGCGCCGGGAGGCGGCCATCCCCGGCGCGCGGGAGGAAGCCGCCTATACTGCCGCTGCCGGCGGATCGGAGCGATGCCTTCCGTGCCACCCTCGAAGTACCGACGAAAGGTGACGCAGGCCATGCTGGAAGGACTTCGACAGGCGGCCGGAAGAGACGGCGCCGCCGCCGTACGGCTCGGAGACGACGCGCTGGCGCCGGAGGAACTGCTGCGCGCCGCGAGCGCCGTGGCCGGCGGGATCGCGGGCGCCCCCGCGGTCGCCGTCCACGCCACACCGACCATGGACACCGTGATCGTGGTGGTCGCGGGACTGCTCGCGAACGTCCCGGTCGTCCCGGTGCCCCCCGACGCCGGGCCCATGGAGCGCGACCACATCCTCCGCGACTCGGCTCCCGCGCTCATGCTGGCGGCGAAGGGCGCGCTGGAGGACCCGGGCGCGCTCGGCGTCCCCGTCGTCCCGGTGGACGACGTCGCGGGCGCGGAGACGTCCTTCCCCGGCCCGGAACCCGGCTCGACCGCCCTGGTGCTCTACACCAGCGGCACGACGGGCCGCCCGAAGGGCGTGCGGATCTCCCACGGCGCCATCACGGCCAATCTCGGCGCGCTCGCGGAGGCGTGGTCGTGGACGGAGGAGGACACCCTGGTCCACGGGCTGCCGCTGTTCCACGTCCACGGCCTGATCCTCGGCGTGCTCGGCGCCTTCCACACCGGCTCGGCCCTCGTGCACACGGGACGGCCGTCCCCCCGCGCGTACGCCGCGGCGCAGGGGACCGTCTACTTCGGCGTTCCCACCGTGTGGTCGCGGGTCCGCGACGACCCGGAGTCGGCGCGGGCGCTGCGCGGCGCCAGGCTGCTGGTCTCCGGCAGCGCTCCGCTCCGGCCGGCGCTGTTCGACGACGTGCGGGCCCTCACCGGGCACGCCCTGCTCAACCGGTACGGCATGACCGAGACCCTGGTCACGCTCAGCGGCCGGGCGGGAGAGGACCAGACGCCCGGCTGGGTCGGAACCGCCCTGCCGGGCGTGGAGACCCGGCTGGTGGCGGAGGACGGCGCCCTCCTGCCCCACAACGGCTCCGCCCTGGGCGAGCTCGAGGTGCGGGGGCCGAGCCTGTTCAGCGAATACACCAACGCGCCGGAGGCCACGGCGGCCTCGATGACCGCGGACGGCTGGTTCCGCACCGGCGACCTGGCGATCGTCGGGCCCGGCGGCGCCCACCGGATCATGGGCAGGGCGTCGACCGACTTCATCAAGACCGGCGGCTTCAAGGTGAGCGCCGCCGAGGTGGAGGACGCTCTCCTGGCGCATCCGGCGGTGCGCGAGGCCGCCGTCGTGGGCGCCCCCGACGACGATCTCGGGGAGCAGATCCACGCCTACGTCGTGGCGGACGCGGTCGCGGCCGACGAGCTCGTGAACTTCGTCGCCACCGAGTTGTCCGTCCACAAGCGGCCCCGGCAGGTGAACTTCGTGCCGGAGCTGCCCAAGAACCGGCTGGGCAAGGTCGTCAAGGGCGAGCTCGGCCGCCGGTGAGCACACCGGGGGGGCGCGGCTCAGCGGTCCCGCGTGCGCTTGGTCCTGCCGCTCACCCCGCCGAACAACGCCAGGCCCCGCACCACGACCACGGGCGCCGAGGGATCGATGTCCGGGCCGTTGTTCACGTCGAAGCCACCGAATATGCCCGTCCCGTGGCAGCGCAGCTCGACCCCCTCGGGCACGATGATCTCGGCGCCGCCGAAGATCGCGGTGACCGTGATCTCGACCTCCTTCGCCTCGAACTCGGCGGAGGTCAGGTCGAACTGCACCCCGCCGAAGACGGCGAGCGCCCTGGTCCGCCGCCGTACCCTCCAACGGCCCTTGCGTACGGCGCCGCCGAAGACGGCGACGACGCTCTCGGGCTCGGAGGTCGCGTCCGGGTGGTAGGACACCGGGGTCGCGGCCGGACGGTGCCGGTCGACCTGCAGGTCGTGGGTGAGCACGTCGAGCTCACCCACGGTCTTCGCCTGGTAGAGGGTGTCCAGGCGTTCGGAGTACTCGTCATGACTCAGCTGGCCGTTGCTCAGGGCCTCGCCGAGCAGGGCGGCGACCTGCTCCCTGTTGCTGTCCGAGGCACGCAGGTGCGACGTCCGGGAGTCACGACGCTCGGGGGGGTTATCCATGACGGTCACGATAGTTCTCCTCGGCGGCCGGCGCCCCTCCACACGCCTGGCGGGCGTGGAGGGGCGCCTTCCACCGGTGTTTAGTTGTAACAGCCGTAGTCGTCGTAGCAGTCGTAACCCCAGACGGCGTTGGCCCAGAGACAGGTGTCCCACCAGGAGTCGTTCCACGAGGGAACGACACTGCCGCACGTCTCCCCGTACCCATAGGAGGAGGTGGTGCCCCAGTTGTTGAAACTGTTGTCGGCGGTGTTGTTGATACCGACGGTGGAGTAGCCGTCTCCGTACCCGGTGGTGCCGCACGGGTTGAGGGCGGTGGTGCGCCAGTTGTCGAAGCTGTTCGCGAAGGTGTTGTTGAACAGGACTTCTTCAGCCGGGCTCGAGTATCCGTATTCGGTTGGAGCGGTCGCCGCGCCCGCGGCCGTGGCGCTCAGCGCGAGAGCGCCACCGGCGAGCGCGGTGGAGAATGCGAATCCGGCGATGACCTTCTTGAGCTTGGACATTCGTCCCCCTAAAGGATCAACTGCCTGATTTGCACGACATGCACTCTTAGAGCGCTATGCCGTTTAGTGACCGTTGTGCCGCCATCACCCCGCGCTTGCATGGTTTCCAGGCCGAATGACCGATAAACGGCGATTTACCGTGTTTGATGCCCCATTGTGAGCATTAGAGCATCGCAAGTCCGCTTATGAGTTATTCATCCCGAAATGTCCGATTCCGTGTCGCGTGCGGACGCCTCCTCGGAGGCCTCCTCCGGAGCGGCGTCGGGGTGGGCCGCGACGAACCGTTCGAGGATCTCGTCGGGCACCTTTCCGCGCGCGGGCACCTCCAGCCCCTGCTCGCGGGCCCATTCGCGGACGTCGGTGAGCGTGTGGCCGCGCAGGCGCGGCGAGGCGTCCGCGGCCTTCTTCGCGCGCGACGCCTGCTTCACCTCGCGGGCGTTCTCCAGGACTTCCTCGACGAAGGCGAGCGCCTCGTTCAGGCGCTTGTGGTTCTCGTCGCACAGGTCGATGGCGAAGGTCCGGTTCAGCAGCGGGAACTCCCGTCTCGCCACGTCGTCGCCCTCGGAGTGGTCGAGGTCGTCAACCAGTATCACCTTCTGCGCCACGTGCCGCCCTTTCCCAGGTGGATCTACGTCTTTGCGAACCGTGGCATCCTACTCGGGCCGGTCCCCCGCCACTCGCCGGTGCGACGACCGGGTGTGACTTCGGAGGCGGGGCGGGTAGGGCCAGGGCATGCCGGAAGGGCATCTGGTCCATCGCCACGCACGCGAGCAGCACGACGCGCTCGCCGGGCGGGTGGTCAGGGCCACCAGTCCCCAGGGCAGGTTCGACGCCGGCCCGTACGACGCCAGGGTCGTCGAGCGCGTGGAGGCCCTCGGCAAGCACCTGCTCTACCGGCTGGAGGGCGCCCCGCCCCTCCACGTCCACCTCGGCATGCGGGGCCTCTTCCTGCGCTACGACGACCCCTCGGCCGAGCCGCGCAGGGGCACCCGGCTGCGCCTGGCCACCGGCGACGTGGCGTTCGACCTGATCGCCCCCATGCGGTGCGAGCCGCTGGGCGAGGAGGAGCTCCGGGCGCTCAGGGCGGCCACCGGCCCCGACCCGCTGCGCGCGGACGCCCGCCGGGAGGACGCCGTACGGCGCCTGCTCGCGGCCCGCGCCCCGGTCGGCGCGGCCGTGCTCGACCAGCGGGTGTGGGCCGGGATCGGCAACGCCTGGCGGGCGGAACTGCTCTTCCTCGCCGGCCTCGATCCCCGCGCCGCCGACATCGGCGCGGAGGCGGCCGGACGGCTGTGGGACACCGCCGTGCGCTATCTCGCCCTCGGCCGCGACGCCGGGCAGGTGGTCAGCGACCCGGACGCGCCGGACGAGCGCTGGGTCTACAAACGTGAGCGCTGCCGCCGCTGCGGAACCGCCGTCCGCACCTGGACGCTGGCCGCGAGGACGGCGTACGCGTGCCCGCTCGACCAGCCCGCGCATGTCCCTTGACCTGGGAAGTCACACCGCCGCCCGGATGTTACACCCAGGTGAACGAAGGCCACCGGCTCCTGGACATCCGCCGCCTCTACGTCGAGCCCGCGGCGGCCGAACTGCCGCGCGGCAAGGAGATCATCCAGCGGTTCCCCGACGCCGAGCGCGTCGAGATCGAGTCGCACCACCGGATCCCCGAGCTGTACGGGGACGAGGCGAACGTCGCCCGCTGGGTCAGGATCAAGACCGAGGCGCTGGTCCTCGGCGTCAAGAAGTCGCTCACCGCGCGGCCCAACGGCCGGTCGAGCGACTTCATCGCGCCCTCCACCGCCAACGGCTGCGCGATGGCCTGCGCGTACTGCTACGTGCCGCGCCGCAAGGGCTACAGCAACCCGATCACGGTGTTCGCGAACATCGACAAGATCACGGGCTATCTCGCCCGGCACGCGGGACGGCAGGGCGTGAAGCCCGAGCCCAACCAGGTCGACCCGCGCGCCTGGGTGTACGACATCGGCGAGAACTCCGACTGCTCGGTGGACGCGACCGTCTCCGCGAACGTGCACGACCTCGTCGGCCTGTTCCGCGACCTGCCGAACGCCAAGGCGAGCTTCGCGACCAAGTACGTCAACCGTGAGCTGCTCGGCTGGGACCCGCGCGGCCGCACGCGCGTCCGGTTCAGCCTGATGCCGGCCGCGGACGCCAAGCTGCTGGACATCCGCACCTCGCCCGTCGCCGACCGCATCGCGGCCATCGACGACTTCGTCGAGGCGGGCTACGAGGTGCACGTCAACTTCAGCCCCGTCGTCGTACGGGACGGCTGGCTGGAGGACTGGGCCGAGCTGCTCGGCCAGCTCGACGACACGCTGGGCCCGGCGGCGCGCGCGCAGCTCGCCGCCGAGGTCATCTTCCTGACGCACAACGACCGGCTGCACGAGGTCAACCTCGGCTGGCATCCCAAGGCCGAGGAGGTGCTGTGGCGTCCCGACCTCCAGCAGCCCAAGCGCTCGCAGACCGGCGGATGGAACGTCCGCTACAGGACCGGCCACAAGGGCCGCTACGTCACCGCGCTCACGGACCTGATCGCCGAGAAGCTGCCGTACTGCACCGTTCGTTACGCGTTCTGACCGCCTGACGCGGTCCCGGCTCACCGGGACGGCCCGCCGCTCTCGCGGACGACGCCGGGCCTGTTGGTGATGATCCCGTCCACGCCCGCGCCGGCCAGGCGGCGTACGGCGGCGGGCGCGTCCACCGTCCACACGAGGACCTTCATCCCCAGCCTGTGGACACGACGGACATAGGCGGCCGTGACACCGGCGTACGGCGGGTTGATCTGGTCGGCGAAGCCCGCCAGGCCGGCCAGGGCCGCGACCGGCGGCGTGCCGAGCAGGCCGACCGGCACCCCGGGCACGAGGCGGTGGAACCGGCGCATCGAGCCCCAGTCGAACGACTGCACCACAATCCGGCCCCGCCAGCCCGGGTCGCGCCCGATCTCCTCGGCCACCCGGGCCTCGATCCCCGGGTAGAGCCGGGGTTCCTTGATCTCCAGCAGCAAGCCGAGCCCGCTGCCGCGCATCTCGCGCAGCGTGTCATCGAGCGTCGGCACCCGCTCGCCCGCGTACTTCCGCGAGAACCACGAGCCGGCGTCCAGCCCGCGGATCTCGGCCAGCGTGAGATCGCCGACCCGCCACGGCGACCGGCCCGGGAAGACCCTCTCCACGTCGGTCGTACGGCTGAGCGTCGTGTCGTGCATCAGGACCAGGTGATGGTCCTTGGTCTCCTGCACGTCGAGTTCGAACATGTCGGCCCCCTGGTCATGGGCCAGCCGGAACGCGGCGAGGGTGTTCTCCGGCGCGTACGCCGACGCGCCGCGATGGGCGACCACCAGCGGCCGCGACGCCGCCGCGGCGGGAACGACGAGGGACAGAGGGGTCAGGACGAGTGCGACGATCAGGGCGAGTCGCCGGCGCATGGTTCTCCTCGGGTGTCGGGAGGCGTCCTACGACCCGAACTTGACCATGCGTCCTTACGATCAGTTGATTTCCCGATGGCGGCCGGGTGCCGTCTCGATGAGCATCGCCTCCGCCTCCGGCATCCCGGCCATACAGGTCAAAGGCGCGCGGCGGTGACCACGACCGTGACGTAGGCCATGGTGAAGCCGCCGCCGATCGCGTCGATCGCGGCCCCGACCTCGGCGAGCATCTCCGACAGCGTGTCCGGCGGGAGCCGGGTCAGGATCCCGGACGTGGGCAACTGGTCCAGCCACTCGTCGCGGGTGTAGAACCGCTGCCAGGCGAACCGCCACTCCTCGGGCTCGCCGAACGCGCCCGCCTCCCGGATGCCGTCGGCGGCCCTGGCCAGCAGTGGCCGATATCCGTCGAGGGCCGTCTTCGGGGGGCCGCTCTCCTGTGGGGGAAAGCCGGGTATCACCCGCCGGTAGACCTCGGCGAGGGCTCCCGCCAGCGCGGGCGGCGGCTCGAACACGTGCCAGAACGCCGCCAGACGGCCACCGGGACGCAGCACCTCCGCGGCCTTGACCGCTCCGGCGACCGGATCGACCCAGTGCCAGGCCGTCCCGGCGACGACCGCGTCGAACGTACGGCCGGCGGGGTCCCAGGCCTCGAACGTCGCCACCTCGACCTCGATCCCGCTGCCGCGCGCGAAGGCGGCCATCCGCGGATCGGGTTCGACGCCGAGCACCCGGCAGCCCGCCGACCGGAACTGCCGCGCCTCGATGCCGGTGCCACAGCCGACGTCGAGGACTTCGGGCCCGGGACATGCCGCGACGATCCGTTCCACCATGGCGTCGGGATAGGCGGGCCGGGTGCGGTCGTACCGCTCGGCGTCCTCCCCGAAGGACTCCGCCATCTGCCTGGCCTCGTGTGGTGCGCCTTCGAAAGTGGGCATGCGCCCACTTATAGTGGGCACATGCCCACTCGTCAACCACGCTCTTCAGGGGTGGCACCGGTAAAGTCGGTCGTGGCGGAGAGGAGGGACGAACGGTGCCGACGGGAGTGGCCCTCCGCGACGTACGCACGCAGTTGTTCGAGGCGGCCGAGCGCGTCCTGCTCAGGGACGGACCGAGCGCGCTGACCAGCCGGGCGGTCACCACCGAGGCGGGCTGCGCCAAGGGCGTCCTGCACCGGCACTTCGCCGACTTCGACGCCTTCCTCGCCGAGCTGGTGCTCGACGGCATCGCCAGGATCGACCGGCAGGCCGCCGCTCTGCGTGCGTCCGCCGGGACCGGCACCGTCGCCGGCAACCTCACCGACGTGCTGACGGACCTGTTCGGGTCGGTCGCCGTCGCGGTCGTCAACCTGATCATCTCCCGCGACGGCCTGCGCGCCCGGCTACGTCAGGCCAGGCCCGGCCAGGGCCTTCCGCTCCTCACGGAGGCCGCGACCATGCTCGCCGCCTACCTCGCCGCCGAGCGCGATCTGGGCCGGATCGCGGCGGACGCCGACGTGGACACGCTCGCTCCCACGCTGCTCGGCGCCTCACACCTGCTGTTCGCCGACCGCGACGGCGGTCCGCCCCAGGCCGACGCCGTCCACAAGATGGTGGACACCGTCATCGCCGGTGTCGTACGCGACTGAGCCGCGAGCCACCCCCTGCGCATAATCACGTGAGCGCCGTAAGCGCGGCGGCTAACGTGACGAGCTATGACGAGGCTGGCGCTCTTCGAGCGGGGAACCCGTTGCTCCGGTGGCCGGGCGTGAACGACCACGACCGGCTGATGCTGCGCCGTACCTTCACCGAGGACGCCGCGCTGTACGACCGGATGCGGCCCGGCTACCCGGCCGCGATGTTCGAGCACATCCCCCGGGGCAGCCGGGTGCTGGAGATCGGCTGCGGCACCGGTCAGGCCACGGTCGCCCTCGCCGGGCGCGGCTGCGCGGTCACGGCGGTCGAACTCGGGGCGGACATGGCGGCGCTCGCCCGCCGCAAGCTCGCCCCGTACGCCGGTGTGGAGGTGGTCAACGCGGCCTTCGAGGAGTGGCCGCTGCCCCCGGAGCCGTTCGACGTCGTCTTCGCCGCCACCAGCTTCCACTGGCTCGACCCGGCCACACGCGTGGGCAGGTCGGCCGACGCGTTGCGGGCGGGCGGCCTGCTGGCCGTCGTCTCGACCGAGCACGTCGCCGGTGGCACCGAGGCGTTCTTCGCCGAGGTGCAGCGCTGCTACGAGCGCTGGGACCCCGCCACACCGCCCGGCCTGCGGTTGACGCCCGCGAGCGACATCCCGTACGACAGCGGCGAGATCGACGCCTCCGGCCGCTTCGGCCCGGTGCGGTTCCACCGCTACGAGTGGGACCACGCCTACACGACGCGGGAGTATCTCGACCTGCTCAGCACCTACTCCGGCCACCGCGCCCTGCCCGCCGAGGCCCGCACGGGGCTGCTCGACTGCATCGCGGCACTCATCGACAACCGGTACGGCGGACACATCGTCAAGCGCTACCTCACCCAACTCGCCCTCGCGGACAAGCTCCGCTGAGGGTCAGCCGAGCAGGGGGGTGAGGGCGGCTTCGAGGTCGGGCACGCCGGTGAACAGGACGGCGGTCATGCCGAGCGCCCGGGCCGCCTCGACGTTCTCCATGCGGTCGTCCACGAAAAGACATCGGTGCGCCGGAACCCCCGCCCGCTCGGCGGCGATCTCATAGATGCGGAGGCTTGGCTTGGTCGCTCCCACCCGGGCGCTGCTGACCACCTCGTCGGCGAAGTGGGCCAGGCCCAGCCACGCGAGGTCGTCCTCCAGGTCCAGCGTCGCGTTGGTCACGAGCACGACGGGCAGGTGCGCCTGGGCCCGGCGCAGCAGGCCGAGCACGTCCTCGTCCACTCGTGTCGGTGTCTTCATGAACGCCGTGACCAGGGCGCGGGCCCGCTCCGGCGGCACCTGCCGGGCCAGGGCGGCCTCGGCCGCGTCCTGCCACTGCTCGACGGTGATCTGCCCCAGCAGGGCCGGCAGGCCGACCTCGGGCGCGAAGACGACCTTCGTCGTGGCGCCCTCGGCGAGACCGGCCGCGCGCTCCAACTCGGCCAGTTCCGTCTGGTCGTGGAAACGGATGACGCCGTCGAAGTCGCACAGCACCGCGTCGAACGGCCGGGGGGTCGCCATCGCCCATGCATACCACGGAGCGGCTCGCATCCACGGCCCTCCGCTCACGACCACAGGCTCCGGCCGGTACTCGGGTGATGTCGAAAGCGGGCGCCTGACTTCGTCCCAGCGGGTGACGGCGCCTTCCGTGAGGCAACGCGGAACGGAGCGGCGGACAGACGACCGGTAGGAGGCCGGAATGCGCAAGGTGATCGCGAATGAGTGGATGACGCTGGACGGGGTGGTGCAATCTCCCAGTTATGCCGACGAGGACGTGACCGGTGGCTTCCGGCACGGTGGCTGGCATACCCGCTACTTCGACGAGTTGTCCATGACGTGGGTGATCGAGAATGTGCGCGGCGCGGGCGGCTACCTGCTGGGACGCGGCACGTACGAGCGCTTCGCCGCCCACTGGCCGACCGCGCCGACGGACCAGCAGGTGCTCGCCGAGCCCCTGAACGCGTTGCCGAAGTACGTCGCCTCGACGACCCTCGACGAACCGCTTGGCTGGCGGAACTCGACGCTGCTGCGAGGCGACATCGGCACGGCCGTACGGGCCCTGAAGGCGGAGGAGGGGAAGGACCTCCATGTGATCGGCAGCCCCGGGCTCGTCCAGACCCTGATGGCTCTGGGCCTGGTGGACGAACTCCGGATGATGATCGACCCAGTGGTGGCGGGTGGCGGCAAGCGCCTATTCGCCGACGACGGCGCGCTTCGCGCATTCCGGTTGGTCGACAGCCGGGTGACCAGCACGGGTGCGATCATCGCGACCTACGCCACATCAGGAGGCTGACGGCCGGGGCCGGGGGAGGGTGTGCTCAGCGGAGCAGGTCGAGTGCCCGGGCGGTGCCGAGGGAGTCGTCTACGGCGGTGTGCCGGGGCTCGGCCTCGCCGCGCAGCACCTCGTGGATGTGGCGGATGCCGAAGGAGAACGTCGAGCCCTCCCCCGGCTCGTGCCGCTGGACCGGCCGCTCCTCGCGCCAGACCTCCATCACGTCGTGCGGCTTCGGGTGGAAGGGATTGGTCAGGCGGATCTCCCCGCCGGTGCCGACCAGCCGGGCGTACGTCGTGAACGGCAGGTCGAAGCTGCAGCTCAGCAGCAGGCGGCCGGGATCGAACTCGAGCACTCCGGCGGTCTCGACGTCCACCCCGGCCTCGCCCTTGACCGTGACGGCGTGACCGGCCACGGCCTCGCGGCCGAACAGCAGCTGCGCGAGCCGTACGGAGTAGCAGCCCACGTCGTAGAGGGCGCCGCCGCCGAGGGCCGCGTCGAACCGGATGTTCTCCGCGCCCTCGAGCTGGAAGTGGAAGGACGACCAGATCTCCCGCAGGTCGCCGATGGCGCCCTGTTCGAGGAGCTCGCGGAGCCGGGCCGTCTGCGGGTGGAACGGGAAGACGAACGCCTCCCAGAGCGGGCGGGCCGACCGGCGGGCCACGTCGATCACGCTCTCGGCCTCCGTGGCCGTGAGGCACAGCGGCTTCTCGCACAGCACCGCCTTGCCGGCCTCCAGGGCGGCGATCGTCCACGGCGCGTGCAGGGCGTTCGGGAGCGGGACGTAGACCGCGTCGATGTCCGGGTCCTCGATCACGGCCTCGTATCCGCGCACCGCACGGCCGACGCCGTTCTCACCGGCGAACGCCTCGGCCCGCGCGAGGTCGCGGCCCGCCACGACGGCGGCCGTGCCGCCGCCCGCCTCGCGCAGACCCGGAAGGAACGCCCGGGCGGCGATGCCCGCCGTGCCGAGGATGCCCCACCGAACACCGCTCATACCGATCCACTCCTCGTCGCCCAGATCCTGCGGGGACGGTAGCACAGGTGAATCTTTGCTCCTGGATTCCGATATCGGGCAGGTCAGAGGGGTACGCCACCCGCCGATCCATGACGGGGGAAACGCGATGAGCGAGGAAATACGGCGGTTCACTCACCTGCCGGGCGACCGGGCACCGGGGCCCGACTATTCGGGCCCCGGGGTGGAGGCGGAGCTCACCGGGCTCATGCGCCCGGACGAAGACCGGCCGGAAGACCGGCCCGAGGACCGGACCGGCGAACAGCCCGGCGAGGCGGCGCAGCCAGGCCCGGCCCGGGAAGGCGGGCCGGGGCAGGAGCGGCGCGGCGAGCGCGGCCGCGACGGATCGTACGACGGCCTCTACACGGCCCGCGCCTCGTCCGTCCTGGGAAAGGTGGCCTCCGACGACGGCCTGCTCGACGTGCGCATCAAGGCTCCCCCGGAACTGGGCGGGCCCGGCGGGGAGACCAACCCCGAGCAACTGCTCGCGGCGGCGTACGCGTCGTGCTTCCACAACTCGCTGACCCTGGTCGCCGGACGGCAGGGCACCCGGACCGCCGACGCCACCGTCGACGCCTCCGTCACGCTGCGCAAGCGGGGCGTCGCCGACGACTACACGATCAGTACGGACGTGACCGTACGCCTGCCGGGGGTCGAGCCCGAGACGGCCCGGCGACTGGTGGACGAGGCCCACCGCGAGTGCCCGTACTCCCGCGCCTTCACGCAGGGCGCCGAGGTCCACGTCCACGTCGCCTGAACCGCGTCCCGACCGTACGGCGGCCCGTGCCCGCAGGGAGCACGGGCCGCGTACGAGCCGGCCGGGCTCGGGGCTCAGACCCTCTGCCAGAGCGCCGGGACGTTCGGCGGCTCCCAGCCGGTGAGCGCGGTGTGCGCCTGGATACACCGGTAGGTCAGGCCTGCGTAGGTGACCCGGTCTCCCACCTTGTACGCCGTACCGGCCGCCCAGGTGCCGCCCGGCACGGTCGGGGTCGGCGAGGGACTGCGCGTGGGAGAGGCGCTGGGAGAAGGACTTGGTGAAGGGCTCGGCGAGGGGGTGCGCTGCGGCGTCGGGGACGGGCTCGGGCTGGGCGTCCCGCCCGAACCGACCTGGAGGTCGACGCAGGCGTAGAAGGCGTTCGTCGTGTCGGCCACGTTCCAGACGGCGAGGACCTTCTGCCGGCCCGTACGGCCGCCCAGGCTCACGCTGTGGCTGACGGTGGCCGGCGGCTGCGCGCCGTGGTCGTCGAAGACGGCGATCCGCGTGCCGCCGATGTAGTACTCCCATGTGCTCGTCGAGTGGCGGGCGGTCAGCGACCAGGTGAAGGTGACGGTGCTGCCGACGCTGGTCGCGGGCCACGGCCTGCTCTCGTCGTCGAGCTGGGCGAACCGGGCGTTGCCGCCGCTGCAGCTGCGCAGCCCCTTCGGCCCTTCGACGCTCTGGGGTTCGTACACGATGTCGCCGCAGTTGGGGACGCGGCCCTGCGCGCACATCGCCTGCCGGCTCGGCGGCGACGAGACGTACCCGTGCGCCTGAGCGGGCGAGGCGACGAACACCGTGGCACCGATGACGACCGTCGCCGTCGCGAGGAAGGTCAGCGCTCTTCGCATGTGGTGCTCCTCACTGCTGGGGGTGGCCCAAATATAAAAGAAAGTTTCCTAAGAATGAAGGCCCAATAGCTGCTGCTACCTGCGAAATTAAGATCCTTTCAGGTGGACCGATCCACCGAGGGCGTCGTCGGCCGAGGCCCCGGACCGGGGGTCGTTGACAGGGCGGCCCGGTCACCTAAACTTCTTCATGTGAACGACCGTTCAAACGTTGTGGACATCGAGACCGCCGATTCCTGCATGCTGCCCGTGGTCGACGCGGGCCGGGTGGAGAGCGTCAGGCGGGTCATGCCGGGCCCGGAGACGATGGAGGACCTGGCGCAGATCTTCGGGCTGCTGTCCGACCCCGGACGGCTGCGGCTGATCGCGGCGCTGCTCGAAGGCGGCGAGATGTGCGTGTGCGACCTCGCCGCGGCCACCGGGCACAGCATGTCCGCGGCGTCCCACGCCCTGCGCCTGCTGCGGGCCCACAACGTGGTGAAGGTCCGGCGCACGGGAAGGATGGCCTACTACCGCCTCGCGGACTCGCATGTGCGACTGCTGTTCGATCTGGCGATCACGCACATCACGCATGAGGAGAAGGACCGGGACGATGAGTGAGACCGGCACAGGGCACGAACCCCCGCACGACTCCCCGCGCGAGGACCTGCGGGGACCCGGGCGCGGGACGGAGCAGGGACACGGACATGGTCGCGCTCCCGGCCATGCTCATGGACACGCTCACGGTCACGGGCACGGCCACGCGGTCAGCGCCGAGGCCGACCGGCGACTGCTGACCGGCGCGCTGGTGCTCATCCTCGGCTTCATGGCGGCCGAGGTCGTCGTCGGCGTCGTCGCGCGCTCCCTCGCCCTGGTGTCCGACGCCGGGCACATGCTCACCGACGCCATCGCGATCGCGTTCGCGATCGTGGCCATGCGGATCGCCGCCCGGCCGCCCCAGGGCGGCTTCACGTACGGCCTCAAACGCGCGGAGATCATCTCCGCGCAGATCAACGGCATCACGCTGCTGCTGCTCAGCGTCTGGTTCGTCTACGAGGGCGTACGCCGGCTGATCGAGCCGCCCGAGGTCGTGGGTGCGTACGTGGTCGTGACGGGGATCGCCGGGATCGTGGTCAACCTCGCCGCTACCTGGCTGCTGAGCAGGGCGAACCGGTCGAGCCTCAACGTCGAGGGCGCGTTCCAGCACATCCTCAACGACCTGTTCGCGTTCATCGCGACCACGGTCGCCGGCGCGGTGGTGTGGGCCACCGGCTGGAGCCGGGCCGACGCCCTGGCCGCGCTGGTCGTGGCCGCCCTGATGCTCAAGGCCGGGTGGGGCCTGGTGCGCGACTCCGGCCGGGTCTTCATGGAGGCCGCCCCCGCGGGCATGAGCCCCGCCGAGATCGGCCGCAGGACGGCCGCCCTGGAGCACGTGGTCGAGGTGCACGACCTGCACATCTGGGAGGTCACCTCTGGCTATCCGGCGATGTCCGCGCACATCCTGGTCTCCCCCGGCGCCGACTGCCACGCCGTACGGCAGGCCGCCCAGCGGATGGTCCACGACGAGTACGGCATCGCCCACACCACCCTCCAGGTCGACCACGCCCCTCCGGACCTGCTCGCCATCGGCGGCCCGGCCGAGCCCCACTGCGCGGAGGCGCACGGCCCGGCGCACACCAACGGACGGAGCCCCGAGGACGCCTCCGGCAGGCGCGGCCCGAACGGGTGCCCAGGACGCCGCCGAATCAGGTTCCCCCGCCCCGACCGCCTCTCCGATCGCCCCACCTGACCGTCGCGATCCGCCGGTTCACCCCGCCGGGGTCCGGTCGTCCGGGGCCCATCCCCGGCGGAGGAACAGCCGGTAGCCGACGACGGCGGGAACGTCGACCCCGAGCCTTCCGGCGTCCGTCCGCGGTGAGGATCTCCTCGCTGGAGCCGAGGGCGGCCGGTGCCCGGATCGATGACCAGCACCAGCCTCCTGGGCAGTCCCCTGGTCACGTCCAGGGCGACGGCCTCCGCCGGCAGCCGGTCCGGCGACCGGCGGCCGGAGCGCGGGCGGTGGCTCGGAGGCGCTGTTTGCCGTACGACCCCAGGGGTATCAGCCGCGCATGTCCACCCCGTCTGACCTCGACGTTCTCGTGCCCACCAGGGACCGCCCCAGTGCGCTCGCCGTCACGCTGGCGGGTCTCGCGGCGCAGAGCGTGTCGGGGTTCCGCGTCGTGGTGTCGGACCAGTCACGGGAGCCGGTCGCCGCGGACCGGCTGGTGGCCGCGCAGGTGCGGATTCTCGGCCACCGTGATCGGCCCGTGGAGGTCCATCGGCACCTGCCGGCCCGGGGCATGGCCGAACAGCGGGCGTTCCTGCTCGGCCGGGCCGACCGGCGGCTCGCGCTCTACCTGGACGACGACGTCTGGCTGGAGCCGGAGGCGATCGAGGTCCTGCTGGCGGCGATGAACGGCCTGCGCTGCGGGTTCGTCGGCTTCGCCCTGCACGGCCTGTCCCACCGCCACGATGTCCGCCCGGCCGAACTCGCGCCGTACGAGGAGTGGACCGGCGGCGTACGGCCCGAGCGGGTGCGCCGGGAGTCACCGGCGTGGCGGCGGTGGACCCTGCACAACGCGTCCAATCCGCTGCACCTCGCGCAGGCGCACATCGGCACACCGGGTCCCCGGGAGTGGCGGCCGTACAAGGTGGCCTGGATCGGCGGCTGCGTGCTGTACGACCGGGAGCGGCTGGTGGAGTGCGGCGGGTTCGACTTCTGGCGCTCGGTGCCACCCCGGCACGCGGGTGAGGACGTGGCCGCCCAGTTGCGCGTCATGGAGAGGTACGGCGGCGCGGGACTGCTGCCGAGCCGGGCGTACCACCTCGAACTGCCGACGACGGTGACCCACCGCGGCGCCGAGTGCTACGACTACGTCTTCGAGACGGCGGCGGGGGCGCGGTGATGCCCGCGCCGAACGCCCCGCCGACCGGCATCACCACGGGCACCGCAACCGGCACCACCCCGACTAGGACCGGCACCGCGACCGCCACCACAACCGGCACCGCCACCGCGACCGGCACCGCCACCGCGACCGGGACCACCGCCGCGACCGCCACCGCGACCGGCACGGTGATCGGCCCCGTGATCGGCCCGGAGACGGGGAAACGGCGAGGGACACGGCGATGGGCGGGGTGATCGAGGGGGTGGACCGGATCGCGGTCCTGCGGGCCAACGCCCTGGGTGACCTGGTCCTCGCCGTGCCCGCCCTGGAAGCGCTGCGCCGGGCCTACCCGGGGGCGCGGCTGACCCTCCTCGGCAGGCCCTGGCACGCGCGTTTCCTGGAGGGCAGGCCGGGCCCGGTGGACGACGTCGTCGCCCTGCCGCCGATCTCGGGCGTCTCCTCGACGGCGGACGGCCACAAGGCCCCGGAGAGCCTGTTCGAGGGGCTGCGCGAACGACGGTTCGACCTCGCCGTGCAGATCCACGGCGGCGGCCGTCACTCCAATCCGTTCGTCAGGGCGATCGGCGCCCGGGTGACGGCCGGGCTGTGCTCGCCGGACGCCGAACGGCTCGACCTCTGGGTGCCGTACGTCCACTTCCAGCACGAGATCCTCCGCCACCTGGAGGTGGCGGCGCTGGTCGGCGGGACGTTCGACGTGTTCGAGCCGTGGATCGCCGTGACCGGCGCCGACCGTGCCGAACTGGCCCGCGTGTACGGCGAGCTGCCCTCCGGCCTGGTGGCCCTGCATCCGGGGGCGACGGATCCTCGGCGACGCTGGCCGGCCCGTTCCTTCGCCGAGGCCGCCGACCGGCTCGGCCGGCCGGTGGTGATCACCGGTGTCGAGGCCGAGCGCGAGGTGGCCGAGAAGGTGGCGGCGGCGATGCGACGGCCCGCCGTGATGGCCGTCGGGACGCTCGGCGTCGGCGGCCTGGCGGCGCTCTACGAGCGGTGCCACCTGGTGATCTCCAACGACACCGGCCCCCGGCACCTGGCCGCGGCGGTGGGGACCGCCACCGTGAGCGTCTACTGGTGCGGCAACCTCATCAACGCCGGGCCGCTCACCCGCACCCGGCACCGGTCCCTGATGTCCTGGACCGCCGAGTGCCCGGTCTGCGGCGTCAGCGGGCTCGATCCGCGTGCGGAGCGGTGCCCGCACGACGAGTCGTGGGTGGCCGACGTCACGGTCGACGAGGTGGTGGAACAGGCCGAATATCTGCTGCGCGGTGAATGAGGACCTGTCACGGCCCCCTGCCTCTCCTCTCGGCACCCTGGCCCCCTCCTGCCGGGAGGCCGTCCGCAGGAGCCGTGCGGGTAGGTGCGCGGACGCGGGTAGGTGCGCGGACGCGGTGGGCCATACCGCCTGGGGACAAGACGGCTGCAAGGTCCCTCCAAGACTCCCGCCCTAGGGTCGGCCGACATGAGCAAGAACCTCGTCATCGGCGGACTGCTGGCAGCCGTGTCGGCTGTGGGCCTGCAGGCCGCTCCGGCCCATGCCGCCACGCCCCGGACCGCGACCCAGGCCGCCTCGACACAGACCGCCGCGGCACAGGGCACTACGGCGCCGGCCGCGTGGACCCGGCCCGCCCCGGCGCCTCTCCACTGGGGGCCGGTGCGGTCGCGGGCCGGGCACCGCGGCTACGCCACGGCCGACGTCTGGATCACCCGGTTCACCGCGGAGACCTTCGTCGTCTCCGGCAGCCTGTACGACCGCGACACGCACGGCGGCCACTGCGCCTACATCAGGGCGCGCTTCCACTACATCGGCGGCGGCACCGGCTGGGCCCTGCCGCGTACGACCTGCGCGTCGCGAAACACGTTCCGGCTGTCGTCGGACGGCCGGATCAAGCGGGTGGACGTCAAGGTCTGCGTCGTGGACCGGGCCCGCCGCACGACGCTGAACTGCCACAGCGACGCCATCACCCCCGCCATCATCGCCGGCTGGCCGCAGTGACGGCGTACTCCCCGCGCGGTAGCGGCCCGCGCCGCTGATGCGACGGCGGTAGCCACAAGCCCCTTCCGGCGTGCGACGACGCGGGCGGCCCCCGGCGGCGACGATCGGAGCGCCGCCGGGAGAGCACGCGGGCGGGCGGAAGACCTGCCCTCGTACTCCCCGAGCGGTAGCCGACGTGTCTCTCACAGAGGGACGACGCGCCGGCTTGATGTGGGACACGATCCCGGTGATCCCCACAATCCGCTCATCGAAGGGAGCACCGCCGTGCGCAAGGTCTACGCCGTATTCGCGGGACTGCTACTCGCCGCCGCCGTCGTGCAGATGTATCTGGCGGCCGTCGGCGCGTTCGACAAACCCCAGGACGACTCCTCGTTCGCCGCGCACAGCATGAACGGCATGCTGGTCATCCCGGTGCTGTCACTGGTGGCCACCGCCGCCGCGGCCGCGGCCCGGGCGCCGGGGCGGCTCATCGGCCTGACCGCCCTGCCCGTGGGGCTGGTCGTCGTACAGTCGCTGATCGTCGCGCTCGGCGGCGTGTTCGAGGACGCGGCGGGCAACACCACCCCGCTCTCCCTGGCGATCCTCGGGCTGCACGCCCTCAACGGCATGGCGGTCATGGGCGTCTGCGGGATGGTGTTCGGCCGGGCCCGGCGGCTCGCGTGGACCGCCCCAGCCTCGAAGGAAGACGCCGTGTCGGGCCACGTGGACGGCTCGGCGGTGCGCGCGTCGTGACCACCGACCGGCTCATGGCGCTCGACCTGCTCGTCTCGGTCCTGGCCGCGGCGGCGTGGGCGGGCGCGGGGGCGGCGGCCGCCGCCCGACGCCCGAGGACGGCCGCGGCCCTGATGGCGGGGGCCATGGTCGCGTCACTGGCCCGGGCCGGGTCCGTTCTCGCGCTGGCCGGGGCCGGCTGGTGGTTCGTCCAGGAGAAGGTCACGGTCGCCCTGCCGCTCCTCCTGACGGCGAGCGTCGTCGCCGCCGTGACGGCGGGGCCACGGCTGCTGGCCGCGTCCCGCGCGACCTCGGCGGCCGGACGGGACGCCGTGGGGTCGCCCGCGGTCGTGGTCCCCCTGCTCGGGGCCGGGTACGCGGCGGCGGCCGGTCCCGTGCAGACCTTCCTGCTGGGGTATCCGGCGGAGCCGGGCTCCGCGCTCATCCTCCTGGCCGTCGTCGCGGGGGCCGTACTGGTGACATGGCGGGCGATGGCCCCGCGGGTGCCCCTGCTGCGCGCGGCGACGGCGGCGACTGTCGCCGCCGCCCTGGCCGGCGGGGTCCTCACGTTCCTCCCGGCCACCACCGCCGGAGCCACGACACCGGGAGCCGCCCTGGGAGCCGCCACTCCTGAAGCCGCCACCGCCGGAGCCGCCACTCCCGAAGCCGCCACCGCCGGAGCCGCCACTCCCGGAGGCGGCGTCCTGGGAGACGGCGCCCCGGCTGCCGCCGCTCCAGCCGCTGACGCCCCTGCCGAGGGCGGCCACGACATGCCGGGACATGCCGCGTCCGCCCAGACGTCCGCCCAGATGTCCGCGCCCGGCCGCCCGGTCACGGATTTCCGCGGCCCTTCGGAGCCCGCGCCCGGCGGAACCGTACGCCGGTTCACGCTGACGGCGCGCACGGCGACCGTCACGCTGTCGTCCGGGCGGAAGGTGGCCGCCTGGACCTTCGACGGACAGGTGCCCGGCCCGCCGATCACCGCCACACAGGGCGACCTCGTCGAGGTGCGGCTGCGCAACGCGGACATCACGGAGGGCGTGACCCTGCACTGGCACGGCTACGACGTGCCTTCGGGCGAGGACGGCGTGCCGGGGCTCACCCAGGAGGCCGTGCGGCCGGGCGGCGAGTTCGTCTACCGGTTCCTGGCCGCCCAGACGGGGACCTACTGGTACCACACGCACGAGGTCTCCGACATCGGCGTACGGATGGGTCTCTACGGCATGTTCGTCGTGGCGCCGAGAGGGTCCGCGACCACCGGTGTGGATCTCACCCTTCCCGTGCACACCTTCGCGGGCACGACCGTGGCGGGCGACCACGACCAGCCCATCCTCCAGGGGGTGGCGCCGGGCACACCGGTGCGGCTGCGCCTGGTCGACACCGACAACACTCCGCACCGGTTCACTCTGGCCGGCACGGTCTACCGGCTGGTGGCCGTGGACGGCACGGACCTGAGCGGGCCGGGCCCGCTGAGCCGGGCCGGGCTGAGACTTCCGGCGGGCGGCAGGTACGACCTCGCCTTCACCATGCCGTCCGGCCCGGTGGTCCTGCGGGCCGACGACCGCACCGAGGTCGTACGCCTCACGGCTACGGCGAACGGCACCGGTCACGTCTCCGGGACCGACGCTCCCGGCCCCCAGCACACCGACCGCTCTGATCAGTCCGGCAACGCCACCGACGTCACGGACGCCGGGGACGCCGCGGCGGCGGCCGGGTGGCCGGAGCTCGACCTCACCCGGTACGGCACGCCGGCGCCCACGCCGTACACGTCGCGGTCCCGCTTCGACCGGCGGTTCACGCTCGTGCTCGACCGGGGGCTGGCGCTCGGGGACGGGCTGCCGATCTACGCGCACACGATCAACGGCCGCGCCTACCCGCACGTGCCCACCCAGGTGGTCAGGGAGGGCGATCTCGTCCGCCTCACCGTGGTCAACCGGGGCAGGGACACCCATCCCTGGCATCTCCACGGTCACCGTGTGCTGGTGCTCGCGCGTGACGGCCGCGCCCCCACCGGGAGCCCTCTGTGGCTCGACACCTTCGACGTACGGCCCGGGGAGGTGTGGGAGGTCGCGTTCCGCGCCGGCAACCCCGGTCTGTGGATGAACCACTGCCACAACCTCAGCCACGCCGACCTCGGGATGATGCTGCACCTCGCGTACGAGGGGGTGACCACGCCCTTCCACGGCGGCCACGGCGGGTGAGAACCCGCGCCGGGTAAAAAATCCGGTCTCGCCGCCGGGCGAGGTGTAAACGCACGGTAATCAGATCACAACTTCGGGTGAGTGGAGCAGGCCTGGGTCCCCCCGCCGGGCGTCGGGCGATGCCGACCCGAAGGGAGAGACCGTGAGAGTGGCCAGGAGCGTCGTTCCCGCGCTGGCGGTGTGGGCCTCGGCGGGATGGCTCAGCCTTCCCGCGTACGGCTTCGCGGCGACCCGCCCGCTAGCACCCGGCGGACCCGCGGCCGCCGTCCGCCCGCCCGTGCCGGGCGGACCCGCGGCCGCCGTGCCGCACCGGGAGGCGGGCCGCCCACCCGAGCGACCCGGGACCTCCGGCTCCCACCGGGAGGGCACACGCCAGGAGGTCACGCGCCAGGAGGTCACGCGCCAGATCGAGCAGGCCCCCGGGCGCGTGTGCGCCTACCGTCTCCGGGGCGTGAGCGCGGGAGGCTTCCTCCACGTACGCGGGGGCGCGGGGCGCCGTCACGCCCCCGTCGGCAGGCTGCGGGTGTCCGACGGCGGCTTCGCCGGTTCCTGTGCCGCCAACCACGGCTGGATCGCGGTGCGGGCTGCCGACGGCGCGTCGGGCTTCGCCTCCGCCCGCTACCTGCACAGGCTCGATCTCAGCGGCCGGCCCTCGCTGTCGTGCGCCTACCGCCTGAGACACGTGCACAAGGGCGGTTACCTCAACGTCCGCGAGGGCGCGGGACTCGGCCACGTCCCCGTCGGGAAGATCCGCCCGGCGCAGGGCAACATCGCCGGGGCCTGCACCGCCGGCCACGGCTGGGTGGCCGTGGACACCGCCGACGGCATCCCCGGCTGGGCCTCGGCCCGCTATCTGCGGAAGATCCCATAGGGCATGCCGACCGTCCGGCGCGACCGTGCGCCGGCGGGCCCGGCCCCGGCGCGCCGGCAGGTTCAGCCCGATGCGGCGGCAGGTTCAGCCCGGTGCACCGGACGTCGCGCGTTCACGGGTGCCGCCTCTGTCGTCCCGTCCCCGGTGTCCCCCTGGCCGGGGACGGGAAGCACCCCCACCCGCCCAGGTCGTCACCCGAGGTCGGGGTGGGGGATGTAGCAGTCGAGCCGGAGGAGGTCCTCGCTGGTCATCAGCGTGTCCATATCGTCGATGCGCCATCCGGCGTCGAGCAGCAGGGGCAGCAGCGGGTGTGTGCCCGGCACCGCGATCTCGACGGAGCCCGCGCCCGAGCAGGCGTCGGCCGCCTCCAGTACCGCCTCGACGCAGGCCTGCGGGGTGTCACCCCCGGCGGGCCCGATGACGGCCGAGTCACCGGCCACCCGCACGAACGCGTACCCCGAGGCCGCGGCCCGCACCGTCACGCCGGGCAGGCCCGCGAACCAGCCGAGGGTCGCGGTCCGCTCCCCGCCCGAGATCCGGGCGTCCAGAGCCACCGCCGCGTCCACGTCGCGGGCCCCCGGCGTGAGCGGGTCGCTCTCCGGACGCGCATGGGCCACCCCCGCGAGAGCCTCGTTCCTCGCCCGTGCCACCCGGCCACTCTCGGCCGCGCGACCGCTCGCAGCCACGTGACCGCTCTCGGCCGGGCGTGCGCTCTGTGCCGAGGGTGCGCTCTGTGGCGCGCGTGCGCTCTCGGCCGGGCGTGCGCTCTGCGGCGGGCGGCTGAGGTAGAGCAGGGGGCATCGGGGCCGCATACCGCGCCGGACGTACAGGGCGAGCGCCCTCAGGTCGGCCGAGGCGAAGGTCATCATGGGGGCATCGGACGGTAGCAGCCGCGACAGGATCATCCGGCCCGCTCCCGACGACTGATGGTCCGGCAGGACGAACAGGTCTCCGAGGTGCGTGATCCTCCCCCGGGGCAGGGTCGCGCCGAAACCCGCGATCGTGCCGTCCACCTCGGCGACGACCACGGTGCCGAAGTCGCGCTCCGCGTCCAGGAAGTCCGGCCTCTCCGGCCACCGGCCGAGAAGCCGGAAGTGGTCCGCGACGGCGCGCAGTCCGGGAACGTCCCCCTCCGTCGCGGTGCGGACGACGACGGACTCCGCCATCGATCTCTCCCTACGAGTTCTCCTCACGTTCGGTTCACCTTAGGCCCCGTTCTCCTTCCTGTTGCCCGGCGGGGCATCGGGTGGGACGCGAACGAGCCAGAGGACACCCGCAGGACACGGAGGACGTGTGAGGATCAGGCACCACGCCGGCGCCCGCCCCGGGCGGAGCGCTCGCGACGCGGCCGTGCCGGCCGTCCCGGCCCTGGCCGCGCTGCTCGCCTGCCTTTGGGGCATCAGGCGTGGATCGATGTGGCAGGACGAGGCGACGACGTACGTCGTCGCGGGAAGGCCGCTGCCCGGCCTCTGGCGCACGCTGGGGAACGTCGACGCGGTGCACGGCTGCTACTACCTGCTGATCCATCCTCTTCTCCGGCTCGTGGGCGACGCCGTCCCGGCGGAGGTCGCGATCCGGATCCCCTCCGTCGTCGCCACGGCCGCCGCGGCGGCCGGTGTCGCGGCGATCGGACGGCGGCTGGTCTCCGGCCCGGCCGGCCTGTACGCCGGTCTCGTGTACGGCACGGCCCCCGTCGTCGTCGCCTACGGCCAGGAGGGACGGTCGTACGCGCTGGTCGGAGCGGCGGTGGTGGAGGCCACGCGGCTGCTCACGCGGGCGCTGGAGGACCCGGCACGCACGAGGAGATGGATCTGGTACGCCGTGGCGGTGGCGGTGGCGTGCCTGCTCAACCTCTTCGCCGCCCTGGCGCTCGTGGCACACGCGGCCACGGTCCTGGTCGTCGCCCGCAGGCGGACCGCGAGAGACGCGGGGACGACCGCGGAGGCCGGTGTCCCCGGCCCGCCGCAGCGGTGGAGTGTGCCGCTCCGGTGGGCCGGAGCGAGCACGTGCGCCCTGCTCGCCGTCCTGCCACTCGCGCGGATCGCGTTCGGGCAGCGCGACCAGGTGTCATGGCTGGAGCGGCCCGGCTGGCCCGAGGTGCGCGCTCTCGTGGAGCGGTTCGCCGGGTCCGGTCTCTCGCTCGCGGCGACCGTCGTGCTCGTCCTGCTGGGACTGACGCTGCGGGTGAGCGACCGGCGCGCGGAGGGGGTGGGGCCCCTGGCGGTGGCCGTGCCGCTCGCCGTGCTGCCACCCGCCCTGCTGATCGCCGTCTCGCAGGTCCACCCCTTCTACCAGGACCGCTACGTCCTGTTCTCGATGGCGGGGCTCGCGCTCCTGACGGGGGCGGGACTGGCCCGGGCCGTACGGCTCGTGCCGGGACCGGCGCCGGAACGGTCACCCGGCCGGTCGCCGAGCGAAACCACGGGCGAAACCCGGAGCCAGACCCCGAGCGGATCACCAGGCCGATCCCCCGAACTGTCGGCGGGCTGGTGGCGGGGCGGACCGCGCGCGGCCGTCGCGCTGGCGCTGCCTGTATTGCTGCTGGTGGCGTCCCTGCCTGACCAGGCCGCCGTACGGCGGATCGACAGTCGTCCGGACGACCCGGCCGCCGTCGCCCGGGTCGTCGGGCCGGGACGGCGGCCCGGAGACGCCGTGCTCTTCCTGCCATCGATCCGCCGCCTGGTCGCCGAGGCGTACCCCGCCTCGTTCCACGGGGTCCGCGACGCGGCGCTCAGGGCCGGCGGCGCGGAGTCGGGCACGCTGGCCGGGCGGGAGCTGCCCGCGGAGAACCTCGCCGCCGCGCTGGGCGCGGCGCCCCGGGTGTGGGTGGTGAGCCGTCCGCATCCCGCGCCCGCCGACCTGGCGTCCGCGCGGGACACGGCCAAGCGCGACCTGCTGCGGAAGGACTACCGGAAGGAGCGGGCCTTCCGGGTGCTCGGCTACACCGTACGGCTGTACACGCGGATCAGCCCTTGACGGCCCCCGCGGTGAGGCCGCTGACGAGCTGACGCTCGGCCACGGCGTAGAAACCGAGGGCGGGCAGCATCGCCACCACGATGTAGGCCATGACCCGGGCGACGTCCGTCGCGTACTGGCCCTGGAACTGCTGGACGCCCAGCGGGATCGTGAACAGGCCGTCGTCGCTGAACACCACGAGCGGCAGCATGAACTGGTTCCAGCTGCTGACGACGGCCAGCACGGAGACCGTGGCGATCGCGGGCCGGGCCATCGGCAGCAGGATCCGCCAGAAGAAGCCGAACGGGGTGCACCCGTCGAGGATCGCCGCCTCCTCGATCTCTCCCGGGATGGCCCGGAAGAAGCCGCGCAGGATGATGATCGTCATGGGCATGCCGAAGGCCGCCTGCGGAAGGATCACGCCGAGCGGGTTGTCGAGCAGCCCGAACATCCGCAGCAGCACGAACAACGGCAGGATCGCCACCGCGAACGGGAACATGAGCCCGGCGGCGAACATCGTGAAAAGCGCCTCGCGGCCCCGGAAGGCGAACCGGGCGAACACGAAGGCCGCCAGCGCCGACACCGCGACGACCACCAGCGTGGTCAGCACCGCGATGTAGGTGCTGTTCCAGAGCATGTGCCAGAACGACCCCGAGGCGAGGATGCCCCCGTAGTTCTCCGGCATCCAGGGGTCGGGCAGGCCGATCGGGTTGCTGGAGAGCTGCCGGGTGGTCTTGAAGCCGCCGAGCACGGCGTACACCAGGGGAACGGCGACGAACAGCGCCGTGATCACGACGATCGTGTGCAGGGACAGGCTGCGCAGGGGACCGCCCGACGTCGGCGACTGCTTGTGGCGGCTGGTGCTCATCGCTGTTCTCGCAGCACGGTGGAGGCTCCTTGGAGGTCACGCCGCATGACGTATCTCTGGTAGAAGAGCGCGAACACGAGGCTGATGAAGAACATCACCACGCTGATCGCACTCGCGTAGCCGACCTGGAAGCGCTTGAAACCGAACTGGAACATCGTCACGGCCATGGTCTCGGAGGAGTGCGACGGGCCTCCGCCGGTGATGATCCAGACCAGGTCGAACAGCTGGATCGCACCGATGACCGACAGGAACACGCTGATGCGGATGGTGGGGCCGAGCAGCGGCAGCGTGACGTAGCGGAAGACCTTCCAGCCGGTCGCGCCGTCGATCTGGGCGGCCTCGGTGAGCTCCCGCGGGATGCCCTGGCGCCCGGCGATGTACAAGATCATGTGGAAGCCGAAGTACTTCCAGGTCATGACGATGAACACCGACATCATCACCGACGACGGGTCGGCGAACCAGTCCAGGGGGTCGACCCCGAACCAGCCCAGGACGACGTTGGCCAGGCCGTCCGTCGGCGACAGGATCATCATGAACAGGACCGCGGTGATCGCCTCGGACAGCATGTACGGGGCGAAGAACAGCAGGCGGAAGAAGGCCCGGCCGTGGATCCTCTGGTTGAGCAGCATGGCGATGCCCAGCGAGAGGGGAAGCTGCACCACCAGCGACAGGATGATCAGCAACAGGCCGCGCCAGAGGTCGCCCAGGAAGACCTCGTCCGCCAGCAGGCGGGTGAAGTTCGCCAGCCCGACGAAGTCGGTGGGCAGGCCGCGCATGCCGTTCCACTTGAAGACGCTCGCGTAGAAGGCCAGCAGGATCGGCGCCACCACGAGCCCGAAGAAGAGCACGAGCGCGGGCAGCAGGAACAGGAGAATCGTGGTGAACCCCCGGAGCCGGTGGCTCCGGGGTCTCGTCGTCTTCACGCGGCAGTTACTCCGACTTCGCCGTTTCCGTGATGGCCTGCGCCACCTGCTCCGGCGTCTTGGTTCCGCCGATCAGCTGGGCCACACTGTCGTTGACCTCCTGGCCGACGGCCGGCGGGTACGCCTGGTCGAGGTAGAGCTGGAACCCGGTGGCCCCGGCGAGGTTCTTGGCGACCACGCTCAGGTTCGGGTCGGTGACCGCGTCCTCCTCGCCCTTCAGCACCGGGAGCACACCCCCTGTCGCGACGGCCTTGCGGTGCTCGGTGCTCTCGGTGAGGAACTTCACCCACTCGATCGCCTCGGGCGGCGCCTCGGAGCCGATCGCGAAGCCGCCACCGCCGCCGAAGGCGTCGGTGACCGCGCCGGCGCCGCCGTCGACGGCCGGGAACGGGAAGAAGCCGAGGTCGTCGCCGAGTCCCTTGCCGGCGTCCTTCTCGACCGCGGGCGCCCACTGGCCCATCAGCTCCATGGCGGCCTTGCCGTCGCCCATGGTCGCGGCCTGGCCGCCCGGGTCGCCGTACGTCGCGCCGAGGAAGCCCTTCTGGAACGGCTGCAGGTCGGCGAGCTCCTTGAGCTTCTGCCCCGCCTGCACGAAGGGGGCGCCCGTGAAGTCCTTGCTCTCACCCGCCTGCTTCAGCGCGTCGAGGCCGCCGATCCGCATGGCGAGGTACGCCCAGTAGTAGTGGCCAGGCCACTTGTCCTTGCCACCGAGGGCGATCGGAGTGACGCCGGCCGACTTGAGCTTCTTGACGTCGTCGATGAGCTGCGACCAGGTGCTCGGGGGCTCGGCGATCCCGGCCTTCTTGAACAGGGCCTTGTTGTACCAGAAGCCCACCATGCCGATGTCGTCCGGGATCGCGTACGTCTTGCCCTCGATCTGGTACGCCGACAGCGCCGCGTCGGTGAACGTGCCGATCCAGGAACCGGCGTCGCCGGAGAGGTCCTTGACCAGGCCCGCGTCGACCTGCTGGCCGAGCACGCCGCCACCCCAGGTCTGGAAGACGTCCGGCGCCTTGCCGGACTGCGTGAGCGTCGTCAGCTTCGCCTTGAACGCCTCGTTCTCATAGGGAACGCTCTTGATGGTGATGTTCGGGTGCTTGGCCTGGAAATCCTTGATCGCCTGAGCGCCGTAGCTCTTCAAGGGCTCGGTGGTCCAGATGTTCCACCACTCGACCGTCACCTTGCCGCCGGCTGAGCTCTTGCTCTCGCCGGCATCGTTCCCGGTACTACTGCATCCCCCGAGGACAAGCGCGGACGCCGCAAGCAGCGCCACACTCCGACGACTCGAATTCACGGCGGTTTCCCTTCTGGATTCCAACCGAAACTTTCGGAATTCAGACCGATAGTTTCTGCGATGGGGCAGAGGTTACAGCGGGCTCACGCTCATATCAACGGCTGTTGTGCAGCTGTTACGCGCCGCCGGAGACGAAAGAAAGGCATGCCCGCCGCTCTAATCACAAAAGGGATTTAAAGGAATGAAACCGACTTAACTCCATGAACATCGCAAGTGACTTGAAAACGGAAGGAGGCCGTGTGGTGACACGGCCTCCGGAGAACGTGGGACGCGTCAGTGGGCGGCGGCGGTCGGCCGCCGGCCGTACGCGTGCTTGACGAGCGCGATCAGAACCTCCTTGCCCGACTCCCGCCTGCGCGCGTCGCACAGCAGGATCGGCACGTCCTGGCCGAGGTTGAGCGCGAGCTTGACCTCGTCCAGTTCGAAGACCGGTGCGCCCTCGAAGCAGTTCACCGCGACGACGAAGGGGGTGCCGCGCCGCTCGAAGTAGTCGACGGAGGGGAAGCAGTCGGCCAGCCTGCGGGTGTCGGCCAGCACCACCGCGCCGAGCGCTCCCCGGGCGAGCTCGTCCCAGACGAACCAGAAACGCTCCTGGCCCGGGGTGCCGAAGAGATAGAGGACGAAGTCCTGCCCGATGCTGATGCGGCCGAAGTCCATGGCCACGGTGGTGGTCGCCTTCGCCTCGACCCCGGACAGGTCGTCGACGCCGACGCTGAGGTTCGTCAGCGTCTCCTCGGTGCGCAGGGGCCGGATCTCCGAGACCGCGCCGACCATCGTCGTCTTGCCGACCCCGAAGCCGCCGGCGATCAGCAGTTTGATCGCCTTGGGCATCTTCAGGGTGTCAGAGTGCCCGGAGACCATCGAGCACCGCCTTGTACATCCGCTCGTCGAGCACGTCCATCTCCGGTTGGGGCTGCTGCACGGCCACGAATCCGCGGTCGAACAGGTCGCCGAGGAGGACCCGGACGATCCCGGCCGGCAGGTCCAGGTGGGCGGCGATCTCCGCCACCGACAGCGCCCTGCGGCACAGCCGCACGATCGCCTGGTGCTCGGGGTCGAGCCCGATCTCCGCCCCGGTGGTGGGGCGGATCGTCACCGCCAGCGAGATGAGATCGAAGCGGTCCTGCGCCTCCGTACGGCCGCGCGCGATGACGTACGGCCGGATCGTCGGCGCGTCGAGTAAGCGTTCCTCGTCCGGGCTCCACTCAGGGTTCACAGGCGGACCTCCCTGCCCGTGGCCCGGTCGATCGTGGTCCGCGCGGGCGAGGTCAGGTACTGCCCGACCCGCGCGACCAGCATCGCCATCTCGTACGCCACCAGGCCCACGTCGGCGTCGCCCGTGCAGAGCACGGCCAGGCAGGCGCCCTGCCCCGCCACCGTCACCATCAGGAAGGCGGACTTCATCTCCACGATGGTCTGCCGCACCTGCCCGCCCTTGAAGCGCTCGCCGACGCCGCGGGCGAGGCTCTGCAGCCCGGACGCGACGGCGGAGAGATGCTCGGCGTCCTCCAGGCGCAGGCCCTGGGATGTCGCCAGCAGCAGACCGTCCGTGGACAACACGATGCCGTGCTCGACTTCGCGGACCCGCGCGACAAGGTCGTCGAGCAGCCACGCGAGGTCCGCGGACGCCCCGGTCTTCTGTGTCACAGGTTGTCCTCCCCTTCACCTAGCAGCTTGGCGGCCTCGGATCTGCCGCGCCTGGTCCCCGACTGGAACGAGCCCATGATCTTGCGGATGTCCTCCGGCGAGCGGTCCTCCTCGTCCTCCGGCTCCGCGCCGCCCTTCGGCTCCTCGGCGAGCGCCGGAGCGAGGCTCGCCTGGGGCACCCGGAACGGCAGCCCGGACGGGGTGAACGCGGCCGGCGGCTCGGGCCCGGCGGCCGGCTCGGCGGCGATCGGCGCGGGCCTGGGCGTCTCTGCTGCCCTGGGCACGGGAACCACCTCCTGGACTGGTAGCGGGTCCGCGTCGGGCGCGCCCACCAGCGCGATCTCGCGCGCCCCGCGTTCCCGTCGGTCGAGACGGGGACGGGTCTCCTGCTCGGGATGTTCGTCACCGTTCTCCATGACGAGCTCGCGCGGCAGCAGGACGACCGCGGTCGTGCCGCCGTACGGCGACGCCTTGAGCGACACCCTGATGCCGTGCCGCTCGGCGAGACGGCTGACCACGTAAAGGCCGAGCCGGGCGGTGCTCGACAGGTTGAACTCAGGCGGATCGGCGATCCGCTGGTTGGCCGTCTCAAGGTCGTCGGGGCTCATCCCGAGACCCCGGTCCTCGATTTCGAGGGCGTACCCGCTGGCCACCACCTGACCGCCCACCTGCACCATCGTGTACGGCGGGGAGAACGACACCGCGTTCTCGATCAGCTCGGCGAGCAGGTGGATGACGTCGCCGACCGCGCGCCCGTTGAGCGCGGTCTGCCCCATCGGCAGCACGGTGACCCGGGTGTAGTCCTCCACCTCGGCCAGCGCGCCGCGTACGACGTCGACCATGGGCACCGAGCGCCGCCAGGCGCGGGCGGGGGACGCCCCGGACAGGACGATGAGGTTCTCGGCGTTGCGCCGCATGCGGGTGGCGAGGTGGTCGATGCGGAACAGGTCCTTCAGCTCCGCCGGGTCCGACTCGCGCCGCTCCATGACATCGAGCAGGGTCAGCTGGCGGTGGACCAGCGACTGCGTCCGCCGGGCGAGGCTCAGCAGGATGTCGCGGATGCTCTGCCTGAGCTGCGCCTCCTCGACCGCGGTGCGGATCGCGGTCTCCTGCACGGTGTTGAACGCCGCGCCCACCTGGCCGATGACGTCCAGGCCGAAGTTCAGCGGCGGCACCTCCGCCTGGACGTCCACCTTCTCACCCTGCGCGAGGCGGGCGACCACTCCGGGCAGCCGTTCGTTGGCCAGCTCGAGCGCGGCCTCCCGCAGCTTCTCAAGCTGACGGACCAGCGCCCTGGCCGTCGTGACCGACAGGATGATCGACGCGACGACCGCCGCCAGGCCGAGCACGCCGGCCAGCAGAAGCCGGGCGATGACCGCCACGGCGACCGGGATCGCCCGTTCGACCAGCGAGTCACCGGCGTCGATGACCACCTTCTGGAGGCCGGCCATCGACGCCTCCGCGGCGCCGCGCCACTGGCTCTCCATGACGGCCGGCGGACGGCCGGCCTGCCTGCCGAGCGAAAGCTGATCTTCCAGGGCGCGAAGAGTGGTCACCGGCGGCGACTTCTTCCACTTCTCCATCGCCGGACGGTCCGACTCCGGCAGGTCGTCCGCGGCTCGTTCGAGCTCGAACCGGGCCACCCCGACCATCTGGGCGAACTGACGGTGGTCCTGCTCGGTGAACCGTCCAGCCGCGAAGACGCCGGCGATCACCGCGTCCTCCCGGGAGAGCAGCTCACGCGCCCGGCTCAGGGCGGTCAGCGTGCGGCCGTCCTTGGCGAGCGTGGCGTCGTCGAGCGTGGCGACCGCGCGGTACATCGCGTCGAAGGCGTCCAGGACGACGCTGTAGGCGGCCTCGGTGCGGACGCGGTCCAGTTGCCCGGCGTCGACGGCCGAGCGGGTCGCGTTCAGGCTGTCCAGCTTCCGCAGCGTGTCCCGCAGGTGCGCCGCGAGCCCGTCGTCGGCCGCGAAGGCGACCTTGTCGCTGGTGGCCGACTCCCGGAAAACGGCCGTCGCGGCGTCGGTGCGGGCGCGCTGGTCCTGCAGATCCTTACGCAGCACACGGGTGGGGTCGGCGGCACGCGTCACCGAGAGCCGGCGCTCGCGCTGCAGTTCCAGTACCAGGGGCTCGCTCGGCTGGGCGACCCCACTGTCGATGGTGGTGGCCCAGATGAGGTTGACACCGTCCTGGACGGTGACCCAGGCCGCGAACGCCCACAGGGCCGTCAGTGACACCAGCAGGGCCGCGACCTTGGTTCGCACACGCGAATTCCGGAAGCGCATAGACATACCACCCAGTGAAGTCAGAACGCCCTAACAGCGCGTTTACCGGCCATTAACAATTGCCCGCCGTCTGAGGCAGCCCGTGCCCGGCGAAAGTCCGCGCCGCACCTCGCGTAACCCTAGCAAAAGGCCGGAAATGCGCTCAACCCATGAGATCCATCAGGGACGCGTCAAAATTCCGCATATTTGATATTAGCCCAGGTGATCATAGTTGTCCGGCTTGTTGGACGACAAGCCCACTCGACTGGGCGAGGTGCAGGGCGGCGAGCACCGCGGCCCTGACGATCGCCAGGGGCAGATAGAGGTCCTTGTCATGCCACAGGGCCGGCCCGTCCACCGGGTCGGCCGACGCCAGGAGATAGCGGTACCCTCGCCGCACCGCTTCCTCCCGGGGCTCGTCTCCGGGCCCGTGGCCCGTCATGAGCAGGAGTTGCATGGCATACGCCGTCTCCTCTGCCGTGCCACCCCATCGGCCCCAGGAACCGTCTTCTCGCTGGGTCGTCACCACCCACCGCACGGCCGACCGCACCGCGACAGTGGACTCGGCGCCGCCGAACTCGTGCAGCGCGAGCGCGCAGGAAACCGTCGCGTAGTAGGGCGAGGCGTGCCAGCGGTCGTCCCAGCTCCCGTCCGGCCGCTGCCGCTCGCGCAGCCAGGCGGCGAGCCTGCCCAGCACCGCGGCGTAGTGATGTGCCTGCTCCGGCCGGGCCATGGCGTACTGGCCGAAGGCGTCCAGCACGTGAGCGTTCACACTGACCGAGGAGCCTTCCTCACCCTGCCAGGTGCAGAAGTGCGTCGGCGTCTCGAAGGCCCACAGACTGTCCGGTTCGCACGGCATGCCGAGCAGAGCCAGCGCGTAGAGCGCGACCGAGGTGGTGTCGGCGTCCGGCGGCAGTCCCGCGCCCGCGGGCGTGCCCTCGGGGCCGATCGCCGCGCGCAGGTCGGCGAGCATCTCCGGCGGCACGTCGAACGGGATGCCCGCGCGGGCCAGCCAGCTCAACACCCAGCCGCGTTCGAAAACGGTGATCGGAAGCCCCACCGGGACCGGGCCGCCGTGCCGCAGCGCCACCGCCTCCAGGTAGCGCCGGGCGTGGTGCCCGGGGTCGGACAGGGCGGAGCCGCTCAGCCAGGCCGCGGTCGCCGCGGGCGACGCCCCGACCGTCCCGATGGAGGTCGGGTTCACGGCAGGGGCGCTGGCCGCTGCCTGACCGGCCACCTCCAGCGCGTGCAGAAGCTTTCCCGGCAGGGCGGCGCCCGACTCCAGGTGCTGCCGGATCCGGGTGAGCGGGCCCTCGCTCATCCCCTCGGGGATCGGCAGGTAGCCGATCTCGCATTCGCCCAGGCCGTCAAGGTGCGCGTTGATGAGGGACACCAGCGCCGGCACGATGACCTCGATGGCGGGGGTGTCGGGCAGCGCGGAGACCGCCGTCTCCGACAGCCATCCGGACACCACCCGCAGGCCGCGCCTGACCGCGCCGATCAGGACCTCCCGGTCGCCGACCTGGTCGCCCCGGATGAGGACCGACAGCAGCGCCTCGGTGGCGCTGAGGGTCGGAACCAGCCCATAGCCGTCGGGCACGCCCCACGCCCCGTCGGGCCGCTGCGTCGCGACGAGGTACGCCACCCGGTCCTCGTGACCGAGGAGCCAGGGGGCGAGGGTGACCAGCCGTCCGGTCTCGTAGACGGAGGGCGACACCTGCCCCCATGGCCGGGACATCATGTCTCTCATCAATTCGCCGGAGGCCGAGACCACATCCGACGGCCCCTGAAGGGGCTGGTCCGGGGAGAAATCACACACGTTCAAGCTCGCCCCAGTAGTCCACGAGTCCATAGAAGCCGGTGTTGAAACCGATCTGCCGTTCGAGGTAGGCCGCGGCACGCGGGCCGCCCGCCCGCACGGGCCCGAGAAGGACCCGGCAGCGGTCGCGGATCTCGTTCATCCGCGTGATCACCTCCGCGGCGCCGGCGCCGAAGGCGAGCGCGTTGGCGTCGCCCTGGCCGCGCTCCCGGTCCCGGGTGGCCAGGTCGTTGAGCAGGCGCAGGTAGCGCTGCGCCTCGTCGCTCACCACGAGGAGGTCGTCGAGATGGCCGAGCGTCCAGGGGTCGCCCGTCCTGATCCAGTGCGACACGTTGACGAAGGAGGACCCGCAGCCGTCCGCGCCGTCGAGGTAGACGTCGAGCGGTACGGGCGCGCCGGCCTCCTTCCAGCGCCACTCCCGGATCATCGCGCGCAACGTCCGTTCGAGCCGGTCGAGCCAGACCGGTCGCAGGGCCGTGAACGCCGGCGCCGCCGTCAGCTCGTCCCGCAGGTCGGTGAGGAAGCGCGCCACGGGGGGCGCGTCTCCCGCCGCCGCGGCCCTCGTCCCGTCGCCTGCCGGATCTCTCGCCGTGTCGTCGCCGGCGGCCGCCAGGCACCGCGCGACCAGCGCCTCCGCCTCCGCCGTCGAGCCCGCGACCTGGTCCACGAGGCGGTCGACCGCGAAGATCCACAAGGACGCGCGGCCACAGGCCCGCAGCTCCTCCGGCGACGCCCAGGGCGAGCCGAACGCGGTGACCATCGACAGCGCCGCGAAGAACGCGGAATCGAACGGGCGCGCGGGAAACAGGTCGCCGTACCGGCCGGCGCAGTCCTGCAGGTCCCGCTGGCACCGCACGGCGAGCGCGCAGGTACGGCCCAGATCCGCGGCGAGAGCCGCCTCGTCCACCGTCTCTTCAGATGTGACGTGCCCGGCGATCATGCCCGCGCACGCTCGACCAGCGTGAGCTCCACCTTCTGGTTGGGCCGCAGAGACGAGGCGAGTCTCGGCCTGACCGGCCTGGACGCGCTGAGCACCGGGCGGAAGCGGCTCAGCAGGCTCGCCATGAGAAGCTGCGCCTCCATCATGAACAGGTGCTGCCCGAGGCACTTGTGGGGGCCGCCCCCGAAGGGGAAGTAGGCCCACCGGTGCCGCCGGTCCTGGTCCGGCCCGAAACGCTCGGGGTCGAACTCGGCGGGCCGGTCCCAGAACGCGCCGAGCCGGTGGGTCAGGTACGGGCTGATCATCACCGTGGATCCGGCCTTGATCCTGACTCCGTCGATCTCGTCGTCCTTGACCGCCTTCCGCGGCAGGATCCAGCCCGGTGGATACAGGCGCACCAGTTCGGAAAGGAACATCTTCAGATAGCGCAGATCGGGCAGATGGGACGGCCGTACCGGCTCGGACCCGATCACTTCGTCGAGCTCCGCGTAGATCTTCTCCGCGAGGTCGGGGTGCTGGTCGAGGGCGACCCACACCCAGGTCAGCGCGGTCGCCGAGGTCTCGGTCGAGGCGCCGTGCATGCTGACCATGTCGTCCCTGATCCGCCGGTCCCCCTCCTCGCCGTGGTCCTCGGCGCGGGCGCGGCAGATCGCCGACACGACGTCCCTGCCCTCCCCCGCCGTACGACGGGCCTCGTGGACCCGCGGATACACGACCCTGTTGATCGTCTCGATCGACCGGCGGAAGGCCCGGTCACCGGGCAGCGGCACCGAGGCCGGCACGAACGGCATCAGCAGGCGCGGCCACGTGGCCGTCACCGACACCTCGTACGCGGGGATGAGACGGTCGATGTCGTCCTTGGAGATCCGGTCGCCGAAGAAGAGCCGGACGATCGTCGGGTGGACGATGGCCGAGATTCCGTTCACGACGTCGAAGGGCTCGCCGGGACGCACGGTCGCGTCGATCTGCTCGGTGAGGATGTCGGCCATGCGGTCGGCCAGCGACTCGATGTACTTCGCGGTGAAGAGCGGCTGCAGGACCCGGCGGCTCTCCTGCCAGGTCTCCCCGTCGGACAGGATGCCCTCGCCCAGCAACGGGATCAGCGGGTCCCAGAACATGCCCTCCCGCACGTAGTTGGGCTGGTTGGCCCGCAGGACGTGCTGCACGTGGTCGGGATGGGTCACCAGGTAGGGCCGGAACGGCCCCATGTTCAGCCGGACGAGCCTGCCTCCGGCCTGCCTGCCGACCTCTTCGAAGGCCGAGACCGGGTCGCGCGGGTGCTTCGCGAGGAACCGATAGAAGGGAAGGACACTGGCGTTACGGATCGGCGTCGAAGCGACATCAATGGACATCCGGCTGACTCCCACCTGACGATCACGTCATCGGGGAAGTATCACACGCTGCGTGGTAATTGATCAATATTGCAGGCGAGTGAGACTTTTGTCCTGATGGGCCCGAGGATATGGGTATGGCCGGATTTGCCGGGTGTTGCGGGTTCGAGCATGGGGGTTCGAGCGCGGGACAAGGCGAAAGCCGGGCCTCGGCGGCCCGGCCCTCACGACGCGGCGTCAGCCGTGGCTGGTCACCAGCAGCGCGATGCCGACGAGGATGACGATGGGGATCAGCCACACCACGACCTCGCCGAGGAACTCCTTGTACATGGGGACCGAATCCTCTCGGTGACGTGCAAAGCGAACGGACCTGCAGCATATTCGGTCCGGCCGCCGCGGTGGAACCCGCATCGTCCCAGGCGGCGGCGGGTGCGGGGCCTCACCCCTCCAAGATCGAAACTGAAACGTACATGTATCGCCGCAGGCCGGCGCGTTCTCCCGGCGCCGTCCCTGGGCCGGACGGGTCACCGCTCCCTACCATCGCGCCGGACGGCACGAGGGAGAGCGGAATGTCGAAGAGAAGTGCGGCCCTGGCGGCCCTGCTCATGGTGCTCGGACTGCTCGTCACCCGGCCCGCGCAGGCGGCCCCGGTGCGGATCATGGCGCTGGGCGACTCGATCACCGGATCGCCCGGCTGCTGGCGGGCCCTGCTGTGGAACCGGCTGCAGAGCAACGGCTTCACCAACATCGACATGGTGGGAACCCTGCCTCCGCAGGGCTGCTCGGTCGCCTACGACGGCGACAACGAGGGTCACGGCGGCGCGCTGGTCACCAACGTCGCCGACCAGAACCAGTTGCCCGGATGGCTCTCGGCGACCCGCCCCGACATCGTGCTGATGCACTTCGGCACCAACGACGTGTGGAGCAACAGGCCCACCGCTACCATCCTCGCGGCGTACGGCAAGCTCGTGGACCAGATGCGGGCGAGCAACCCGAACATGAGGGTGCTGGTCGCGAAGATCATTCCGATGAACCCGGGCACCTGCCCTGAGTGCGGGCAGCGGGTGGTCGACCTGAACAACGCGATCCCCGGCTGGGCCGCCGCCAAGACCACCGCCGCGTCCCCGGTCCAGGTGGTCGACCAGTGGACCGGCTTCAGCACGAGCGCGGACACCTACGACGGCGTCCACCCCAACGCGAGCGGCGACCAGAAGATGGCCGACAGGTGGTATCCGGCCCTGTCGGCACTGCTCGGCGGCGCCCAGCCGTCGCCGTCCGCATCGCCGTCCGCATCGCCCTCTCGGTCGCCTTCCCCGTCCGCGTCCCCGTCCGCGTCCCCGTCCGTGTCCCCGTCCGCATCGCCCTCCCGTTCACCCTCTCCGTCGCCGTCGCCCTCGCCGTCGCCCTCACCGTCGACCGGCCCTGGAGGGTGCTCCGCCACCTACGTGGTCACCAACCAGTGGGGCGGCGGCTTCCAGGGTGAGATCACGGTGAAGAACACCGGCACGGCTCCCATCAGCGGCTGGACCGTGACCTGGATCTTCGCGAACGGCCAGCAGGTCTCCCAGGCGTGGAACGGCACGCTCACCCAGAGCGGGGCGAACGTGACGGCGAAGAACGTGAGCTGGAACGGCTCCCTCGCCGCGGGCGCCACCACGACCCTGGGTTTCCTCGCCTCCTGGAACGGCGCCAACTCCGTCCCCTCCCCCGGCTGCGTGGCCACCCCCTGACCTCCACCGGGCCCGGCCGGTCACGGCGCGGCGGCCCGCCCGGCAGGCGCGCGTCCCCCGGCGTCCCCCGGTGCCCCGAGCGGGCCCGGGGGACGCGCGCGAAGGGGGTGACATTACCGGCAGATGCACATGAACTGAATTCCCCGCGACCCGCCCTGTCCGCCCTACGGTGGGCGTGTTCCCTGGGGCGATGGCTCAGTCTGACCGGTCGTGGCCGGAGATCGACGTGGTCGGCGCCGCCGTCCGCGACCCCGTCACCGTGTACGGCCGGGTGAACGGCCGTGGCGAGGGCGGCGTCGAGGGCACGGCGCCGGGCGAGCTTCCCCACGAGGGCAACCGGGTGCCCGACATCGCCGCGCTCGACGCACGGCGTCTCGTGGTGGCCTGGCGTGCCGGAGTGGCCGACGCGCTCGACCCCTCCCCCACCGACCAGGGCGCGATCATGTACGGCCGCTCAGGCGACGCGGGCCGCACCTGGACCATCGGCACACTCGCGGCCGACACCGCCGAGCACCGCCACCACTACGTCATGTTCCTCAGGGACGGCGAGACGCTGCTGGCGCTCCTCGGCCGGATCACGATCGGCGCCGACCGCGACGCCGCCGGGAACGTCGACGGATTCCCCGTCACGATGGTCGCGAAGCGGAGCACCGACGGCGGCCGCACGTGGACCGGCTTCCCCGTCTCGGTGACCGTGCCCGCCAACACCAGAGGCGTTGTGGTGGCCGGCAAACCGCTCAGACACGACGGTCTGTGGCTGGTGCCGTACTGGCAGGCGGCGGGGGGCACCACCAGGGCCGGCGTGCTGCGCTCGGCGGACCTGGTCACCTGGACGCCTGGCGGCCTCGCGGCCAACCCGCCCGGCCTGTCGGTGGAGGAACCGCAGGTCGTCGTGGCGCAGGACGATCCGGGCACGCTGCTCATGGTCGCGCGCACGATCCGCGGCGGCACCGCGGCGGAGAAGGACGCGTACTACCGCTCCCACGCGGCGTACGCCGCGACCGCGACGAGCGTGGACGGCGGGCTGACCTGGTCCGCCTTCGCCGTGGACCCCGAACTGCCGAACTACTACGTGAAGACGTTCTTCACCCGGGACTCCGACGGCCGCTATCTGGCGATCTACAACACCATGGCCGGTCCGTTCACCGGGCCCGCGTCCGGCAAGCCGGACCAGTACCGCGAGGTCCTCCACTACAAGGTCAGACTGCCGGGCACCCCGTGGGGCCCGGGACGGCTCTTCGCCGACGGCACGAGACTGACCTCGGGAGCGGCCCGCGGCTGGGACGTCTACGCCTCGGCCGACGAGTACGAGCCGGGCCGGTTCTTCGTCGCCTGGGAGCACAACCAGATCGAGATCAGGGTCGCCCGGCTCGACCTGTCGGAGGTCTTCACCGGCGTCGCGCCGGGGTGGGGCGGATGGGTCAGGAGGGGCGGCGTCGACGTCATCGAACCAGCCGGCGAAAGCGGCCGGTCCCTGGGGGACTCCTCCCCTGATGACGCCCGCCGTCTCCGCCTGACCTCCGGAGCGATCAGCCGTCCGTACGGACCGCCGGGGGGCTTCGTCCTGACCTTCCACGGCAGGGTGACCCGATTTCCCGCCTCGGGCGTAGGCCTGGGAATTGAGGTGAACACGGGCACGCGGGTCCTCACGGCCGTCGTGCGTCCCGGTGGGCCGCACGTGCTGACCACGCAGGGGTGGACGCCCGTCCCCGGCGCGGGCGACCGGTGGCGGGTGATCGTCGACGCCACGGGCGCCGCGACCTTCCAGACCCTCCCTCCCACCTCCCAACTCATCTCCGGCTCAGCCTCCCGATCGGCCGCCGAACCGGCTCCGCCGCCGGACTCCCCAGCCATCTCCCCTTCCGCCTCCCCGCCCGGCCCCCACTGGACCCTTCCCGCGTCGGCCGGTCCGAGGGGCGTGTCGGTCCGGAGCGACGGAGAGGCCGTGCTCGCCCTGGTGGAGGTCACCGACCACGTGGCGGGCGGGTCCTGGCAGGGCTGGCGGCTCGACCCGGCGGGAGGAGCCTCGCTCCTGGACGGCGGCCTGCGCCTGCGCAGCGCCACGAGCCAGGTCGCGGCGGCCACGTTGCCGCTCGACGTGACCACGGCCTGCGACTTCACCCTGGAGTTCCGCGGCCGGGTGATCGACGACAGTGCCCTGGATCCGCGCACCGGTCAGGGGGTCAGTCTCGGCTGCAAGGTCGCCAACGGCGCCCGGCGGCTCATGCTGACGGTGCAGCGGAGTGGTGTGTGGACGATGAAGAAGGGCTCCGGCACCTGGGAGAAGGTCCTTTCGCTCGCCGACGCCGGGCGGCCCGCCACCTGGAGGGTCGCCGTGGACAGCGCGGGGGTGGCCCGCCTGTCCCGCGACGGCGTCGACACCGGGGTGACCTGGGTCGTGCCGGACAGCAGGGAGGCGCCGCAGGTCGCCCATTGGGTGGCGGGCACGGCGGGCGGCAACGCCGCCGTCGCCCACGTCGACTGGACCCTGGTCACCGCCACCCTCGGCGGCTCCGCCGCCGCTACCGGTAGCCGGTGACGTCGGCGGGACGGTCGGCGTCCTGCACCTCGACCAGGTAGCGCCAGGCGTCCGGGCGGCTGCCGTCCACATCGGTGAAGCCGTACACCTGGGCCAGCCCCCCGCTGGACAGCGACTGCCCGTTCCAGCGGCTCACCTCGGGGTCGGCGGCCAGGGCCGCGACCGCGCGCCCCACGAAGGCCGGGGTCTCGGAGATGGCGAAGTGGGGCTGGCCGGCCAGCGCGTCCCGCCAGGTCTCCTCCGTCACGCCGAAGTGCTCCAGCATGATCTCCGAGCGCAGCCAGCCCGGCGTGAGCGACACCGCCGTCGCGCCGTGCGGCGCCAGCTCCTTGGCCTGCGCGAACGCCATGCGGAGCACCGAGGTCTTCGCGAGGTCGTAGAAGAACGAGACGCGGTAGTTGGCGGCGTTGTACTCCGCCGTGCCGTCGGTCACCTCCACGACCAGCCCGCCCGGCTTGCGGATCAGCAGGGGCAGCGCGTAGTGGCTGGTGACGATGTGCGTGTCGACGGCGAGCCGCAGGACGCGCAGGCCGTCGTCGAGGGAGTGCTCCCAGAGCCGGTCGCTCCAGCTGAACAGCAGCTCCCCGCCCCAGATGTCGTTGACCAGCACGTCGAGCCCGCCCTGCTCGGCGTCGATCCGCTTCACCAGGCCCTGCACCTGGTCGCGGTCGAGATGGTCGACCGCCACGGCGATCCCCCGCCCCCCGGCGGCGGTGACCAGCTCGGCCGTCTCCTCGATCGTCTCCGGGCGGTTCATCTCGGAACGCCGCTCACGCGTGGTGCGGCCGGTCACGTACACCGTCGCGCCCGCCGCGCCCAGCTCCACCGCGATGCCGCGGCCCGCGCCGCGGGTCGCCCCCGCGACCAGAGCGACCTTCCCCTCCAGGCTGACTGTCATGAGGCGTCATGCTGCCAGACGCCACCGACAAAAAGTGTTGAGCGCGATCTCTGGGGGCAGTGCGTGCTTTCGGCTAGGGTGCTGATCGCGATCCCGAGGAGGACGGCATGAGCGAATACGCGGCGACTTTCAACCTGATCGACACCGACCAGGACGGGCGGATCTCGGCCGAGGAACTCGTCCGCCTGATGGAGGTGCTCGGCCGGCCGCTCACGCCGGAGGGCGCCCAGGGCGCGATCAACAAGGTCGACGCGGACGGCGACGGGCTGATCGATCTCGACGAGTTCGCCGCCTGGCTCAGCGGACGCTGACGTCAGACGTTTCCGGAGCGAAGACGTCCGCCGCCGTGATCGCCATCACGCCCGCGTCGGCGTTCGTCACCTCGGTCCGCGCGCACACGGCATAGCGCAGGCGCTCTGGATCCGGGACGAGCCGGGCGGCCTTCTCCGACAGCTTCCCCACGAGCCGCCGCGCGGAGACCGATCTCGCCCACTTGGCCTCGCCGACGAGTACGGGCTCACGCGCCCGGCCGCGCAGGACGACGGCGTCGATCTGGTTCTGCCGGTCGGCCTCCCACCAGGGGCCGACGGCGACCACCTGCGGATCAATTTCCGGCGCGCGCCGACGCAGGTGGTCGCGGAACGCCTCCTCGTAACGGTCTCCCATGTGGTCGTCCAGGCCCTGGAGGATGACGGGCAGGATGGTCTCTCCGAGACCGATCTCGATCCGCGACCTGTTCCGCATGAGTGGCCCAAGATAGAAGCTGAGGAAATTGTCAGCTATCCGGTAAATTTTGCGTTTTGTCCTCCTCTCATCCTCTGTAACCGGTATCAGCCTTTCGACCAGTCGCAACTCAATGAGGCGTTCGAGTGTACGTGTGGGGTCGGTTCCGACCGCGTCGGCGATCTCCTGGAAGCGGGTCCGCCCTGAGGCGAGAGCGTCCAGCACCGCCGAGGGCTGATGACCGGTGCCGAGTTCGGTGGCGAGGATGAGCCGCCCCTCGTTGTAAAGGGGCGCGGACGGCCGCACGGCGAGGCGGCGCAGATTGGCCTCGATCGACTCGTCCTGATCCCACATCGACAGGTAGAGCGGTACGCCGCCCACGATTCCGTACACGGTGGCCCGGTCCTCCGCGGACAGCCTCGGCAGCATCAGCGCCGCCTCGTGGGGGCGGAACGGGTGAAGCTGAAGAGCGAGGTCGAAGCGGCCGTACAACGGCGCCCGGTACTCCTGCATCTCCCACATCGCCCGCACCGACGACCCGCTGAGCAGGATGCGCAGGTTCGTACGCCCCTGGATGCGGTCGAGGATGCTTCGCATGATGCCCGGAAGGTCCGGCGACATCGCCGTCAACTCCGGAAACTCGTCCAGCACCAGAAGAAGGGGCTCACGCTCGGCCTGAGCCGCGAGATGCTCGAAGGCGTCGTACCAGTCCCGGTACGGACTGACATCCAGTTGGCGAAGGCCGCCCGGCAGGGCCGCCGCCACCTCCCGGGAAAACTGGGCGAGCTCGAAAGCGGGCGCGCTCCCGGCCCCCGTGTAGAAGACATACCGCCGACTCTCGGCGAAACGGCGGATCAGGGCGGTCTTGCCGACTCGCCTGCGACCCCAGATCAGCGCGGGACGCGGTGACGGCCGCGCCCACCATTCCTCGAGCGCCGCCAGTTCCTCGACTCTGTTCACGAAGCCCACTGGGCAAACCTACATCAGACGTAGGCTACATTGCGTGTAGGTTCTGCTCCGCGGGCGGGGCAGCGGCGATAATCGAGTCATGATGGCGGCCGAGTCGGCGCAGACGCTCGAACGGGGCTTACGGCTGTTACGGCTGCTCGCCGACGCCAACCGGGGGCGGACCCCCACCGAGCTGGCCCAGGAGCTGGGCCTCAGCCGCCCGATCGTCTACCGCCTGCTGACGACGTTGCAGTCCGAGGGGTTCGCCCGGCGGGACGCGAGCGGCCGGGTGCATCTGGGCTTCGGCGTGCTCGTCCTGGCCCAGGCCGTGCATCCGCTGCTGCGGGCGGCGGCCCTGCCCGAGTTGCGCGCCCTCGCCGAGCACGCGGGGGCGACCGCCCACCTGACCGTGGCCGAAGGCGACGAAGGGCTCGCGGTCGCGGTCGTCGAACCTTCGTGGACCGATCTCCACGTCGCCTACCGCGAGGGATCGCGCCATCCCCTGACGCGCGGCGCGGGCGGGCAGGCGCTGCTCGCGCTGAGGGAGGGCCTCGCGGAGCCCCTGCTGCACACGAGCAAGGGGCAGCTGCAGGAGGGGGCGCAGGGCATCGCCGCCCCGATCCGGGACCTTCCCTGGCTGGAGGCGTCGGTCGGCGTGATCAGCTTCACCGACCTGGACGCCGAGAAGGTGGGCCCGCTCGTCCTCGACGCGGCGGTCCGGCTCACGACCGCCCTCTCCGAACCCCCGCGCTGACGGTCACCCTTTCAGCAACCGGACCGGCGCCCGCTTCGCTTGACATCGGGCCGGGCATGGCGAATCGTCGTACATATATATAGGACATGCACGTCCGATAAACGGACAGCAGGAGGTGTCATGCCGTACTACCGGGTGGTCGGGGAGGTCCCGCGCAAGCGCCATGTGCAGTTCCGCGCGCCCGGCGGCGGGCTGTACCAGGAGGAGCTCATGGGAGAGGAGGGCTTCTCCTCCGACTCCTCGCTGCTCTACCACCGCCACGCGCCGACGGCGATCGTCAAGGCCGAGGCCGTGGACGCGGCAACGCCCGTCCTCACGCCCAACCTGCCGCTCTCCCCGCGCCACTTCCGCACCCAGGACCTGAAGCCCGGCGGCGACCTGGTCTCCGGGCGCATGCCTCTCGCGGGCAACTCCGACGTCCGCATCTCGTACGCCTCCTGCGACGCTCCCAGCGAGCTGTACCGCGACTCGATGGGCGACGAGTGCGTGTACGTCGCGAGCGGCCGGGCCAGGTTCGAGTCGGCGTACGGCGCGCTGGACGTGGCCGAGGGCGACTACGTGGTCATCCCGACCGGGACCATCCACCGCTGGGTGCCCGAGGGGCCCGTGACCGCGCTGGTGATCGAGGCGGCCGGGCACATCAGGCCGCCGAAACGCTACCTGTCCCATTACGGCCAGTTCCTGGAGCACGCGCCGTACTGCGAGCGGGACCTGCGGGCGCCGGCCGAGCCGCTGCTCGCGGACGGCGAGGAGGTGCCGGTGCTGGTCAGGACGCGGGGCGGGCTGACCAGGCTGACCTACGCCCACCACCCCTTCGACGTGGTCGGCTGGGACGGCTGCCTCTATCCGTACGCGTTCAACATCCATGACTTCGAGCCGATCGTGAAGCGGACCCACGCGCCGCCGCCGGTCCACCAGACCTTCGAGGGGCCCGGCTTCGTCGTCTGCTCGTTCTGCCCCAGGCCGCTGGACTTCCACCCCGAGGCCGTGCCGATTCCGTACAACCACCACAACGTGGACTCCGACGAGTTCATGTTCTACGTGGGCGGGGACTACACGGCCAGGAAGGGCTCGGGCATCGACGTCGGCTCGATCTCGCTGCATCCCGCGGGCTTCACGCACGGCCCGCAGCCGGGCGCGGTGGAGGCCGCCGTCGAGGCCGTACGCCAGGGGCACACGGAGACGACCGAGATGGCCGTGATGATCGACACGTTCCGCCCGCTCGACCTCGGGCAGGCCGCCCTCGCCTGCGAGGACACCGGCTACGCGTGGACCTGGGCGGCGCGGCGATGAGCTTCGGCGTCGGCAACCTGCCGTACGGCGTGTTCTCCCGGGCCGGGGAGCCGCGCAGGGTCGGCGTCCGGGTCGGGGACCACGTCCTCGACCTGGCGGCCGCCCTCGGCGGGGACGTCTTCGCCGCGCCCAGCCTCAACCCGTTCCTCGCCCTGGGCCGTACGGCCTGGCAGGAGGCGCGGGGACGGGCACGCGAGGCGGCCGCCGCGGGCGACCACCTGATCCCGCTGGCGGAGGTCACCCTGCACCTGCCGGTCGAGGTGGCCGACTACGTGGATTTCTACGCCTCGCTGGAGCACGCGTCCAACCTCGGGCGCATCCTGCGGCCGGGCGAGGAGCCGCTGAAACCCAACTGGCGGCACCTGCCCGTCGGCTACCACGGCCGGGCGGGCAGCGTCGTGGTGTCCGGAACGCCGGTCAGGCGGCCGTCCGGGCAGCGGCCGTCCTTCGGGCCCTCCCAGAAGCTGGACATCGAGGCGGAGCTCGGCTTCGTCGTCGGGGTGCCGGCGCCGCTCGGCGGGCGCGCGGGCGCGTTCGAGGACCACGTCTTCGGGGTCGCGCTCGTCAACGACTGGAGCGCCCGGGACATCCAGGCGTGGGAGTACGTCCCGCTCGGTCCCTTCCTGGGCAAGTCGTTCGCCACCTCCATGTCGGCGTGGATCACCCCGCTTGAGGCGCTGGAGGAGGCCAGGGTCGAGGGCCGGTCGCAGGATCCCGAACCGCTTCCGTATCTGACCAGGCAGGCGCCCTGGGGTCTCGACCTCACCCTGCGGATCGACCTGAACGGCGAGACGGTCTCCACGCCGTCGTACCGCGACATGTACTGGACGCCCGACCAGATGCTCGCCCACCTGACCGTGAACGGCGGCGGTCTCCGCACCGGCGACCTGTTCGCGAGCGGGACCGTCTCGTCCGCCGGGCAGCCGGGCTCGCTCATCGAGCTGACCTGGAACGGCGCCGAGCCGGTGAAGCTGCCGGGCGAGACCCGCACGTTCCTGGAGGACGGCGACACCGTGACGATCACCGCCTGGACCTCGCACGGAGTGAGCCTCGGCGAGGTCGCGGGGACGATCCTTCCGGCGACTTAGCGTATTTCTGTCGTCACCCCTCGCTATCTTTGGGGGCCGTGGAGTCATCCGAGCATCGGTTACCCGAGCATCCCCGGCGAGGCACCCGGCCCGGCCGGCCGGAAGGGCACGCACCCGGCGGCCGCGCGGTGTGCCGCGGCAGCCGCACCCCGTCCGCGGCGCCGCTCGGGGCCCGCGCGGCGCTCCGGCTGTCATTCGCGCGTCGCGCGGTGCTCGCGGTGCTGCTGGCGGGGTGTGCGGCGCTATCCGCCGGCTGCGCCGTACGCGTACCGCCCACGCCGCGCATCACGATCACCCCGGCCTCGGGCACGACCGCGGCGCCGCCCGAGGCGGGCCTCGTCGTCCGGGCCGAGGGCGGCAGGCTGACCAGCGTGCTGGCGTTCTCGGGGCGTGATCCGGTGCCCGGCGCGTTCGATCCGTCCCACACCGTGTGGCGGTCCTCCTGGACGCTGCGTCCCGGCACGCAGTACGTGGTCGACGCCGTGGCCATCGGGGCCGAGGGCGTGACCAGCCAGGCCGCAGGCGGGTTCCGCACCCTCCGCCCGCGCCGTGAGGTGGCCGTCGCCTCGGTCGCACCGTACGACGGGGAGACGGTGGGGATCGGCATGCCGATCATCGTGACGTTCACCCGGCCGGTCGAGGACCGCGCGGCCGTCGAGCGCGCGCTGGAGGTGCGCGGGCCGGCCGAGGGCGCCTGGCACTGGCCGGGGCCCGCCCAGGTCGTCTACCGTCCCCGCAGGATGTGGCCCCCCAACACGGAGGTGCGCTTCACCGCCCACCTCGCCGGGGTCCGCGCCGGTCCCGCCACTTACGGCGTCGCCGACCGGAGCGTGGCCTTCACCGTCGGACGGGCGATGGTCAGCACCGTCGACACCCGGGCCCACCAGATGGTCGTCCGGCAGGACGGCGTGGTCGCACAGCGGATGCCGATCAGCGCCGGCATGGCGACCACCAGGGAATACACCACGTCGAGCGGCACGCATCTCACGATGGACAAGGGCAACCCCGTCCGCATGGTGTCGCCGGGCCGCCGCGAGGGCGACCCCGGCTACTACGACAAGCTCATCGGGTACGCCGTGCGGATCTCCAACAGCGGCGAGTACGTCCACGCCATGGACAACACGTGGGCGCAGGGCAGGACGAACGTCAGCCACGGGTGCGTCAACGTCCGTCCCGACCAGGCCCGGTGGTTCTACGACCACGCACTCCGCGGCGACCCCGTCGTCGTCACCGGCACCTCCCGCAGGCTGGAGTGGAACAACGGCTGGGGCTACTGGCAGCTCTCCTGGCCCCGATGGCTCGCCGGCAGCGCCCTGCGGGGCGACGGTCAGGCCGGGCCCTCCTCCCGGACGGGACCGGGCAGGGCGACGGTCACGTCGAGCCCTCCCTCAGAGACAGGCCGGACCTCCAGCGTGCCGTGATGGGCCTCGACGATCGCGACCACGATCGACAACCCGAGTCCGAGCCCGTCCTGGCCCGCCTTCCTGCCGCTCTCCATCCGCTGGAAGGGGTCGGCTTCTCGGCCGTAAACGACCGAGCTTGCAGCTCCTCACCGTCGATGGATTCGACGGTTCAGGCCGCGTCGTCGGCAGCGTGACTCACTGCCCAGCCCGCGACACCGCGCGCGGCGATGTTGCGGGCTGCGTTGACGTCGGCGTGCTCAGCGAAGCCGCACGACGTGCAGGCGAAGGTGGCCTGGTCGGGCCGGTTCCTTTTGTCCACGTGCCCGCATGAGGAGCAGGTCTGGGAGGTGTAGGCCGGATCCACATGGATCACGGCGACTCCGGCGCGGGCCGCCTTGTAGGCGATGAAGCTTCCCAGCTGGTGGAAGCTCCACGAATGCAGCGTGACCCGCTGGGGCTTGCGGAGCCGTACCCGTTCGCGGACACCGCTCAGGTCTTCCAGGGCGGTGCCGCGTCCGGTGCGTTCTGCCTCGGTCACGATCTGCTTGGCGATCACATGGTTGACCAGATCGGCGGCCCGGTTTGCCGCGTGCAGGGTTGCCTCCAGCGCCGCCGCCTGCTCGGGCGTCGGCAGGAGTTTCACCTGCACCACCAGCCTCAAATCGAACACCGTTTGGCCTATGCCACCTCGATGGGCACCGAACCCCGACATCCGCCGAGGCCGCAGTGTGGTCCACAGCCTGCACGCCCATTGGGTCTTCACCCTTCACCGACCTGACGCCAGTCCGCTGCCGGCGGCGGCTCGAGGGACTCATGCGCGAGGTCCGCGCCGACGTCGGAGAGGTCGAACTTCGCGAGTTCATCGGCGAACACGACCACATCCACCTACTGATCCACCACACATCCGAAGGTCGCCCTGTCCGCGCTCCTCCATCCGCTCCACGCGCGCCGTCCGCTCCGGAAACCACGAGACGCTGAACCGCCGCTTCCCCGCCCGCGACGCCCCCGGTCTCGCCGTTTCCCCGGCCTGTGAGGTTTGATGGAGGAACCAGACGGCGATGACATTCGTTCATTGCTATGGAGGCGGCAATGGACTCCTGGATCGTATGGCTCATCCTGGCGGCGGTGCTGGGCGTCGCGGAGCTCTTCACGCTGACCGCGGCGCTGGGGCTGTTGTCGATCGCGGCCCTCCTCACGACGGTGGTCGCGCTCGTCGGGCTGCCGCCCGCGCTCCAGCTCGCCGTGTTCGTCATCGCCTCCGCGGCCGGCCTCGCCGGAGTACGGCCCCTCGCGTTGCGGCACATCAAGCAGCCTCCGCCACGCCACTTCGGGGTGTCCGCACTGGTCGGCAAGTCCGCGTACGTGACCGCCGAGGTCACCGGCAGGGACGGCCGGGTACGTATCGGCGGCGAGGAGTGGTCGGCCCGCGCATACGACGAGACGCTCGTGATCCCGGCAGGGGCCACGGTCGACGTCATAGAGATCGAGGGCGCCACCGCCCTCGTATATCCCCGGGAGTAGTGAGCATGGACGGAGCAGTCATCGCCGGAATCATCATCGCCCTGGTCGTGGTCTTCACAGTTCTACGGTCCGTCCGCATCGTGCCGCAGGCCCGGGCGGGCAACGTCGAACGCCTGGGCAGGTACTACCGCACGCTCGGTCCCGGCCTGAACTTCGTGATCCCGTACATCGACCGGGTCCGTCCGCTGCTGGACCTGCGCGAGCAGGTCGTGTCGTTCCAGCCGCAGCCGGTCATCACCGAGGACAACCTGGTGGTGGACATCGACACGGTGCTGTACTTCCAGGTCACCGATCCCCGGGCGGCGGAGTACGAGATCGCCAACTTCATCCAGGGCGTCGAGCAGCTCACCGTGACGACCCTGCGCAACGTGGTCGGCGGCATGGACCTGGAGAAGACGCTCACCTCCCGCGACGTGATCAACAGTCAGCTGCGCGGCGTGCTCGACGAGGCGACCGGCAAGTGGGGCATCCGGGTCAACCGGGTCGAGATCAAGGCGATCGACCCGCCGAAGACCATCAAGGACGCGATGGAGAAGCAGATGCGCGCCGAGCGGGACAAGCGCGCGGCGATCCTCACGGCCGAGGGCCAGCGGCAGTCGCAGATCCTCACGGCGGAGGGCGAGAAGCAGAGCGCCATCCTGCGGGCCGAGGGCGAGCGGACCTCGCAGATCCTCAAGGCCCAGGGCCAGTCGCAGGCGATCGACGAGGTGTTCCAGGCCGTGCACCGCAACGACCCTGACCCCAAGCTGCTCGCCTACCAGTACCTCCAGGTGCTGCCCCAGCTCGCGCAGGGCGAGGGCAACACGTTCTGGGTGATCCCGAGCGAGGTCACCTCGGCGCTCAACTCGGTGTCGAAGGCGTTCACCGAGGCGCTGCCGGCCTCCTCCGCCACCACGGCGGAAGGCGGCAGGCGGGAGCTGAGCGCGGCGGGCAGCGAGGCGGTCGCGGAGGCCGAGCGCGCCGCCGCCGAGGCGAAGGCGGCGGCCGAGGACAGCGAGATGGGCCCGCGCCGGATCGAGGCCGGCCGTCCCAACCTCGACACCCTGGCCGACGCCAACCCCGACCCCGCTCACGTCGTCACGCCCGACCCGTCGGGCACCATCCCGCCGGCCGAACGCCCCTGACCCGGCGCGCATGGTCAGCTGAGCGAACGCCTAGTGGACCCACATGGCTGCGGACCCGGCCGGCGCGGTGAAGTCGGCGCCATGGTCAAGGGTGGTCAGGACGCGGCGACGGTCACGCACTCGGCGAACCGGGCGTAGCGGGTCAGCTCGTCCCGCGTGGGCGTGATGACCAGCTCCGCGGCGACCTGCTCGATCCGGGCACGCAGGGCTTTGGCGGCCCTGCGTGCCCGGCGACGTCCGCCCAGCCAGGCCGCCGCCCGGCACACCAGGGCGATCAGCACTCCCAGCAGCGCGCCGCCGATCAGCAGTACGGTCGGCCAGGGCGCCCGGCCCAGGGTCGGAGTGAACGGCCGGGGCAGCATCAGATAGTCGAGCCCGAACACCACGAGCAGCCAGATCGCCCCCGCGGCCATCGCGGCGACGGTCAGCCACTGGGCCGCCCCGGCCACACGCCACCAGCGAGGAGGCCGGGACACGCCGCCGGAGACGGTCGCGACCACCCGGTCCAGGGTCTCGGTCAGTTCTCCCGACCGCGAGCGGGCGGCGTGGCGTACGGCTGTCGCCCACGGCTCGGGCACGCCCGCCGAGGCGGCGACTCCCACGTCGCGGAGCGCGGTGTCGAGAGCGGACGCCTGCACGGCGGTCGCCGGGGGCAGCGACGACCGGCTGCCGCGGGCCAGGTGCAGGCGGCGCAACGGGTCGGGTCTCAGCTTCCGCAGCCAGCGCGTCACCGGCCATCCCGTCGCGGCGGTCGAGCGGTGCCGGTGCGACTTCGCGACGGCCTCCACCACGACCGGCACTCCGGCCGCCTGGGCGAGCGCCCGTGTGAGGGCCCTGCTCACGGTGACCTCGGGCACGACCACATCCCCCGGCGCCGGCACCGGATACTGCCCGGCCGGCGCCATCCCCGCATACGCCGGTCCGGTGGACGCCGGGCCCTGCCGCGCCGTCTCCGGCGCTCGGGCTCCCGCGTGCGAGGGCGCCGTGTCCGCCAAAGAAGGCACGCGCGCCTCCGCCTCCGCCGAGGCGGACAGGCGTGCCGCCGTCAGTGCCGGGGCGTCCGGGCCGGGGGCGAGTGCCCGTACGGTCACCGGCGCGTCGGCCGTGACCGCGGGCCGGGTGTCGGCCCAGAGCGCCGCGGCGGACGAGGCCACGTCGGCGGCGAGGCGTGACGACCAGGCGCGGCGGCGGGAGACCTCTCCTTCGAGCAGCTTCCGCAGTTCGGGGAGGCCCGCTCCGGTGCGGGCGGACACGGCGAGGAGCGGCACGCCGTCCAGTCCGTCGTCTGCCAGCAGGCCCCGCAGGTCGTCCAGGCAACGCTTGACGGCGTGCTCGGGCAGCCGGTCCACCTGGTTGAGCACGACGACCATGACGTCCCGGTGCCGGGCGAGCGGCCGCAGGTAACGCTCGTGCACGACCGCGTCGGCGTACTTCTGCGGGTCGAGCACCCACACCAGCAGGTCGACCACGGCGACGAGGCGGTCCACCTCCTCGCGGTGGGACAGCTCGATCGAGTCGTGGTCGGGCAGGTCGAGCAGGATCAGCCCCGGCGACTCCCCCTCGACGGTGTGCCGCAGCGGGACGCCGAGCCAGTCGAGCAACGGGCCGGATCCGTCCGGGCCCCACAGGGCCGCCTGCGCCTTCGACGTGGTGGGCCGGGTCACGCCCACGGTCGCGAGATCCGTCCCGGACAACGCGTTGAACAGCGACGACTTCCCGCTGCCCGTCGCCCCCGCGAGAGCCACGGCCGTGTGGTCCACCGACAGGCCCCGCCGTACGCCGGCCCGGGTCACCACGGCGCGGGCGCGCTCCACGGTGTCGGGGCCGAGCCGGCCCTCCGCCAGGTCGGCGGCCTCCGCGAGCGCCTCCAGGCGGTCGTCCAGCGACACCTCCGCCTTCCTGCGCAGGAGCTTCACAAATCGCCCCTCTCCTGTACGGCCTTGGCCGCCTCCCGCAGCCGCGCCGCCGTCTCGGTGGCCGGGCCCAGCCCCTCGACCAGCGAGGAGAAGCGGGCGCGTTCCTCGTCGAGCAGCGCGCGGACCCGGCGGCGCAGGTCCTCCCGGGCCTCCTGCGTCAGGGTGCGTACGGCCTGGTCGCCGAAGACGGCCTCCAGCAGCTTCTGGCTCAGCACGCCGGTGCCGCCCGCGATGCCCAGCTCTATGCCGGTGATCCCGCCCGTCGTGGAGAAGACGGCCAGCATGATCAGCACTCCCAGGCTGTTCACCCCGAACGACGCCGCCCGGGCGATCGTGCGCCGGTCGGCGCCCTCCGACCTCACCAGGTCGAGCACATGGCCCTGCCAGGCGCGTACGGCCTCGCCCGCCCGGCGGGGCAGGTCGGCGGAGGCGCGGCCGAGCCGTCCGGAGACGGCCACGCCGGACCTGTCCAGCACGTCGCGCCCGGCGGGCAGGGCCAGCCACGCCTCGACGGCCCGCTCGGCGGCGCCGTCGGCGGTGGACCGGATCAGCGACTCGACCCCGCTCTCCAGCGCCACGCGCAGCTCCCGGTCGGGCGCGGGACCACCCCGGAACGCCGCCGCGATGCGGTCGCGCAGCCAGCCGATCCGCGACTCCAGCGACCGCATGAGGTCGCCCGTGCCGACGAAGTCCTGCCAGCGGGCCAGCACCTCACCGCGCAGCAGCCTGCCGTCCCGCATGCCCTCGTCGAACGCCGACATCGCCACGTCGTACGCCTTGTCGGCGATGGCGCGCAGTTCGGCGATGCCCGCACGCTGGCGCTCGACGCGGTCGGCGAGATCTGGCACCCGGGTCGCGAGGCTGTCGAGCGCCCCGGTGAGGGTGCGCCGGACCACCTCGGCCCGGGCCTTGGCGTCCACCGACAGGTCGGCGAGCCAGGTCGCGATCGGCTGCACGGCGGGCGCGGGCAGCCGGGCCCGCTCCGAGGGCAGCGCCAGCTCCGGTACGGCGAACAGCGGCGTGCCGGCCAGGCCGTTGTCCGCGAGCAGCCGGGCCAGGTCGGCGGCCACGGGCTCGCGCGCCTCGTCCGGCACCCGCTGGAGGATCACCGCGAGTGCCGTGCTCCGCTCCCGGGCCAGGCGCAGGAAGCTCCACGGCACCTCGTCGGCGTACCGCGCGGCGGTCGTGACGAACAGCCACAGGTCGGCCGCGGCGAGCAGTTGCGCGGCCAGCTCCCGGTTGGCGGTGACGACCGAGTCGATGTCGGGGGCGTCGAGCAGCGCCAGCCCGGGGGGCAGCGCCTCCACGGGGGCGATCCGCAGGGTGCCGGGCTCGCCCCGTCCCGCGCCGGACGCTCCCCCTGTCGCGCCGCCGATGACTCCGCCCGTCACCCTGGCCAGGCCGGGCAGGATCACCGGCGAGGTGAACCAGGGAGAGTCGGCGGGGTTGCACACCAGGGTCGGCGCGAGCGTGGTGGGCCGCAGCACCCCCGGCTCGGTCACGGTCGTGCCGACGAGGGAGTTGACCAGCGTCGACTTGCCCGCCCCGGTCGAGCCGCCGACGACCGCGAGCAGCGGAGCGTCGATGGCGGCGAGGCGGGGCAGCAGGTAGTCGTCGAGCTGTCCGCGCAGCTCCTTCAGCACGCGCCGGTCGGCCGCGGCGTCCCCGATCTCCAGGGGGAACAGGTCCTGATCGAGGTGACGCCGCAGGCTCTCCAGGGCCGCTCGCAGCCTGTCGTTCCCCGCCATACACCCGACCTTCCCCAGGGAAAGCCCTCGAATCAGCGGCCGGGGCGTCAGGCGCCGGGGGCGGGGGTGGGAGTGACGGCGGGCAGCAGCACCTTGCACTTCTCGTACGCCTTGGCGGCCTTGGGGTCCGCCGTCGCGAAGTCGCGGACGCGGACCGCGCCGGAGACCTCGGCGCCGTTGTCCTTCATGCACGTGCGGAACGCCTGCAGGGCCTGGGGATCCGCGCCGCGCCGGCCGAACCCGCCCGGACCACCCTGCGGCATCAGCGAACGGCACGCCTCGAACGCCTTCTGCGTCGCCGGGTCCATCGAGCGGAACCCGCCGAAGCCGCCACCCGGCCTGCCGCTGGGCCAGTCGGTGGGCCAGTCGGTGGGCCAGTCGGTGGGCCTTCCGCTCGGCCACCCCGTCGGCCTGCCACTGGGCCGGCCGCTCGGCCGCCCGCTGGGCCACGTGGACGGACGGCCGCTCGGCAGCGTGACGCCGTTCCGGCGCAGGCAGTCGGCGAACGCCGCCCGGGAGCCGGGTCCCGCGGCCCGGTCGGCGGTCGCGTCACCGCCACCCGCACCGCCACCCGCACCACCACCGGCGGCACCACCGCTGCCGCCGCCACCGCAGCCGGCCACCACGACCGTGAGGACCGCCGCGACCACCGCGGCGTACGGGCGACGAAGCGAGGCGGCGCCACCTGGGCCGCGTACGGCGGATCTCGAAGTGCCTGGCATCTGTCAGCCTTTCTCGACGGGCGGGCAGGAGGGGATGCGGATGCGGAACACCGCACCGTGCCCGGGCTCGCTGTCCGCCGTGATGGTGCCGCCGTGCGCCTGGACGAGGGCGGCGGCGATCGACAGCCCCAGCCCGGTTCCGCCGGAGTCGGCCCGGCTGCGGGCGGGATCGGCGCGGTAGAACCTCTCGAAGACGCGGCCGGCGTCGCCGGGGGCGAGACCGGGCCCGTCGTCGGCCACCTCGATCACCGCGACCGGGCCCGGCAGGGTGCCCACGCCGACGCGGAAGGCGGTGCCCTCGGGCGTGTGACGCAGGACGTTGCTCACCAGGTTGCCGACGACCTGCCGCAGCCGCGCCTCGTCGCCGAGCACCCGCACCGGCCGGTCCGACCCGTCCAGCCGGAACAGGTCGATCTCCCGGTCCGGCGCCAGGGTCTGCGCGTCGAGCACCGCCCCCGCCACGAGGCTGAGCACGTCGACCGGGCGGCGTTCGAGCGGGCGCTGCTGGTCGAGCCGCGCGAGCAGCAGCAGGTCGTCCACCAGCAGGCCCATCCGTACGGCCTGGTCCTCGATGCGGCGCAGCAGCGTCTCGGGATCCTGCGACCGCTGCTGCCGGTACAGCTCGGCGTAGCCGCGGATAGAGGTCAGCGGCGTACGCAGCTCGTGGGAGGCGTCGGCCATGAAGCGGCGCATCCGCTCCTGCGACGCCTCCCGCTCCCGGAACGCCGTCTCGATCTGGGTGAGCATCCCGTTGATGGACCGGCCGAGCCGGCCCATCTCCGTACGCTGGTGGCGGGGCGGGACACGCCGTGACAGGTCGCCCGCCGCGATGGCCTCCGCCGTCCGCTCGATCTCCCCGAGTGGGCGCAGGCTGTGCCGTACGAGCCAGTAGCAGGCGACGCCGAGCGCGACGACCACGGCGAGGCCCACGCCGGTGACGATGAGCACAAGCCGGGAGACCGTGCCGTCGATGTCGGCGAGACTCACCGCGGCGACGCGGAAGCGGCCGCGCCGCTCCTCGCGCACGACGATCCCCCGCCACCGATCCCCCGTGGGGGACTCCACCGTGAACAGCCACTGCCCGCGGTCGGCCCTGGGCTTGGGCAGCACGGGCGGGTCGGAGTTCGGCGGCTCCTGCACCGTGTGCAGCAGTCTGCCGTCATCGTCGAGCAGGACGATGTAGAAGAAGCCGAACTGCCTCGGCGGGCGCGAGAACGTCTCGGCTTCCGTTTCTCTGCCCGGGTCTCTGTCGGGGTCTCTCGGCCGCGACGCGGAAGGCGGCTCCGACGGGCGCCGGGCGAACGCCGAAAGCTGCGCGTCGACCCGGTCCACCAGATAACCCCGCAGGAGCTGTACGGCGAAGCCCCCGGTCAGCGCGATCGCGAGCGTCACGAGCAGCAGCGTCCCCGCGACGAGCCGCAGCCACAGCGGGGTCCGCGCGGCCCGCCGCCGAAGCTCGCGCACGCCGAGCAGGCGCAGCCTCCGGCTCGCCCGGGTCAGGGCGCGGAGCCGCTCACCCACGCGGCGCACGGAGGACATAGCCCACGCCGCGCAGGGTGTGGATCAGCTTCGGCTCGACCGCGTCCACCTTGCGCCGCAGATAGGAGACGTACGACTCGACGACGTTGCGGTCTCCGCCGAAGTCGTAGTGCCAGACGTGGTCGAGGATCTGCGCCTTCGACAGCACCCGGCCCTGGTTCGCCATGAAGTAGTGCAGCAGCTTGAACTCGGTGGGCGAGAGCCGCACCGGCTCGCCGCGCCGCCACACCTGGTGGGACTCCTCGTCGAGCTCCAGGTCGGCGACGCACAGCCGGGCGGGGAGCGGGCCGTCCGAACGGGTGCGGCGCAGCACGGCCCGGATCCGGGCGAGCACCTCCTCCAGGCTGAACGGCTTGGTCACGTAGTCGTCGCCGCGGCCGAGACCGGCGAGTTTGTCCTCGGCGGCGTCCCGCGCGGTGAGGAACAGCACGGGGATCCGCCGTCCCGTCAGGCGGAGCCGGTCGGAGACGGCGAACCCATCCAGGTCGGGCAGCATGACGTCGAGCACGATCAGATCCGGGCGCGCCTGGCCGGCGAGCTCCACCGCCTCGCGGCCGGTCCCCGCGGTGATCACCTCGAACCCGGCGTACCGCAGGCTCGCGGACAGAAGCTCCCTGATGTCCGGCTCGTCGTCGACGACCAGCAGACGGCCCTCGGTGGTCACGAGCCCGCCCTCCTGCCGCCGGGTGTGCCCTGGGTGACGGAGGTGGCCGCCACCTGCCCCTCCGCGTCGGCGGTCCCGGCGACGGTGACGAAGCTGCCCGGCTCGATGTCCGCGAGCTTGCCCGCCCGGGTGACCTGGACGCGGGTGTCGTGGGAGGTGGTGACGGTGACCACCCCACCGCTCATGGTCTGGACGTAGATCTTGTCGCCGTCGACCAGCTTCACCGTGCCGAAGGTCATGCCACCCGCTCCGCCACCGGTGTTCCCGGCTCCGTCTCCGGCGCCTCTGCCCGCGCCTCCGAACGCTCCGCCTCGTCCGTACCCGCCGCCCGCGGCGCCCTGGCCTGCCTGACCACCCGCCTGACCACCGGCCTGACCACCGGCCTGACCACCGGCGGGGCCCTGGCCTCCGCCGTACGCCCCCGCACCGGCCGCGCGGCCCGGCGTGGAGCCGCCGAAGAGCTTGTGCGCCTGGATGCCGAGGAGCAGCCCGGCCACCAGCAGGACGCCTCCGGCCAGGGCCAGGGTCACCTTCGACGCGCCCGCCCGGGCCGGATGCGCCGCCAGCACCTCCTGGAGGTCGTCGCCGAACGGCGAACTCTCCAGAAGCTCCTCTGTGTCGTGTCTGCTCACATCCGTCTCCCTTCGGTGGGTCCGCGGCTCGGGTGGTCTCGGCTCGGGGGGTCGCTGCTCGGGGGGTCGCTGCTCGGGGGGTCGCTGCTCGGGGGGTCCTTATTCGGGGGGTTATTCGAAGCGCAGGGCCTCGATCGGCCGCAGCCCGGCGGCGCGGTTGGCGGGATAGCTGCCGAAGAACAGGCCGATCGCGACCGACACGCCCAGCGCCAGCGCGATCGAGGCCGGCACGACGACCGGGCGTACGCCCGCGATCGTGAACTGTGCGCCGACGACCGCGATCAGCACGCCCAGCAGGCCGCCGACCAGGCTGAGCATCGTCGCCTCGGCGAGGAACTGTCCCAGTATCGCCCCCCTGGGCGCGCCGATCGCCTTCCGGATGCCGATCTCCCGGGTCCGCTCGGTGACCGTGACGAGCATGATGTTGGTGATGCCGATGCCGCCGACGAGCAGGCTGATCGCCGCCACCGCGCCGAGCAGGACCGTGAACGTCGCGGTCGCCGCGCTGACCGTCTCCTGCAGGGTCGCCTGGTTGAGGATGCGGTAGTCGGCGCCCGCCGCGTTCGTGATCCCGTGCCGCTGGTCGAGCACCCCGGCGATCTCGCTCTGCGCCGCGTCGACCGTCTCGGCGCTCCTGGCCTGCACGAGGATCTGTCCCAGCGGCCCGAACCCGGTCAGGCTCTGCTGTACGGCGGGCAGCGGCGCGATCGCCAGGTCGTCGGCGTCCTGGAACCCCGACGATCCGGCCTCCTTGAGCACGCCCACGACCGTGAACGGCACGCCCGACACGGTGATCTGCCGGCCGACCGGATCGACCGCGCCGAACAGGTCCTCGGCCACCGTGTGCCCGATGACCACGACCTTCCGGGCGGCGAGCACGTCGTCGTTGTAGAAGTAGGCGCCCTTGACGACCGGCTTGTTCGACGTCTCGAAATAGCTCGGATAGGTGCCGACGAACTGCCCGATGGCGTGGCTCGCCCCCTCGTACGTCGCGGTCTGGGACTGGGCGGTCACGACCGGCGAGACGCTCTTGACGGAGGGGGCGTTCGCCGGGTCGGCCAGCGCCCGCGCGTCGTCCAGGGTCAGGTCTCTGGCCTGGGTGCGGGGGCCGGTGTTCTGCCGTGCGCCCTGGCCGCCCCCTCCCCCTCCCCCTCCCCCGCCGCCGCCGAGGAGCCGGGCGACCACTCCGCCGGGGCCGCCTCCGCCACCCGAGGTGGAGGGCGTGACGGTCAGCGAGTTCGCCCCGAGCCGCTGGATGTTCTGCTGGATCTGCTGGGAGGACCCCTCGCCCACCGCGACCAGCAGGATCACCGCGGCGACGCCGATCAGGATGCCGAGCATGGTGAGCGCGCTGCGCATCTTGTTGGCGGCCAGGCCGCGCAGCGCGAAGCGCAGGACCTCCGCCGCGTTCACGAGGCCACCTCGGCGAGCCGCGGCGGCGGGCCGCCGACCGGGGTGGTGCGCACGTCGTCCACGATCCGGCCGTCCATGAGGCGGACGACCCGCTTGGCGTGGGCGGCGACCTCCTCCTCGTGCGTGATGAGGACGAGGGTACGGCCGCTCGCGCTGAGCCGGTCGAAGATGTTCATGATGTCTCCGCTGGACGTGCTGTCGAGGGCCCCCGTGGGCTCGTCCGCGAGCAGCAGGGTCGGCGCGGTGACGAGCGCGCGGGCCACCGCCACCCGCTGCTGCTGGCCGCCGGAGAGCTCGTTGGGCTGGTGGTGGACCCTGTCGGCGAGGCCCACCCGGTCGAGCGCGGCCAGCGCCCGGCGGCGCCGCTCCGCGGCGTGCACCCCGCCGTACGCAAGGGGAAGCTCGACGTTGGCGAGCGCGCTCATCCGGGGGATCAGGTTGAACGACTGAAAGACGAACCCGACCTTCCGGTTGCGGACGATCGCCAGTCTCCGCTCGTCGAGGGCGCCGACGTCGGTGCCGTCCAGGTGGTAAGTGCCGCCGGACGGCACGTCGAGGCAGCCGATGATGTTCATCAGCGTCGACTTGCCGGACCCGGAGGCCCCCATGATCGCCACGTAGTCGCCGCGCTCGACCGTGAGCGACACCCCGCGCAGCGCGCGCACCGCGGTCTCGCCCTCGCCGTACACCTTGGTGACCTGGTCGAGGACGAGCACAGGCGGCGGGGCGGCGGTCACCGGCAGGGCGGGATTCATCGGCGCGGCGGAGTTCATCGGCGGGCCAGGGTTCATCGGCGCGGCGGAGTTCATCGGCCGCCCCCGCCGCCGCCTCTGCCGCCTCCACCCGCGCCTCCACCCGCGCCTCCACCCGGGCCACCGCCCGCGCCTCCACCCGGGCCACCGCCCGCGCCTCCACCCGGGCCACCGCCCGCACCAGCGCCTGCGCCCCCGCCGAAGCCGCGGCCGAACCCGCCTCCGCCGCCCGGGAACTGGAAGCCGCCGCCTCCACCGACGGTCGTGGCCTGGGGCCGGACCACCTGGTCACCCTCCTGGAGCCCCGACTTGATCTCGGTGGTCGTGTCGCCCTTCAGGCCGGCCTCCACCCGTCTCACCACCTGCCTGCCGTTCTCCAGCACGGTCACCAGCGCCTGGCCGCCCGCCGTGGTGACCGCCGAGGACGCCACGGTGAGCACGTCGTCCGCCTTGCCCACCGTCACCTGGACCGTGGCCGTCTGCCCGAGCCGTACGGAGGAGGGAACGCCGGTCAGCGAGACCGTCACCGCGTACTGCACGACGTTGTTGTTCGTCTGCGGCTGCGGGTCGATCACGGACACCTTGCCGGCGGCCGTCACCCCGGTGAGGGCGTCGAAGGTCACCACCGCCGTCTGGCCGGTCTTGATCCTCGTGACGTCGGCCTCGGTGAAGTTCCCCACGATCTGCAACCGCGCGGGGTCGGCGATCTCGACGAAGCCGGTGGATCCGCCCTGCGACTGCGACTGCGACTGGGCCGACGACTGCGACTGCCCGCTCTGGGAGGAGGATCCGCCGGACCCGCCCGAGGGCCCGCCTTCCGAACCGTTGACCGCCGTGACGATCCCCCCGAACGGCGCCTTGAGCACCGTCCCCGCCAGCGCCCGCTTCGCCGACCGGTAGGCGTTCCTCGCGTTGATGTACTGCGAGTAGCCCGAGGCGGTCGAGGTGTCGGCGTCATCGGCGGCGTCCAGGCTCGCCTTGGCCGCCTCCAGGCTCTCCCGGGCCGCCGTGTCGTCGAGGCGGGCGAGCACCTGGCCCTTCTTGACCCTGTCGCCGGTCTCGACCAGCACGGTCTCGACCGTACCGTTCGTGCCGAACGAGAGCGCCCGGGTGCGGGCGCTCTCCACGGAACCGGACGCCGACACCGACGCGAGCACGGTCCCGCGGGTCACCCGGGTCGTCAGCGGCGCGGCCCCGGCGGAGGAATCGCCTCCCAGTGACGCCCAGGCCGCCGCGATCCCGCCGAGCAGGAGCACTGCCAGAACGCCGTTGATGACCAGCGTCCCGCGCTTCGTCGACAGCTTCACGACCCCGAACCCTGGCAAACCCCGCTTCGGGCAACCTCGGCCGATGCTGAGGGTTTGCTGACAGTCCGCCTGTAGTCCGCATCCACAGACAACTTTCAGGTACGGCCAAGCCACCGGTGACATGGCGTCAGCAGGATGACCGCCATGAGATCGAGCGCCCCATACCGCGTCGGAGGGCTCGCGCTGGCGGGGATCGTCATCGCGAGCGTCGCCGTGATCTCCGCCACCGGCGACGACTCCTCCGACACCGGCCGGATGTCGCTCGCCTCGGTCAGGCGGGGCACGGTCACGGCGTACGTCTCGGCGGCCGGGAACACGGTCGACACGGGGGTGCGCGATCTCGCCTTCGGGGCGGAGGGCGTGGTCGAGAAGGTCTACGTGAAGGTGGGAGAGAAGGTCCGCCGGGGCAAGGTCCTCGCCCGGATCGACGACACCATCGCCCGGGAGGACTACGAGGCCGCCAAGGCCGCCCTCGCCGCCGCCCGCGAGACCCTCGACGACGTCAAGAACGGCACCTCCGTATCTTCAAGCGCCGCCGTGTCCTCAAGCGGCGCCGGATCCGCCCCTTCCGACAGCAGCGGAACAGGCGGTGGAGCAGGAACCGGCGCGGCCGGATCGACCGCCGGCGCCCCAAGCGGTCGATCGCGCTCGGGAACGGCCGGATCGAGCACGACCAGCGCAGGCACCACAGGAGCAGGGACGACCGGCGCGGGCACAACCAGCACAGGCACGACCGGAGCAGGGACGACCGGCGCGGGCACGATTGGGGCGGGTGCCGGATCGGCGGGGCCGGGAGGTTCCGGCGGCGGTCAGACGACCTGCCCGACGCCGTCTCCCCGCCCTTCGGCGCATCCGACCACCCAGCCGTCCGCACGCCCGTCCGCCGGGCCCCCGTCCGGCACCCGCGCACAGGCTGCTTCCTCCCGGGCCGTGGACCAGTTGCCGGCGCCCGCCACGGCCCTGCTCGCGGCGTACGCGCCGACCGGCGGCGGCACGAGCACCGTCCTCGCGATCAGCCCGGGCAGTGCCCACACGGCGAGAACCGAGATCCACGCGAGCAACGGAACGGCGGGCACCGCGAGCGCCATGCTCGCGGTGTACAGGGGTGGTGAGCATGGTGGTTCCGGACCCAAGCCCGGTCCCACGCCCGCGTCCTCGCCGAACCGGCACCCGCATCCGCATCCGCACCCGACGGGGACGCACCGCCCGAACCCCGGCCACGATGGCAGGACCGCGCCCGATCCCGAGGTGAGCATCTCGATTCCACCCACCGCACCGCCTGGGCAGTCACCCGGACAGCCGTCGGGGACTCCCTCCGCCACGCCGAGCCCATCCCCCGGCCGTCCCTCCGGCACCTGCACGCCCGACCAGGGCGGAAAGGGACAGAACCCGCAGGGGCAGGGCGGCCGGGGCCAGGGCAGCCAGGGACACGCGGGCTTCGGAGGCGGCCAGGCGGGTCAAGGCGGGCAGGGCGGCCGAGGCGGACAGACGGGCCAGGGGGGCGCGCGGCTCACCGAGGCGCAGGCCGAGGCGCAGGTCAGCCAGGCGACGACCGAACTGGCCGAGGCCAAGGAGGCCCTCGCGGGCATCCGGATCAAGGCCCCGGCGGACGGCACGGTGCTGTCGATCTCGGGGGACACGGGTGCCCACTACACCTCGGGTGCCTTCGTCACCCTGGGCGACCTCGACAACCTGCAGGTGCAGGCGCTGTTCACGGAGTCGGACATCCGCTTCCTGAAGACCGGTCAGGCCGCGGTCGTCACGCTGCCCACACAACCGGGACGGGAGTACGCCGGGACGGTCGCCCACATCGACCCCACCGCGACCACCTCCAACCGGCTCGTCCGCTACGGCGTACGCATCGACCTCGCCAGTCGCCCCGCCCGGCTGCTGCTGGGGCAGAGCGCCACCGTCAAGGTGACCACCGACGAGGCGGCCGACGCGCTCTACGTCCCCTCCCAGGCCGTACGCGTCCAGGGCGACGGCACGGCCGTGGTGACGGTGACCGACGGCGGCGGCGCCCAGGTCCGGCGGCCCGTAGAAGTCGGCGTCCGCGGCGACACCAGTGTGGAGGTCGTCACCGGCCTTTCCGAAGGCGACCAGGTCGTCCTCCCCACGACGACCACCGCCTTCCCCGACGAAGGCTTCCCCGCCCCCCACTGATCCCCCGGCAACCCAGCACCATGTTCGTAGGGCCAAGCGGTCCGGCCCTGGACTCACCTGTTCATGGTGCGGCGAACATAGGATCCGTACGTCGAGCCGGAACACGGCAGGCGCATCCCGGTCGCGATCAAGGCATCGACGATGTTCCCGGCAGCCACCTCGTTGAGCTTCCCGTCCCAGCCGACACGAGCGAGAAGCCAGACGGTGCCGTGGACTTCCAGGCCGTGTGCCTTTCCCACACTTACAGCTTCCCGATCATCGGTTATGGCGATCCCGCGCGCCAGTTCAGCCGCTGAGAAGACGCTGGCTTCCCCCAGATTGCGGTCCGAGGATCCGATGCGTTGCACCCATTTCGCGAAACAGCTGATCTCCTCCAGGGAATCCAGCCTCGCGATGCCGAGCCGATCCGTGTCCAGCACGGCCTGAAGGGCCGGGTGATTCTCTACTCCTGCACGGATCTCCTCCCGCACCACATGAGTGGTCAGACAGGTGATACCGGCCAGGAGATCGCGTAACACGTCCAGGCGTTCGGCGCGGGCGAAGTGGTTGAGACACATCGCGTCGAACACGAGACGGGGGCGGGCTGGGTATGGCTCACAGATCGGGTTCCGCGTCATCACGCAGCGGAAGATCGGCCGCGACGATCTGACCACGCATCAGTTCGACGGCGCGGGAAGCCGTGATGAGCGACCTCCTGAAGCATTCCACGACCGCATGCGCGTAACTCGGGGGCACCCGGACCGTTTCGAGGTCGGGTTGCGGCGCCCACCCGACCGCTTCCATCAATTCCGCCCGGGTCGGATTCCTCCTGCGCATCTCTCTCGCGGCGTTCCCATCGATGACCCCGGATACGACGGCTTGCCGGATGGTCAACGACCAGGAGGTTCTGAAACGCGCGGCGAGGCTCACCAGGTCTTCGCGCCTCACCGCTTCGCTCCGTCGGACAGGGGCCACGAATGCCTCAACCGGAATCAACAGCTCCGCGGCGAAGGCGTCGATCATCGCCTCTCGGTCGTCGCGGGAAACATGGACGCCTATGTCGGTGGAGTATTCGTCCCCGACGATCAGGTGCCCCAGCTCATGAGCCGCGGTCGCGCGGCGGCGCCCGGGGTCATCGTGCCTGCTGACGACCGCCACAGCCAGATCGTCCTCGACCAGCGAGGCTCCCTCGCCCGGCACTTCGACCACCGCGACCAGTTGCCCCAGCCGCTCGCACACGCTCATGAGCGAGTCGATGGGCCCACGCCCGAGGTCGAGCCGATCTCTCACCCACAGTGCCGCTCGGCGAGCATCCGACGCGTCCTGGATCGCGACCGGATATCGCTCTCTTCCCGGAGGCGAAAAGCCTCCCATGTCGATCATTTGGCGGATGTCGGCCAGCCATGCGGAAAGAGCCACTTCCAGGCGGTAGGACTGGCGTGCCGCGTCCGTGAGCGTGTCGTCGGCCAGTTCCGCGCGACGGGACACGACCAGCGGTGCCGGAGTGAGGAAATAGGTCAAAGGCACCTTGAGCACCGAGGACAGCTTGGCGAGTTCAAGCGCGTCTACTCGGCGTGCCCCCCGTTCGATTTTCGCGATCATCGTCCGGTCGAGCCGCAGCGCCGCCGCGAGTTGCTCCTGCGACATGCCGGCCGCCAAGCGGCACTCGCGTACACGCTCTCCTATGTCCGCCCACTCGCCAGGCTCTTTCATAGTGCGATAATCGCACGCCGCTCCTGAGGGTGCGAGGTTTCACGGCGATCCTTGGCAATCGTTACCCCCGCACCTGAGAAGGGAGTGCGGCAGCGGCCATCCCGCACGCTCGGAGATGGCAGGGGTGTCGCACACGGCAATGATCGAGGGAGGGATCACCGGCGTCTGACGGGCCGTAGCGGACCTGCGGGAGGGAGCGGCATGAGTCCGATGAGCGTGGAATGGTGGGAGATCGCGGGAGCGGCCGTCCTCCTGGCGTGGGCCGTCGTCATGTGGGGCGCCGTCGCCGTCCTCGCGTACGCGCAGCACCACGAGGTGCGGCCCTGGGTGTTCCCGGGAGCGGTCGCGATCATCGGGCTGGGGATAGCCGGGCAGATCGGGCATCTCCAGGAGCACGTCGCGCAGGCGGCCTACTGGGTCTTCCACCCGAACGCCCAGCCGTGGATGACCCCGCTGGGGACGGGCCTGGCGAACGGGTTCGGCCGGGTCGATCCGTCCAAGCCGTCACTGGGCATGGAGATCCTGCATCTGACCGGCAACTTCGTCTTCCTCGCCGGCCTCGCCGGAGTCATGGTGATCACCCGCTGGGCGGGACGGACCCAGGCACGCCGGTGGGGGCGGATGGGAGTGTGGATGCAGGGCATCCATGGTCTGGAACACCTCGCGCTGACGGTGTCCGTCGCGCTGGGAGCCAGGCAGGCGATCGGCCTGTCGACCTGGTTCGGGCTGCTGGACCCGGGGCCCGGCCTGTGGACGTACCGGATCTGGTGGCACGCCATCGCCAACCTCATCGGCTCGATGATCTTCGCGATCGCGCTCTATCACCTGTGGCGGGAACGCGTCGTCGTCCGGGCGGTTTACCAGCGGCCCCGGAGCGTCCCGGACCCGGAAACCCCCGCCCGGCCGCTCGTCGGATCGTCATCGGGCCCTCTACACCCACCGCGCCGACTCTGCTCCGCGCCAGTGGTTCAAAGTTCGAACCAGACGAAGACATCAACGAAGTAGGCGAAGCGCGATCGCTTGAAACGCTCATATTCCGGCGCCGCAAGCGAGACCGCTCGCCGCGCTTTGCTCGCGGCCTGACGGCATATGGACATCGGAATTCGGTACGGGTCAGCGCGGGCGTGGTCACGCAGCGGGAGCCCGTGGTGTAAGACGGACCTCGACCTCCGCGTCCAGAGCGTTCGCCAGGCGCTCGATGACAGGCAGGGTGGGGACCGTCCCTCCAGCCTCGAACCGCGCCACCGCCGACTGGGTCATGCCGGCCTCACGAGCCAGATCGTTCTGGCTCCAGCCACGCGCCTCCCGCATCACGCGGACCGCCCTGCCCAGTTCGTAGGCGAGACGAGCCGCTTCGTATGCCTCTGCCGCGCCGGGCTCGGCCATCCGGCGATCCCGGAGTTCCCGCCAGGTCTCCTGCTCGCTCATACCGCTTCTTCTTCCTCGTCCACGGTGTGCGCCGACTCGACACAACGACGCAGGGCTCGACGAGCCCGCTCAATAGTCCATAGCAGCGATGCTATGACGCACCGTGGATGTAACTCTGTGCTTTCACGAGAATTCAAGGCGTCGCGGCACCGTAGCGGCTCTGGGCCGTATCTGCGGCGGGGCCTTCGCGGGTACGGGATCAGGGTCGGGTGGGTGGGGTGCGCATGACGTAGCCGACGCCGCGCAGGGTGTGGATGAGCCGGGGATGGGCCCGGGAATTGGCGTTGTCGAGCTTGCGGCGGAGCACCGAGACGTACGACTCGACGATCCCGGCGTCGCCGCGGAAGTCGTAGTCCCACACGTGGTCGAGGATCTGCGCCTTGGACAGCACCCGGCCGGCGTTGGCCATGAAGTAGCGCAGCAGCTTGAACTCCGTCGGCGACAGCGACACGACGCGGCCGCCGCGCCAGACCTCGTGGGACTCCTCGTCCAGTTCGATGTCGGCGAAGGTCAGCCGCGGCGGGGCCGGCAGCGGGTCGCCGGCGGTGCGGCGCAGTACGGCCCGGATGCGGGCGATGACCTCCTCCAGGCTGAACGGCTTGGTCACGTAGTCGTCGCCGCCGAGCGTCAGCCCCCGGATCTTGTCCTCGGTCGCGTCCCGCGCCGTGAGGAAGACGACGGGGGTGTGGGTGCCGCCGCCCCGAAGCCTCCGTACGATGTCGAACCCGTCCATGTCGGGCAGCATGACGTCGAGCACGATCAGGTCCGGGCGGTGCCGGTAGGCCGCGGCGACCGCCGCGCCGCCGTCGGACGCGGTGTGCACCTCGAATCCGGCGTAGCGCAGACTGGCCGCGAGCAGTTCGAGGATGTTCGGCTCGTCCTCGACGACCAGCAGCCGGGCTTCGGAAGTTTCAGCGACCATGGCGCCAGCACTCTAGACCTAGAAGGCTAAGGGAACCGTTAAGGCGATGTGCCGCGCGATGGCCAGGCTGCTCGTGGCGGCGGGCGACGGCGCGTTGCGCACCAGCACGATCCGCCCGCGCACGTCGATCGCGAAGTCGTCCAGAAGCCTGCCGTCCCTGGTCACCGCCTGGGCCCGTACGCCGGATCCGGCGCGGACGAGATCGGCGGGGGTCAGCGCGGGCACGTACCGCAGGGCGGCGGCCGTGAACGCCCGCTTGACCAGCGAGCCGTACACCTCGCGCACGCCGGTCCGCCAGTGCTCGGCCGCCATCTTCCCGGTGCCCGGCCAGGACAGGATGGCGCGCAGGTCGCGTGGCGAGACGCGCCCCCACGAGTAGCCCTCCAGGGCGAGCGCGGGGACGGCGTTGGGCCCGGCGAGGACCTCCCCGTCGATCCGGCGGGTCAGGTGGACGCCGAGGAAGGGGTAGCGGGGGTCCGGCACGGGATAGATCAGCCCGCGGACGAGGCCCGCGGCCGGTCCGGCGAGCCGGTAGTACTCCCCCCGGAAGGGGACGATGCGCACGTCGCCGTCCGCCCCCGCCAGTTCCGCCACGCGGTCGGTGCCGAGACCGGCGCAGGAGATCAGCCGGTCGAAGGTGAACCGCTCCCGCCCCGCCGCCACCAGCACGCCGTCCGCGGTCTGCCGGATCGCGCGTACGGGATGCGAGAGCCGTACGGACCCGCCGGCCTCGGCCACGTCGGCGGCGAGGCGGCGCGCGACGGCCGCGAAGTCGGTGATCGCGGTGTGCGGCGAGTGGACCGCGGCGACCCCGGCGGCGTACGGCTCGATCTCCCGCAGGCCGATCGCGTCGAGCTCGGCGACGCCGGGCACGCCGTTCTCCCTGGCGCGCTCGGCGATGCGGCGCAGCCCCGGCAGTTCGGCCCGGGTCGAGGCCACGACGAGCTTGCCCGCCTCCTCGTACGGCAGGCCGTGCTCGGCGCAGTACGCGCGCAGCATCGCGACGCCCTCCCGGCAGAGCGTGGCCTTGAGCGAGCCCGGCTGGTAGTAGATCCCGGCGTGGACGACCCCGCTGTTGTGCCCGGTCTGGTGGGCGGCGACGCGGGGTTCCTTCTCCAGGACGGTCACCTCGGCGCCCTCGCGCGCCATCCGCCGGGCCACGGCGAGGCCGAGGATGCCGGCGCCGACGATCCCGATTCTCATGACGTCAGGGCTGTCAGAGGCATGTGTCCCATTGTCGCGCGACCGGAGCCGCCACGTCGTGATCGAACCTCTGTTCGGTATGCTTGCGGGGTGTACGTGCCACCCGGCTGGCCGCCGGAGGTCCGCCCGCCGGGCAGCCCCGACTGGGAGACGTCGGCCGTGTCGTGGCTGCTCGACGCCGTGCCGCCGGACTACCGCGCGTACGGCGTGCTGCGCCGGTATCCGCTCGCGCTCGCCCGGATGGCCCGCCAGCAGGTGGGCGCCTCGATCCAGGCGGCCAGGGAGGGATACCGCGGCGCCGCCGTGGACCTCAAGGAGCACCTGCCGCCGCACGCGGTCGCCTCCGTCCTCGACGCCTACCGGCGGGAGGGCCCCCGCCTCGTCCGGCTGGCGGAGTCGATCACGCTGGTGGAGCGCGCGCTGCGCGGGGAGCACTTCCTGCCTCGACTGTGAAGCATTCCGGATAAACGGGGCATAACCCCCCAAAAGAGGGAATCGGGGGTTAGCCATGACCACAGAGGGAGTGAACAAGACCGCGGGCCAGGTCATGCACGAGGGCGCCCAGTGCGTCGGCGAGCACGAGAGCCTGCGCGCGGCCGCGGAGATGATGCGCGACATGAACGTCGGCGCGCTCCCCATCTGCGGGGACGACGACCGGCTCAAGGGCATCATCACCGACCGCGACATCGTCATCAAGTGCGTCGCGGAGGGCAAGGACCTCGACCAGACCACGGCGAGCGAACTCGCCCGCGGCCTGGTCTGGGTGGACGCCGGCGCCAGCGTCGAGGAGGCCCTGGCGAAGATGGAGGAGCACCAGATCAAGCGGATGCCGGTGATCGACAACCACCGCATCGTCGGGATGATCAGCGAGGCCGACCTCGCCAAGGAACTGCCCGACAGCAAGCTCGCCGAGTTCGTCCACCGCGTGTACGCGCGAGGCTGACACTCGCGGCGCCGGGGAGTCCGGCGGACGCCGCCCGGGCCGCGCGCGGCAGGGCGTGATTCGCCGGACACTCCCCGGGGGGGCCGGGCGCCGACGGCGCCCGGCCCCCAAGCCGGGCGCGTCAGCCGATCAGTTGACCACCAGCCGGCCCATCAGCCGGCCCCTCAGCTGACCATCAGCCGACCCGCATCAGCCGACCCGCATCAGCCGGCGGAGTGCGGCCTCAGCGGCCCGTGCGGTAGGCGAGGAACGCGATGCCACCGGTCGCCCCCAGGGCGGCCGCGGCCCATAACAACGGCATGGGCACGCCCAGCCCGTCCTTCCCGGCGGGCTCCTCACCTCGCGCCGCGACCGCACGCGGTCGCGCGGAGGTACGGGCCCGGCTCGGATGCGGGGTCGGGGAGGGGCTCGGGCGCGCGACGGCGGGCAGCGGCACCCGGTAGACCGGGCTCTTCTCGCCCTCGCTCCCGGTCAGCAGGGCCATGCCGTCCTTGGTGTACGTGATCGACTCGGCCTGTTCGAGCGGGGGCATCCCGACGCGTGTGAGCGGTTTCCCGGGCGCGCGGTAGACGGTCGCGGAGAAGTACGTGCGGATGACGAAGCTCGACCCGTCGGGGGCGTACGCCGCGTCGGTGGCCATGAGGGGCGCCTCCCCGACCCGCCGCAGGACGTTCACCCTGTCCGTACGGAGCTTCGCGGGGGCGGCGTAGACGTTCCCGGAGAACTCCTTGCTGACGACGTAGAGCCGGCCGGTGCGGGGATGGACCATCAGCCCCTCGGCGTTGCGCGGGCCGTCGGCGTAGCGGAAGCGGTACCGGACGGCCCGCAGCGTCGCGTCCGCCATCGTCCGGGGCTCGACGACCTTGTAGACGGACACGTCCGGCCAGCCGTTCCTCCCGCCGTCCGCGAGGTTGTCCCCGATGTCGCCGATCCACAGCACGCCGCGGCCGGTGGCGGGATCGACGGAGGCCGCCATCGCCTCCCAGTCCCTGGCATCGGCGTTCCCGATCGTGAAGGTGGCGCGGGTGCGGCCGTCCGGGCCGACCGCGAAGATCTGCCCCAGGTGGGCACTGTCGTTGTGGGTGTAGACGATGCCCTTGTGGGTGGGCGAGACGGCCAGGCCGCTCGACTCGGTGATGCGCTGGTCCCGGAACCGGAACAGCAGGCGCTCCCCGTCGTCGGCCCGCGCCGCCGTTCCCGGCAGCGCCGTCCCCGGCAGCGCTGTTCCCGCCAGCGCCGTTCCCGGCAGCGCCATGCCCGCGACCGCGAGGAGCGCCAGGACGGCCCGCGGAATCCATCTCGTCCGCGTCCGCCCCGTTGCTCGCCCCATGTGGTCATCATTCCCGATGCCCGCTCCGCGTGCGGCGACCGGCATTCCCCCGCACGCCCCGGATCAGGTCAAGAACCCGGATACGCCCCGCTTCACCGCAGGGTGTCGTAGAAGTCGCGCAGATCGGCGGCGAGCACGTCCGGCCGGAGATGGGCGGCGTAGTGGCCGCCCGCGCCGTAGGACCGCCAGTGGACGATGTTCTTGTGGTCGCGCTCGGCGAAGGTGCGCATGGACACGAAGTCGCCCTCGAACATCGCCAGGCCGAGCGGGACCGTCGTCGGCTCCTTCGGATGCTCGGCGTGCGCGTCCTCGTAGTAGAACCGGGTCGCCGAGGTGGCGGTGCCGGTCGCCCAGTAGAGCATCGTGTTGGTGAGCACGAAGTCGTCGTCGACGTCCTCGCCGAACAACTGCGCGTTCCAGCCGAGCAGCCCGGCCGGCGAGTCGAAGATCCCGTACGACAGCGTCTGCGGCTGCTGCGAGTGGACCATGTTGAACGACATCTTGTTCTCGTAGAACCACTGCAGCACTTCCAGGCCCCGCCGGTCCTCGTCGGTGAGGTTCGCCATCTCCGCCGGGTCGCCGGAGGGGAAGGAGTAGATCTGCGTGACGTGGACACCGACGACGTGCCCGGGGTCCACCCGGCCGACCTCGGGCGAGACGAACGACCCGCCGTCGTTGCCCACCGCGCCGTACCGGTCGTAGCCGAGCCGCCGCATGAGCTCCGCCCAGGCCCGCGCCGTACGGTAGCGGTTCCAGCCCTTCTCCCTCGTCGGGCCCGAGAAGCCGAAGCCGGGCAGCGAGGGGATCACCAGATGGAACGCCCGCGCCGGGTCCTCGGGGTTCGTCAGCGGCTCGATGACGTTGAGATACTCCGCGATCGAGCCCGGCCAGCCGTGCGTGAGGATCAGCGGGAGGGCGTCCTCGTGCGGCGACCGCACGTGCAGGAAGTGGATGTTCTGCCCGTCGATCTCGGTGGTGAACTGGGGATACCGGTTGATCTCGGCCTCGCGGGCCCGCCAGTCGTACCCGTCGCGCCAGTAGCCGGCCAGCCGCTTCACGCGCTCGACCGGCACGCCGTACTCCGACCCCGTGCCGGGGATCTCGTCGGGCCAGCGGGTCCGGGCGAGCCGGTCCTTCAGGTCGTCCAGGTCGGCCTGCGGGATATCGATGCGGAAGGGCGTGATCTGTGTGTTCTCGCTCATGAAGAAGACGGTACGGACCCTTCCGGACAGGTTCTGTCCTGAAGTGCCGTCAGACTGAGAACATGCTGGAAACCTCGGCGCGGCTGCTGCGCCTGCTGTCGTTGCTCCAGGCCAGACGCGACTGGCCCGGCGCGACCCTGGCCGACCGGCTCGGCGTGAGCGAGCGGACGGTGCGCCGCGACGTCGACCGGCTGCGCGAGCTCGGCTATCCGGTGGAGTCCACCCGGGGCACCGACGGCGGCTATCGGCTGGTCGCCGGGGCCGCGATGCCGCCCCTGCTCCTCGACGACGACGAGGCGGTGGCCGCGGCGATCGGGCTCCGGGCCGCCGCCGGGGTGACGGGGATCGAGGAGGCGGCCGAGCGCGCCGCCGTCAAGCTCGAACAGGTGCTGCCGTCACGCCTGCGCCGCCGGGTCGGGGCCCTGCAGACGCACACCGAGCCGGTGCCGCCGGACCGGCCGGGCCCGGTGATCGACCCCGCGGTGCTGAGCGTGCTCGCGGCGGCCTGCCGCGACCGCGAACGGATGCGCTTCGACTACCGGGCGCACGACGGCTCCTCCGGCGTCCGGGTCGTCGAGCCGTACCGGCTCGTGTCCTGGGGCCGCCGCTGGTATCTGGTGGCCTGGGACACCGGCCGGGACGACTGGCGCACGTTCCGGGTGGACCGCGTCGCGCCGCGCACGCCCACCGGCCCCCGCTTCCCGCCCCGGGACCCGCCCGAGGGCGGCGCGGCGGCGTACGTCGCCCGGGGCGTGTCGGCGGCGGCCTGGCGGCACCACGCCCGGGTGCTCGTCCACGCCCCCGCCGAGGTGGTCGCTGAGCGGATCAACCCCGCCGTCGGCGTCGTGGAGGACGTCGACGGCCGCACCTGCGTGCTGGTCACCGGGTCCGACACCCTGAACAGCCTCGCCGTCCACCTCGGCCTGCTCGACCTCGACTTCGAGGTAACCGGCCCGCCCGAGCTGGTCGACCACCTGCGCGTGCTGACCACCCGCTACGCCCGCGCCGTCGCGGGAGGGTCACGCCGAGGCGCCGCCGTCGATCACCAGGTCGAGCCCCACGGCGAAGCCGGCGTCGTCGGAGGCGAGCCAGAGCACGGTCCCGGTGATCTCGTCGAGGGCGCCCACCCGGCCGATCGGCAGCGCGTCCGCCAGCCGGGCGGCCCGGTCGGCCGCTGACTCCCCGGGGCGCAGGGACATCGCCGTGTCCAGCGGGCCCGGGCTGACCGCGTTGATCCTGATGCCCGCCCGGATCTCCTCCAGCGCGGCCGTACGGGTGAGCGCGCTGACGGCGGCCTTGGACGCGGCGTACGCGCCGAGACCGGGATAGCGGACGTGCGCCCCGATGTTCGAGGCGACGTTCACGATCACCCCGGAACCCTGCGCGCGCATCGCGGCGATCTCGTGTTTCATGGCGAGGAAGACGCCCGTCGTGTTGACGTGGAGGGCCCGCGCCCAGTCCTCCTCCGGCAGGTCCGCGACGGCGCCTCCCACGAAGATCCCGGCGTTGTTGACCGCGACGTCGAGGCGGCCGAACCGGGTGACGATCTCCCGGACGAGCCGGGCCAGATCGGGCGAGTCGGTCACGTCAGCAGTGACGGCGGCGGCGCGGCCGCCCTCGGCCTCGATGAGCTTGACGGTATGCTCCAGCGCCTCCCGCCCCCGCGAGGCCGCCACGACGACCGCGCCCTCCCGGGCGAACCCCCGGGCGACCGCCCGGCCGGCCCCGGAACCCGCTCCGGTGACCAGCACCACCTTGTCCGCGAACCTCATCCGCACTCCTTGCCGGGTCGACGCGGCGGCGACCGTCGCGGCCGCGATCCAATTAGAACGAACGGTCAAGAATTGAGGCATAGTGAACCCACCTGCCGGAAGATCAGCGCAGGAGCGCGAGGGCCTGGGCGGCGGCGTCGCGGAGGCGGGCGGGGTCTCCGTGGCTTTTCCCCATCACCCGCATCCCCTGCAGGAAGACGAGCAGGAACCGCGCCAGCGCCCGGGGGTCGGCCTCCGCGGAGATCTCGCCCTGGGCCCGGGCGCGGATCAGCGCCGAGGTCAGCGCCGTCTCCAGGCCGGTCCAGCTCGCCTCGACGAACCGGGCCACCGGCTGGTCGTCCGGCAGCAGCTCGGCCGCGGCGTTCACGACCATGCAGCCGCGCCGGTCGCGGTCTGCCGCCGCGTCCTCGGCGTACAGCTCGACCAGGGCGCGTACGGCCGGCAGGGCGGGACCGGGCTGGGACAGCAGCTCCACGAGGCTCGGGTCGCGGGTCTGGACGTACCGCTCCAGGGCCTTCAGGTAGAGGTCGTGCTTGCCGCCGAACGTGGCGTAGATGCTGGCGCGGCCGATGCCGAGATGCTCGACCAGGTCGGCCATCGACGTGGCCTCGTATCCGCGCCGCCAGAACAGGTCGAGTGCCCGCTCCAGCACCGCGCCGGGGTCGAACTCCTTGGTCCTGGCCATGACCCCGACCCTAGAACATTCGAGAACGACCGGTCAATTAAATCGCGACATGGTCGTCCCAGGCGATGCGGTGGTCGCGCAGCCAGGCCAGGGCGTCGCGCTTCTCGACCTGCCGCAGGACCACCGGGAGGAACAGGTCGCGGACGAAGGCCCCGGCGACGCCCGGCGCCTTGCCGTCGCCGTTGCGCTTGCCGTGCGCCACGACCCGCTCGACCCGCTCGCGCCGCAGGCGCTCGAAGGCGGCGAACGCACTCCGCGTGTCCGGCACGTCGCGCAGGCACCTCGCCAGCACCACGGCGTCCTCGACGGCCATCGACGCGCCCTGCCCGGAGGACGGCGAGGTCGCGTGCGCGGCGTCGCCGACGATCACCATGCGGTCGCCGGACCAGGTCGGCACGGTCGGGAAGTCGTAGGTGTTCCAGGCCGGCAGGATGTGCGGCGTCGCCGCGACGATCTCCCGCATCGGCCCGGCATCGCCCACGAACAGGTCCAGGAGCCTCGCCCGCCACTGCTCGGGCGAGATCGCCGCGAGCTCCTCCGGGGAGAGCTCCCGGCGGCTCGGCGGGTTGGCGAACCACCACACCTGCCCCTCCGGATGGATGAGATAGCCGAAGAAGCACCGCCTGCCGAAGACGAAATAGGACACTCCCGGCCGGCCCGGCACCTGGACGCCGTCGGCGAAGCCGCCCGTGTTCAGCAGCCCGACATACCGGGGGCGCGGCGCGTGAGGGTCGATGAGGGCACGGGTGCGCGAGCCCAGCCCGTCCGCGCCGACCAGCAGGTCGCCCTCGGCCTCGCTGCCGTCGGCGAAAATCGCGCGGACACCGTCCCGGGTGACCTGCGCGTCCACGAGCCGCCTGCCGTAGTGGACCCGCACGCCCCGCCGTACGGCCTCGTCGCGCAGCGCCCGGTAGAGATCGGCGCGCTTGAGCGTGCGGCTCGGCTGCCGCACGGTGGCCAGATGCCTGCCCCGCGCGTTGCGGATCTCCATGATCGGCGTGTCCATGCCGAGATCGCGGACGAGGTCGTGCAGGTCGAGCACCCGCAGGGCCTCCAGTCCGTTGACCGCCAGCGTGAGGAAGGCGCCGACCCCGTCGGCTCCCCGGTCGTACGCCTCGAAGACCTCGGCGTCGAGGCCCGCGCGCCGCAGTGCCATGGCCGTGACGGGACCCGCGATCCCGCCGCCGATGATGATGGCTTTCTTGGTCATGCAATGACTATACATATTATGACTATGAGCCGACAAGAATACGATGGAGCCCATGCCTACGCGCCGATCTCCCCTGGCCATGGCGCTGTTGTCGCTGGTCTGCGAGGCGCCGATGCACGCGTACCGGATGCAGCAGATGATCAAGGAGCGGCACAAGGACGACGTGGTCAACGTCGCGCAGCGCAACAGCGTCTACCAGACGATCGAGCGCCTGCTCCGCGACGGGCTCCTGGCTGTACGTGAGACGGCCCGCGAGGAGAACCGGCCGGAACGCACCGTCTACGAGGCCACCGAGACCGGCCGCGAGACGCTGCGGCAATGGATGCACGCCATGCTGTCCACCCCGGCCCGCGAGTTCCCCGAGTTCCCCGCCGCGCTCGCCTTCCTGCCCGTGCTACCGCCCCAGGAGGCGCTGGCGGCGCTGCGGCAGCGGATCGACGCGCTGGAGGCCCGGCTGTCCGCGCTCGACACCGAGATCGCGGACGGCCGGACCTACCTCGCCCCGCTGTTCCTCGTGGAGAGCGAGTATCAGCGGGTTCAGATCGGGGCCGAGCTCGACTTCGTCCGCGGCCTCGCCGACGATCTCGGCGAGGGCCGCCTCGACTGGGACTACCGCATCTGACTCGGCCGAGACCGGGCGCGCTCAGAAGTTCGAGATGACGTGGGTCAGCACCCCCGCGATCGAGTTGGGGTCGCTCGCCTCGTACGCGCGGGCGTGGGTGGCCTCGGCGATCTGCCGCAGCGCGCCGGTGTCGGCCTTGCCGCCGTAGGCGATGGTGAACACGCGTACGGGATTGTCCAGGCCGCCGATGGCGCGCACGAGTTCGTCGAGCGTGGGACCGCCGGCGGTCTCGTTGCGGCCGTCGGTCAGCACGACGACGGCGTTGATGGCCTTGTCGTCGTAGTGGTCGCGCAGCGACTTCACGGCGTCGCCGATGGTCTGGTACAGCGCGGTGGCCGCTCGGGGACGAAGGGCCCTGATGTGCGCTTCGAGGTGCTCGCTGTGAGTCCTGCCGTCGGCGGCCCGGGCGCCCATCTCGGCGATCTCGTCGTCGACGACGTGCGTGCTGGAGAAGTGCCACAGCCCGACCCGGTCACGTTCGGTGAACCCGTCGAGCAGGGGGCCATGCGCCTTCTTGACCAGGTCGAGCTTGCTCGGCTCGCCGGGCGCTCGATTGGGATTGTCCTTGGCGTCGTAGTTCATCGAACCGGAGGTGTCGATCAGCACCAGCACGTTGGCCGACTTTCTCAGCTCCCGCCAGGCGGTCAGGAGCCCGTCCACGAAGTCGGCGGGGGGATCGGCGAGCGGTTTGGGCAGGGGGACGCCCGGGGCGCCGTTCTCCTTGGTGATGTTCTCGGTGAGCTCGTGGGACGGGCCGCGGAACCCCAGCTCGGTGAAGCGGTCCCGGGCGCCCGCCCACGTGGTGAGAACGTGGAGGAAGTCCGCCGCCACGGCGCTCTGCGCGGAGGACAACCCGTTCAACGGGATGTAGGGGTGGTCGGAGTACATCGTGCCGACGTCGCTGCCGTCGCTGGGATCGATGTCGGTGGGATAGAAGGCGACGAGCTGTTCTTTCGGCGCTTCTCTCTTCGCGCAGCCGGGCTCGTCCGACCGGCTGCCGCAGGGGTAACCCTCGTTGTAGGCGACGACGCTGTTCTCCTCGACGGTGACCGCGGAGATGTAGCCGGCCGCGTGCCCGGCGTCGTCGGCGCGGCGCAGGTTGGCGAGGAAGGTCAGGGTCGTGTCGCCGTAGTGGACCACGGCCTTCTCGATGGCCTGCACCTTCTTCCGGTTCTCCCGGTCGGTGAGGTCGCCCGGGACCAGTTCCGCGACGGTGCCGACCCGCGTGTAGAACGCGGCCACGGTGGCGTTCAGGCCCGAGGTGGAGTATTCGGGGTTGGTCTTGCCGAGCGTCAGTGGGTGGTCGTCGTCCCCGGCCAGAGTGGCCAGGTCCTTCCAGCCGATCTTCCTGTCGGGCCAGCCGAGGCCCTGGGCGGTCTTCTTGGGCATGGCGATGGTCAGCGGGCTGGTGACGATCGAGTGGTCCGCGGACTCAGGAAGCAGCTTCAGGGAGTCCTTCCCGGCGGCCCGCTGCCGGGCGACCTGCAGCCACAACCGCGCGGCGGGCGCCCACACGTCCGGGCGCGGGCCGTCGGTCGCGGGATTCCACCCTCGGGCCAGCGCCCGCATGGCGATGCCCGAGTCGACGCTGTCCACGACGACGGTCACGCAGCCGCCGTGGCTGGAGCGTGGCCCATAACGCTGCGCGATCTCCCGGAGGATCGCGGACTTGTCGGTCGAGGAGGCGATCCGCAGCTGTGCGGTGGGCTGCCCGCAGGCCGCGAGCGCCGAGTTCGGCGACTTGGAGTCCGGCGACACCGGGACCACCGATGTGGAGACCCGCGCCGCGGCGTCGTCGCCGTGCGCCCGGAGGCTGATGACGGTGACGGTGACGGCGACCACCACGACCAGCCCGGCCGCGACGCCCGCCGTCCACCACAGCCGCGACGCCCGGCGATCGTCGTCTTCGTCTTCGTCTTCGTCCTCGTCCTCGTCCTCGGGGGAGGCGGGAGGGGTCCAGGAGGCGAGGAGGTCCTCCGCGGTTCCCACCTGCTGTGCGGCGAACTGCTCCGGCAGGCCGGCGGTGCACAGCTCGACGAAGGCCTCCGCGAACCGCCGGCGCTCGTCCGTCCCCTCACCGGCCTTCTCGTTGTCGGCCTTCTCGTTGTCGGCCTTCTCCTTGTCGGCCTTCCCCGCGAGGTCGCGCAGCCGCTCCCACGGCCCGGTGTCCTCGACGCCGTAAAGCTTGAGATACAGCTTCATCGGTTCCAGAGACGGCAGATCCCTGCCGTTGGTCAGCCGGGAGACCCTGCTCTTGTCGTACCGGATGAGGCGGCCGATCTCCTCCAGAGTCCGGTAGCCCTTGTGCCCACGTGGGGGACGCAGGACGAACAGGGCCCACGCGAGCGCCACGAGCGGGCCCCTGTGCGGGTCGAGGTGGGGGGCCGGACGACCCCGGCCGGCCTGCTCAGGGCTCATCGCGCTTCCCGGCCGGGAAGCAGAGGGCCGAACACCTGGCGGATGACGTGCCCGGCGGCGAGGCCGGTGCCCACGACCACGGCCAGCGTGGTCGGCAGGTCGTAACCCGCCGCCAGCAGGACGACCACCACGATCTGGATCACGACGAACACGCCCGCCCGCCAGTTCGGCGACACGGCGGCAGACTCCCGTACGTCGTTGTGCTGTGCCTTGCTCACGACGAACTCCTCAGGTCCGGACTGCGCTGCGGTGAGCCGCGGGCCGTATGCGGCGGCCGGGAGCTGCAACTCCCGGCCGGGCCCGGCGGATGCCTCAAGAGTGGGCCACGGCGCCACCACACACGAGCAGTAAATCGTCAAAAGCAACATGTAGCGGGCGGTTCGCAATATCACGGGGCCCATCCGCCGGCGTCTCCTCGGCCGGTGGGCCTCCGGCCCGCGCCGTGGGCGGCACCTCGCCGTGACGACCGTCCGTCTTCCGGAATCACCGCAGGTCAGGCGGGAGGCGAATTGTTGCGGCCCCGTCGCGCAACAAAGCGCGGACCACATTCCACGACGGCTCGGCGACACTGGGAGCCGGTCCCGGCACGCCGGGACCGGTCACAGCGGAGGTCCTCTGGTCCGGACGCCGCGACGCCGGGGCCGGCCCGCCGCTGCAACGGAGGGCCGGCCCTCCACCCGTTCCGGCAACAATTCCCCGCGCCGCGCCGAGCGTGGACGTGCCGGTACTCGACTGGAGTCCACTCCAGGTTCCTAGGGTGGAGGGCATGGAATACGGACATCTCGGCCGCACCGGCCTGCTGGTCAGCAAGCTCTGCCTGGGGACCATGAACTTCGGTCCGCAGACCACGGAGGACGACTCCTTCGCGATCATGGATCGCGCGCACGACCTCGGGATCAACTTCTTCGACACGGCCAACGTCTACGGCTGGAAGAAGGGCGAGGGGATCACCGAGAACATCATCGGCCGCTGGTTCGCCCAGGGCGGAGGCCGCCGCGAAAAGACGGTCATCGCCACCAAGCTGTACGGCTCGATGGGCGACTGGCCGAACGAGGAGAAGCTCTCGGCGCTGAACATCCGGCGGGCCGCGGAGGCCTCCCTGCGCCGGATGCAGACCGACTACATCGACGTCTACCAGGCCCACCACATCGACCGGGACACCCCGTTCGAGGAGTTCTGGGAGGCCATGGACATCCTCAAGCAACAGGGCAAGATCCTGTACGTCGGCTCGTCGAACTTCGCGGGCTGGCACATCGCCAAGGCCCAGGAGTCGGCCCGGCGCAGGAACACGCTCGGCCTGGTCAGCGAGCAGTCCCACTACAACCTGCTCGTCCGCGCCCCCGAGCTGGAGGTCATCCCGGCCTGCGAGGACTACGGCCTCGGCCTGATCCCGTGGAGCCCGCTCGCGGGCGGCCTGCTCGGCGGCATCCTCCGCAAGATCGACAAGGGGCGGTCCGCGGACGACCGCATCGTCGCACAGCTCGACAAGCACCGCGACAAGGTCGAGGCGTACGAGGCGTTCTGCGACGAGCTCGGTGAGGACCCGGCCAACGTGGGGCTGGCCTGGTTGCTGCACCAGCGGGCGGTCACCGCGCCGATCATCGGTCCCCGTACGGTCGAGCAGCTCGACGGGACGCTGCGGGCACTGGAGATCAAGCTGGACGACAAGGCGCTCGCCCGGCTCGACGAGATCTTCCCCGGCTTCCGGACCGCCCCGGAGGAGTACGCCTGGTGATCAGGGCGCTGATCAGGCGTTGTTGAGCAGCGCGCCGACGATCACGATGAGCACGAGCAGCGCGAGCACCGTGGGCAGCAGCCAGCGACGAGGACGATCCACGTCATGGAGCCTAGCCGCGGACCGCCAATGCGTACGCCTCGACCTGTTCGTACCGCACGGTCGCGCCGGTGTGGCTGCGCACGAGGTGGACCGACGACGCCTCCCAGCGCCGCCCGCCGAAGGCGCCCAGCGCGCCGCCGACCAGAGGGCGCAGGTCGTCGCCGTGGCCTGAGCGGGTCCTTGAGCGGGCCAGGGTGAGATGGGGATGGAACCGCTTGCGGTCCGTCTCCTCCGCCCCGGCCCGCCGCGCGCCGGCCGCCACCGACTGGGCCAGTCTCGTCAGCGCCGGGCCGGCGTCGAGGCCCAGCCAGAAGATGCGGCCCCGGGCCGGGGAGGGGAAGGCTCCGGCGCCGCCGAACGACACGGTCTGCGCGGAGTGCCGGGCCGCCGCCCGGGCCAGCCGTACGCGCAGCTCGGGCAGGACCTCGTCGGGCACCTCGCCGAGGAAGGCCACGGTCACGTGCCACAGGGCGGGATCGACCCAGCGCAGCCCGGGCCACTCGGCCCGTACGGGCTCGACCACCGTGGCGATCTCCGCCAGCGCCTCAGGCGGCGGCAGCAACGCCACGAACAGTCTGCTCACGCGTCGATTCTTCCCTGCGCTCCACCCGGGCCGCGACCATGCGGGTGACCAGCACGGCCAGGCAGACCCCGCACATGCTCAGCGCGCCCGCGGCGGAGACCGCGAGGCGGGGACCGGTCACCTCGGCGAGCCGGCCCACCAGCGGCGCTCCGATCGGGGCTCCCCCGGTGAAGACCAGCACGTAGATGCCCATCACCCGGCCGCGCATCTCGGGTGAGGCGCCGAGCTGCACGATCGTGTTCGCGGTCGTGTTCACGGTGATCATCGCCATGCCCGCCGGGACCAGCAGCAGCAGGAAGGCCGGATAGCCGGGGGCGAGCCCGGAGGCGATCTGGAACAGCCCGAAGCACAGCGCGCCGGCGATCAGGAACCGGCGGCTCGGCTTGACCCGCCGGGCGGCCAGCAGCGCGCCGCCGAACGCCCCGACGGCGAAGGCGCTGGACGCGATGCCGAACGAGGACGCCCCCGCACCGAACACCTGCTTGGCCATCAGCGCGATGCTCGTCGAGAAGCTCTGCGCGAAGATCGCCATGAACGCCACGATCAGCAGAGGCAGCAACAGGTCGGGCCGGCCGCCGACGTACCGCAGGCCCTCCCGCAGCTGTCCCTTGCCCCGCGGCACCGGCTCCGGCGAGCGCAGCTCCGAGGAGCGCATCAGCGCGAGCCCGGTGATCACGGCGGCGAACGACACGGCGTTCAGCACGAAGATCGGGCCGGTGCCCATCCAGTAGATCAGCAGCCCGGCCAGGGCCGGGCCGACGACCCGCGCGAGGTTGAAGGTCGAACTGTTCAAGGCGATCGCGTTGGGCAGGTCGCGCCTGCCCACCATCTCGACCACGAACGACTGCCGCGTCGGCACCTCGACACAGGACACCAGACCGAGCGTGAACGCCATGACGTACACGTGCCAGACCTGGGCCGTCCCGGTGAGGACCAGCGCGCCCATGGTGAGCGCGAGCAGGCCCATGAGCGTCTGGGCGATCATGAGCACCCTGCGCTTGGGATAGCGGTCGGCGATCACGCCGCCGAACATCCCGAACAGCATCGTGGGCAGGAACTGCAGCGCGACGGTCACGCCGAGGGCCGTGCCGCTGCCCCGGGCGAGGTCGAGGACGAGCCAGTCCTGGGCGGTGCGCTGCATCCAGGTGCCGACGTTGGAGACGACCCCGCCGGCGGCGAACAGCCGGTAGTTGTGGTTCCGCAGCGAGCGGAACATGCCGCCTACATCGTCGACAGCTTCTCCAGGATCGGCGCCGCCGCCCGCAGTGCCGCCCTCTCCTCCGGCGTCAGGTCCCTGAGCCGCTGCGCCAGCCAGGCTTCCTTCCTTCGGCGCTCCTCCTTGAGCAGCGCCGCCCCCTGCGGCGTCACGCTGACCGTCACCTGCCGGCGGTCGGTCGGATGCGGAGCGCGTTCCAGCAGGCCCCGGGCCTCCAGCTTGGCGATCACGCGGGTCATCGAAGGCGGCTGCACCTTCTCGTGCTCCGCGAGCTCGCCGGGGGTCATCGCGGTGTGGCGCTCGACGGCGACGAGCGTCGCGAGCTGTGTGGGCGTCAGTGAGTGGTGCGCGGCCTGCTTGCGCATCCTCCGCGTCAGCCGCGCGAGGGACACGCGCAGGGCGGACGCGAGAGCGGCGTCGCTGCGCAAGTTCTGGGTGTTCGTTAGCATGAGTCATTACCTTTGCTAACTATATGTCGCATGTCGCCATTCCTCCAAACGGTCCCCATCTGGGGTGATTCACGTGGACCGACCGTACCGGCACCGGACCGGTGTTGATCACGAGCCCGGCCGTGGAGGACGCAGTCTGTCAGGTGGACGGAGAGGCCCGGCCCCCATACCGGGGACCGGGCCTCCACGAGCCGTGCCGTCGTGCCGTCGTGCAGTCCTGCAGTCGTCAGGCGAAGTCCTCCGGCGTGAACCGCCTCGGCTCCACGAGGACGAGCCAGTTGCCCTGGTTGTCACGCATCACGGCCTCGATCCCGTACGGCCGCTCCGCCGGCTCCTGCAGGAACGTCACCCCCTTGGCCGTGAGCTCCTCGTAGGTCTTCCGGCAGTCGTCCACGGCGAGCCCCAGCCCGCCGGCCTGCCCCTTGTCGAGTTGCCTGCGGTGGAAGTCGGCACCCTCCTCGTCCAGCGGAGGCCCCGGCTTCATGAGCGTGATCTCCAACTCCGGACGATCGGGAAGGCCGACGGTCAGCCAGCGATATCCGTCCAGCGTGACGTCGGTCCTCGCGACGAAGCCGAGGACGTCCACGTAGAAGTCGCGGGCCTCGTCCTGGTCCTTGCAGTAGACGGTGACCAGAGAGACGTTCGTAATCATGCGAAAACGCTACTGCCGCCCCGCTGACCTGGGCTTCTCCAAAATTGCAGAGTCGGAGACGCGGTGCGCGGCGAGGTCGAGCACGCCGGACATGAACAGATAGCAGCCGGGGACGTGGGGGCCGCCGCGTGCCGCCCACCTGTCGCGGTACTCGCTCGGGCTCTCCCCCACCAGCCGCCGGAACTTGGCCGAGAACGACCCGAGGCTGGTGAACCCGACCGCCATGCAGATCTCGGTGACCGTCAGGTTGGCCCCGCGCAGCAGTTCCTGCGCGCGCTCCAGCCTGCGCCGGGTGAGGTAACGCATCGGCGTCTCGCCGTACGCCGCCTCGAAACAGCGGACGAAGTAGAACTTGGAGATCCCGGCGACCGCGGCGAGCCCGTCGAGATCGAGATCGCTCCGGTAGTCGCGGTCGATGCGGTCACGGGCCAGGCGCAGCCGGGGCACCAGGTCCGCCGGCACCGCCCCGCCTCCCCTGAGCGCCACGTCACGACACTACCGCCCCAGCGTCTTGCACCACTCTTTCTAACAACGTTAGATTCAGCCTAATGATGTTAGAAGGGACTGCTTGTGAGCCCGGCTGCCCGTATCGACGCCGAATCGGTCCTGCGCGCCGCGCTGCAGGTCCTCGACGAGGAGGGCGTCGCGGCGCTCTCCATGCGCACGATCGCCGCCCGCCTCCAGGTCAGGGCGGCGTCGCTCTACTACCACGTGCCCAATAAGGCCGCGCTGCTCCAACTGGTCGCCGACAGGGTCGCCGAAGAGGTGATCGCGTCGGTCGTTCCGGGCCGCGGGTGGCGCGACCTGCTCGCGGACGTCGCCCAGGGGCTGCGCCGGACATTGCGGGCCCACCCCGGCGCGGCCGCCGTCGTCGCCGTACGGCACGCGTCTCCGCAGGTGTTCGAGCGGGCCGTCCCGACGGTGCTGGCCGCCATGAACACGGGCCTGCGGGTCACCGACGAGGAGGCGCTGTATCTCGTGCAGTCCCTCTACGTCCTCGTGACCGGCCACGCCCTCGCCGAGTTCGGCGACACCCCCGAGCCGCCGGCCGCGCCCACCGCGTACTACGACGCCTGGTTCGACATCGCCGTCTCGACGTTCCTCGCGGGCGTCGAGGCGCGCTACGGCGCCTGAACCCCCTGCCGTACGGAAAGGAAGCGCCGTGGTCTCCGTCGCGCTCGTCCTGCTTGTCCTGGCCGACGCCTACTTCGTTCTCACCACGCTCGTGGACCTGTTCCCGTTCAACAATGTGCGGGAGGCGAGGCGGTCGGAGCAGGTCGCCGAGGTGGCGATCAACGCACCGGTCATGGCGCTCCCGGCCGTGTTTCTCGCCTGGGCGGCCGGCGCCGGGCTGCCCGCCCTGGCGTACGCCGGCGGGGCGCTGGAACTGCTCGCCGCCCTCAACGGCCTCGCGCTGTGGTGGCTTCCCTACCTGGCCGCCGTGACGGTCCCGTGGGCGACGGCGGGCACCGGGGAGAGCTGGGCCGCGTTGCACGCCCGGACCTACGCCAAGACCGTCATCGTGCTGCCGCGCCGCGGCGATCGCCCGCGCCCCAACCTGGAGCACATGATCCTCCACGCGCTCATGCTCGCGGCCGCGATCTGCACGTTCGCCGCCGCCCGTACGCTCTGAGACGCGAAAGAGGCCGCCGCGGCCGGGTGGTCGCGGCGGCCTCTCGGGACCGAACCGGCGGTCAGCTCAGACCGAGCAGGTTCTTGATGGGCTCCAGGGCGAAGTAGACGACGAACAGCGCCCCGACCAGCCACAGCAGGGGGTGGAGCTCCCTCGCCCTGCCGCGGAAGACCTTGATCACGATGTAGCTCACGAAGCCCGCGCCGATACCGGCGGTGATCGAGTACGTGAACGGCATCAGCACGATGGTCAGGAACGCGGGGATCGCGGTCTCGAAGTCGCTGAAGTCGATCTCCTTGACCTGCGTCATCATCAGGAAGCCGACGACCACGAGAGCCGGGGTCGCCGCCTCGAACGGCACGATCTCCGTCAGCGGGGCGAAGAACATGGCCAGCAGGAAGAGCAGGCCGGTGACGATGCTCGCGAGACCCGTACGCGCGCCCTCGCCGACACCGGCCGCCGACTCGATGTAGGTGGTGTTGGACGACACGCTCGCCGCGCCGCCCGCCGCCGCCGCGAGCGAGTCGACCAGCAGGATCTCCCGGGTGCGCTCGACCGTCCCGTCCTCCTGGACCAGGTTCGCCTGCCGGCCCACGCCGACGATGGTGCCCATGGTGTCGAAGAAGTCGGCGAGCATGAGCGTGAAGACGAACATCACGGCAGCCAGGCCGCCGATCTTGGCGAAGCCGCCGAAAAGGCTGAACTGACCGAGCAGCGACAGATCGGGTAGCTCGATGAACCTGGCCGGCCAGGCGGGCACGTTGAGCGACCAGCCGTCGGGGTTGGCGGGCTGACCCGGAGCCACCTGCGGCCCGATCTTGCCGATCGCCTCCACGATCATGGCCAGCACGGTGGTGCCGATGATGCCGATCAGGATGGCGCCCTTGACCTTGCGGGCGACGAGGAAGGCCGTGATGAGCAGGCCGACGACGAACACGAGGGTCGGCCATCCGGTCAGCGAGCCGTTGCCCAGGGCGCCGAGCTTGACCGGGACGGTGGTGCCGCCCGCGTCGGGTATCCGCCGGACGAACCCGGCGTCGACGAACCCGATCAGTGCGATGAACAAGCCGATGCCGACGCTGATCGCGGTCTTGAGCTGCGCCGGGATCGCATGGAACACCGCCACTCGGAAGCCCGTCACCACGAGGATCGCGATGACGATACCTTCGAGCACCACCAGGCCCATCGCGTCCTCCCACGACATCTGACTGGCGATGCCGAAAGCGAGGAAGGCGTTCAGGCCGAGCCCGGTGGCCAGGGCGAACGGCACCCGGCCGAAGACGCCCATCAGGATCGTGAGGATGCCCGCCGCGAACGCGGTGGCCGCGGCGACCAGCGGGATGTTGGGGTTGGAGCCGTCACCGAGGAACTGGCCCGTCTTGTCGGCGACGGTGCCGATGATGAGCGGGTTGAGCACCACGATGTAGGCCATCGTGAAGAACGTGGCGAAGCCGCCGCGGACCTCCTGGCCGACGGTGGAACCACGAGCTGAGATGGAAAAGTATCGATCGAGGAAATTTGGGGAATTCATAGAGTTCGTTTTCACGCGCGCAGAGTCGCAGGCCCCTACCATCGGCGGGAAGAGCCAGGGGAGCAGCGTTGTCCTTTCGTGACGGGTTTGTCATAAAAATACCGGGTCGCTGCCCTGCCCTTCTAAGCTGGCCTACGTGAGCGAACGCCGGCCGGACCCCCCGCCCCTCAGAACCCGGGACACCCTGACGATCCTGACCGGAACGGTGTTGTGGGCGGTCGCCCTGGTCGTGGTGCTGCTGGTCGTGCGCCCCGCCGACACGCGGCTCGTCTGGACCTGCGTGGCCGGCGTCGGCCTCGGCCTGTTCGGTCTCCTCTTCGTCCGCCGCCGCGACGCCCGCGTACGCGACGCCGCCCCCGCATCCGGCCTGTCCGGATCGGAGCCGCACCATCCCTGACCCGCGGCCCCGTACGGCGGGTGCGCTCAGGGAGCGTCGGTGAGGAGCATCGCGATGCCGTCGAGAAGGCGCTGCAGGCCGAACTCGAACAGCTCGTCGATGTCGAAGTCGTAACCGCTCGCGCTGAGGGCCTCGAACATCGGCAGCCGGCGGCCGGCCATGATCGCCTTGAAGGCGGGCTCCTGGGCGTCCATCCACTCGTCGACGCTCATCCCCGTGATCGCCTCGGCCTCCGCCTCCACCTCCAGGTTGACCGCCGTGCCCCGGACGTGGTTGAACACGGTGATGTACGCGGTGAAGACCGTCCCCAGGTCGAGACCGAGACCGTCGAGTGCGGTGAGCACCCACTCGGTGAAGGGCAGCGCGGCGGCGATCGGCTGGGGCCGTGTCACCGACATGGCCGGCGCGAGCCACGGATGCCGGCGGAACGTCGACCACAGCAGACGCGCGGCCAGTTCGACCCGGCCGCGCCAGTCGCCAGGCGGTTCGCCGGGGAACCGCATCCGGCCGAAGACCTCCTCCATCATCCGCAGCACCAGGGCGTCCTTGTCCGCGACATGGCGGTAGAGGGACATGGTCGCCACCCCGAGCTCGGTGGCCACCCGGCGCATCGAGACCGCCCCGAGCCCTTCCGCGTCGGCGACCGAGACGGCCGCCGAGGTGATCCGCGCCGGGGTGAGCGCGCCGTCCGGGGCGCCCCGCCGCCGGGAACCGGCCGGCGCACCCGGCTGCCCGGCGGAGGGCTCTCCCGCGCCCGGCGACCTGGCGGAAACCGGACCACCGTGAGCGACCTTCCCCTGCGGCGAAACGGCGGCTGACGACCGGCTTCCGGTGTCGACGACGGCGTCGACGACCGTGCCGACGCCGGGCACGGCGCGGACGAGTCCCTCCCGGCGCAGCTCGGTGAGCACCTTCGTCGCGGTCGCCATGGCGACGCCCCATCGCCGGACGATCTCCCGGGTGGACGGCACCCGGTCGCCCGGCCTGAGCTCGCCCGCCTCGATCCGCCTCCGCAGCTCGGCGGCGATCTCCTGGTAGCGTCCCGCGCCCGAACCGTCCACGCCGACCTCCCGCACTAGTGCACCACTGTAGCCCAGCACGCTGCCACGACGGCCCCGACCCGAGCCGATCCCACCTCAGCGCACTAGTGCTCCAAAGATATCTACCCAGCTTATCGCCTTGCCTGCACTATGCGTACGTCGTACAGTGCGGTGTATGCAGAACACCGACATTCTCATCTCCGGCGGCGGCATCGCCGGGCCCGCACTGGCGTACTGGCTGGGCCGGGCGGGTTTCACCGTCACCGTCGTCGAGCGCGCGCCCGCGCCCCGCCCGGGCGGCCAGACCGTGGACCTGCGCGGCGCGGGCCGCACCGTGGCCGCCCGGATGGGCCTGCTCGACCGGGCCCGGGAGGTCTCCGTCGAACAGAACGGCGTCGCCCTGGTAGACGGGAAGGGCCGCTTCACGGCCACCCTGCCGGTCGACGCCTTCGGCGGCGAGGGAATCGTCTCCGAGATCGAGATCCTCCGCGGCGACCTGGCCGATCTCCTCTACCAGGCGTCCCTCCCCGGCACCGAGTATCTGTTCGACGACACCGTCACCGCCCTGGAGCAGGACGACGACGGGGTGACCGTCACCTTCGAGAAGTCCGCGCCGCGCCGGTTCGGGCTGGTCGTCGGCGCGGACGGGCCGCACTCGGCCGTACGCGCGCTGGCCTTCGGCCCCGAGGCGGACTTCGTCCGCCCGCTCGGCGTCTACACCTCGTGGTTCACCGCCACGCTGCCGCTGGACCTCGGCGGCTGGTACCAGATGTACAACGCCCCGGGCGGCCTGGTCGTCTCGGCGCGGCCGGGCCGCCTGCCCGGGGAGATCAAGGCCGGCCTGAGCTTCCGGTCGGGGCCGATCGCCTACGACCGGCGTGACGTCGCCGCGCAGAAGCAGATCATCGCCGACCGCTTCGCGGGCGCCGGATGGGAGACCCCGCGGCTGCTGGCCGCGATGGCGGGCGCGCCGGACTTCTTCTTCGACCCCATGGGACAGGTGTGCCTCGACCGGTGGTCGCGCGGCCGGGTGGCGCTCCTGGGCGACGCGGGTTACTGCGCCACGCCGCTGACCGGCCTCGGCACCAGCCTCGCCCTGGTCGGAGCATACGTCCTGGCCGGCGAGCTGGCCGCGACCGGCGACCACCGGGCCGCGTTGCGCCGCTACGAACAGGTCATGCGGCCCTACGTGACGGAGGCGCAGAAGCTGCCGCCCGGCGGCGCCGGCGGTTTCGCGCCGTCTTCCGCGCTCGCGATCCGGCTGCGGGCCGCCTCGATGCGGTCCATGACCCGCTGGCCCATGCGCGGCATCCTGGCCGCCCAGTTCGCCAAGGCCGGGAACATCGCCCTGCCCGACTACCCCCTCCCCGCCATGCGGTGAGGGGTCAGAGGGACGTGACGGGGTCGAGGTCGGCCTCGGCGAGGAGGAGGGGGACCCGGGCCGGGTCGCGCAGCAGCGCGGCGACGGCAAGGCGGTCGCCCCACTGGCCGGACGCCCAGGCCAGCCCTCTCGCCAGCCCCTCCACGCCGGTGGCGTGGACCACGCCCTCGGAGAACCGCCACGGCACCGGGGTGCCGTCCACGAGAAGCTCGTCGTGCTCGACATACGTCGCGGGGGCGCCGGGCAGCAGCGAGCGCACCTCGGGCGGCACCGGCTTCTCCGCGCCGTGCGAGGTGACCACGCCGGTGACCGTCTCTCCGGCCAGCGGCAGGTCGAGCACGTCCGACAACGCCTCGGCGAGGTCGAACGGCGCGAGCACCAGCGGGCGGTCCTCCACCAGGGGCAGCAGGTCGGGCGCCTCCACCACGACCGGGCCGTCCTCGACGTCCGCGACCGTGACCATGCCCTTCCGCACGGCCCGTACGGCCTCCGGCGGGCCGACGCGGTCCGGGTCGACGGCGGCGAGCGCGATCCACAGCGACCGCAGCTGGGCGCGGTCCACCTCCAGGGACGCGTCGGCCAGCAGGTCGAGCAGCTCCTCGGGGCCGCCGCGCGCGTCCAGCAGCCCGGCCAGGGTCGACCGGACGCCCATCATCGTGAGCGCGTCCTCGTCGATCCCCGCCGGCGCCTCGGCGTACAGGCCGAACAGCAGCGGGTCGCCCGTCGGGAGCCGCAGCTCGACCGGCCTGCGCCCGCCGAGCACCGGGTGCCGCGACAGCCACCAGGCGGTGTACGACGGCACCTCGACGGTCTCCCCCGCCGCGAGCACCCGCATCGGCCGCAGCGCGGCGCGCAGCGGCGGCCGCGACAGCAGCGCGAGCGCGTTCGGCCAGTCCGCGACGTACTCCAGGTCGCGTACGGCGGTGAACTCCCGGACCACCGGGGGCACGTCGAGGTCCGGCAGCAGGTCGAGCACCGCCTCCAGCCACTCGTCCTCGAGATCGAGGTCGTGGTCGCACTCGGCGGGGTCGAGCAGCACGTCGGAGTCGTTGACCACGGCGAAGCCGTCGAGCACCCCGGTCGCCGCGAGCACGTGCGGCCCGTACTTCTCGACCAGGTCGGGCGCGGCGACGCCGAACGGCACCTCCGGGTCGATCAACCCGGCCAGGGAGCCCTGGGCCAGCAGCAGCTCACCCGCGGCGTACCGCTCGCCGTCCGCGCCGCGCAGGGCCAGCTCGGCCAGCCAGGGCGCCTCTCCCGCCGTCAGGCCGGCCGCGTCCACCAGGGCCAGCACGGCCTGGGCCACCGGCTCGGGGTCGGCGCTGTTCAGCGACTCGGCCACGGCCGCGTGGGTGAGCGGGTCCTCCAGCACCGTACGCGGAGTCGCCTCGGCCGCACCCAGTCGCAGCAGCAGCGGGTGGACGGCGTCGGGGTGGACGATCCGCAGCCCGAGCGGGGCCAGCAGGGCGGGGTCCAGCGAGCCCGGGCCGGACCCGCCGCCCGCACCGCCGGACAGGAGGGTGGACGACAAAGCCCCGGACGAGGCGGTGGACGTGGCGGCGCCGCCGTCCGGTGACAGCACCAGCGTGCCGCGCGGGCCGCGAACCAGGCGGCCGTCGGCGAGCGGCACGGGGATCGCCCCGATCGCCTCCGGGTCGTCGGCGGGCAGCGCCTTGTACAGCGACCGCCACCACGCCGGGTCCTTGTCCTCCACGGCCTCGCCGGACAGCATGTCCACGACGTCGGCCAGCTCGACCCGGCGTACGCCGAGCGTGGTCAGGGCCGGATGCCGGGAGGCCCACCCGGCGGGCAGCAGCCCGGGGACGATGCCGGCGATCTTCGCCAGGAACTCGGCCGGGCCCTCGACCGCCCGCGCCTCGTTGCCCGGAATGACGCCGCCCGAGACGCCGCCGGCGTCGTCGGAGATCGACGGCAGCAGCGGCGTGTCCGGCAGCGCGGCGATGATCTCCCGCCTGATCGCCGCGTCGAGCGCGCCGCTGCCCATGAGGCCGGGGACGAGATCGAGCAGGGCGGGGGTGGCCGGAAGCTCCCCCAGCAGCCGCACGTACGCCTCGGCGGCCCTGGCGACCAGGAAGTCGGTGAGCGGCCCCGGCGCGACGTGCCGCCGGTCGGTGGTCATCGGGAACGACGCGATCAGCAACGCGGGCAGGTCGAGCGGCTCGTCGCTCGGCGTCGGCGCGTGGACCACCCGGGGGACGCCGTCGCGGCGGCCGGCGGGGACGGCCCAGCGGACCTCCCAGTAGGGCCGGGCCCGCTCCTCGGTCGGCCGGTCGGCGAACAGTTCGCTGACCTGCGCGGGGGTGAACGTGCCCGACTCGGCGACGACGTGCCAGCCCTCGGCCGAGATCGTACGGCTCCGCCCGTCGACCTCGATCTCGACGGTCTCCAGCGCCGGCATCGACAGCGGCAGCGCCGGCCCGGCCTCCTCCAGCATCCGCCGTACGGCCTCCTCGGCGGCCTGGTCGCGCAGCGGCAGCCGGACGAGCGTGTCGTAGCCCTCGGGGACGCCCGGGGCGTCGTCGCCGAACGGCAGCCGCAGCAGCGGGACGTGGCCCTCGCGGCCCTTCAGCTCCCCCGCCAGCGCCGGCGTGGCGGCGACCAGCGCGGCGGTCTCCGCACGCGACCAGCGCACTCCCCGGATCTCGCCGGACGGCAGCCGGGAGGCGACCGACGGCTCGTCGGTCACCGACACCACGGCGGCGAAGCCGACGCCGAACCGTCCGGCCGCTCCCGTCTCGTCCTTCTTGCCGGAGACCCGCAGCGTGCTCAGGCCCTCGACGCCGGCCTCGTCGAGCGGAGCGCCGGTGTTGGCGGCGAGCAGCACGCCGTCGGCGAGCGTCAGCCGCAGACGGCCGGGCACGCCCGCCCGCAGCGCCGCGTCGGCGGCGTTCTGGGCGAGCTCCACGACCAGCCGGTCGCGGTAGCCGCCGAGGGCGAAGTCCTCCTCGGCGTTGGCGTCCTCGCGGAAGCGGGCGGGCGAGGCCGCCCAGGCCGCGAGAACCGTGTCACGCAGGCGCGCGGTGTCGAACATGATCAGGCGTGGCCCAGGGGTTCGGAGCTCGCCTCATCGGCGGAGCCGGACTCGGTCAGGTCGTATTCCAGGTCGTCGAGGATCGGCGGCGCGGCGTCCGTGACCATGGAGGGCACGGTGGTCGCCTCGGAGTGGGCGCCGCAGCCGTGGTCGGCCGACACCACCCGGCCGTCGTCCGGCGCGTACTCATTGGCGCAGACGCCGAAGCCCAGCCCCAGCGTCCCGGCGAGCGGCCAGTAGAAGCCACAGGTGGAGCATTGCGCGGGCGCGGCGTGCGCGATGGGGGCGTGCGGGCCCGGCTCGCCGGACCGCCAGCGGTGCGCGGCGAGGTCGCGGCCGAGGGCCGACAGGACGCGGGCCCGGCCCAGGCCGAGCTCGAGGACGGCCTGCGCGTCGATCGCCTCGTCCGGGGAGGCGAACCCGGGCACGAGCCGGTCGTCGTCGGCCTCGGTCGGCAGCAGGTCGCCCACGCCGAGGTCACCGGGGAGCAGCCGCTCGTTCCACGGCACCCAGCGGGGGGCGAGCAGCGCGCGGGCTCCGGGCAGGAGCACGGTCTCGCTCACGGTCACCACGCGGGCGCGGGAGGCCCGGGTCACGGTGACCGCCCAGCGCCAGCCCAGGTAGGCCCGGTCAAGGCACTCGAAGTAGTGGGTGACGACCCGGTCGCCCTCGTTGTCGAAGCCCAGGTGCTCTCCCACCTCCCCCGGGCGCGCGATCTCTTCCGCCGCGCCGCGGGCGAGGCCGACCGCCGCCGCACAGGCCTGGTCGACTGGAGTGCTACGGATTCGGGTACGACTCACACTCTCCATTTTCACCCACGCCGGGAGCGGACCGCACCGGCTTGATGGGCAAATCATGAGAGGACCCTCGGGGCCTATGGTGAACATTTGGGCGAACGTTATGCATGTTGTGGGCGCGCCCGCCCGGGCGACCCGCCGGCTCACGCACGCCCAGGGAGCGGACCGCACCGGGCTCGGCCGCCTGATCGAGCTGACCGCCGCCCACTCGGCCGGGGACGCGCTGGTCACGGTGGCCCTCGCCGGGGCGCTGCTGTTCCGGCTCCCGGTCGGCCAGGCCCGCGGGCAGGTCGCGGCATATCTGCTGGTCACGATGCTGCCGTTCACGGTCGTGGCGCCCTTTGTCGGGCCGGTGCTCGACCGGCTGCGCTCGGGCCGCCGCTACATCATGGCGGGCACCCTGCTCGCGCGGGGCCTGCTGTGCTGGGGCATGGCCGGCGCCGTGCACACCTCCGACGCCGTCACGCTGTTCCCGTCCGCGCTCGCCGTCCTGGTGTTGTCGAAGGCCTACAACGTCTCCCGTGCGGCGATCATGCCGAGCCTGCTGCCCGCCGACATCCCCCTGGTGACCGCGAACGCCCGGGTGGCGTTGTTCGCGCTGGTGTCCGCCGGGGCCGGGGCGGGCCTGGCCACCGGCCTGTCCGCCGCCGCCGGGCCCGACTGGGTGCTGCGCGCCGCCGTGCCGGTGTTCCTGCTGTGCGGGGTGTTCGCCGTACGGCTCCCGCGGCACGTGGACGCGCCCGACCCCGAGGACGACGAGCCGCGCCCGCGCTGGCGCACACTGCTCGGCCTGCGCCCGGACGCGGGCCGGGCGGCGCATCCTGGCGCGGAGCCGGGCGTGGGCGAACGCGCGGGCGCGGGCCGTGCGGCGCATCCTGATGCGGAGCCGGGCGTGGGTGAATGCGCGGGCGCCGACACAGGTGCGGGGCCGGGCGTGGGATCCGTGGTGGGCTCGGTGGTGGGCGAGGCCATGGGCGCCAACGCCGCGATCCGGGTCCAGTCGGGCTTCCTCGTGTTCTTCCTGCTGTTCCTCGTCCAGGACGGCCACCTGCGCGGCCTCGACCCCGCGGTGGCGCTGGCGCTGCTGGCGGCCGCCGCGGGCGCGGGCGGCCTGGCGGGGGCGGCCGCCGGATCCTGGACCCGGTCCCGCTCGCCGCAACTGACCGTGTTGGCCACCCTCGCGCTCGCGACGGTCGCCACCGTCGCGGCGGCGTTCGTCTTCACCATCTGGACCGCCGCCGCCGTCGCCCTCGTGGGCGCGTTCGCCCAGGGCCTCGGCAAGCTCGCCTTCGACGCGATCGTGCAACGCGAGATCGGCGAGGAGGTGCGCTCGTCGGCCTTCGGGGTCGCCGAGACGCTGCTGCAGATCGCCTGGGTGTCCGGCGGCCTGCTCGGCCTGGTGCTCTCCCTGTTCGTGGCCGGTCCCGCCGGGCTCGGCGTGATGTCCGCGGCCCTCGCGCTGGCCTTCGGCCGCCTGCTCACGCTGCGCCGCCGAAGGCTCGCCGCCCGGCCCGCCGCCGCCTAAGCCCGCCGCCTAAGCCCGCCGCCTAAGCCCGCCAGAGCACAGCAGCCCCGCCAGAGCCACGCCTGAGAAGAGCGCCGCAGGTCCCAGCCCGAGCCTGCGGCCCGACGCCCGGCCCCTCGGCCGCACCTCGCGCCCGTACGCCCTACGCGTCGAGGTCGTCGGCGACCGCGCGCAGCACGGTCGCGACCTTCTTGGCGTGCGGCACGTCCGGGTGCTTGCCCCGCTGGTAGGAGTTCGAGATGTCGTCGAGCAGCTTGATCAGGTCCTCGACGATGACGACCATCTCGTCCGGCTTCTTCCGCTTCGCCTTGGGCTTCACGGTCTTCGCCAGCGTCGGAGGCTGGTCGATCACCCGCACCGACAGCGCCTGCTGCCCCCGTCGGCTCTCCGCCACCCCGAACTCGACCTTCTGCCCGGGCTTGAGGGCCTCGACGCCTTTGGGCAGCGCGGAGGAATGGACGAAGACCTCACCGCCGTCGTCGCGGGTGAGGAAGCCGAAACCCTTGTCGGCGTCGTACCACTTGACCTTGCCACTCGGCACAGGGGTGACCTCGTTCAGACTGTCGTGAAGGTGATGGATGTAGGTTATGCCCACAGACAGGCCCCGTGGACCCACTAAGGGGCCACTGAAGCGTCGCGTCTCCGGATTCCCGTGGATCTTCCGTCAACCCCTGCCGCGCGGGCGGTCCCGCGATCCCCAAGAGGCGTCCCCCTACCATGGAGACGATGACGGGCACCGACTTCAGCGAGTGGCTGCGCGGCCGTTCCGACGAGCACCTGCGAGCGCTCGTGACGGCACGGCCCGAACTCGTCACGCCCGTTCCCGCCCACCTCGACGGCCTCGCCGCCCGCGCCTGCAGTCCGTCCGCCCTCGGCCGGGCCCTGGACCGGCTCGACCGCTTCCAGCTCGCGGTGCTGGAGACGCTGGCGCTGCGCGAAGGCCCTTCCTCCCGCGCGGCCCTGTTCTCCATGATCGTACGCGCGGCGCCCGGCACGGCCGCCGAGGAGGAGATCGGGGCCGCCCTCGACGCGGCGCTCGACACGCTGGTCATCCGCGGCCTGGTCTACGGGCCGCCGGACGCCCTGCTGCCCGCGCCCGGAGTGCCCGCGGCCCTCGAGCCCCCGGCCGCGCTCGGCCCGCCGGCCGCCGAGGTCTTCCGCCACCATCCGCCCGAACGGCTCGACGTCCTCCTGCGCGACATCGACCCCGCGTACGACGGCGGCGGGCAGGCGGACGCGGGCAGGCCGGCCAGGCAGCGGCTCTCGGCGCTGCTGTCCGACCCCGCGACCGTCGCGCGCCTGCTGGAGGAGGTGTCTCCCCAGGCGAGGGCGGCGCTGGACGAGCTCGTCTGGGGTCCGCCGAGCGGGCGGCTGCCGAGCGCCCGCCGGGAGGTCGACACCGCGACCGCGCAGTCGCCCATCGAACAGCTGCTGGCCCGCGGGCTGCTGGGGGCGACCGGGGAGGAGAGCGTCGCGCTGCCCCGGGAGGTCGCCCTGGTCCTGCGCGGGGGCCGGGTGCACCGCGACCTGTCCCCCGGGCCGCCCGCCCTGGACGGGCCCGTGCGCGACCAGGAGCTGGCCGACCGGACGGCCGCCGGGCAGGCGTTCATGTTCGTCCGCATGGTGGAGGAGCTGTGCGAGCTGTGGAGCGTCGACCCGCCCGGCGTGCTGCGCGCCGGCGGCCTGTCCGTACGGGACCTGCGGCGCGCGGCCCAGCTTCTCGACCTGCCGGAATGGGCGGCCGGGCTGGTCGCCGAGGTGGCGCACGCGGCCGGGCTGGTCGCGGCGGGCGAGGGTGAGTGGCTGCCGACCGGCGGCTACGACGGCTGGCGGATCAAGGCGACCGAGGACCGGTGGGCCGTGCTCGCCGCCGCCTGGGCCGCGATGGACCGCGCGCCCGGCCTGATCGGCGAACGCGACGACCGGGACCGCCCGCTGAACGCGCTCCACCCCGACCTGCGCCGGTCCGGCGCGGCCCAGACGCGGGCGCGCACGCTCGCCGTGCTGGAAGCGGCGCCGCCCGGCCTCGCGCCGACGCCCGAGTCGGTGCTCGCCCGGCTCGCCTGGGAGCAGCCCCGGCGCCGGTCCGCGCCACGGGAGCCGCTCGTCCGGTTCGCCCTGCGCGAGGCCGAGCACCTCGGCGTGACGGGCCTCGGCGTGCCGGCCGCGCACGGCCGCGCGGCGGCCCGCGGCGACGGCCGGGCGGCGGCGGACCTGCTCGCGCCGCTGCTGCCGCAGGCGGTCGACCACGTGCTGTTGCAGGCCGACCTGACGGCCGTGGCGCCCGGGCCGCTGACCACCGACCTCGGCCGGCGGCTCGCGCTCACGGCCGACGTCGAGAGCAAGGGCGGCGCGACCGTCTACCGCTTCTCCGAGCAGTCGGTCCGCCGGGCGCTCGACGCCGGGCACTCCGCCGGCGACCTGCTCGCCATGCTGGAGCGCCACTCGGCCACGCCGGTCCCCCAGCCGCTGGCCTACCTGGTGACCGACGTCGCCCGCCGCCACGGCCGCATCCGGGTCGGCGTGGCGTCGTCCTACGTCCGCTGCGACGATCCGGCCCTTCTCGACGAGGTGCTCGCCGACAAGCGGGCCAACCTGCTGCGGCTGCGGCGGCTCGCGCCCACCGTGCTCGCGTCCAAGACGTCCCGGGCGGCGCTGGTCGACACGCTCCGGGCGATGGGATACGCGCCGGTCGCCGAGTCGCTGGAGGGCGACGTCGTCGTCGCGCGGGCCGACTCCCGGCGGACCGAGGGGCCGCCCGCCGCCCGCGCGCCCGCGAACCCCGGTCTCGGCTCCGAGGCGGCCGCCGGGGCCGTACGGGCGATGCGCGCGGGAGACTCGGCGCACCGGTCCCGCCGCCCGCCCGCCGAGACGCCCGAGGGGCAGGTGCCTCGCTCCCCCAGCACCGCGACGATCAGCGCGCTGGAGGAGGCCATCCGGCAGGGGTCGCGGGTGTGGATCGGCTACACCGACTCGCAGGGCCACGCCACCAGCCGTATCCTCGAACCGGCCCGCATGGAGGGCGGTTACCTCACGGCGTACGACGAGACCCGGGCGACCGTCCACCGCTTCGTCCTCAGCCGCATCACCGGCGTCGCCGGCTACGACTCCGAGCGGTCCGAGACGCCCGGGGAGCGCGCCGCCGGAGTCGACTGAGGGGCGTCCCGCGACACGGCGGGCGACCCGGTCTCGGTGAAACGGGACTCATCGGGCCTGGTCTCTTGTTGGATAAGGGACAGCCGTACCAAGGGAGCAGGCATTGAGTGACGGGCCGCTGATCGTTCAGTCGGACAAGACGCTGCTGCTGGAGGTGGATCACCCGAGGGCCGGCGAGTGCCGCAAGGCGATCGCCCCGTTCGCCGAGCTCGAACGCGCTCCCGAGCACGTCCACACCTACCGGGTCACCCCGCTCGCGCTGTGGAACGCCCGCGCCGCCGGGCACGACGCCGAGCAGGTCGTCGACGCCCTCATCGGGTTCAGCCGCTACCCCGTGCCGCACGCGCTGCTCGTGGACGTCGCGGAGACCATGGCGCGGTACGGCCGCCTGCGGCTGGAGAAGCACCCGGTGCACGGCCTGGTGCTCACCACCAGCGACCGCGCGGTGCTGGAGGAGGTGCTGCGGTCCAAGAAGATCCAGCCCCTGGTCGGGGATCGTCTCGGCGCCGACTCGGTGGCCGTGCATCCCTCCGAACGCGGCAACATCAAGCAGACGCTGCTCAAGCTCGGCTGGCCGGCCGAGGACCTGGCCGGATACGTCGACGGCGAGCATCACCCGATCGACCTGCGCGAGGACGGCTGGGAGCTGCGGCCGTACCAGAAGGAGGCGGCGGACGCGTTCTGGCACGGCGGTTCCGGCGTCGTCGTGCTGCCCTGCGGCGCGGGCAAGACGATCGTGGGCGCGGCGGCGATGGCGCACGCGCGGGCGACCACGCTGATCCTGGTCACCAACACGGTCTCGGCCCACCAGTGGAAGCAGGAGCTGCTGCGGCGCACCTCGCTGACCGAGGACGAGATCGGGGAGTACACCGGCACCAAGAAGGAGATCCGCCCGGTCACCATCGCCACCTACCAGGTCATGACCACCCGGAGGCAGGGCACCTACCGGCACCTCGAACTCTTCGACGCCCGCGACTGGGGGCTCGTCGTGTACGACGAGGTCCACCTGCTGCCCGCGCCGATCTTCCGGATGACCGCCGACCTCCAGGCGCGCCGCCGTCTCGGGCTGACCGCCACGCTGGTGCGCGAGGACGGCCGGGAGGGCGACGTCTTCTCGCTCATCGGGCCCAAGCGGTACGACGCGCCCTGGAAGGAGATGGAGAACCAGGGCTACATCGCCCCGGCCGAGTGCGTGGAGGTCCGGGTGACGCTCCGCGACGACGAGCGACTGGCCTACGCGATGGCCGAGAGCGACGAGCGCTACCGGTTCTGCTCCACCACCCCCGCCAAGATCAGGGTCACCGAGGCGCTGGTGCGGCGGCACGAGGGCGAGCAGGTGCTGGTCATCGGGCAGTACATCGACCAGCTCGACGAGCTGGGCGAGCACCTCGACGCGCCGGTCATCAAGGGAGAGACCAAGGTCAAGGAGCGCGAGCGGCTGTTCCAGGCGTTCCGCGACAAGGAGATCCAGGTGCTGGTGGTCTCCAAGGTCGCCAACTTCTCCATCGACCTGCCCGAGGCGGCCGTGGCGATCCAGGTCTCCGGCACGTTCGGCTCACGCCAGGAGGAGGCCCAGCGGCTCGGCCGGGTGCTGCGCCCCAAGGCGGACGGCGGAGGCGCGCTGTTCTACTCCGTCGTGAGCCGGGACACCGTCGACCAGGAGTTCGCCGCGCACCGGCAGCGCTTCCTGGCCGAGCAGGGATACGCGTATCACATCATTGACGCCGACGACGTGGGCCAGGAGGACCCGGCGAGGTGATCTCGCCGGGTGGGCGCCGTGTCCCGGGGCGCGTTTCCCCGGGACCACGTCCACGGTGAAGATCGGCCGTCTGGAGCCGAACGGTGAAGATCGAACGGTGAAGATCGACGGGCACCTGTCAGATCCAGGAAATGCCTGCGGGCCGTGTCACCACATCACCCCCTCGCTCCTATACCGACATCGCGGTGCCGTGATGGCGGCAATACCCACTCAGTACGGCGAATCACGCAATATGCGCATTTTTCACCTTGTCCCTGGTTTGTCGCAAAAAAGCGGAGAGTGTTACCAATTCTCCGGTGAGTGAGCAAATCGCTACCGAACGCGGTTATATAAACGCGACACACAGCAATAAATCACCCCGGCATCACCGCGCCTGAGCAGCGCAACGCGCAGCACGTAAGGCAGCACCGTGCCGAGCACGCTCAGCAGCACCGTGCCGAGCACGCTCAGCAGCACGGTGCCGAGGCACGCTCGGCAGCACAGCGCCCGGCATGCTCGGCGGCCACAGTGGCCAGGCGCCTCACAGCACCGTGTCCGGCGCGCCGGAGACGCCAGGCAGGCATCCGGGGCACAGCGCCTCAGAGCCTCCGTCGGTCCGGGCGCCCGCGGCTCAGCGGACGGCCAGGCCGCCGAAGAACAGCACCGCCAGCGCCGCGATCCACGCCGCCACGGCCACGCCGTACAGGGACTCGCGACGGGCGAACCAGGCGAACCCCGTCGTCCCCGCCGCGACGAGCGCGACCAGTTCGGACAGCGAGGCCACCGACGCCAGCCGATCCGCGCAGTCCGGCGCCGGTTCCAGACCGGCGCAGAAGGCCAGCCGGCTCCAGCCGCCGAAGACCGCGAAGCCCCACAGCGTGGCGAGCAACAGGCTCACCGCCGCCGGGATCGCGGGAGGAACCCAGGTGCGCGTCACCCGCGTAGAGATACCCAGGCAGGCGAACGGCGACACGCTAGAGAAATACCGTTTCGGCATCTGGGCGCCCGTCGCTAAGCTCTTGTCCTTCCGCCTCTCGTCCTTCCCGTCCGCAGCCTGTCCGCTGCCCGTCTTCAGTCCTGTCCTCGGTCCTGTCTTCGGTCGGTCCTTGTCGTGTCCTCGTCGTGTACGGAGGAGTTTTCCGCATGCCTGAGAATGTGCTCGAAGCCGAGCGCGCCCATCTCGCGGCCTCCCGCGCCGCGTTGCGGGCGATGCGCGAACACGCGCAGTCGCTGTCCGCGGACGCCGCCGCCGACTGGGTGTCGCAGCAGGTGCTCCAGGGCCTGCTCGACCAGCGCGTGGCCGCCCTGGCCGACCACCCCGACACACCGCTGTTCTTCGGCCGCCTCGACCGGACCGCCGGCGACGACCTGCCGGACACCATCCACGTCGGCCGCCGGCACGTGCACGACGACAACAGCCGGCCCCTCGTCATCGACTGGCGCGCGTCGATCTCCCGCGCCTTCTACCAGGCGAGCCCGTCCGACCCGATGGGCGTCGCGTTGCGCCGCCGGTTCGGCTACCGGGGCGGCGACCTCACGGCGTACGAGGACGAACCGCTGGACGGCCGGGCGCTCGGGCAGAGCAGGCTCCTCACCGAGGAGATCGAGCGCCCCCGCACCGGCCCCATGCGCGACATCGTCGCCACCATCCAGCCCGACCAGGACGAGATCGTCCGCGCGGACCTCGGCGTGACCGTCTGCGTGCAGGGCGCCCCCGGCACCGGCAAGACCGCCGTCGGCCTGCACCGCGCCGCCTACCTTCTGTTCACCCACCGCGAGAAGCTTGCGAGGTCGGGCGTGACGATCGTCGGCCCCAACCGCGCCTTCCTCGCGTACATCTCCTCGGTCCTCCCGGCTCTCGGCGAGGTGAAGGTCGACCAGACGACCGTGGCGGGCGTCCTCGGCGAGCACGCGCATCCCGAGGACCCGGCGGTGGCGGCCGTGAAGGGTGACGCCCGGATGGCCGAGGTCCTGCGCCGCGCCCTGTGGCTGCACGTCGTCAAGCCGGTCGAGGGCGTGCTCGTCACCAAGGGCGTGAACCGCTACCGCGTGCCCGACCACGAGGTCCGGGAGATCGTCGCCTCGCTGCGCGGCACGACGCGATACGGCCCGGGCCGCACGATGCTGGCCCAGCGGCTCGCGCACGCCGTGCTCGTGCAGATGGAGCGCCGCGGTGAGTCGCCCGACGACCGCACGCAGGACGCGGTGGCCCGCTCGAAGCCGGTCAGGGCCGTCCTCGACGCCGTCTGGCCCAAACTGACTCCTCAGCAGGTGCTGCACCGCCTGCTGTCGGACGCCGAGTTCCTCGCGAAGGCCGCCCGGTCGGATCTCACCGCGGAGGAGCAGGAACTGCTCCTGTGGCGCAAGCCATACAAGTCGCACCGGTCGGCGAAGTGGACGGCCGCCGACGCCGCCCTGCTGGACGAACTCGGCGACCTCGTCGAGCGCACCCCGTCCCAGGGCCACCTGGTGGTGGACGAGGCGCAGGACCTGTCGGCCATGCAGCTGCGCGCGCTCGGGCGGCGCTGCCGCACCGGTTCGGCGACCGTGCTCGGCGACCTCGCCCAGGGCACCACCCCCTGGTCGGCGCGGTCGTGGAAGACCGTGCTCGACCACCTCGGCCAGCCCTCGGGGGAGGTCACCGAGCTCACGCTCGGCTTCCGCGTGCCCCGCGAGATCCTCGACTTCGCCGCGCGGCTGCTGCCCTCCGTCGCGCCCGATCTCGCCCCGCCCCGCTCCCTGCGTCCCGGCGCCGGATCGCTGTCCGTACGGCATGTGCCCGACGTCGCCGCGGCCCTTCCGGAGGCCCTGCGGCGGACGCTCGACCGCGAGGGCTCGATCGGTGTTATCGCGGCGGACGCCGCCGTACCGGCCCTCTCGGCCGCCCTGGACACCGCAGGCGTGCCGCACGCGGTGCTCGGCCCCGACGCGACGGGCGACGACCGGGTGCTGCTGGTGCCGGCCACACTCGCCAAGGGACTGGAGTACGACCACGTGATCGTGACCGAGCCCGCCGGCATCGTGGCCGCCGAGGACCGGGGGCTCGCCCGCCTCTACGTCGTCCTCACCCGGGCCGTGACGTCCCTGACCATCCTGCACGCCCACGATCTTCCCGAGGAGTTGATATGAGATGAGCGAGGTCATCCTGCGGTACGGCGGTCTCGACGACGTCGAGGCCGTGCTGCGGTTCTGGCTGGAGTCCGCGGAGAACACCGACCGGCACGACGACGCCGCCAAGGTGACGGCGCTGGTCGAGCGTGACCCCGAGGCGCTGATCATCGCCGAGATCGACGGCCGCGTGGTCGGCACGCTGATCGCGGGCTGGGACGGCTGGCGGGCGAGCCTCTACCGGCTCGCCGTCGACCCGGCGGAGCGGCGCAAGGGCATCGGATCACAGCTGATCCGGGCCGCCGAGGAGCGGTTCCGGAAGTACGGCGCGTTCCGGGTCGACGCGATGGTCCTCAACGACAACGCCCTGGCGCACCACGCCTGGTCGGCGGCGGGATACACGATGCAGACCGACTGCGCCCGCTGGGTCAGGCGCCTCAGCTGAGCCGCGGGGATCGACGTCAGGCGGTGACGGCGGAGCCCGGCCGCCCGTGGGACCCGAGGCGCGCGGGGAAACGGGGGCGCACAAGGAAAAGGGCGGCTCCCCCGAGGGGGAACCGCCCTTCCTGGTGAAGCGGGAGAGCAGGACTCAGAAGTCCATGTCGCCGCCGCCGGGCATGGCGGGGGCCTTCTCCTTCTCGGGCTTCTCGGCGATGACGGCCTCGGTCGTGAGGAACAGGGCCGCGATGGACGCCGCGTTCTGCAGCGCCGAGCGGGTGACCTTGGCCGGGTCGATGATGCCCGACTCGAACATGTTGACGTACTCGCCGGTCGCGGCGTTGAGGCCCTCGCCCGCGGGCAGGTTGCGGACCTTCTCCACCACGACGCCGCCCTCGAGGCCGGCGTTGACGGCGATCTGCTTCAGCGGCTCCTCGAGCGCCTTGCGGACGATCGCCGCGCCGGTCGCCTCGTCGCCGTTGACCTCCAGCTTGTCGAACGCGTTGGCGCCGGCCTGCAGCAGGGCCACGCCACCGCCGGGGACGATGCCCTCCTCGACCGCGGCCTTGGCGTTGCGGACGGCGTCCTCGATGCGGTGCTTGCGCTCCTTGAGCTCGACCTCGGTCGCCGCGCCGGCCTTGATGACGGCGACGCCGCCGGCCAGCTTGGCGAGACGCTCCTGGAGCTTCTCGCGGTCGTAGTCGGAGTCGGTGCGGTCGATCTCGGCGCGGATCTCGTTCACGCGGCCGGAGATCTGCTCCGCGTCACCGGCGCCGTCGACGATCGTGGTCTCGTCCTTGGTGACGACGATCTTGCGGGCGCGGCCGAGCAGGTCGAGGGTGGCGTTCTCGAGCTTGAGACCGACCTCCTCGGAGATGACCTGGCCGCCGGTCAGGATCGCGATGTCCTGGAGCATGGCCTTGCGGCGGTCGCCGAAGCCGGGGGCCTTGACGGCCACGGACTTGAACAGCCCGCGAATCTTGTTGACCACCAGGGTCGCCAGGGCCTCGCCCTCGACGTCCTCCGCGAGGAGGACCAGCGGCTTGCCGGACTGCACGACCTTGTCGAGCAGCGGGAGCAGGTCCTTGTTCGCCGAGATCTTCTGGTTGGCGATGAGGATGTAGGCGTCCTCGAAGACCGCCTCCATGCGCTCGGGGTCGGTCACGAAGTAGCCGGACACGTAACCCTTGTCGAAGCGCATGCCCTCGGTGAGCTCCAGCTCCAGACCGAAGGTGTTGCTCTCCTCGACGGTGATGACGCCTTCCTTGCCCACCTTGTCCATCGCCTCGGCGATGAGCGCGCCGATCTCCGGGTCGGCGGCGGAGATGGAGGCGGTGGAGGCGATCTGCTCCTTGGTCTCCACGTCCTTGGCGAGCTTCGACAGCTCCTCGCTGACGCGCTCGACGGCGGCCTCGATGCCCTTCTTCAGGGACATCGGGTTGGCGCCGGCGGCGACGTTGCGCAGGCCCTCGCGGACCAGCGCCTGGGCGAGCACGGTGGCCGTCGTCGTGCCGTCACCGGCGACGTCGTCGGTCTTCTTCGCGACTTCCTTGACCAGCTCGGCGCCGATCTTCTCCCACGGGTCCTCGAGCTCGATCTCCTTGGCGATGGAGACACCGTCGTTGGTGATCGTGGGGGCGCCCCACTTCTTCTCCAGCACGACGTTGCGGCCCTTGGGGCCGAGGGTCACCTTCACGGCGTCGGCGAGCTGGTTCATACCGCGCTCGAGACCGCGCCGGGCGTCCTCGTCAAACGCGATCATCTTGGCTGCCATTAGGCTAGACCTCCCAGTAGCAGGGTGTCTTCAACGGACCGAGCCGACGCCCGCGACGGCGTGGACCCGCTATCCCTGCGCGAGCCCCATCGCCCCGATCCCGGTTGTTGTCACTCTCGACCTCAGAGTGCCAAACAAGTATTTAGCACTCTACCCCCGAGAGTGCAAGCGGAAGCCACTCTGACCAGCTTGGACGAGGTTCCCGAACACCCTTACGAGGACAAACGAGGACCGACGGGCACGGACGAGCCGAAGGCCCGGTCCGCGGATCGCGGACCGGGCCTCCAATGGTCGCTTGACGGGATCAGGCGACGGCCCGTACGGCCTCCGCCTGCGGGCCCTTCTGCCCCTGCGTGATGTCGAACTCAACCCGCTGACCCTGCTCGAGGGCCTTGTAGCCGTCCATCATGATTGCCGAGTAATGGACGAACACATCCTTCCCACCGTCTACCGCGATGAAGCCGTAGCCCTTGTCCGCGTTAAACCATTTGACGGTGCCCTGCGCCACTTCCGACTCCTCTTGCTGGGCTGGGGACCACACCCAAGAAGCCCCCGGTTTCGTCGATCGTCTTCGACCATACCCGTGTCAAGGCGTAGAACAACAGAGTCAATCCGCAAACTACTACGTCGCGTTCGCTCAAAGCGGTACAGACGATTATTCACTTTTCTACCGAAAGGTTGAGCGCTTCACCTTTCGCCGCCGCGACGCCCCACTTCCCCGGTGAAAGAAGCGCATGTCAGGTGCACGGCGGCGGTGCCGCGGCTCAGCCCCCGGCGACGGCGGGGATGACCGAAATCTGTACCCCGTCCGGCGTGGCGGTGTCCAGCCCATCGGCGAAACGGACGTCCTCTTCTCCGACATAGACGTTGACAAAACGCCGAATCTTGCCCGTCTCATCCAGGATTCGACCTCCGATGCCCGGATAGTCCGCATCCAGCTTCTGCAGGACCTCGCGGAGCGTTCCCCCCTCCCCGCTTACCTCCGCGACGCCGTTGGTGTACGTCCGCAGAATCGTCGGAATCCGCACGGAAACGCTCATTGCTCACTCGCTTTCGTTGCTGCCGATGGGCCTGTGATAACGCTTTCAGTTGGCGAATGCCGCACGGAAGGCGTCGAGGGAGGGACGGATGACCGCGGACGGGCGAGCCTGCGCGGCCACCGCGTCAAGTGTCTTGAGACCGTCGCCGGTGTTCAGCACGACGGTTTCGGCCTCGGGGTCGAGGCGCCCCTCGCGCACGAGCTTGCGCAGCACGCCGACCGTGACGCCGCCCGCGGTCTCGGCGAAGATGCCCTCGGTCCTGGCCAGCAGGCGGATCGCCTCGACCACCTCGCCGTCGTTCACGTCCTCCACCGCACCGCCCGTGCGCCGGGCGATGTCGAGCACGTACGGGCCGTCCGCCGGGTTGCCGATGGCCAGCGACTTGGCGATGGTGTCGGGCTTGACCGGCTGCACCACGTCCTGCCCGGCCTTGAAGGCGCGGGAGACCGGCGAGCAGCCCTCGGCCTGCGCGCCGAAGATCCGGTACGGCCGCTCCTCGACCAGGCCGAGCTTGATCAGCTCGCGGAAGCCCTTGTCGATCTTCGTGAGCTGCGAGCCGGAGGCCACCGGCACGACGATCTGCTCGGGCAGCCGCCAGCCGAGCTGTTCGGCGATCTCGTACGCCAGCGTCTTGGAACCCTCGGCGTAGTAGGGCCGGAGGTTGACGTTGACGAATCCCCACTTCTCGCCCAGCTCGTCGCCGATGAGCTCGGAGCAGAAGCGGTTCACCTCGTCGTAGGTGCCGTCGATGCCGACCAGCCGGCCGCCGTACACCGCGGCCATGGTGACCTTGGCCGCCTCCAGGTCGGCGGGGATGAACACGCAGGAGTCCAGCCCGGCCCTGGCCGCCGCGGCGCCCACCGCGCCGGCGAGGTTGCCGGTGGACGAGCACGACAGGGTGTGGAAGCCGAAGGCGCGCGCGGCCTCGACCGCGATCGCGACGACCCGGTCCTTGAAGGAGTGGGTCGGGTTGCCGGAGTCGTCCTTGACGTGCAGCGACCGCAGCCCGAGCTCGGCCGCCAGCCGGTCGGCCCGCACGAGCTTGGTCCAGCCGGGCTGCAGGTTGGGCTTGTCCGCCACCCCGGCGGGGACGGGAAGCAGGGAGCGGTATCGCCAGATGTTCGTCGGGCCCGCCGCGATGTCCTCCCGGCGGACCTCTCCGAAGTCGTACGCCACCTCAAGGGGGCCGAAACACTCCGTACAGGCGAAGACCGGGCCGAGCTCGTAGTGAGCGCCGCACTCCCGGCAGGACAGACCGGTGGCGGGGCCGAAGTCGGTGGTGGTGGGGGCCGCAGTGTTGCTGTGCGCCATGAAGCGAGGCCTTTCCCTCATCTTCGCTCGCGACCACCCTGGCCGCGAGCCGGAATTGGCACCTGTCCCGGCCGGGCCTCGTGGGCACGAGTTCGACACCGGGGAGGTTGCCGGGGCTTCGCAGGGCCGGTCCCTCCACCCCTCTGGATGAGCATCTTCAGTTGTGGGACCTTCGAAAAAGGTCCTCCAGCACTGTACCCCGGCGTCCCCTGTGTCCGTTCCGTTGTCTCAGATGGTGAGAAGGTTTGTATCAGCCGTAGGCCTCGCCGAGCGCGCTCTGCACGTATTTGCGTGCCTGGTGTATCCGGGACTTGACGGTGCCGAGGGGAATGCCGAGCTGCTCGGCGACCTGGGAGTAGTCGAGCTGGCAGATGTCGCGCAGCACGAGCGCCTGGGCGAGGTCGGGCCGTTCGGCCTCCAGCGCCTCCATCGCGTCGAGCAGGTCGAGCCGCGACCCGGCGATGACGCTCACCCGCCGCGGGTCCGGCCGCTGCTCGGGCAGCTCCTCCGCCTGCTCCGACGAGCGCCGCTTGAGCGACCGGTAGGTCGTCCTGGCGCAGTTCACGGTCACGATGTGCAGCCACGTGCTGAACTTGGCCCGGCCCTCGAACCGGGCGATGTTGCGGGCCACGGCGAGCAGCGTGTCCTGCGCCGCCTCTTCCGCGTCCTGCCGGTACGGTAGAAGCCGCTCGCAGTGCCGCAGCACGTCGGGCTCGATGCGCCGCAGCAGCTCGCCGAGGGCGCGGTGATCTCCCCGGGCGGCCGATCCGGCCAGCTCCTCGGTGACGTCGTCCAGTGCCATCCCGTTCCAGCCCTCCCGCGATCGGTTGACATCCTATTGATGGAGGTCCGCTTTTATTAATCTTCCGGCATGCGCGCCCGCTCTGATCGAGGGGAAACCCCAATGAGCAGCTCCGTTCTGATCGCGTCCAACCGGGGCCCGGTGTCCTTCACCCTGTCGGAGGACGGCGGCCTGACCATGCGCAGGGGCGGCGGCGGGCTCGTGTCCGGGCTGTCGGACGTGGTCAGGGACACCGACGTGCTGTGGGTCTGCGCGGCGCTGTCGGACGGCGACCGCGGGGCGGTGCGGCAGGCGCCGGGGGGCCGGCTCGACGAGGCGTTCGACACGGGGCCCATCCGCATGCTGGACATCCCGCCCGCGGTCTTCCACCGCGCCTACAACGCCGTGGCGAACTCGACCCTGTGGTTCGTCAACCACCTGCTCTACAACACGCCCTTCTCCCCCGAGTTCGGCACCCGGTTCGCCCGCGAGTGGGAGTCGTACCGCACCTACAACGGCGCGTTCGCGCTGGCGCTGGCGGAGGAGGCCACGGCCCGGGCCCGGGTGATGGTGCAGGACTACCACCTGACGCTCACCCCCGCGATGCTCCGGGTCGAACGGCCCGACCTGCGCATCGCGCACTTCTCGCACACGCCCTGGGCCCCGCCGGAATACTTCGCCCTGCTGCCCGAGGACGTCGCGGCGGAGGTGCTGTCGGGCATCCTCGGCGCCGACCACGCCGGCTTCCTCACCGCCCGCTGGGCGCGCGCCTTCATGGACTGCTGCGCCGCCCTGCTCGGGGCCCAGGTGGACCACGCGGACCGTACGGTGACCTGGGCCGGCAGGATCACCCGGATCGGCGTGCACCCGCTCGGGGTGGACGGCGAGGCGCTGCGGGCGCGGGCGGCCGAGCCGGACGTCGAGTCGCACATGGCGGCGATCAGGGACCACGTCGGCGACCGCAGGCTGATCGTGCGGATCGACCGCACGGAGCTGTCCAAGAACATCGTCCGCGGCCTGCGGGCCTACCAGGCGTTCCTGGCGGGGCATCCCGAGTGGCACGGACGGGTGGTCCACCTGGCCTTCGCCTACCCCTCCCGGCACGACCTGCCCGAGTACCGCGAGTACACGGCGGCCGTGCAGCGGTGCGCCCAGGAGATCGAGGACGAGTACGCCACGGAGGACTGGGACCCGCTGATCCTCAACGTCAACGACGACTACCCGCGCTCGCTCGCGGCGTACCGGCTGGCCGACGTGCTGCTCGTCAACCCGGTCCGGGACGGCATGAACCTGGTAGCCAAGGAGGGCCCGATCCTGTCGCCCCGGTGCGCGCTCGTGCTGTCCCGCGAGGCGGGCGCGGCGGCCGAGCTCGGCGCCGACTCCCTGCTGGTCAACCCGTTCGACGTCACCGCCACGGCGGCGGCGCTGCACGAGGCGCTGACGCTGCCCGAGGAGGAGCGCCTCAAGCGCGGCCTGCGGCTGCGGGAGGCGGCCACCGCGCTGCCGCCCCGCCGCTGGTTCGACGACCAGATCGCCGCGCTGCGCTGACCGGCCGCGCCGGAGGCGGTGGTCAGCCCCGAGTGGTCAGCGCCAGGTGGCCTTCTTGAGGATCCCGTCCAGGCCCGGGGTGTTCCACTGGTCGACGATCAAAATCTTCGACGTGGGCAGATACCATTCGCGCTGGCTGTAGCGCATCTTCACCCTGAATTTCTTGTCGACGCAGGTCGCCGCCCATGCGTGGTAGTCCGCCCGGTGACCCGCCCCGACCTTCCGCAGGCCCTTGCCCGCGAGCTTCATGGTGCCCTTGTACAGGCGCACGGTCCTCGGGCAGACGCTGACGTCGGTCGCGGGGTCGAACCCGTACCTCGGGTTGTAGTACTGGAACGTGTGGTTGCCGATCTTGAGGGCCTTCGGGCCCAGCACCCAGAAGCCGTGGCATCCCGCGTCGCGGAAACCGAAGTCCATGGTGCCGAGGCTGGGACACGAGCCGGTGACGACGCGGGTCCAGTCCGAGCCGGCCTGGACCGCCTTCCACGACGCGGGGATGGTGAGGGTCAGGCCCTTGCGCAGGTGGACCTGCTTGGTGCCGCTCGCGGACGCCGCCGAAGGAGCCGCCAGGGTGGTTGTCAGCACGGCCAGACCGGCCGCCGTGGTCGCAATGGTCTTTCCGATCATGTCTTGTACGGTATTCCCTGCCACTTGGAGACGGCTTGCGGAGCGGTGCCTGGCCAGATCAGCGCCAGCACAGGTCAGTGCCAGGTGGCCTTCTTGAGGATCCCGTCCAGGCCCGGGGTGTTCCACTGGTCGACGATCAGGATCTTCGACGTGGGCAGGAACCACTCCCGCTGGTGGTAGTGGGCCTTCACCTTGAACGTCGTCATCGTCACGCACGTCCCCGCCCAGTCGCGGTAGTAGGCCTTGTGCCCCGGCCCGACCTGGCGCAGCCCCTTCGCGCCGAGCTTGGACTGGCCGATGTAGAGGTTCTTCCGCACCGGGCAGGGCCCGACGTCGGTGGCGGGATAGAACGGCCCGTCCGGCGTGTACGCCTTGAACAGCTCATGGCCGATCTTGATGGCCTTGGGACCCAGGACCCAGAAGCTGTGGCACCCCGAGTCGCGGAAACCGTAGTCCACGGTGCCGCGGGTGGGGCACGAGCCGGTGATGACGCGGGTCCAGTCCTTGTGGGCGGTGTCGACCCGCCACGACGCGGGGATGGTGAGCGTGAGGCCCTTGCGCAGGTGCAGCTGCCTGGTGCCGCCGAGGTCGCTCGCGGAGGCCGCCGCGGGAGCCGCCAGGGTGGCGGCCGCGAGGGCGGCGGTCAGCACGGCGAGCCCGGCCGGGATCGTCTTCCGGTTCATGCCACGGACGTTAGACCTGCCCGCTTGCAGACCGCTTGCCAAGCGATTCGACCAGGTCGCCGAGAAGGGCCACGACGCCGTCGGGGCCGTCCACCACCAGGTCGGCGCGTTCCGCCAGCGCCGTCACCTCGGTGGACCCGCTGCACACCCGCACGCCGGGCAGGCCTGCCTCCTCGACAGCGGCGAAGGCTGCGAGGTCGCCGAGGTCGTCGCCGACGAACATGACCGAGCGGGCGCCGCGCTCGGCGAGGAAGGCGGAGAGGGCCTGGCCCTTGTCCATGCCGGCGGGCCGCAGTTCCAGCACCATGCGGCCCGGCTCCACCGCGAGCCCGGCCTCCGCGGCCAGCGCCGCGACCGGTTCGCGCAGCGCCTCCAGGGCGGCGGCGGGGTCGGCGCACCGCCGGGTGTGCACGGCGACGGCGTGGCCCTTGTCCTCGATCCACGCGCCCGCGAGGCCGGCGGCGATCACGGGCAGCCGGGCCCGTACGAGGTCGAGCCCCGGCGGCGGTGGCGGGGCCGTCACGCGGCCGTCCTCCCAGCGTTCGAGGCCGTAGTGGCCGAGGATCACCAGGCCGGGCACGTCCCCGAGCGACGGCCCGCCGGGCACCTCTCCCAGGCCGATGGCCGTGAGGGGAGGCCGGCCCGTGACGACGACCACGGCGCGTACGAGCGGGGCGAGCGCGGCCAGCACGCCCGGCACGGCGGGGTGCACGCGGGCGGCGGCGGGGTCGGCGACGATCGGGGAGAGCGTGCCGTCGTAGTCGAGCCCGATCACGGCGCCTGCCGGATCGGCGACGATCGCGTCGAGTCCTGGGTGCGCGGGCAGAGTCATGGCCTCGTTCCGGAGAGGTGGGCGGGACGCCCGGGCGGTGCCGGGCGGACGACCGATGATCGGAGCCCCGGCTGTCTCGTCCGGGGACGCGGCTGTGTGGAAACCGGCGGGGGTAGCCACGGCAGGGGGTCTCAGGAGTGCATGCCGAACCTGCGGGCGGAGCGGTCGCGCCGCCGGCCGGCCCTCATCCGGCGCAGCCGCTTGACCAGCATGGGGTCGTGCTCCAGCGCCTCCGGCCGGTCGATCAGCTCCCCGAGTAACTGGTAGTACCGGGTGGCGGAGACGTCGAAGGCCTCCCTGATCGCCTGCTCCTTGGCGCCCGCGTACCGCCACCACTGACGCTCGAACGCGAGCATCTCGCGGTCGCGGTCGGAGAGGTCGAGCCCGTCGCCGCCGGTCGGTTCGGTGTCCATCCGCTCCTCCTCGATCGGCCGCGAGCCCGCCCCTCATGGTAAAGGGACGCACGACGTTGGACGACCCTGGGTGTGCAGAGGGACGGAGGCCGACGTAGTGTCACGTGGTGTGAGCTCTGTAATCACGCTTCTGACCGACTACGGGCTGGAGGACGGCTTCGTCGCCGCGTGCCACGGCGTGATCGCGGGCATCGCACCGCAGGCTCGGATCATCGACGTGGGCCATCTCGTTCCCGCCGGGGACGTGCGGCGCGGCGCGGCCATCCTGGCGCAGACCCTGCCCTATCTCCCGGCCGGCGTCCACCTCGCCGTCGTCGATCCCTCCGTCGGCGGCAACCGCCGCCCGGTCGCGGTCGAGGCGGGCGGGCGGGTGTTCGTCGGCCCGGACAACGGCGTCCTGTCGTGGGCCGTCCGGGCCGCGGGCGGCGCCGACGCGGCCTACGAGATCACCAACAGGGAGCTGTTCCTGGCCAACGTCTCGCCGACCTTCCAGGGACGCGATCTGTTCGCACCAGTGGCCGCGCACCTGTGCGCCGGCCGGGCGGTGGCCGACGTGGGGCCGCCGATGCCGGTGGACCGCCTGGTGAGCCTGCCCGCGCCGACCTGCCGTCTGCGGGACGGCGCGGCGGAGGGCGAGGTGCTGTCGGTGGACCGGCACGGCAACGTCCAGTTCTCGATCACCGCGACCGACCTGGCCGAGATCGGCGTACGGCTCGGCGACACCCTGGCCGTGTGGCTGGGGCGCCGCCAGGTCGCGGTGCCGTACCGCGAGACCTTCACCGCCGTGCCGCCCGGCGACCTCGTGGCGTTCGCCGACTCCGCCGGCCTGGTCGCGATGGCGATCAACGCCGGGGACGCCGCCGACCGCCTGGGCCTGCCCCCGGGCGCGCACGTACGGCTGTCGCCCGGGCGCTGACCCGGCGGCGGGGCTCCTATTCGGCGTTGACCACGTCGCGGACCTCCGCGAAGTGGCAGGCGCTCGGATGCGCGCTGCCCGGGCGGACCTCCAGCGCGGGCTCCTGCTCGGCGCAGACGTCCTGCGCCTTCCAGCAGCGGGTGCGGAAGTGGCAGCCCGACGGCGGGTTGGCCGGCGAGGGCGGGTCGCCCTGCAGGATGATCCGCTGACGGGTCTCCCGGCCCTCCGGGTCGGGCACCGGCACCGCCGACAGCAGCGCCTGCGTGTACGGATGCGTCGGGTTGTCGTAGATCTCGGTGTCGTTCCCGAGCTCGACGATCTTGCCGAGGTACATCACCGCGATCCGGTCGGAGATGTGGCGGACCACCGACAGGTCGTGCGCGATGAAGATGTAGGCGAGGTTGAACTCGTTCTGCAGCCGCTCCAGCAGGTTCATCACCTGGGCCTGGATCGACACGTCGAGCGCGGAGACCGGCTCGTCGCAGATGATGATCTCCGGCTGGAGCGCCAGGCCGCGGGCGATGCCGATGCGCTGGCGCTGGCCGCCGGAGAACTGGTGCGGGTAGCGGTTGATGTGGTCGGGGTTGAGGCCCACGACCTCCAGCAGCTCCTGCACCCGCTGCCGCCGGCCGCCCTTCGGCGCGACGTCCGAGTGGATCTCGAACGGCTCGCCGACGATGTCGCCGACCGTCATCCGCGGGTTCAGCGAGGTGTACGGGTCCTGCATCACCATCTGGATGTTGCGGCGCATCCGCTTGAGCTCGGCGCCCCTGGCGGTGGTGATGTCCCTGCCGTTGATCCGCACCGAGCCCGACGTGGGCCGCTCCAGTGCCATCAGCAGCTTGGCCAGCGTGGACTTGCCGCAGCCCGACTCGCCCACGACTCCGAGCGTCTCGCCCCTGCGCAGGTCGAAGGAGACGCCGTCCACCGCCTTGATGGCGCCGACCTGCCGCTTGAAGACGACGCCGTAGTTCAGCGGGAAGTGCTTCACCAGGTCGCGGACCTCGAGGATGGACTCAGTTGGAGCCGTCATCGAGAACCTCCCTCCAGTAGTGGCAGGCGCTGCCGCGGGTGTCGCTGACCGTGTACAGCGGTGGGGCGTCGGTCACGCAGTTCTCCTTGCGGTACGGGCACCGCGGGTGGAAGGCGCAGCCGGTGGGCATGTCGAGCAGGTTCGGCGGCATGCCCTTGATGGCGTACAACTCCTGGCCCTTGAGGTCCACCCGGGGGATCGACTCCAGCAGGCCCTTGGTGTAGGGGTGGGCGGGAGCGCGGTACCCGTCGAAGACCGAGGCGTTCTCGACGATGCGCCCGCCGTACATGACCGCGATCTTGTCGGCCACGTCGGCGACGACGCCGAGGTCGTGGGTGATCAGGATCAGGCCCATGTCGCTTTCCTGCTGCAGCTCCGCCAGCAGTCCCATGATCTGCGCCTGCACGGTCACGTCCAGGGCGGTGGTGGGCTCGTCGGCGATCAGGATCTCCGGGTCGAGCGCGATCGCCATCGCGATCATGATGCGCTGCCGCATGCCGCCGGAGAACTGGTGCGGGAAGTCGTCGACCCTGGACTTGGCGCCCGGGATCCTGACCCGGTCCATGAGCTCCACGGCCTTCCTGCGGGCGTCCCGCTTGGACATGCCCTGGTGGACGCGGAACATCTCGCCGATCTGCCAGCCCACGGTGAACACCGGGTTGAGCGCGGACAGCGCGTCCTGGAAGATCATCGCGATCCGCCGCCCGCGGATCTGGCCGCGGGCGTCGTCCGGCATCGTGAGCAGGTCGGTGCCGTGGAACCGGACCTCCCCCTTGGGGATGCGCGCCGGCGGCATGTCGAGGATGCCCATGATCGCCTGCGCGGTGACCGACTTGCCGGAGCCCGACTCCCCGAGCACCGCGAGCGTCTCGCCGGCGTCGACCGAGTAGGAGACGCCGTTCACGGCCCGTACGACGCCCTGGCGGGTCTGGAACTCGACGTGCAGGTTGTCCACGGCGAGCAGGGGTTCGTCGCCCGCGCGCTCCGCCGGGAGCAGATGCGTGTCGACAGATGGGTTCTTCACTTGCCGCCCCTCTTATCGAAGCTTCGGGTCGAGCGCGTCGCGGACGGCGTCACCCAGCATGACGAACGCCAGCACGGTGATGCTCAGGAAGATCGCGGGGAAGATGAGCGGTTCCGGCGCCTCCAGGAACCGGCGCCGGGCGTCTCCGATCATCAGGCCCCACGAGATCGTCGGCGGCTGGACGCCCACCCCCAGGAAGGACAGGCCGGCCTCGGCGGCGATGAACACGCCGAGGTTGAGGGTGGCCGTCACGATCACCGGGGCGATCGCGTTGGGCATGATGTGCCGCAGCATGATGCGCCCCGGCCCCGCACCCAACGCCCGGGCCGCGGTGACGTAGTCCTGGTTCTTCGCCGAGATGACCGCGGCCCGCATGATGCGCAGGATCAGGGGCCAGGCGAGCACGGCGAGCGAGAGGACCACGGTGAAGGCTCCGGCGTTCTCCCGGCCGATGGCCGACAGGAACAGCAGCGCGCCGAGCACCGAGGGGATCGCGAAGAAGATCTCGGCGAGCCGCGACAGCAGCACGTCGACCCAGCGGCTGTAGTAGCCCGCCAGCAGTCCGAGCCCGCCCCCGACGACGGCGCTGATCAGCGAGGTGGCGATGCCGACGATGACCGAGACCCGGGCGCCGTAGATGACCCGGGAGTAGGTGTCGCAGCCGAGGTTGTCGGTGCCGAACCAGTGCTTGGAGGTGATGCCCTCCCGCGCGTTGCTCAGGTCGCACGTGGAGGGGTCGTAGGCGTTGACGGAGGAGAACAACGACGGGAAGGCCGCCATCAGGAGCAGGATCAACACGAGGATCGACCCCAGGATGAAGACCTTGTTCCGCCGGAGGTCGTGCCAGGCGTCCGACCACAGGCTGGCCGGCCGGCGGGCCTTCTGCGGCCTGGCGTCCTTGTCCTTGGCCGATTCGGCCACAGTCGCGTTACTCATAGCGGATCCGGGGGTCGAGGACGGCGTACAGCAGGTCGACGATCAGGTTGGCCAGGACGTAGACCAGGACCAGCACCGTCACGATACCGACCACCACCGCGTTCTCGCGCAGGTAGACGGACTGGAAGAGCTGCTGGCCGATGCCGGGCAGGTTGAAGATGGTCTCGGTGATGATCGCCCCGCCCATCAGCGTGCCCAGGTCGGCGCCCAGATAGGTGATCAGCGGGATGAGCGAGTTGCGCAACGCGTGCCGGCCGAGCACCCGCCGGCGGGACATGCCCTTGGCCACGGCGGTGCGGATGTAGTCGGCGCGGAGCGTCTCCATCAGGCTCGTCCGGGTGAGCCGGGTGAGGTAGGCGATCGAGAGCCCGGCCAGCACCAGGCCGGGCACGAGGTAGCTCCGCATGCCGTCCTGGATCCCGGCGACGGGGAAGAAGTCGACGCCGGTGTTCTGCTTCAGCTTCACGCCGAGCACGAGCTGCAGGACGAACCCGCTCACCAGCGTCGGGATCGAGACCAGCAGCAGGGTGACCGCGAGCACGGCCTGGTCCTGCCACCTGCCCCGGCGGAGCGCCGCCCACAGGCCCAGCCCCACGCCGATGACCGCCTCGAACACGAGGGCGGTGATCGCGAGCTGGAAGGTCACCTGGAACTTGCCCTCGAACAGCGAGGACACCGGCACCCCTCGGAAGGTGGTGCCAAAATCACCGGACAGGATGTCGCGGATGTAGTACCAATACTGGACGAGCAGCGGATCGTTCAGGTGGAACTGCTCGCGCATGCGCGCCACAAGCTGGGGGTCGAGACGCCGGTCCCCGCCCAGGGCCGCGATGGGATCACCCGGCAGCGCGTAGACGGTGGCGAAGAGCAGGAACGTGGTCCCCACCAGTACAGGGATCGCCTGCAGTAGGCGTCTGATCACGTAGCGACCCATGAGGTCTCCCGGTCATGAACAGGGGCAGCCCATTCTGTCGTCATGGACTGCCCCTGAGGATGGTCGACTACCGGGGGGAGATCAAGGACCACCCCCCGAATAGCTCGTCGGTCAGGCCCGCTCGACGTTGAAGACGTCGATGCGCTCGAACGGGTCGATCTTGACGTTCTTCACGTTCGAGGAGAACGCGCCGTTCGTGGTGTAGAAGTAGATCGGCACGTACGCCATCTCCTTCAGCGCCAGGTCGTCGGCCTGCTGGTAGAACTGCACGCCCTCGTCGAGGGACGCGGCCGAGTCACCCTTGTTGAGCAGCTCGTCGAACTCCTTGTTGGAGTACTGGACGTAGTTGGAGCTGCCGCCGGTCCCGAAGATCGGGCGGAGGTAGTTCTCCGGGGACGGGTAGTCCATGATCCACGCCATCCGGAAGGCGCCCTTGACCTTGCCGTCACCGAGGTCGTTGAGGATGTCGGCGAACTTCTCGTACGGCTTGACGTTGACCTCGACCTGGAGGTTGGTGCGGATGTTGTTGGCCACCGCCTCCATCCACTCCTTGTGGGCGCCGTCGGCGTTGTAGCTCAGGTCGATGGACTTGACGTCCTTGCCGCCGTTGGACTCCCAGAGCGACTTGGCCTTCGCGGGGTCGAAGGTGCACGCCTCGCCGCAGGCGCCCTTGCGGTAACCGGCGACGACCGGGCTGATGTTGTCGTCGGCCGGGACGCGGGTGCCGGAGAAGACCTTGTCGGTGATGGTCGCCCGGTCGATCGACATCGAGATCGCGGTGCGCAGCTCGCGGCTCTTGGCGTACGCGTCACCGGTCTTGATGTTGAACCCGAGCCAGCCGATGCCCGAGGACGGCTGCTCGATGTAGCGGTCGCCGAACTCGGCCTTCGCGCCGCCGATCTGCTCCGGCGGCAGCTGGTCCATGATGTCCAGGTTGCCGGCCCGCAGGTCGTTGTACGCGGTGTTCAGGTCCGTGTAGATCTTGTACTGGAGCGCGTCGACCTTGGCCTTGCCCTCCTTGAAGCCGTCGAAGCGGACCATCTCGACCGTCTGGTCGGTGCCGCGCTTGTACGGCTTGCTCATCTTGAAGGGGCCGTCACCGATCGGGTTCGAGCCGTAGTCGGCCTTCATCTTGCCCTCGGACTCGAAGGCGGCCTTCGGCAGCGGGTAGAAGGCGGTGTAGCCCAGCATCGTCGGGAAGCCCGAGTAGGGGTGGGTGAGCTCGACCGAGATGGTCTTGTCGTCGACCGCCTTGAGTCCCGACAGCGTGGTCGCGGTGGGCTCCGCGGCCTTCTTCGGGCCCTCCTCGCCGTCCGGGTCCTGCGGGTTCATGGCGTCGTAGCCCTTGAACACCGAGAAGAAGTAGTTGGACTGCTGCTGGTTCGGCCCGTAAGCCGTGAAGTTCCAGGAGTCCACGAAGTTCTGGGCGGTGACCGGCGTGCCGTCGTGCCAGGTGTAGCCGTCCTTGAGCTTGATCGTCCAGGTGGTCTGGTCGGTCGACTCGATGGACTCGGCGATCCGGTTGACCGGCTTCTTCTGGTCGTCGTAGTCGACGAGGCCGATGAAGAGCGCGTTCAGCACCTCCGCGCCGCTGGTCTCACCGGTGTTGCCGGGGATCAGGTCGTTCTGCGGCTCGGCGATCTCGATGCGGACCGGCTGCGCGGCGGAGCCGGAGCCTGAGCCGGAGTTGTCGGACCCTCCACCACCGCCACAGGCGGCCACGGCGAGCGCCAGCAGCGCTGCTCCGGCGGTAATCCTTACGCCCCTAGTCACACGCATAGTGGATCTTGGTCCTCCCTCTAGGATGGGCGTTCACGCTGGTGTGACCCCGGGTTTGCGGGCACCGTCAAACCAGCTGACGTCCTGCCAGTCGTCCGGAGCATCCCTTACCGCTCGCACCAGAGGTATCTCTGGCGCGTTGCAGTTCGGTCACACGTGCGCGAGTCGGGCGTCACACACGCAGTCCCGCGAGCCAACCCTAAACGCCCAGCAGGGCACTAAAACCCCCTTTAGCGTACATTCACCAGCGGAGTGCGAGTCCTTGACCCGCGGTGTCGGCGACACTCCTTCCCCGGTCCTCCTGTCACGATGTCCTGGGCTACCTTTGACCAGTCGCAGCCACGTCCGGTGCGACAGCCGTCCCACCGACCTCCATCCAATAGAGTCACTGCCATGAGCCAGCCGGAATCCGCGGTCGCGGAGGCCCAGGGTGGCGGCCGAGCCCCGGAGTCGCTGGCCGCGCTCGCCGAGCGTCACGGACTACGACGCGCCATCGCACGCCCCAGCATGCCCGCCTACCTGCGCCAACTGTGGGACCGGCGGCACTTCATCCTCACGTACGCCACGTCGCGCAACGTGTCGAAGTACTCCGAGTCGATGCTCGGTCAGCTCTGGCAGGTGCTGACGCCTCTGCTCAACGCCGCGGTCTACTGGCTGATGTTCGGCGTGATCCTCGGGCAGAGCAAGTCGATCCACAACTACCCCGCGTTCCTCATCACCGGGGTCATGGTGTTCACCTTCACCCAGCGCACGGTGATCAGCGGCGCCAAGTCGATCTCCTCGAACCTGTCCCTGATCCGCGCGCTGCACTTCCCCCGCGCCTCGCTCCCGCTCGCGTACACCATGCAGGAACTGCAGCAGCTCGGCTACTCGATGGGCGTGCTGCTCCTGCTGGTGCTCGTCACGGGGGAGCCGATCACCTGGCTCTGGCTCCTGGTCCCGGTCACGCTGGCGATGCAGACCGTGTTCAACATCGGCCTCGGCCTGTTCATGGCCCGCGTCGGCGCGTTCATGCGGGACATGAACCAGCTCCTGCCGTTCATCACCCGCACCTGGCTGTACGCCTCGGGCGTCTTCTACGCGATCGACGACAAGACCCGGGAGCTCCCCGACATCCTCCGCTGGGTGCTGGAGTTCAACCCGGCGGCCGCCTACATCGAGTTCATGCGCGACCTGCTGATCTACCAGCGTTTCCCGGAGCGCTGGGCGTGGGTGACTTGCGTATTCTGGGCAGTGTTCGCGGTGATCGTCGGCTTCTGGTACTTCTGGCGGGCCGAGGAGAGGTACGGCCGTGGCTGAGCTGACCGAGGAGCTGTCCCAGGTGGCGCCCCAAGACCCCAAGACGCAGACCCCCTCCGAGACCCGGGAGCCCGAGTCGCACGACTCCACGACCGGGACGCCGACCGTCATCGTCGACGACCTCCACATCGTCTACAAGGTGTACGGCTCGGCCGGCGACGCCGAGAAGGGCAACGCGGCCAACGCGCTCATGCGCCTTCTGCGGCGCCAGGGACGGCCGCAGATGAAGGAGGTCCACGCCGTCAAGGGCGTGAGCTTCGTGGCCCACCACGGCGACGCCATCGGCATCATCGGGCGCAACGGCTCGGGCAAGTCGACCCTGCTGCGCGCGATCGCCGGTCTCCTGCCGCCGCACAAGGGCGCCGTCTACACCAACGGCCAGCCCTCCCTCCTCGGCGTCAACGCGGCCCTCATGAAGGAGCTGACCGGCGAGCGCAACATCATCCTCGGCTGTTACGCCATGGGGATGACCCCCGCCGAGGTCCGCGAGAAGTACGACGAGATCGTGGACTTCTCCGGCATCGGGGAGTTCGTCCAGTTCCCCATGTCGACCTACTCGTCCGGCATGGGCGCCCGGCTGCGCTTCGCCATCTCGTCGGCCAAGACGCACGACGTGCTGCTGATCGACGAGGCGCTCGCGACCGGCGACCGCGAGTTCAAGCGCAAGAGCCAGGACCGCATCAAGCAGATGCGCCAGTCCGCCGGCACCGTCTTCCTGGTCGCCCACAACCTCGACGTGATCGAGGAGACGTGCAACCGCGTTATCTGGCTGCACAAGGGGAAGATCAGAATGCAGGGCGACCCCCAGGAAGTCCTGGAGGCGTACAACAAAGCCTGAGAGAAACGGAGGGGTGACCGTGCCGACGCCGCCACCGATCCCGTACGACCACCTGCCCGAGGTGCCCGCGCTGACCGTCGAGAGCGACGACGTGCGGGACGGCGAGAGGCTGCCCGAGGCCCACGTGTTCGACGACTGGGGCATGGGCGGGCAGAACGTCTCCCCGCACCTGCGCTGGTCGGGCGCCCCCGAGGGCACCCTGAGCTACGCCGTCACCTGCTTCGACCCGGACGCCCCCACGGGCAGCGGCTTCTGGCACTGGGTGCTGTTCGACATCCCGGCCTCCGTCACGGAACTGCCGGCCGGAGCGGGCAACGGCCCCGACTTCAAGGGCCTCCCCGAAGGCGCCAGGCACGCCCGCAACGACTTCAGCACGAAGGAGTACGGCGGCGCGGCCCCTCCGCCCGGACACCCGCACCGCTACCTCTTCGCCGTGCACGCGCTGAGCGTGGAGTCCCTCGGCGTGGACGGCGACACGCCGCCCGCCGTGGTCGGCTTCAACGTCACGGCCAACACGCTCGCCCGCGGCTACATCGCACCGGTGTACGAAACCTGATGCAGGAGGGCCCGGCGTTCCACTATGATTCGAACGGAGATTCGACATAGCGGAGGGCCGGGATGAGCGACCTCGCGTCGGCGATCGACAGTCTCGCCGCCGAAGATCCCTCGGAGCTGCCCGTCGGGCTGGTCGCCGAGCAGCTCATCGACCTGCACTGGCAGATGGCCCGCCTGCAGGCCCAGATCGCCCGGCGCACCTACCTGCGCGTCTCCTCCGAGTCGCCCAACTGACGCGAACGGCCGGCGCCCTCAGCGGGTGCCGGCCGTTCTCCGCGGCCGAAGCCGGAGTGTTCGATTCGTGGGTCAGTTGCCGTACCCGCGCATGCGCCCCGACGGGACGGCGCCGGACACCAGGCCCGGGGCGGACGACACCGCGCCCGACAGGGCCGCGTCGGCGGTGACGGCCACGGAGGAGGCGGCCTGGGACGCCGTGGCGGCAGCCGCACCGGTCCCCTGCGCCGGCACGCTCGTGACGGTCCCCGTGGCCCCGACGACCGCGCGGACGTCCGCGTTCACGCGGGCCGCGGCGTCGACGGCCGTCGTACGGGTGCCGCTCGTGAGGCCGCCGGCCGGGTCGGCGCAGGCGCACGGAACCAGCGTCAGCAGGCCGCCCGCGCTGCCGGCCGTCGCCGCGGCGGCGCCGTTCAGGTTGAGCAGCGCCTTGAGCCTGGCGGTGACGTCGAGCGCGGCGCTCACGTCGGCGCCCGCGGCGGCGACGGCCGCGGCCGAGGCGTCCACGGCGTCGGCGGCCCGGCCGGACGTCGTGACGACCGGCCGGCCGACCTGGGCGGTGAGAGCCGCGGCGGCCTTCGCCTTGGCGCTCACGGCCGCGTCCACGGTGGCCGTGGCGTCGACGACCGCCTGAAGGGCGGCGCGCAGGTGCGCCTCCAGTGCGGCGACCACGGTGGCGTCGACGGTGACCGTCGCGTCGGCGGTCGCGGCGGCTGCGGCGTTGGCGGCGGCGTCGGCCGCGGCATCCGCCGTGATGTCGGCGGCGATATCGGCCGCGATGGCGGCCGCGGCGTTGATCTGCGCGTTCGCCTTCGCGGTGAGAGCGGCCGTGGTGGTGCCGGCGAGGTCCGCGACGGCGACGAGGTCGGCCCGGAGCGCGGCGGTCACGTTCACCGCCACCTGGGCGGCGGCGTCGGCCTGCGCGACGGCGTCACCCGCCGCGGCGCTCGTCGTGCTGCTCGTCGTGCCGCTTGCCGTTCCGCTCCTCGTGCCGGCCACCGCACCGGCGACCACGCCGGCCCGCAGGTCGGCCAGCAGGCTCGCCACCGCCGCGACCCGGGTGTTCGTGCACTTGACCGCGCACCCCTGGGCCTGCGCCGGCGCGGCGACCATGCCGGCGACGCCGACAGCGACGGCGACGACGGCTGTCCTAACCAGTCGTTTCATTTGACTTGCCCCCGGTTCATATTCCTTTTCACGAGAGTGGGAATGACGAACCCAAGAACCCCCGTGCGTCGGCGGGCACGCCGACAAAGACGTCGGCATTTCTATCACCGGGGTTCGCGGCGGAAGGCCCGGTGAAGTGGGGGATCCAGGCCGGACGACGCACCGGAAAATTCCGGATATCGAGCATCGGACGACCACTTCACGGTCGCCCCAATCCCCTCGCAGCAGAAAGCTACGGTAAACACCGCGCCCGGTCGCGGCGGGGAATTTTTCCGCGCGCTTTTGGCGACGCGCGCGTGGCGTCCGTGACAACCTCCGCCTGGCGCCCCCGGCGGGCGCCGGTCCGCAACCCCTCGGACCCGCTGTTCCCGACCGGCGCTATCGCGACATATCTCGTTAAGAGCTACGCTGTCGAGGTGACCTACCTCACCCCGTACGCGGGCGACGACCCCGCGCAGCGCGCCTCCGACGCGGACCGCGACAGGATCGCGGCCGTGCTCGGCGAGGCGCTGGCCACCGGCCGCCTGACGAGCCTCGAACACGCCGACAGGCTCGACGCCGTCTACCACGCCGTGACGCTGGGCGAGCTCGTGCCGCTGATCAGGGATCTGCCGGACGTGTCCGGCCAGGCGTCCGCGCTGCCCACCGACCGGCTCCGGATCTCGGCGGTGTTCAGCAAGATCATACGGCGCGGGCGCTGGATCGCCGGGCGGCACACCGAGCTCACCGCGGTCTTCGGAGCGCTGATCGTCGACCTCGACGAGGCGGTCCTGCCCGGCCGGGAGGTGACGCTGGAGGTGAACTCGTTCTGCGGAAAGATCATCATCACCGTCCCCCCGAACGCCAGGGTGATCGACCAGGGCGGCACCGTGTTCTCCAAGCGCGCGATCAGCGGCGGGGACGGCGCCGAGGACGGCCCGCTGATCCGCCTCACCGGCAATGCGCGCTTCGGCAAGATCGTGGTGTACCGGGGGACGCGCCGCTGACGGCCTACGATTCGGCCATGCAACCCACCGGCCGTGCGCTGCCCGTGGCCCTCGACGCCATGGGCGGCGACCACGCGCCCGGCGAGATCGTCGCGGGAGCCGTGCGGGCGGTGCGCGAACGCGGCGTGCCCGTCGTGCTCGTCGGCCATCCCCGGGTGCTCTATCAGGAGCTGGCCGGGCACGACGCGGTCACCGAGATCCCCATCGTCCGCGCCGAGGAGGCGCTGGCGATGAACGAGGGGGCGCTGGCGAGCCTGCGGCGCCCGCGGTCCAGCATCGCCGTCGCGTGTCACCTGGTCCGGCGTGGCGACGCCTGCGCGGTGGTGTCCGCCGGTTCGACCGCCGGCGTCGTCGCCACCGGACGGCTGCGCCTGCGGGCCCAGCAGGGCGTCGTACGGCCCGCCATCGCGGTCGGCCTGCCGACGCTCCCCCAGCCCACCGTGCTGCTCGACGCGGGGGCCACGGCGGACGCCAAGCCGGAGATGCTGGTGCAGTTCGCCCACCTCGGGGTGGCGTACGCCGAGGCCGTGCTCGCCACGCGGCGTCCGCGCGTCGGCCTGCTCACGATCGGAGCCGAGCCCGAGAAGGGCAACAAGCTCGCCAAGCGCGCGCACGAACTGCTCGACGCCACCCCCGGCATCGACTTCGTCGGCAACGTCGAGGGGCACGACCTGCTCACCGGGAAGGCCGACGTCGTCGTCACCGACGGGTTCACCGGCAACGTCGCGCTGAAGACGGTGGAGGGCACCGTACGGTACGCCTTCGACCAGTTCCGGGAGGCGATCTCGGACAGCCGCCTCGCCCGGATCGGCGGGATGCTGCAACGGGCCCGGCTGCGCGAGCTGGCCGGCCGGCTCGACCCCGAGGCGCACGGCGGGGCCGTGCTGCTCGGGCTGAACGGCACGGTGGTGATCGCCCACGGCTCGTCGCGGGCCCGCGGCGTGGCCGCCGCCTGCGAGCTCGCGGCCCGCCTGTCGGCCCAGGGGGTCGTCGCCAGGATCGGCGAGCGGATCGCCTCGGGCAACCGGTCGCACCGCCGCCGCTGACCGTGCGGGCGACCGTCAGACGAGCGGCGGGCTGACGGCCGATTCTGGCAGGCGGGCGTGAGTCGCGCGCCGATAAGCTTGACGCATGACCGACCCGCAGCTCGTGCTCACCGAGCGGGTCCAGCAGGCGCTGGGCTCCGCCTTCGGCTCGGAGTACGCCACCGAAGACCCGCTGATCAGGCCCTCACAGTTCGCCGACTACCAGGCGAACGTCGCGCTCAGCCTGGCCAAGCGGCTCCGACGTGCGCCACGGGAGGTCGCCCAGGCCGTCGCCGACCACCTCGACACCTCCGACGTGAGCGTCGAGGTCAGCGGGCCCGGGTTCCTCAACCTGACGCTGCGCGACGGCTGGATCGCCGAGCAGGCCGGGCAGCGGCTGCTCGACGACCGCCTCGGCGTGCCGCAGGCGGCTCCGCAGACGGTGATCGTCGACTACTCGGCGCCGAACGCCGCCAAGGAGATGCACGTCGGTCACCTGCGCACCACGATCGTCGGCGACACCCTCGCGCGTACCCACGAGCACGTCGGCAACCAGGTGATCCGGCAGAACCACCTCGGCGACTGGGGCACGCCGTTCGGCATGCTCATCGAGCACCTCCTCGACATCGGCGAGGAGCAGGCGCTCGGCCGCCTGGCCGCCGGCGACGGCAACGCCTTCTACCAGGAGGCGCGGCACAAGTTCGACACCGACAAGACGTTCGAGGAGCGCTCCCGCCGGAGGGTGCCGCTGCTGCAGGGCGGCGACCCGCCGACCCTGCGCCTGTGGCACGAGTTCATCGAATACACCAAGCGTTACTTCAACAAGGTGTATCGCGCGCTCGGCGTCACGCTGACCGACGACGACATCGCGGGCGAGAGCAAGTACAACCCGATGCTCGCCGACGTCTGCGACGAGCTCGAGCGCATGGGTGTGGCCGAGATGAGCGAGGGCGCGCTGTGCGTGTTCCCGCCCGGCTTCACCGGCCGCGACGACCAGCCGCTGCCGCTCATCGTCCGCAAGAGCGACGGCGGGTACGGCTACGCCACGACCGACCTCGCTGCGATCCGCTACCGGGTCCGCGACCTCAAGGCCGACCGCGTCCTGTACGTCGTGGGCGCGACCCAGTCGCTGCACTTCCAGATGGTCTTCGCGGCGGCCCGGATGGCCGGCTGGCTGCACGACGAGGTCAGGGCGGAGCACGTCCAGATCGGCAGCGTGCTCGGCAGCGACGGCAAGATGTTCAAGACCCGCAGCGGCGAGTCGGTCAAGCTCACCGACCTCCTCGAAGAGGCGGTCGTCCGGGCCGAGGCGGTCATCGCCGACCGCGGCTACGAGCCGGAGGCCCGGCGGCAGATCGCCCGCCAGGTCGGCATGGGCGCCGTCAAGTACGCCGACCTGTCGGTCAGCCACGACAGCGAGTACGTCTTCGACTTCGACCGCATGCTCGCGCTGACCGGCAACACGGGGCCGTACCTCCAGTACGCCACGGCCCGCATCCGGTCGATCTTCCGCAACGGCGGGATCGACCCGGAGTCGGTCACCGGCCCGATCGTGCTGGGTCACCCGGCCGAGCGGGCGCTGGCGCTGCAACTGCTCGGCTTCGGCACGGTCGTCGCGGCCGTCGCCGACCTGTCCGAGCCGCACCGGCTCTGCAACTACCTGTTCGACCTCGCGCAGGCGTTCACCTCGTTCTACGAGGGCTGCCCTGTCCTCAAGGCCGAGGACGAGTCCGTACGGCAGTCGCGCCTGGCCCTGGCGGCTCTCACACTGCGCGTGCTGCTGCGCGGCCTCGACCTGCTCGGCATCGAAGTGCCCGAGCGGATGTGAGGGGCGTGCCCGAACCCGCTCCGGCGTGCCTTACCCCTCGTCAGCGCGCCGAGCGTCTAGTCTGGCGCGGGCAAGGGAGTGCCAGCCGATCCCTCGGGGAGCGTTCCGCGTGAGCATGGATCTGACCACGAGCCCGGACCCCGGAAACGTGGCCGACGCCACGGAGTTGCACCGCTACGCCGAAGCGCTGCTCGTCAGCCTGGCGGCCGACGGGACCACGCCCGAGCTGCCGCCGGGCGTCACGGACGTGCCGGGCTACTGGCTCGCGCCCGCCGTCGAGACCCTCGTGCTGATCCTGTCGGGCGGGGACGCGCTGGAGCCGCTGGCCCTCGCCTCCCAGCTCGACGAGCGGCGCACCGCCCTGTTCCTGTGCCTCGCCCTCGCCGTCTGCGGCCAGGGCGACCGCATCCACGCGTCCTGGCTCGGCACGGCCTTCGGCGACCTCTCCGAGGAGCATCCGGTGGCCCCCGGGCAGCGGGCCCTGTGGCTCGCCGCCGCGCGGGGGGCGTACGGGCCGGTCGGCAAGATCTTCGTGCTGCGCAAGCTGGACGCGGTAGACGTGCCGGCCGGCGACGACCGCTGGCTGAAGGCCATCGTGCCCGGCCGGCCGGAGACGTCCGTGCCCCCCTCACTGGAGCCGTTCCCCGAACTGGCGAAGGTCGCCGAGATCGAGCGCTCCCTGCGGGCGTCGGTGACGCTGCAGCGCCTCCGTGAGTGCTGTGACGCGATCACCGCCACCCGGCAGCCCGGCGAGGTCACCAAGGTCGTACGCGGCACCGTGTGGGCCGACGACGAGCCCCTGGCCGTGCTCCGGGCGCTGATCGGGCAGGGCGGCCCCGACGGGCCGCTGAGCTCGCTCACCGGCCATCTGCTGGAGGACCTGCGCCCCGACGCCGATCCGCACCTGGCCGCACTCGCCCTGCACGTCGCGGCGCCCGCCGTCCGGGCCGCCGCCGAGGCGCTCGTCGACGTGGTGCGCGAGCCCCCGCCGGACGCGCTGGACGTGCCGATCCTCGGCTACCCGGTGCGGCTCCGGCCGGAGGGTCCCGACCAGGGGTCGATGGCGGCGGCCGAGCAGCGCCTCGTCACCGAGTGCGTGCCCAAGCGTGGCCGGCCCTGGCCGGCGTACCTGCTCCTGGTCGTCGCCGCCGCCGTCTTCGTCTGGGGTTTCGTGGTCAACCCGCCGCTGGCCCTCGGCGGCCTGGTGATCGCCGCGGTGGGCGGGCACCTGCTGTGGCGGCACCGCATCCAGGAGCACTCGGACGTGAGGTACGTCCAGTCACGGGCCGGAAAGCTCGGCGATCTCGCCGACAAGGCCGTCTGGGCCCTGCACGAGTACGCGAGGGAGTCCGAGGAGCGGGCCACCATCGCCGCCCGCGACCTGACGGAGATCACCACCATCCTGCGCCGGGGCCCACGGGCCGCCTGACGCCGTTCCGCCGTACAGCCGAAGGGCCCTCTCCCATGACGGGAGAGGGCCCTTCGGTCCGATTCACGGGAGCCGGGCGCCGGTTCAGGCGCTGGAGACCTCCACGTTCGCGGGGGTGATCAGGAACACCTTGTCCGCGATCCGCTCGATGCGGCCCTCACAGCCGTAGGCGAGGCCCGCGGCGAAGTCGACCATGCGGGTGGCCTCCGCGGTCGACATGCCCGCCACGTCCATCACCACGGTGTGGCCCTCGCGGAAGTGCCGGCCGATCGTCAGGGCGTCGTCGTACTTGTGCGGGCGGACCATCACGATGTGGGCAGGGTCGGCATTGGGCTGCCAACGCTTGGCGGCGCGCTCGGCCGCCGGCATCCAGTCGTCCTCGTACTCGTCCTCGTCGGTGTAGGCCTCGTCGTACTGCTCTGCCCCACCCAGGCCAAGGTAGCTTGCCACCTTGCGCACAGCCCCCATCGGCTCGTCCTTTTCCGGCTTGTCCTTTTCCGGGCTTGTCCCAACACACGGGACCGTAATCGACGATTCAGCGATCCCCCACCGACACGCCCGGCCGTTTAAGGGTTGTTGGTTGGATAATGTAGAGGCCGAGTGCGTATGTCTTCATCGTCAATTCTGTTTCAGCCCTTCCAGGGTAACTCTCGAACCCGCCTACCCCACGGAACCCTTCGCAAACATTTTTCCCGGTCATCAGGAAGGACGTCGTTCCCTCAGTAGATCACAACGGACGCCGCCGATGAAGGGTTCCGGAAATAAGATCTTGCTGGTAGAGCCGCCGTGGGCGGGTGCCGGAGACGCGAATCGAACCTCCGGCGAAGGTGATCGAATTGTGTGGCGGACACCTCGTCCGAGGGCCGGGAATTCGCATTTCGAAAATATTTGCGAGAACGGTCGCGGGCGTCCACACCACCGCAGGCCGCAGCCCGGGGCCGGCCGGACGGCCTCCGCTGGGAGATCCTGGGAGTCGGCCCAGGAGCCGACGACACGCATTGCCACACGAAGAGTTAGAGGCGCACAGACGGCCTTAGGTTCCCGGAGGGCCCGAACTTCCCGAGGTTCGCGGAGGACTCGAACTTCCCGTCTCCGCCTCGTCCAGCCCCCGCAACCGATTCCCGCTGCCGGGTACCGCCGTCGGCCCTGGGCCGGCCACCGCCCGCGGGGGTGGGAGGCACGGGTGGCGGTGACGGGGACAGTGGCAGGCCGCACCACGGCGAGCCCCGGGCCGCAGAGAATCCGGGCACAAAAAAAGGGGGGCCATCCCGACCGGGATGGCCCCCCTCAAAAAATTGTCCGGCGGCGTCCTACTCTCCCACACCGTCCCCGGTGCAGTACCATCGGCGCTGGCGGGCTTAACTTCCGGGTTCGG
>NZ_VYTZ01000015.1:0-195396 GCF_008728085.1 Microbispora cellulosiformans | reverse complement strand
GCTAAGAAAGGGCACCGTCAAAGGAATCCGCCACCAACAACGGTGACGGGGTCATGCATGATTCATGCACTGGCTTTTAGCACACTGTTGAGTTCTCAAGAAACGGACGCGACCACCATCACCCGAAACCCGTAACGAGTCCCGAGATCCAGGGCGATTACTTCCGTCCGGCCGACTCTTCGGCGATCACCGCATCACAGACCCGAAGCGAGTCATGCGATCTCGGCCGATGCTCTTGTTAGAGTGACCTTCCCCTTTCGGGGCAACCACTCCATCTTAAGCCCTAGCCCGCCTCACGTCAAACCTCTCGGTTCCGCCGTGCCGCAGACGATCCGGATCCGGCGCGAGCGCCTCGTCTGGATGGTTGTCGGAGTGGCTTGCCCGTCGGGGTCCGGCCGCCTCTCGGCGTCCCGCTCTCCCCGGGGGCGAGGAAAACATTAGGCAACGTCCGCCCGGCCGTCAAATCACGCCGAGATGGCCAAAACCCCAGGCCACACCGCAACTTCGGGCAATCACTGCCGCCAAGGCCACAAGATTGTTACCTGCGCCACAACGAACCTTGACCACCAAAGAGCCGCACCGGACCGGTCGGCCGGGACGGCTCCTGGTGATCGACGTACGGACGATCAGGCGACCTCGATGCCGCCGACGGTCTTCTTGCCACGACGCAGCACGAGGAACCGGCCGTGCAGGAGGTCGTCCGCCGAGGGCACGTACTCCTCATCGGTGATCTTGGTGTTGTTGAGGTACGCGCCGCCCTCCTTCACGGCCCGGCGCGCCGCTGACTTGGACTCGACGAGCCCGCTCTGCGCGAGCAGGTCGACGTACGACGCCCCCAGGGTCGGCACGGCCGCCTTCGGCACCTCCGCGAGAGCCGACTCCAGCGTCCGGGCGTCCAGTTCCGTCAGCGAGCCCTGCCCGAACAGCGCACGCGAGGCGGCGATCACCCGGGCGAGCTCCTCGGCGCCGTGCACCAGGGTTGTCAGGTCCTCGGCCAGCGCGCGCTGCGCCGCGCGGGCCGCCGGCCGTTCCGCCACCGCCTTCTCCAGCTCCTCGATCTCCTCCCTCGTACGGAAGGTGAAGACCTTGAGGAACCGGACGACGTCGCGGTCGTCGGCGTTGAGCCAGTACTGGTAGAACGCGTACGGCGAGGTCAGCGCGGGGTCGAGCCATACGGCGCCGCCGGCCGTCTTGCCGAACTTGGTGCCGTCGGCCTTGGTGATCAGCTTGCCGGTGAGCGCGTGGACATGGGCGCTCTCCACCCGCCGGATGAGATCGACGCCGGCGATGATGTTGCCCCACTGGTCGCTGCCGCCGAGCTGGATCGTGCACCCGTGCCGGCGGTACAGCTCCAGGTAGTCGTTGGCCTGCAGGATCTGGTAGCTGAACTCGGTGTAGCTGAGCCCTTCACCGGCCAGCCGCGCGGAGACCGACTCCCTGGCGAGCATCCGGTTGACCGGGAAGTGCTTGCCGACGTCGCGCAGGAAGTCGATCGCGCTCAGCTCCGCCGTCCAGTCCAGGTTGCTGACCAGCGTGGCCGCGGTGGGCCCCTCGTCGAAGCTGAGGAACCTCTCGACCTGCACCCGGATGCGGGACACCCATTCGGCGACGATGTCGCTGGAGTTGAGCGCCCGCTCCGTGCTGCGCCCGCTCGGGTCGCCGATCAGACCCGTCGCGCCACCGACCAGGCCGATCGGGCGGTGTCCGGCCCGCTGGAAGCGGGTCAGGATGAGCAGGGTCGCGAGGTTGCCTACATGCAGCGAGGGCGCGGTCGGGTCGAAGCCCGCATACACGGTGATCGGACCGTCGGACAGCGCCTTGCGCAGCGCGTCGATGTCGGTGGTCTGCGCGAGCACATCGCGCCACTCGAGTTCGTCGAGGATGTCACCCATCTCCGACGTCGGCACGAGATTGCCTGAAGTTACGGTCACGGTCGTGGCTTTCGCTTATCGATGGTGGGTGTACGGGCTTCCGTACAAGCCTGCCTGATCACGGAACCCTATCGCCACTTGATAGCGACGCGTCAGCGTGCCGTTCGGCCACGGTGCCGGGGCACGTGCGCGCGGTAGGGAGACACGGTGGGGTCACCGTCGATCCAGAACCTCCAGGGCGTGTCGGCGCCGGCGGACACACCGGTGCGCGGACCCGTCCTCACCTGGGCGGGCGGCACCGGCCGGCCCTCGTGCACCTGGATGGGGCCACCCGAGCAGCAGTCCGTCCCGTTGTGCTCCCTGACCAGGCCGAGGGCCACCGTGAGCCGGGCCGGTCCCCTGGCGAGGTCCCGATCGGGGACCCGGCGCGCCAGGCCCTCCATACCGGGGCCGTCGGCGTGCGGCATGCGGCGGATGCGGGCGGTGTGCACGCCCGCGACCACCTCGCCCGCCCGTAACAGGACGGCCGAGCCGGTGCCCGCAGGCATGCACACGAGGTTGGCGCAGTAGTGCATCCCGTACGTGAAGTAGACGTAGAGATGTCCCGGCTCCCCGAACATGACGGCGTTGCGTGGTGTGCGCCCCCGGTAGGTGTGGGAGGCCGGGTCCTGCCCCGGGCCGCCGTACGCCTCGACCTCGCTCAGCCGGACCGCCACCGACCCGTGCACGACCACCCGGCCGAGCAGATCGGGGGCGACCACCTCCGAAGGGCGGTCGAAGAAGTCGCGGCCGAGCGGCTCGCCCGCGACGTCGTCGATCAGTTCTCGTTCGCCCATGCCGCCTGGCCGTCGACGATCTCCCGGAGATTCGCGACCTGGTCGCGGACCCGGTCGGGCGCGGTGCCGCCGAAGGCGCTGCGGGCGGCCAGCGCGCCGTGCACGTTCAGCACGTCGCGGACGCTCGCGCCCGTCTCGTCCACCGCGAAGTGCGGCGAGACCTTCGCCAGCTCCTCGTCCGTCAGCTCGCCGAGGTCCTTGTCGTTCACCTGGCACCACACCACCAGGTGGCCGACGGCCTCGTGCGCGTCCCGGAACGGGACGCCGCGGCGGACCAGCAGTTCGGCGAGGTCGGTCGCCAGCGCGAACCCGTCGGGCGCGCTGGTCTCCAGCTTGGCCTTGTTGACCCGCATCGTGGCGATCATGCCCGACACGGCCGGGAGCACCAGGAGCAGGGTGTCGACGGCGTCGAAGACCGGCTCCTTGTCCTCCTGGAGGTCGCGGTTGTAGGTGAGCGGCAGGCCCTTCAGCGTCGTCAGCAGCGACATCAGCGCGCCGATCAGGCGGCCGCTCTTGCCCCTGGCCAGCTCGGCGACGTCGGGGTTCTTCTTCTGCGGCATGATCGAGGACCCGGTGGAGTAGGCGTCGTCCACCTCGATCCACCGGAACTCCTGCGAGGCCCACAGCACGACTTCCTCGCCGAGCCGGGAGATGTGCACGCCGATCATGGCCGCGCAGAACAGGAACTCGGCGGCGAAGTCACGGTCGGCGACCGCGTCCATCGAGTTCGGCGCGGGGGCGTCGAACCCGAGCTCGGCGGCGACCGCAGCGGGGTCGAGCGGCAGCGAGGACCCGGCCAGCGCGCCGGAACCCAGCGGCGAGACCGCAGCGCGCCTGTCCCAGTCCCGCAGCCGGTCCACGTCGCGGGTCAGCGGGTGGACGTGGGCGAGAAGCTGGTGCCCGAACGACACCGGCTGCGCGTGCTGCAGGTGCGTCATGCCGGGTGCCGCGACGTCGGCGTTCTCCTCGGCCTGGCTGATCAGCGCGGTCTCCAGTTCGACCAGCCGGGAGACGATCGTGCGGACGTGGTCACGCAGGTAGAGGCGCAGGTCGGTGGCGACCTGGTCGTTGCGGCTGCGGCCGGCCCGGAGCTTGCCGCCCAGTGAGCCGAGCCGCTCCAGCAGGCCGCGCTCCAGCGCGGTGTGCACGTCCTCGTCGGCGACGGTGGGACGGAACTCCCCCTTGCGGCAGGCCCGGTCGAGATCGTCGAGCGCGCCCAGCATGCGGTCGAGCTCCTCCTGCGTCAGCAGGCCGGCGCGGTGCAGCACGCGTGCGTGCGCGCGTGAAGCCAGCAGATCGTACGGCGCGAGGCGCCAGTCGAACTGCACACTCACCGACAGGCGCGTGAGGGCGTCCGCGGGTCCCCCCTCGAACCTGCCACCCCAGAGCCGCATCGGCTTGTTGTCCGCCACCGTGTTCTCCCTCCGAATTCCGAATCTCTGCCGACAAAGGTGACCGCGTGCGTTTCCGCAGAAGCGCTCGTACGGAGATCTCACGCCATTCCGGTCGTCCCTGGGACGAGCCCTCGGCGCGTTTCTCCATTTGGATCCTCGTGGTGGATCCTCGCGTCGAATCCTCGTATCGGATCCTCGTGCGACTAATCCGCGACCTTAGCCGACGGACTGCCCGGTCCCCGCACACGGCCCGGGCCACGCGGGGTCACGCTTCGTCGTCTCCATGCGCGTGATCATGGAGGTCGGCGGTGAGCTTGTGCCTGGTCACGTCAGGCGTCCTGCGGGTGGCCAGACTGAGCAGGGACTCCGCCAGCGCCTGCCCTCCCGTAGGACTCCTGCTGATCACGAGGATCGTGTCGTCACCGGCCACCGTGCCGAGGATCGAGTCCCAGCCCGCGTGGTCGACGGCCGAGGCGAGGAACTGGGCCGCTCCCGGAGGCGTACGGAGGATCACCAGGTTGGCGGACGCCTCCGCCGACACCAGGAGTTCCTCGGCGATCCTGCGCAGGCGCGCGTCGGGGTTCTCGGTGAAGCCGTTGGCGACGCCGGCCCGGTAGATCGGGATCCGGCCGCCGCCCTCACCGGGCAGCGCGTAGACCAGAGTGCCGTCGTCGGCCCGCAGCTTGAGCGCGCCGAGCTCGTCGAGATCGCGGGACAGCGTGGCCTGGGTCACCTCCACTCCCTGCTCGGCCAGCAGCCTGGCCAGCTCGGGCTGCGAGCGGACCTTGTGCCGGGTCAGCAACTCGACGATCCGGGCGTGCCGGGCCGCCTTGGTGAGCGGGATGCTCACAATCCCTCCGCGCTCCGCGTCACGAGCCAGTGCAGCAGCGCCTTCTGCGCGTGCAGCCGGTTCTCCGCCTGGTCCCACACGACGCTCTGCGGTCCGTCGATGACGTCGGCGGCGATCTCCAGCCCCCGGTACGCGGGCAGGCAGTGCAGCACGATCGCGTCGGCGTCGGCCAGGGCGAGCAGGGCGGTGTTCACCTGGTAGGGCGTGAACGCCGCCACCCGCTCGTCCTTGCCGTCCTGACCCATCGAGACCCAGGTGTCGGTGGCGATCACATGCGCCCCGGCCGCGGCCGCCTCGGGATCGCTGAGCGCCACGACCGATCCCCCGGTGGCTGCCGCGATCTCGGCCGCCCGGTCCAGCACCGCGCCGTCGGGCAGGTAACCCGCGGGCGCCCCGATCCGGACGTGCATGCCGGCCGTGGCGCAGCCCAGGAGATAGGAGTGCGCCATGTTGTTGGCGCCGTCCCCCAGGTAGGCGAGCGTCAGCCCGGCGGCCGTGCCCTTGTGCTCCCGGATCGTCTGCAGGTCGGCGAGGATCTGGCAGGGGTGGAACTCGTCGGTCAGCGAGTTCACCACCGGCACCGACGAGTAGGCCGCCATCGTCTCGATGCGCTCCTGGCCGCCCGTGCGCCAGACGATCGCCGCGACCTGCCGCGACAGGACCCGCGCGGTGTCCTCGACGGGCTCGCCGCGTCCCATCTGCGAGGTGCCGCCATCCATGATCAGCGGTAGCCCGCCCAGCTCTGCCACGCCCACCGAGAACGAGGCGCGGGTCCGGGTCGACGGTTTGTCGAAGAGGAGGGCGACCGCCCTGGGGCCTTCGAACGGCCGGTAACCGAACCGGTCCTTCTTCATCGCCTCGGCGAGGTCGAGCACCTGCGCCTGCTCCTGGGGGGACAGGTCGTCGTCGCGGAGGAAATGCCGAACCCGTGTCGCGGTGGCGTCAGGCGCCGGGTTCGCGGCGGTGTCGATCGGGGTGTCAGGCATCGGCGGCCTCCAGGATGCCGGGCAGCGCGTCGAGGAAGACCCGCGCGTCGGACTCGGTGATCACAAGCGGGGGCGCGAGCCGGACCGCGTCGGGCTGCAGGGCGTTGACCAGGAAGCCGGCTTCCTGGGCCGCGGCCTGCACCTGTGCCGACCTGGGGACGGTCAGCACGGCGGCGAGCCACAGTCCGCGCCCTCTGACGCCCTTGAGCAGCGGGTGCCGCACGGCGGCGATGCCCTCCGAGAGGAGCGCTCCCACGCGCACCGCGTTGCCGAGCAGGCCGTCGCGCTCGATGGTGCCGAGCACCGCCAGCGCCGCGGCGCACGAGACCGGGTTGCCGCCGAAGGTCGAGCCGTGGTCTCCCTTGGCGAAGACCTCACCGGCCTCTCCCAGGCCGATGCAGGCCCCGATCGGCATGCCCCCGCCGAGCCCCTTGGCCAGCGTCACGATGTCGGGGACGACTTCCTCCGCCTGGTGGGCGAACCAGTGTCCGGTGCGGCCGATGGCCGACTGGATCTCGTCGGCGACCAGGAGGGCGCCGGTGGCGGAGCAGATCTCCCTGGCCGCGCGGAAGTAGCCCTCGGGCGGCGGGACGACCCCGGCCTCGCCCTGCGTGGGCTCCAGGAAGACCGCGGCGCAGTCGTCGGTCACGGCGTTCTTGAGCGCGTCCGCGTCGCCGTACGGAACGAACCGCACGTCCAGCGGGAACGGGCCGAACTGGTCGCGGATCGACTGCTTGCCGGTGAGTGACAGCGCGCCGAGCGTGCGGCCGTGGAAGCCGTTCTCGGCCGCCACCATGTAGCCCCGGCCGTGCGTCCGGCCGTACTTGATGGCGATCTTCAGCGCGGCCTCGTTGGCCTCGGTGCCGGAGTTGGCGAGGAAGACCCGGGCCGGCTCCCGGAGCAGGGTGCGCAGCCTCTCGGCGAGCAGCACCTCCTGCTCGTGCAGGAACAGGTTCGAGGTGTGGGCGAGCGTGGCGACCTGCCGCGACACCGCTTCGACCAGGGCGGGGTGGCCGTGCCCGAGCGAGCTCACCGCGATGCCGCCGATCAGGTCGAGGTAGCGGCGCCCGTCCACGTCCCAGACGGCGCAGCCCTCGCCGCGCGCCAGGGCGACGGGCGGCACCCCGTAGTTGTGCATGAACGCCGACGCGAAACGGTCGCGCAGTTCGTCGTTGCCGGTCACCTGGCATCTCCTCCGCTCACGACGCCGTCCGCGACCTCCGCGGGGCTCCGGCCGTCCGTCTCCGGGTCCGCGTCCGGCTCGACCATGGTGCCGATCCCCTCGTCGGTGAAGACCTCCAGCAGCAGGGCGTGCGGCACCCGCCCGTCGAGCACGTGCGCCTGCGGGACGCCGCCGCGCACGGCCGTCAGGCACGCTTCCATCTTCGGCACCATCCCGCTGGACAGCGAGGGCAGCAGCGCGGCGAGTTCCGAGGCGGTGATGCGGCTGACGACCTCCAGGCCCGAGCCTGGCTCCTCGCCTTCTTCCGGAGGCTGCCAGTCCGCGTACAACCCCTCGACGTCGGTCAGGACGATCAGCTTGGACGCCTTGAGCGCGACGGCGAGCGCCGCGGCCGCGGTGTCGGCGTTGACGTTGTAGATCCCGCCGTCCTCACCGCGGGCCACCGAGGACACCACCGGGATGCGCCCGTCGTCCAGGAGTGCCCGCACGGCTCCCGCCTCGACGCGGACGATCTCCCCCACCTGCCCGATGTCGACTTTGACGCCGTCGACCGTCACGTGCTTGCGCTCGGCCGTGAACAGGTGGGCGTCCTCGCCGGACATCCCGACCGCGAACGGACCGTGTCCGTTGATCAGCCCGACGACGTCACGGTTGACCTGGCCCACGAGGACCATCCGGACGACCTGCATGGCCTCGGGGGTGGTCACCCGCAGGCCGGACACGAAGTGGCTGTCGATCCCGAGCAGGTCGAGGTGCGACTGGATCTGCGGCCCGCCGCCGTGCACGATGACCGGCCGCAGGCCCGCGTAACGCAGGAAGACCACGTCGGCGGCGAACTTCGCCCGCAGGTGCTCCTTGGTCATCGCGTTCCCGCCGTACTTGATGACGACGGTCGCGCCGTGGAAGCGGGAGAGCCAGGGCAGGGCCTCGATCAGCGTGTGCGCCTTGTCCAGGGCGCCGTTGCGTCGGACGCTCATGACGAGTACGCCGAGTTCTCGTGCACGTAGGCCGCCGTGAGGTCGGTGGTGTGCACGGTCGCGCTGTGCGGCCCGGCCGACAGGTCGATCGTGATGGTCACGTCGCGCGGACGCAGGTCCACCTTCGAGCGGTCGTCGCCCGCCGCGCCTCCCCTGCAGATCCAGATGCCGTTGACGGCCACGTTGACCCGCTCGGCCTCGAAGACCGCATCGGTGGTGCCAACCGCGCTGACCACCCGGCCCCAGTTGGGGTCCTCTCCGTGGATCGCGCACTTCAGCAGGTTCGAGCGGGCCACGGCCCGGCCCACCGCCACCGCGTCGTCCTCAGACGCCGCGCCGACGACCTCGATGGCGATCGCCTTGGTGGCGCCCTCGGCGTCCACCAGAAGCTGCCGGGACAGGTCGGCGCAGACGGCGGTGACGACCTTCTCGAACTCGGCGAGATCGGGGCGCACGCCGGACGCGCCGCTGGCGAGCAGCAGCACGGTGTCGTTGGTGGACATGCAGCCGTCGGTGTCGAGCCGGTCGAACGTCACCGACGTCGCCTTGCGCAGCACCGTGTCGAGTTCCTCGGACGTGAGATCGGCGTCGGTGGTCAGCACGCACAGCATGGTGGCCAGGCCGGGCGCGAGCATCCCCGCGCCCTTGGCCATGCCGCCCACCATGTAGCCCCCCTCGCCACGCCGGAAGGAGATCTTGCTGACGGTGTCGGTGGTCCGGATCGCGTCGGCCGCGGCCAGCCCGCCATCCCGGCTGAGCTGGGCCGCCGCGGTTCCCACGCCGCCGAGCAGGGCGTCGAGCGGGAGCCTCTCGCCGATCAGCCCGGTCGAGCACACCGCGATCTCGGCGGCGGAGTCGCCGAGGACCTCGGCCGCCTTCTCGGCGGTGGCGTGGGTGTCCTGGAAGCCCAGCGGGCCGGTGCAGGCGTTGGCGCCGCCGGAGTTCAGCACGACCGCCCTGACCCGCCCGCCGTCGAGAACCTGGGCGGACCACAGGACCGGCGCGGCCTTGAACCGGTTGATGGTGAAGACCCCTGCCGCGGCCCGCGAGGGGCCGTCGTTCACGACCAGGGCGAGGTCGCGGGCGCCGCCGCTCTTGATCCCGGCGACGACCCCGGCGGCACGGAAGCCCAGGGGTGCGGTGACACTCATGCACGCTCCTCGGAAGGGAAGATCTTGCTCACGGGGCGACTCCATTGGTGGGAAGGCCGAGTTCTTCCGGAAGACCCAGCGCGAGGTTGGCGCTCTGGATCGCGCCGCCCGCGGTGCCCTTGGTGAGGTTGTCGATGGCGATGACGGCCACGATCCGCCCGGCCCGCTGGTCCAGGGCGACCTGCAGGACCGCGGTGTTCGCCCCGACCGTCATCGCCGTCGCCGGCCACACGCCCTCGGGCAGGAGGTGGAGGAACGGCTCGTCCTTGACCGCCGCCTCGTACGCCTCGCGCACGGCGGCGGGGGTCGTCCCAGAGGTGGCGGGAGCCGTACAGGTGGCGAGGATTCCGCGGCTCATGGGCGCGAGGGTCGGCGTGAACGACACGCGGACGGGTCGTCCGGCGACCGCCGACAGGTTCTGCTCCATCTCGGGCGTGTGCCGGTGGACCCCGCCGACTCCGTACGCGCCGACTGAGCCCATGACCTCGCTGCCGAGCAGGTTGGCCTTGGGCGCGCGCCCCGCCCCGGAGGTGCCGCTGGCCGCGACCACCACCACGTCGGGCTCGGCGAGCCCGGCCGCGAAGGCGGGGAACAGCGCCAGGGTCGCGGCGGTCGGATAGCAGCCGGGCACGGCGATCCGCCGGGCGCCCCGCAGGATCTCCCGCAGGCCGGGCAGTTCGGGAAGGCCGTAGGGCCAGGTGCCGGCGTGGACGCCTCCGTAGAAAGCCGTCCACTCCTCCGCGCTGGCCAGCCGGAAGTCGGCGCCGCAGTCGACGACCAGCGTGCCCTCGCCGAGTTCGGCCGCGACGGCGGCCGACTGACCGTGCGGCAGCGCCAGGAAGACCACATCGTGCCCGGTCAGCGCCTGCGGGGTAGTCTGCTCGATGACCCGGTCGGCCAGGGACGGCAGGTGGGGCTGGTGCGCACCCAGTCTCGATCCGGCGCTGGACGCCGCGGTGAGCGCGCCGATCTCGACGGCGGGGTGGCCCAGCAGCAGGCGGAGCAGCTCTCCCCCCGCGTATCCGCTCGCTCCGGCGATCGCCGCCCTCATCGGCCCCCCCAGACTCCTCTGCATGGCTATGCAGACAACCTCATGTTCTTGCTTGTGTAGAGAGTATGCACCGCCGGGCATGGGCATGCAAGCGGCGTTTCGCGAGGTGGACACCTGGCGGCCATACCTACCGGTCGGTATCGTGAAACCTCCGGTTAACGAATTCATCCGGGAGCACCTCCATCATGACGATCACGCATGAACAGGTCCAGGCCCAGCTCACCGCCCCCGGTCAGCTCTTCGAGATGGAGGAGATCGAGGTCGGCGGCGGCAGGATCCGGGCGTGGAAGCACGCCCCCGCGACCTTCCGCGCGCTCCTGGAGATCACCCGGTTCCACGGGGACAAGGTGTTCGTCGTCCACGAGGACGAGCGGATCACCTACGAGGAGCACTTCCGGCTGGTCGCGACCCTCGCCAACCGGCTCGTGGACGACTACGGCGTGCGCGTCGGCGACCGCGTCGCCCTCGCCATGCGCAACTACCCCGAATGGATCGTCTCCTTCTCCGCCGTGCTCGCCGCCGGCGCGGTGGCCGTACCGCTGAACGCCTGGTGGACCGAGCAGGAACTGGAGTACGCCCTCGGCGACTCGGGCGCGAAACTGGTGATCGCCGACGGCGAGCGCGCCGCGCGCATGTCCGGCAGCGGCCTGCCCATGATCGTCGCACGTGGTGAGGGCGCCAACTGGGCCGGCGTCCTCGGCGAGGTCCGCGCCGACGTGACCCTGCCCCCGGTCGACCTCCGCCCCGACGACCCGGCGACCATCTTCTACACCTCCGGCACGACCGGCAGGCCCAAGGGCGCGCTCGGCAGCCACCGCAACCTCGGCCAGGCGCCGATGACCGTGGCGTACGCCATGATGCGCACCGTGGCCCTGGCGGGCAGGGACGTGTCCTCGGCGGCCGGCAAGCGCAGGATCACCCTGCTCACCGTGCCGCTCTTCCACGTCACCGGGTGCTTCGCCGTACTGATGACCACGATGTTCAGCGGCGGCGGGCTCGTGCTGATGTACAGGTGGGACCCCAAGCGGGCCCTGGAGCTCATCGAACGCGAGCGGGTCACCATCCTGAGCGGCGTCCCGACCAACGCGTGGCAGCTGCTGTCCCATCCCGGCCTGGGCGGGCACGACATCTCGTCGCTCGGCTCGATCTCGTACGGAGGGGCGCCCGCGCCGCCCAAGCTGCTGGAACGGATCACCGAGACGCTTCCCGAGCGCACGCCCGCGAACGGGTACGGCATGACCGAGACCACCGCGCTGGCCATCTACAACAGCGGCCGGGACTACCTGGCCAAGCCCGGCAGCATCGGCCGCCCGCTCGCGGTGGTGGACGTGAAGATCTGCGACCCGTACGGCGCCGAACTGCCGCCCGGCGAGGTCGGCGAGCTGTGCGTGCGCGGGCCGATCGTGATCAGCGGCTACTGGAACCGCCCGGACGCCACCGCCGAGACGTTCGTGGACGGCTGGCTGCACACCGGCGACCTGGCCCGCGTCGACGAGGACGGCTTCGTCTACATCGTCGACCGGGCCAAGGACATGGTCATCCGCGGTGGCGAGAACGTCTACTGCGCCGAGGTAGAGGCCGCCCTGTTCGAGCATCCTGCGGTGGACGACGTGGCCGTGATCGGCGTACCCGACGACGAGATGGGCGAGCAGGTCGGCGCGGTGGTCCGGCTGAAGCGGGGCGCCGAGGCCGGCGGCGAGGAACTGCGCGACTTCCTGCGCGACCGGATCGCGGCGTTCAAGGTGCCGTCGCGGTTCTGGTTCAGGGAGGCCGAACTGCCGCGCAACCCCGGCGGCAAGGTGCTCAAGACCCGCCTGCGCAAGGAGACCCTGGGACTCTAGCTGGGCCTATGGCTGGGCCTCGGCGTCGCCGGGCAGAACTCGGCGACGTTGGCCGCCGTGGTGAGCTCCGCCTGGTTCACCGTGTCGCCGTTCAGGTCGAAGGACAGGGTGTGGCGGCCGTCCCGGGTGCCCGCCATCCAGGTGAGCGAACCGAAGATGGTGCCGCCGTGCCCGTACACCGTGACCCCGCAGGGCAGGGTGACCATCATGAGGCCGAGCCCGTAGCGGTACGGGCCGGGCCCGTGGAAGACGTCCGACTTCGGCGTCGGGGTGAGCATCTGCTCCAGCAGCGCGGCCGGCAGCAGGCGCCCGGAGAGCAGCGCCGCGTCGAACCGGGTCAGGTCGCCGACCGTGGAGATCATCTCACCGGCGGCCCCGGCCCAGGACGGGTTGAACCGCGAGAGGCGGTCCTTGCTGTACGCGTGGATGAAGGGCGCGCGGACGTCCGGCGAGGTGCCGGGGAAGTAGGTCTCCCGCAGGCCCAGCGGGCGCAGGACGCGCCGGTTGATCTCCTCCGCGTACGGGTGCCCGGTCACCCGGCGGACGATCATACCGAGCAGGGTGTAGTTGGTGTTCGAGTACTCCCAGGACGTCCCGGGCGGGAACACCGGCGGATGGCTCAGCGCGTAGCCCACCAGCCGGTGTGGCGTGAAGGTCGTCAGCGGGTCGCGGTCGAGCGCCTCCGGCACGCGGCGGTCCTTCGTGTAGTTGAACAGCCCACTCGTGTGGTTGAGCAGCATCCGTACGGTGACCGCCCGCCCGTCGTTGCCGTTGCCCGTGATGAGCCCCGGCAGCCACCGCTCGACCGTGTCGTCCAGCCGCAGGCGGCCCTCGGCGACCAGTTGCAGGACGACGGTGGCGACGAAGGTCTTGGTCGTGCTGCCGACGCGGAACCGCATGTCGGCGCGGGGCCGCTCGCGGGTCCGCGTGTCCGCCAGGCCCCGCGCGACCGTCTCCGTACGGCCGGCCTTCGACACCTCGGCCAGCGCGCCGGGAGAGCCCTCGCGGACCGCCCGGTCGAGCACGGCCCCCAGCCCCGACCCCGGGACGCGGGCGGCGACGGACGCCACGGGCACCCGCGGCCCCGGCTCGGCCACGGGTGCGGGAGCAGCGGCTCCGAGGATCAGAACCGAGGCCGTCAGCGAGCGAAGCGCCTTCTTCCCGCACGAGGTGAGGCCCATGCCGAGTCCTTCCGGCCAGGGCCGGCGCATCCGTCAGGACGCGCCGGCGACCCGCAGGATGAGCATTCCCCGCGAAGGGCCGGCGCAGCCGCTGGAGAACGGCCACGCGCTGGTATGCGGGCAAGTAGTGCGCCTGGGCCTCGCTTCAGCCCTGGAACGTCAGGCTCCGCGACTGACTTCCCATAGCTGGTTCATGCGTTCCGCCAATGGGGAGTAGTGAACTTTGACGAGAACGGGGCGCTTCAGGCGCTTGAGAACCGCGGTCATCTGACGGGCGTCGCAGGCGATCGAGCCTACGCCCTCCTCGTCCGCGTTTCGCGGATCACCACGGGTGAGCCAGTCAGCGTTACATGCCTCAGTGATTCGATTGAATCCGGCCGTCCAGTCGTACCCGAGTTTCATCGGCTTACCGCCCTCCGGAGTGAAACTCACGATGCCGCTGATGCTGGGGCCCGGAGTTCCGTCTCCGAGGTACCGAAGGGTGCCAAAGGCGATTTTGGGTCTCTCGGTCGCGACGCCGGGCCAGAACTGATGGATCGTGCTGGCCTTGGTGCCGGAATAGGCGATGCGGACCAGCGTGGGTCCGAGAGTGAGAACGAAAGCGAGGTCGCCAGGAGCACATGCGGTCTTGCCGAGGCCCTTGGCGCTCACGGCGTACTTGCCTCCGTTGTCCCTGGCGTCGCATGTCACCGACGTCCGGTAGAAGGATGCCGAGGAGTAGTCGAGCCGGATTTCTTTGGCGCCGGCCAGAGGCTTCAGACGGAAACTCCTGATTCCGTAGTGCATCGTGACCGGCTTGGCTGCGCGCGGCACGATGCGGAGTTTTCCCTTCCCGTCCGGCCAGGCCCAGCCGTACGCGACTTTGGCAGCGGAGGCTTGGGCCGGCGCGGCCGTCAGACCAGTCGCGATGAGGCCGAGAGTGGCGGTGGAGGCTAACAGTCGCACGAAATTCTCCTGGGAAGACGGCACGGCGCCACACAGGACGCACAGCCTACTGACCCGATACGACATTTACGGGCGCTCAGTCTGGTGCACGGTGCCGTCGGAAACAGCGCCAGAGGTCCGGCGGCCGACCTCACGGCGGCGGTCCCGTCGCCGGCGTCCCGGCAGCGCCACGGGAGGACCTCCGAGCATGCGCTCACCCCTGCGCGGAACGGAAGGGATCCACGGCGACGTGAAAAGTTCATCGGACTTCCAGCAGCTCAGGCCTGGTCTGATCGGCATCCGACTGAAACATTTCTAGCCAATCTTTGACATGTTTCGGTGGTCGTTTCCAGAATGAGGCCTCGGCGAACCCCCGGGGCCGGGCGTCGCTCCCCACCCAGGACACCGCGCCGCCCGGCCCGCCACCGTGCCCGATCACAGGGTTCCGACTTGAGGAGCAAAGATGGCCGACAGCGCCGTGCCCGTCGTCAGACGTCCCGGTTTACGCAAGTCCCTCGCCGCCGCGCTCGCGAGCGTCGCCGCCGCGGCGCTGGCGACCGTGGCCCTGTCCCCGACCGCGGCCAACGCCGCCGACTGCAGCGCCGGATACGTCGGCCTCACCTACGACGACGGACCCAACCCCAGCAACACCACCAACCTGCTCAACACCCTCAAAGCCAACGGCCTGCGCGCCACCATGTTCAACATCGGGCAGAACGCGCAGAACAACCCCTCACTCGTGAGGGCGCAGGTCGACGCCGGGATGTGGGTCGGCAACCACAGCTACACCCACCCCCACCTCACCCAGCAGAGCAGCTCCCAGATCCAGTCGGAACTCCAGCGGACCCAGCAGGCCATCCAGCAGGCCACCGGCTCGGCGCCCAAGCTGTTCCGCCCCCCGTACGGCGAGACCAACTCCACCCTCCAGTCCGTCGAACAGCAGCTCGGCCTCCGGGAGATCATCTGGGACGTCGACTCCCAGGACTGGAACGGCGCCAGCACCTCCCAGATCGTGCAGGCGGCGGGCCGCCTCCAGAACGGCCAGATCATCCTCATGCACGACCAGTACGCGACCACCGTCTCCGCCATCTCCCAGATCGCCGCCAACCTGCGCAGCCGCAACCTCTGCGCCGGCATGATCTCCCCCACCACCGGCCGCGCCGTCGCCCCCGACGGCAGTGGCCCGGGCTCCCCGTCTCCGTCGATCCCGCCGCAGTCCCCCAGCGCGACCCCCACCTCCGGCGGTGGCAGTGGGGCGATCAAGGGCGTGGCCTCCGGCCGGTGCCTCGACGTGCCCAACGCGAGCCAGACCGACGGCACGCAGGTGCAGCTGTGGGACTGCAACGGCCAGAGCAACCAGACCTGGTCCTCCACCTCGGCCGGTGAGATCCGGGTCTACGGCGGCAAGTGCCTCGACGCCGGCGGCACCGGCAACGGCGCCAAGATCCAGATCTACTCCTGCCACGGCGGCGACAACCAGAAGTGGCGGGTCAACTCCGACGGCAGCATCCAGGGCGTCCAGTCCGGGTTGTGCCTCGACGCCGCCGGAGCCGGCACGGCCAACGGCACCAAGCTCCAGCTCTACAGCTGCCACGGCGGCACCAACCAGAAGTGGACCTGGACCCGATAGCCCGCGTGGGCTGACCGCCGGGAACGGTGCGGCGCTCTCCGGGAGCGCCGCACCTTCTCGCTGTCCGGATAAGCTCCGCTTACCGGGCGCCGTCACGGAAAACCCGCGTTCCGGAAGGGGACAGCCGGGGAATCACTTCGCGTGACGCTCACGCGTTGCTACGGTGAGTGCATGACGGCTGAGGTGTGGAGCGAAGTGCCCATGAGTGACATTTGTGGCGTCCCGCGCTGGGTTTTCCCTCCACCGGAAGGATTTCGGGCCACCGACCTCGATCACATGCCGCAACTTCCTGCGCACACAGAGTTGATTGATGGAAGCTTGGTCTTCGTGAGCCCCCGAGCCTCCTTCCACACACTGATGTTGTTCCTCCTTGAGCGGGAACTGCGCCGTTATGTGCCCTCTCAACTGCGCGTACGTCGCGAGATGAGCATCATTCTCGGCACTCGCCAGAGGCCCGAGCCCGACATGGTGATCATTCGCGCGGAGGCGGTGCAGGGAACAGGCGAGACCGCCTATCAGGCCGGTGATGTGATCCTGGTTGTGGAGGTCGTCTCGCCCGAGTCCGAGGAGCGGGACCGCAAGCGTAAGCCGCAGCTCTACGCCGAGGCGGGGATCGCGCACTTCTGGCGCATCGAGAACCAGTCCGGGCGGCCCACGGTCTACGTGTACGAACTCGACCCCGCCACCGCCGCGTACGCGCTGACCGGGATCTACCACGACCGGCTCAAGGTGTCGGTGCCCTTCGACGCCGACATCGACCTCGGCGAGATCGACGAGCTGTAGGCCCCAGCCCTCCCCCATCGCGACGCGCGCCGGCACCGGGGCGCGCATTGACTGCGATCGGCAGGTTCTGCCACGATCGCGGCAAAGTTGGCATTGCTCCTCTGGTTACCCCCGCGTATCGTCCAGAGTTGAGCCTGACTCACGTTCACGCGCGTGACAGCACCACCCTGCCGTCCCTTCACCCCCTGACACCGCGAAGGGAAGTCCCCCCATGCACGCGCGCCTTCGACGGGCGATCACCGCTGCCGCCGCGCTGGCCCTCGTCGCCGTCGGCCTGCCGGCGACGACGGCCACCGCCGCCCCCTACTACCCGCCTGACGACTACTGCCTGGGTCAGTGCGCGGACATCCTGCCGCCCGGGCAGAACGGCAACGCCACGCTCGTGGACATCCTGGGCAACCAGACCCTGGGCACCTACCCGGCCCACAGCAGGGACCAGCTCGGCAGGTACGCCGACCTGATCTCCGGCTACACCGGTCTGACCGACGAGCAGATCTCCGCGTTCTTCGGCGACAGCGGCTTCGGCGTGCCGGCGAACCAGGTCGAGAGCACGGTCAGCCCGCGATCGGACGTCATGATCGTCCGGGACAAGGCCACCGGTGTGCCGCACGTCACCGGCACCACCCGCGAGGGCACGATGTTCGGCGCCGGGTACGCCGGGGCCCAGGACCGCCTGTGGCTCATGGACCTCATGCGACACGTCGGCCGGGGCGAGCTGACGCCGTTCGCCGGGGGCGCGGCGGGCAACCGGGAGCTGGAGCAGAGCGTCTGGCGCAACTCCCCCTACACCGAGGCCGACCTCCAGGCGCAGATCGACCGGCTGCGGACCTCCGGCGGCCGCGGCGCGCAGCTCTACACCGACGTGCAGAACTACATCGCCGGGATCAACGCCTACATCGACCGCTGCATGTCCGCCCGCAACTGCCCGGGCGAGTACGTCCTCACCGGCCACCTCGACGCGATCACGAACGCGGGAGGCCCGAAGTACTTCACGATGACCGACCTGGTCGCCGTCTCCGGGGTGATCGGCGGCCTGTTCGGCGGGGGCGGCGGCGCGGAGATGCGGTCCGCCCTCGTACGGGTGGCCGCGCGGGCGAAGTACGGCGCCACCGAGGGCGACCGGGCCTGGGCGGCATTCCGTTCCCAGAACGACCCGGAGACCGTGCTCACGCTGCACGACGGGCAGAGCTTCCCCTCCGGCGCGGCGCCGTCCGGCGCCACCGGCGTCGTGCTGCCCGACGCGGGCACGGCGGCCCCGGTCGACGTCACGGCGAACGAGACCGGCAGCGCGACCTCCCCCACGACGGCGGTTACGAGCGCGCTGACGGGGCTGACAGTGGACAACTCCCGGCCCGGCATGTCGAACGCGCTCGTGGTCTCGGCCGCCAAGGCGACCGGCGGCCACCCGATCGCCGTGTTCGGCCCGCAGACCGGCTACTTCGCGCCGCAACTGCTCATGCTGGAGGAGCTGTCCGGCCCCGGCATCCGGGCGCGGGGGGCGGCCTTCGCTGGGCTCAACCTCTACGTGCTGCTCGGCCGCGGCACCGACTACGCCTGGAGCGCCACGTCGGCCGCCGAGGACATCACCGACACGTACGCGGTGACGCTGTGCGACCCGAACGGCGGCACGCCCACGCTGTCGTCGGACCACTACCTCTACCACGGCACCTGCACCGCCATGGAGACGCTGAAGAAGACCAACTCCTGGAAGCCGAACACGGCCGACTCCACCGCCGCCGGTTCCTACGACCTCGTCGTCAAGCGGACCAAGTACGGCCTGGTGACCTGGCGGGGGATGGCCGGCGGCGTGCCGACGGCGTTCACGGCGCTGCGCTCGACCTACCAGCACGAGACGGACTCCGCGATCGGCTTCCAGATGTTCAACGACCCGGCCGAGATGGGCTCGCCGGCGGCCTTCACGAACTCGGCGTCCAAGATCGGCTTCGCCTTCAACTGGTTCTACGTGAACTCCGCCGACACGGCGTACTTCATGTCCGGCAACGTCCCGGTGCGCTCGGCGGTGTCCGATCCGAACCTGCCGATGGCGGGCGACGCGGCGCACGAGTGGAGCGGCTTCGACCCGGCGGCCAACACGGCGACTTACACACCGCCCTCGGCCCACCCCCAGGCCGTCAACCAGGACTACTTCGTGAGCTGGAACAACAAGCAGGCCAAGGACTACGGCGCGGCCGACGGCAACTTCAGCTTCGGTCCGGTGCACCGCGCCGACCTGCTCGACGCACCGCTCCGGGCCGCCCTGTCCGCGGGCCCGGTCGACCGCGCCGGGGTGGTGAAGATCATGGCCTCGGCCGCCGTCACCGACCTGCGCGGGTGGAAGGTGCTGCCGAAACTGCTCCGGGTGATCGGCAGCGCGTCCGTGTCCGATCCCGCCCTGGCCTCCGCCGTCGCCAAGCTGTCGGCCTGGGCCGAGGCGGGCGCCCGGCGGCAGGAGACCGCCAAGGGCAGCAAGACGTACGCGCACGCCGACGCGATCCGGATATTCGACGCGTGGTGGCCGAAGCTGGTGCGGGCGCAGTTCCGGCCGGGCCTCGGCGACGGGCTCTACGAGTCGCTGACCGGGGCGCTGCAGATCAACGAGTCGCCGTCCGGGCACCAGCAGGGCGACGTCTCCACGCTGCCCGGCTCGGCCAACGAGTCGCAGCCGCACAAGGGCTCGGCGTTCCAGTACGGCTGGTGGGGTTACGTCGACAAGGACATCCGGGCCGTGCTGGGCGATCCGGTGACCGCTCCCCTGCCGGCGAAGTACTGCGGCGCGACCGTGGCGGCCTGCCGTACGGTCCTGCTGGACAGCCTGTCGGCCGCGCTGGCCGAACCGGCGGCGACGACCTACCCCGGCGACGACTCCTGCTCCGCCGGGGACCAGTGGTGCGCGGACGCCGTGCGGCAGTCGCCGCTCGGCGGGATCAGGCAGTCGCTGATCTCCTGGCAGAACCGGCCGACCTACCAGCAGGTGGTCTCGTTCCCGGCGCACCGGGGCGACGACGTGAGCGACCTCGCGCTGGGCCGTACGGCGAGCGCCTCGAGCACCGAGGGCTCTAACGCGCCCGGGCGGGCGGTGGACGGAGACCCGGCGACCCGGTGGGCCAGTGGATGGAGCAACAACCAGTACATCCAGGTCGATCTCGGCTCGGCGAGGACCGTGCGGCGGGTCATCCTGCGCTGGGAGTCGGCCTACGGCTCGTCGTACCGGATCGAGACGTCGCCCGACGGCGCCGCGTGGACCACCGCCGCGCAGACGACCACCGGCGACGGCGGCGTGGACACCGTGACGTTCGCCCCGGTCAGCGCGCGGTACGTGCGCATGCAGGGGGTCAAACGCGCCACCCTCTTCGGCTACTCGCTGTACTCCTTCGAGGTGTACGGCAGGTGACGCGCCCGCGGGTGGGCGCCGGTGACAGACCGGCGCCCGCCCGCGATCGTGCTCGTCAGGCGCCGCGGAGCTGGGCTCCGGTGCGCTCGGCCGCGAGGGCGACGGCGGCGTCCCGCGCCGCCGTGGTCTCCTCGGCCGTGAGCGTGCGGTCCGGCGCCCGGAACCGCAGCGTGTAGGCCAGGGACTTGTTGCCCTCGCCCACCTGCGGCCCGGTGTAGACGTCGAACAGCCTGATCGACTCCAGCAGGCCGCCCGCGCCCTCGCGCAGGGCGGCCGCCACCTCCGCGACCGGGGTCGCGGCGGGAACGGTCAGCGCGACGTCCTGGGTCGCCACCGGGTAGGCGGACACGGGAGGCGTCTGCACCGGCCCGGCGGGCCGCAGCAGCGACAGCTCCAGCTCCATCGCGCACGTGCGCGGCGGCAGGCCGTACGCCTCGATCACCCGGGGATGCAGCTCACCGGCGTGACCGGCGAGCACCTGCTCCCCGGTCTCCGGGTCCGGCACGGTCAGCGCGGCGCAGCGCCCGGGGTGCCAGGGCTCGTGCCGGTCGGCCCGTACGGCGAGCTCGACGCCGGCCGCCCGCGCGACCGTGCGGGCCGCCTCGACGGCGTCCGCCCAGGTCGCCTGCCTGCCCTCACCCCACCAGCCGGAGCGGTGGAACTCCCCGGCGAGCACCACGGCCACCCGGAACGGCTGCCGGGGCAGCGCGCTCTCGATCGCCGCGAGGTCCTCCTCCGAGGGCCGGTGGTCGACCGGGAGGATCGGGGCGGTCGCGGGCGCGTCCGGAGCGGGCCGGTAGACCAGCCCCGACTCGAACAGCGCCACGTCGGCGAATCCGCGGCCCACGTTGCGCACCAGCGTCTTCAGCAGCCCCGGCAGCAGCGTGGTCCGCATGTACGGCTCGTCCTCGCTGAGCGGGTTGACCAGCCGGGTCGTCCGCCTGCGCGGGTCCTGCTCCGGCAGCAGGAGGTTGTCGAGGTCGCGCGGGCCCATGAACGGATAGGCGAGCACCTCGACGTATCCCGCGTGGGCCAGCGCCCGGCCGACGCGCCTGCGCTGCCGCTGCTCCTCGGTCAGCCCGCCGCCGGCGGGGGCGGGCGGCAGCACCGACGGGATGCGGTCGTAGCCTTCGAGCCGGATGACCTCCTCCGCGAGGTCGTTCGGGTCGGTGAGGTCGGGCCGCCAGCTCGGCGGGGTGACCGTGATCAGGTCCTCGCCCTGGACGGTCAGCTTCCCGGCGAGGTCGCCCGAGGCGAGCACCCCGGTCGCGGCGACGCCCTGGCCGCCGCTCGGGCCGCCGCTCTGGGGGGAGACGACGGCGCCCTCGGTCACCGCGCAGCCGACCTGCTCCAGCCGGCGGATCACCGTCTCCCGCCCGTAGGTCACGCCCGCGACGCGGTCGGGATGGCCGGCCGGGATCGTGATCCGCACCGGAGCGACGTCCACCTGTGCGTGCGTCACACCGGGGTCGGCGACTGCCCCGCCCAGCTCGGCGAGGAGCCGGACGGCGCGCCAGGACGCGGCCAGCGGCAGCTCCCGGTCGACGCCGCGCTCGAACCGCTTGGACGCCTCGCTCACCAGGTTGTGCCGCCGCGACTCCCGGGCGATGCCGGTGGCGGAGAAGTGGGCCGCCTCGATCACGATGTCGGTCGACGTCTCGGAGATCTCCGTGTGCAGGCCGCCCATCGTGCCCGCCATCGAGATCGGGCCCGAGTCGTCGGTGATGAGGATGTCCTCCTCGTGGAGCGTCCGCACCACGTGGTCGAGCGTCTCCAGCGTCTCCCCCGGACGGGCCCGCCGTACGACGATCGGGCCGGACAGGCGCGACCGGTCGAAGGCGTGCAGGGGCTGACCGAGCTCCAGCATCACGTAGTTGGTGACGTCGACGGCCAGCGAGACCGAGCGCATGCCGGCGCGGGCCAGCCGCACCCGCATCCACAGCGGCGACTCGGCGGCGGGGTCGAACCCGGTCGCCGAGCGCAGCACGAACCGGTCGCAGGCGGTCGGGTCGCCGATCGACGCAGGCCAGGACTCGCCGTCGCCGTCCGGCGTCTCGATCGCGGCAGGGTCGCGGAACGGCACGCCGAAGGCGGTCGCCGCCTCGCGGGCGACGCCCCGGATCGACAGGGCGTATCCCCGGTCGGTCGCGACCTCCAGTTCGAGCACGTCGTCACGCAGGCCGAGCAGCTCGACGACGTCCGCGCCTATCGGGGTGTCCTGCGGCAGCAGCAGGATGCCCGGGGACGACTCGGCGACGCCGAGCTCGGCCTCCGAGCAGATCATGCCGTCCGACAGCCGCCCGTACGTCTTGCGGGACCCGATCTCGAAACCGCCGGGCAGCACGGCGCCGGGCAGCGCGACCGGGACCACCGCGCCCTCGGAGAAGTTCGTCGCGCCGCAGACGATCTCGCGCGGCGTGGCCTCGCCGACCTCGACCCGGCAGTGCCGGATGGGCTTCTTGAACCCGGTCAGCTCCTCGATCTCGAGGACCCGGCCGACCACGATGTTCTTGATCTCGTGGCCGTGCGAGTGGATGGCCTCAAGCTTGAGGCCTGCGGCGGTGAGCCGGTCGGCCACCTCCTGCGCGGTGACCGCGGGGAGATCGACGTACTCCCGCAGCCATGAAAGCGGGACCTTCATCAGACCTCCATCCCGAACGGCAGGGTGAACCGGACGTCGCCCTCGACCATGTCACGCATGTCCTCGGCGTTGTGGCGGAACATCAGCGTCCGCTCCACGCCCATGCCGAAGGCGAACCCGGAGTAGACGGCGGGGTCGGCGCCGCAGGCGATCAGCACGCGCGGGTTGACCATCCCGCAGCCGCCCCACTCGATCCAGCCCTCCGACTTGCAGGTGCGGCAGGGCGGGTTGCCCGGCACCGCGGAGGAGCCCCGGCAGACGAAGCAGCGCAGGTCGAGCTCGGCCGACGGCTCGGTGAACGGGAAGTAGTGCGGCCGGAAGCGGGTCGTGATGCCGGCGCCGAACATCACCTCGGCGAACCGGTCGAGCGTGCCCTTCAGGTGGGCCATCGTCAGCCCCTTGTCCACCGCCAGGCCCTCGACCTGGTGGAAGACCGGAGTGTGCGTGGCGTCGAGCTCGTCGGTGCGGAAGGTCTTGCCCGGCGACACCACGTACACGGGCAGCGGGCGCGACAGCAGGGCCCTGATCTGCACCGGCGAGGTCTGGGTGCGCAGGACCTTCCCCGAGTCGACGCTCTCCACGAAGAACGTGTCGTGATCGGACCTCGCGGGGTGGTCGGGCGCGATGTTCAGCGCGTCGAAGTTGAACCACTCGCCTTCGAGCTCCGGCCCCTCGGCCACCTCGTAGCCCATCGCGACGAAGGCGTCGGCGATGCGCTCCTGCAGGGTGGTCAGCGGGTGGCGGGCGCCGCGCGGCGCGTGGTCCCACGGCAGTGTGACGTCGACGGTCTCCTCGATGAGGACCCGCGCGTCGCGCTCGGCCTCCAGCTCGGCCTGACGGGCGGCCAGCGCCTCGCCGATCGCCTTGCGCGCGGCGCCGATCCGCTTGCCCGCCTCTGCGCGGGCGGCGGGCGGGAGCGCGCCGATCTCACGGTTGGCCAGCGCGATCGGCGAGCGGTCGCCCACGTGCGCCAGCCTGGCCTGCTTCAGGTCGTCGAGGTCGCGCGCCGCCGCTACGGCGGCGAGGGCGTCCGCCTGTGCCCGCGCGACCTCGTCGGCGTGCAGCGGCGTCACCTCGACCGGGTCATAGGTGTTCGACAAGAGAGAGCTCCGTATCCAGGGGCCTGCGAGCGCCCTGCGCTCAGCGGCAACGAGTCTAGTCCGATCAGCCCACCGGGCCGTCCTCCGCGCGAGGGCCTGTGGAAAAGCTCAGGCGAAGTCGGGGGTGCCGGTGGGCAAGGTAAATCGGAACTCGGCGCCGCCGCCGGGCGCGCGCTGCACGCTGATCGTGCCGCCGTGGGCCTCGACGAGACCCTTGACGATGAACAGGCCGAGGCCGGTGCCTCCGCGGCGGCGGCCGTTGCCCCGCCAGAACTGGCGGAAGACGCGGCCGACCAGCTCGGGCGCCACGCCCTCGCCCTGGTCCCGCACCGACACCGCCACACCCCATTCGACCGGCTCCACCACTACGGTCACGGTACCGCGTCCGTGGCGCACCGCGTTCTCCACCAGGTTCCCGAGAACCTGGTCGATCTTGTCCTGGTCGAGCCACGTCTCGGGCAGCTCGCCGAGGACCTCCAGCCGGAAGCGGTCCTCCGGCTCTCCCGCGGCCACCCGGCCGGCGATGATCCGGCGCGCCCGGGCCGGCACGTCCACGACCTGCCGGTGGATCTCCAACCGGCCCGACTCGATCCGCGAGACGTCGAGGAGCTCCGTGATCAGTCGCGTCACCCGGTCGGCGTCCGCGTTGACCGTCTCCAGCATGACGAGCTTCTGCGCGTCGGTGAGCCGCTCCCACTTCGCGAGCAGGGTCGCGGTGAACCCCTTGACGCTGGTCAGCGGAGAGCGCAGCTCGTGCGCGACCGTGGACACCAGGTCGGCGCGGCTGCGTTCGACCCGCGCGCGCGCCGACGCGTCGCGCAGCGTGATGACGACCCGCCGCACCTCGCCGCCGCGCTCCGGCTCCCGGACGAAGCGCGCGGCGACCAGCAGCTCCTGCCGCCCGGGCAGGTGCAGCGGCCGTTCGGGCTGGCGGCTGCGGGTGCACAGGCCGCCGTGCGGGTCGAGCCACTTCCACCAGTCGCGGCCGTCCTGGTCGCGCAGCGGCAGCACGTCACCGATGAGCCGGCCCACCGCCGCCCGCCGGGTCACCCCGGTCAGCCGCTCCGCCGCCCGGTTGACCGTCAGGATCACCCCGTCGGGGTCGGTGGCGACGAGGCCGTCGGGAAGGTCGTCGACGTCGATGCGCGCCCGCCCTCCGGCGTCCCCTTCAGGGGTGCCGCCGGGGGTGTCGTCACCTCGCACGAGACCGCCTCCTGAAGCTCCGGAACTGCGCGCGCCGCCCCTTTCCCGCGCGGCTTCTTCGCCGACAATAGCGGGTTTCCGCGGCGCCGCAGCAGCCTCAGCGGCCGGGGGTGGTGGGTTCTTCCACGGTTTGTAAGATCTGCCGCTGAACACGCGCGGAAGAGTAGAGACACACCGCCGCGGCGGTGGCGAGGTTGAGGCTCTCGGCCCGTCCATAGATCGGGACGCGGACGACCTCGTCGGCCAGGGCGAGGAGCTCGGGCGGCAGCCCCCACGCCTCGTTGCCGAACAGCCAGGCGGTGGGCGCGTCCAGCGCGACCTCGTCGAGCGTCCGGGTGCCCGCTCCGTCCGCGGCCAGCACGCGCAGCCCGGCCTCCCGCACGTGCCGTACGGCGTCGGCCACGGAGGTGCCGGTCACCACGGGGAGGTGGAAGAGGCTCCCCGCGCTCGCCCGCACGCACTTGCCGTTGTACGGGTCGACCGAGGCGTCGGTGAAGACCACGGAGTCGGCGCCCGCGGCGTCGGCCGTACGCAGGACGGTGCCCGCGTTGCCGGGGTCGCGGACATGGGCGAGGATCGCCACCAGCCGGGACGTGGGCGTGACCGCCTCCGCCAGCGGGACGTGCACGAAGCGGCACACGGCCAGCAGCCCCTGCGGGGTGACGGTCTGGGTCAGCTCGGCCATGACCTCGCCGCTCGCGCGGTGCACGGGCACGCCGGCCGCGTGGGCGGCCGCCACGATGTCGGCGTGCCGCGCCTCGGCCTCGACCGTCGCGAACAGCTCCGCCGTGACGTCCTTGACCGCGAGCGCCTCGCGGACCGCCTGCGGCCCCTCGGCGAGGAACGCCCTGTCCCGGTCGCGGAAGGCACGTTTGGTCAGCCTGCGGGCCGCCTTGACCCGCGGCGACCTGATGTTGGTGAGCTCCGCCATCCCTGCTCATTCCCCCTTGACGTCGATGAGGGCCCACCGCAGGCGGCGGGCCCTCGTCGGAGCAGGTCTCAGGCGACCGGCGCGTTCACGTCGGACGGGAGCGCCTTCTTGGCGGACTCGACCAGCGTGGCGAAGGTCGTGGCGTCGTTGACCGCGAGGTCCGCGAGGATCTTGCGGTCCACCTCGATGCCCGCGAGGCGCAGGCCCTGGACGAACCGGTTGTAGGTCATGCCGTTGGCGCGGGCCGCCGCGTTGATCCGCTGGATCCACAGACGGCGGAACGTGCCCTTCTTGTCCTTGCGGTCCCGGTACGCATAGGTCATCGAGTGGAGCATCTGCTCCTTGGCCTTGCGGTAGAGGCGCGACCGCTGCCCCCGGTAACCGCTTGCCCGCTCGAGTACGACCCGGCGCTTCTTCTTGGCGTTGAGCGCCCGCTTCACGCGTGCCATGTTGTTCTATCTCCCCGGGTCGTTACTACTTTGCGAGCAGCTTCTTGATCTTCTTGGTGTCGGCGTCGGACATGACGACGGCACCCTCGAGACGGCGCGTACGGGTGGACGGCTTGTGCTCGAACAGGTGCTGCCGGTTGGCGCGGCGGCGGACAACCTTGCCGGTCCCGGTGAGCCGGAACCGCTTCTTCGCACCGCTGTGCGTCTTCATCTTCGGCATCTCAGCCGTCTCTCCCTCTTTGTCCGTGCCGACGACCCGGGCCGGTAACCCGAGCCGGCGGCTGCCTGACTCCGCGAGACCGTCCCGGTCTCGGATTCTGCGTGTCGTTGCGGACGCCCCGCCCGGTGTTCAGGCGGACGTCACTGCGCCGGGGCGGCCTGCTCCTGCGCGGATTCCTCCGCCGGGTGGTCCTCGTCCCGGTGCGCCTTGGCGGCGGCCTTCTCGGCCCTCGCCTCGGCCTTCTTCTTGTGCGGCCCGATCACCATGATCATGTTTCGGCCGTCCTGCTTCGGCTGCGACTCGACGAACCCCAGGTCGGTGACGTCTTCGGCGAGGCGCTGCAGGAGCCGGAAACCCAGCTCTGGCCGGGACTGCTCGCGACCCCGGAACATGATCGTGACCTTGACCTTGTCGCCGGCCTTGAGGAAGCGCACGACGTGACCCTTCTTGGTCTCGTAGTCGTGCGGGTCGATCTTCGGCCGGAGCTTGATCTCTTTGATGATCGTGTGCGCCTGGTTGCGACGGGCCTCGCGCGCCTTCATGGCCGACTCGTACTTGAACTTGCCGTAGTCCATGAGCTTGCAGACGGGCGGGCGGGCCGTGGCCGCCACCTCCACCAGGTCGAGATCGCTCTCCTGCGCCAGCTTCAACGCGTCGCCGATGGAGACGATGCCGACCTGTTCGCCGTTCGGGCCGACGAGGCGGACCTCGGGCACACGAATACGGTCGTTGATGCGGGGCTCGGTGCTGATGGGACCTCCAAAGGACTTCCGCTTGTCTCGACCGTGCGGGAAAAACGAAAACCCCGCACGTCACGCATGCGGGGTCACTGAGCTCTCCTGCCGAAAACTCCGGTGTGATCCTGAACCCGTCCGCCTTTCGGTGGAGCAGGTGGGAGGAGGACCTCCGCTTGCGCGTCCAGCTCATGCCGGACCGATCGAGTTCCTACGTTACCACAAACCCGAACGGCCCCCGGAGTATTCCGGCCCGGGCCGTCCCTGCCCCGGAAGCGCTCAGGAGGCCGCGCGCCGGGCGATCTCCGCCTCGCCGGCCGCGCGCATCGCCGCGACCGGCACGTCCGTCCGGCCAGTCATCAGTGCGACCTGCCGCGCCGCCTGGTGCAGCAGCATGGGGAAACCGCCCACGACGGTGCGCCCCCGCGCCCGTACGGCCCGGGCCAGCGCCGTCGGCCAGGGCGCGTAGACGACGTCGAACACGGCCCCCTTGTCGGGCAGCCGGGCCGCGACCCGCTCGGCCAGCGCGTCGGCCGCGCCGGACGGCAGCGTGGAGACGACCAGGCCGGCCGCGGGGTCGAAGTCGTCGAAGGAGCGCACCGTCACCGCGACGCCGAGCCGCTCGGCGACGCGCAGGGTCTCCCCCGCGCGGGCCGGGTCGCGCACGACCAGGGTGGCCTCCGCGAGGCCCGTCTCCCGCAGGGCCGCGAGGGCCGAGGCCGCGGTGGCGCCGCCGCCGAGGACGACCGCCGAGGACGGCGCGGGCACGCCCGCCTCGGTCAGCGCCTCGACGATGCCGTACACGTCGGTGTTGTCCCCGTGCCGCCCGCCGTCGCGGAACACGACGGTGTTGGCGCCGCCGACCGCCAGCGCGAGATCCGACACGGTGTCGAGCAGCGGGAGCACGGCGCGCTTGAGCGGCATCGTGAGCGACAGGCCCGCCCACTCCGGGCCCAGCCCGGCGACCAGGCCGGCGAGCCCGTCCTCGGCGCACTCGATCGCGTCGTAGCGCCAGCCGCCCAGGCCCATCTCCGCGTACGCCGCCCGGTGCAGCACCGGGGAGAGCGAGTGGGCGACGGGCGAGCCCAGGACGGCGGCCCGGCGGACCGTCCCGCTCACTGGTAGTTCCTGTTGAACTCGTCGCGCAGCTTCCAGAACTCCGACTCCTTGTCGGTGAACTTGGTGATGCCCCGCTTCGGGTCGACCGTCACGAAGTAGAGCCAGTTGCCGTCGGCCGGATGCAGCGCGGCCTCGATCGCGTGGTCGCCCGGGTTGCTGATCGGGCCGGGCGGCAGGCCGGCGTACTTGTAGGTGTTGTAACGCGAGGTGCTGGTCAGGTCCGCGTGCGAGGCGGCGATGCCGTACTTGTTCAGGCCGTACATGACCGTGCTGTCCATGCCCAGCTTCATGGGCGGGTTCGACAGCAGCCGGTTGTAGATCACGCGGGCCACCTTGGGCATGTCCTCGGCGCTGCCCGACTCGGCCTGGACGATGCTGGCGATGATCATGATCTGCCGGGGCGAGAAGCCGACCTGCCTGGCCTGGCCCTCCAGGTCGATCTTGTCAGCGGTCTGGTTGAACCGGTCGACCATGCTGGTGAGGATCTGCTGCGGCGTGAGCTTGCTGTTCATCTCGTACGTCGCGGGGAACGCGTAGCCCTCCAGCCGGCCCTTCGCGTAGGCGGGGAGGCCGATGTCGGCGCGGGCCGCCTTCTTGAAGTCCTCGACCGGCTTGCCCGAGGCGGTGGACAGCTCCTCGAAGATCTTGCTGAGCCGCAGCCCCTCACGGATGGTGAGCCGGTTGAGCACACGGTTCTTCGGGTCGAGCAGGCTCAGCGCCGACGCGGCGGACATGCCCTTGCGCATCGCGTACTGGCCCGGCTGGAGCGAGGAGCTCTTCCCGGCCGCGCCGATGGCGTTGACGAACGCCCGCGCGCTGGCCACGACGCCCTGCTCCTCCAGCATCTGGGCGACGTCGGTGGCGCTCTCGCCCTCCTGGATCTCGACGACGACCTCACCCGTCCCCTCGCCGGTGAAGTCCTTGGGGATCATGACGCCGCGCGCCCAGGTGAAGCCCAGGTAGCCGAGACCGGCGAGGACCCCGACGATGATCACGACAGCGAACAGCGTGGCGACCCTGCCCTTGCGCCGCTGCCGCTTGCGGCGCCTGCGGCTGCGTCGCTGCTGGGCCCGGCCGCCGGAAGGGCGACGCCGGGGCGAGCCGTCGTCGTCCTCCGCGCCGAGCAGGAAGTCCATGTCCAGATCGTTCATAGTGCGCTGGCCAATCTCTCGGTACGAGAGGCCTCCCGTCAAGCGAGTGTGCCAGACCGAGGGGGTCCGGTGGGGGTCCGGTACGGGTCCGGTATGACTCCGGACAGGGGGACGTTCACCTACCGCGGGCCGTCCGGGCGGCGCCCTGGACGCGCCGGGGGGCACCGCTAGTTCGTCCCGAGATACCTGTTCAGCTCCTCCCGATATTTCCTGAACTCCATCTCTTTGTCAGTGAATTTGGTGATTTTACGACGGGGATCGGTGGTCACGAACCAGTACCAGGCCCCTTCGGCGGGGTGGAGCGTCGCCAGCAGCGCGCTCTCCCCCGGGTTGCCGATGGGTCCGGGTGGCAGCCCGGGGCGCGCGTAGGTGTTGTACGGGGAGCCGTTGCGCGTGTCCTCGGCGGTGACCTTCAGGGTGTGCCGGTTCAACGCGTAGTTGACCGTGCTGTCCATCTCCAGCTTCGCGCCCCGCGCCAAGCGGTTGTACACCACTCTGGCGATCTTGGGGTAATCGGCCGGGACGCCGCCCTCGGCCTGCACGATACTCGCGACCGTCACCGCCTGCCGGGGAGTGAGGTTCAGGCGCGGCGCCAGATCCTCCAGGCCCACCTTCTTCGCGGCGAGGCGGAACCGCGCCACCATCTTCCTGAGCATGTCGCCGGCCGTCGCCCCCGGCTCCACCTCGTACGTGGCCGGGAACAGGAACCCCTCGGCCTCGCCCTCGGCGTACGCGGGCAGGCGCAGGCGCCGGGGCTCTCCGGCGGCCTCGGTGAAGTCCGCCAGCGGGATGCCCGTCCCCTTCGCGAGAACGCGCAGCACCTCCCCCATGCGCAGCCCTTCGGGCACGGTGACCCTGCGCACCACCCGGCTCGCGGGCGCCAGGAGCATGTCGAGGGCGGCGGAGGCCGACATGCGCCGCCGCAGGACGTAGCGGCCCGGGTGCAGGCCGCTCTCCTTGGAGCGGCTGATCACCTGCTCCACGAACGACTGGGCGCTGGCGACGACGCCGGCCTTCGCCAGCGTCCGGCCGACCTCGCCGGCGCTGGTTCCCGGCGTGATCTCGATCGTCACCGTCCCCGAACCGCCGCCGGAGTAGTCGGGCGGACTGCCGGGCTGGCCGACGACCGCGTGCACGCCGTACGCCACCGCCGCCGCGACCAGGGCGAACCCTCCGCCGGCGACGAGCGCCGCCCGCCTCACCGGGCGGTCCCGCCGCTCGCTTCCTCACCCGGCCCCGCGGAGGGGCCCGGTGGTCCGAGAGGTCTGCCGGGGGGATTGCCGGTGGCCCGCTCGCCGTCGAGCGCGGCCTGCAGCAGCAGGACGGCCGCCGCCTGGTCGATCACGTCACGCTGGTCGCGGGCCTTCACGCCGCTGGAGCGCAGCCGCTGCTGGGCGCCCACGGTCGTGAGCCGCTCGTCCACGAGCCGGATCGGGACCGGCGCGACGCTGCGGGCCAGCCGCGCGGCGAACGCCCGCGCGGCCTCCGCGGCGTGGCTCTCGCGGCCCGACAGCGACGTGGGCAGGCCGACGACGACCTCGATCGCCTCGTGCTCGGCCGCGATCTCGGCGATCCTCGCGAGGTCGCCCCGGCCGCGCCGTACGGTCTCCACCGGCGTGGCCAGCAGGCCCGAGGGGTCGCTGCGGGCCACGCCGACGCGGACGGAGCCGACGTCGACCCCGATCCTGACGCCATGTCTCATCGGCGGATCAGGCCACCGCGGAGGAGATGGCCTCCTCGACCGCGCGAAGCGCGTCACCGATCGCCTCTGGCCGGGTGCCACCACCCTGCGCCACGTCGTCCTTGCCGCCACCGCCACCCCCGAGAGCCTTGGCGGCGACGCCGACGAGACGGCCCGCCTTCAGGCCACGCTCGCGTCCCGCCTCGCTGACCGCGGCGACGACGACCGGCCGGTCGGAGGGGACGCCGGAGACGACGACGACCGCGGCGCGGTCGCCAGGGAACCTGCCGCGCACATCGAGGGCGAGTTTACGCAGGTCGTCGGCGGAGGTGCCATCAGGCGCGCGGTGCGTGACCACCGAGACGCCCTGGATGTCGCGGGCCTGCGCCGCCAGCTCTCCCGCCACCGCGAGCACCTGGGCCGAGCGCAGCCTCTCCAGCTCCTTCTCAGCCGTGCGCAGCCGGGTCACGATGCCCTCGATCCGCTCGGGCAGCTCCTCGCGGCGGGTCTTGAGCTGCTCGCTCAGCTGCGCGACGAGCACGCTCTCCCGGGCGAGGAACCGGAACGCGTCGAGGCCGACGAGCGCCTCGACCCGGCGCACGCCCGCGCCGATGGACGACTCGCCCAGCACCTTCACCAGGCCGAGCTGGCCGGAGCTGGCCACGTGGGTGCCGCCGCACAGCTCGCGGGAGTAGTCGCCGACCTCGACCACCCGGACCTCGTCGCCGTACTTCTCGCCGAACAGGGCGAGTGCGCCCATCGCGCGGGCCTGGGCCTGGCTGGTGTAGAACGCGTTGACCTTGAGGTCGCCGATCAGGACCGCGTTGACCTCGTCCTCGACGTCGCGCAGCATCGACGCCGGCACCGCGCCCGCCGCGGTGAAGTCGAAGCGGAAGCGTCCCGGGGAGTTCTCCGAGCCCGCCTGGGCCGCCGACTCGCCGAGGGCGTTGCGGAACCCGCGGTGGACCAGGTGGGTCGCCGTGTGGCTGCGGGAGATCGCCCGGCGCCGCTCGAGGTCGATGTCCGCCTGCGCCTGGTCGCCGACCCGCACCTCGCCCGTGCGCACCTTGCCGCGGTGCACGACCAGGCCCGGCACCGGCGACTGGACGTCCACGATCTCGATCTCGGCGCCGCCGGTGCGGATCAGGCCCTGGTCGGCGAGCTGGCCGCCGCCCTCCGCGTAGAACGGAGTGCGGTCGAGCACGACCTCCAGGGTCGTCCCCGCGCCGGCCGCCGGGACCGACGCGCCGTCGACGAGCAGGCCGATCACGTTGGCCTCGGAGGTGGTGTGGTCGTAGCCGAGGAAGTCGACCTTCCCGGCCTTCTCCAGGATCGTCGTGAAGACGGAGATGTCGGCGTTGCCGGTCTTCTTCGCCGCGGCGTCGGCCTTGGCGCGGTCCCGCTGCTCCTTCATGAGCCGGCGGAAGCCCTCCTCGTCCACCTGGAGGCCCTGCTCCGCCGCCATCTCCAGGGTGAGGTCGATCGGGAAGCCGTAGGTGTCGTGAAGCTGGAACGCCTGCTCGCCGCCGAGCGTGCCGCCGCCCTTGCGCCTGGTCTCCTCCACCGCGACGTCGAAGATCGCCGTACCGGTGCGGAGCGTGCCGAGGAACGACGCCTCCTCGGCGTCGATCACGGTGTGGATGTTCGCTGCGTCGGCCTTGAGCTCGGGGTACTGCTGGCCCATGGCGTCGATCGTGACGGCGGTGAGCGCGTGCATGTGCCGCTCCTCGCCCGCGCCGAGCAGGCGGAGGTTGCGGATCGCGCGGCGCAGCATGCGGCGCAGCACGTAGCCGCGGCCCTCGTTGGACGGCAGCACGCCGTCGCCGACGAGCATGACGCCCGCCCGCATGTGGTCGGCGATCACCCGCAGCGAGACGTCCGCCCGCTTGTCGCGCCCGTAGCGCGAGCGGGTGAGCTCGGCCGCCGTGTCGAGGACCTTGTACGTGGTGTCGATCTCGTAGATGTTGTCGACGCCCTGCAGGATCGCGGCCATGCGCTCCAGGCCCATGCCGGTGTCGATGTTCTTGGCCGGCAGCTCGCCCGCCACGTCGAAGTCGATCTTGGTGCGGACCTGGCTGAGCTGGAACTGCATGAAGACGAGGTTCCAGACCTCGAGGAAGCGGTTCTCGTCGGCGATCGGGCCGCCCTCGCGGCCGTACTCGGGGCCGCGGTCGTAGTAGATCTCCGAGCAGGGCCCGCCGGGGCCGGGCACGCCCATGTGCCAGTAGTTGTCGGCGAGGTCGCGGCGCTGGATGCGGTCGAGCGGCAGCCCCACCTTGCGGTGCCAGATGTCCTGGGCCTCGTCGTCGTCCAGGTAGACGGTCGCCCACAGGCGGTCCTCGGGGAAGCCGAAGCCGCCCTCGGACTCGGGCCGGGTCAGCAGCTCCCAGGCGAACGGGATCGCCTGCTCCTTGAAGTAGTCGCCGAAGGAGAAGTTGCCGAGCATCTGGAAGAAGCTGGCGTGGCGGGTGGTCTTGCCGACCTCGTCGATGTCGAGGGTGCGCATGACCTTCTGGGCGCTGGTCGCCCGCCGGAACGGCGGCGTCTGCTGCGCCAGGAAGTAGGGCTTGAACGGGACCATCCCCGCGTTCACCAGAAGCAGCGTCGGGTCCTCGGCGACCAGGCTGGCCGAGGGCACGACTGTGTGCCCGCGCTCCTCGAAGAAGCGCAGGAAGCGGCGCGCGATCTCTGCCGACTCCATTTCAGCGGCCATCCTTTACGTCGTAGATTCTGTTGTTGCCGGTAGTGGTGTCATCAACGGTGTCCAGCCCGAGCTCGGCCCGCAACTGGGTTTCCCTGCTCGCCGACAGGTGGCGCACCTCGCCGGCGAAGTCCCTGAGCTGGTCCGCGAGGGCCGCCGCGCGGCCGGCGGTGCGCCTGGCCACGTGGTCGGGCCGCAATGACTGAAGCTTACGCATGGCCCAGACCGCGAGGTACGCGCCGAGGGACATGTAGAAGAGACGGCGGATCATCCGCGCCCCCTTCCGATGGCACGCGGCTCGGCCACGCGCTCGGCGGTGTGCCGCTCCCTGATCCTGTCACCGGTGCGGGGACCGCCGCGGGCGACCCTCCGGGCCGGGGCCCTGCGGGCCGCGCGGCGGGCCAGCGCGAGGCGGAAGCCGTCGCGGAAGGCGGCGATCTTGAGCACCGGGCCGGCGAACAGCGTGGACGCCACCCCGGTGATCCTCACCATGTTGCCGCTGACGTCGCGCATGTTGTCCGAGATCGTCTCGGCCGCGACCAGCCGCCGGTTCGCCTCGGTGACGGTATGGCTCATGTCGTCGAGGAGCGGCCCCAGGCGGTCGCTCAGCTCGGCCACCGACCTGCGGGTCTCGGTCAGCAGTCTGGCCAGCCTGACCAGCACGACGACCATGAAGCAGACCAGGATCGCCCAGAAAATGGCGACCACGAGGCCCGCCAGCTCTCCCGCGGTAAGCATGTGCCGATCTCCCTGGATCACCGGAGCTGGAATGGCAAGACCCTATCGCGAACGCCCTGCCCGCCGTTCCGCAGCGCACACGCGGCGCGCCCCCGTACCCGCCGGGGCACGCACCGCCGGAGGGTGCCCGTTGAACGCTCAGCCTCCGCGCAGGAAGGCCCGGATCTTCGCCCAGCGCTCGGCGAACCGCGCCTCGGCGCCGTGGGAGGTCGGTTCGTAGTAGCGGCGCTCCCGCAGTTCCTCCGGCGCGTAGTCCTGGCGGACGAGGCCGTGCTCGAAGTCGTGCGGATACTGGTAGCCCTTGCCGTGGCCGAGCTTCCGCGCGCCGGGGTAGTGGGCGTCGCGCAGGTGGCCGGGGACCCGGCCGACCAGGCCGCGCCGCACGTCGTCGGAGGCACTGCCGATGGCCTTGACGACCGCGTTGGACTTGGGCGCCAGCGCGCAGTGGATGACGGCCTGCGCGAGGTTGATCCTGCCCTCGGGCAGGCCGATGAAGTCCACCGCCTGGGCGGCGGCCACCGCGACCTGCAGGCACGTCGGGTCGGCCATCCCCACGTCCTCGCTCGCGAAGATCACGATCCGGCGGGCGATGAACCGGGGGTCCTCCCCCGCCTCGACCATCCGGGCCAGGTAGTGCAGGGCCGCGTCGGCGTCCGAGCCGCGCATGCTCTTGATGAACGCGCTGGTCACGTCGTAGTGCTGGTCGCCCTGCCGGTCGTAGCGCACGGCGGCCTTGTCCACGGCCCGCTCGACGACCTCGATCGTGACCTCGGGCGTGGCCTCCGGGGCGGCGTCCGGAGGAGCGTCGCCGACCAGCATCGCCGCCGCCTCCAGGTAGGTCAGCGAGCGCCGCGCGTCGCCGCCGGCCAGCCGTACGAGCTGGTCGAGGGCGTCGGGCCGCACCGCGACCCGACCGCCGAGGCCGCGCGGGTCGGTCACCGCGCGCTCCAGCACGGCGCGCACGTCGTCGTCGGCCAGCGGTTCGAGGGTGAGCAGCAGCGAGCGGGACAGCAGCGGCGAGATGACCGAGAAGAAGGGGTTCTCGGTGGTCGCGCCGATGAACGTCACCCAGCGGTTCTCCACCGCCGGCAGCAGCGCGTCCTGCTGCGCCTTGTTGAAGCGGTGGACCTCGTCGACGAACAGCACGGTCTGCCTGCCGGTCATGCCGAGGTCGCGGCGGGCCTGGTCGATGGCGGCGCGCACGTCCTTGACCCCGGCCGAGACGGCCGAGACCTCGACGAACCTCCGCTTGGTCGCGCCCGCGACGACGTAGGCCAGCGTGGTCTTGCCGGTGCCGGGCGGCCCCCACAGGAAGAGCGACATCGGGGCGTCGCTCTCCACCAGGCGGCGCAGCGGGGTGCCGGGGCCGAGCAGGTGCCGCTGGCCGATCACCTCCTCCAGCGAGCGCGGACGCATCCGCACGGCGAGCGGCTCCTGGCCGCGGTGCGCCTCCTCGGCCGCCGAGTCGAACAGGCTCTCCACGCCGCCGACACTACCGTCAGTCGCCCCACACGGCCGTCGCGCCGGTGTGCCCGGTGCGTACGGCGTAGTAGCCGACGGCCACGGCGAGGATCACGGCGAGGCCCGAGAGGACCAGGACGACCGTGCGCGGGCCCGTCCCCTCCGGGGCCCGGCGTGCCCGGGTGAGCCACACCAGCGCCAGGGCGACGACGGTCAGCAGCGCGGTCACCGGCAGGAGGGTCTCGGCGAGCCCCGAGTGGACCTCGATCGCCTCGGGGGTCCCGCCCTGGAACATCCGGTGCTCCAGCTGCTCCCCGCTCTCCTTCGCCGCGAACACCGAGACGAGCGCCGCCAGCGCCGTCGCCACCAGCGCCCAGTCGAGCCGGTGCCGCACGCGGGGCAGGACGGCGTACGCGATCGACAGCGCGGCGAGCAGCGGCGCGAAGATCACCGCGGCGTGGACGACGAGGGCGTGGACGGGGAGTCCGAAGATCTGGTCGAACATCGTGGTCGTCACTCCTGAGACGAGGGGGCCGGGCGCGTGGTCCGGGTTTGGTTCGTCAGGAGGTTCTCAGGCAGTTCTGAGAGCTAGATGAGCGCAAACACCGGTGATACCCATGCGACGCCTGTTTTACACGAACCCGACGGGATCGCGGATAGAGTGACCCAGCGTCATAACAAAAGGGGAAATGGAAGGCATAGCGGTGACCGACACTGATCGGCAGAAGCAGCCGGCTTCGCGCGTGAGCACGACCGGGCGCACCATCACTCTCCGCGGTCGCCTGGGGAGCACCCTCGGCGCCGGGCTGGGGGTTCTCGCGCTCGTGGGCGGCCTGGCGGCCTGCAGTGACGGCTCGGCCAAGGACGCGGCCGGGGCGACCCCCTCGGCCTCCGCCTCGGCGGGCCCGTCGACGGGCCCCTCCGCGGTCCCGTCCGAGTTGCCGGCGGCGACGCCGTCCGCCAAGCCCGACGACCTGCGTCAGGTCAGCTGTGAGTATCGCAAGGACGACACGGGCAGCCCGGCGAAGTTCGTGGGCTTCCCGCCCAAGAAGCTGAACAGGGCGGTCATCAAGGCGTCCAAGATGATGATCAAGACCAACCTGGGGAACATCGTCATCGACCTGGCCACCGGCGACGCGCCGTGCACGGTGAACTCGTTCGCCTTCCTGGCGAAGAAGAACTTCTTCGACAACACCGTCTGCCACCGTCTCACGACGGTCGAGACGAACGGCCTCGGCCTCCTGCAGTGCGGGGACCCGCAGGCCAAGGGGGACGGCGAGAACCCGACCGACGGCACCGGCGGGCCGGGCTACCTGTTCGACGACGAGAACCTCGGGCCGCAGTACAGCCGTGGCGTGGTCTTCATGGCCCAGCCGGGTGACGCGTCGAACTCCAACGGCAGCCAGTTCGTCATCTCCTACACGGACGAGAACGCGCAGCTGCCCCAGTCGTACACGCCGTTCGGCATCGTCAGCAAGGGCCTGGACATCGTCGACAAGATCGCCAAGGGTGGTGTCAACACGGCCAAGGACGGCGTCGACATCACCAGTGACGACGGCGGCTCCAACGCCCCCAAGATCAAGGTCCGTATCAAGGACGTCGTCGTGTCCTGATCCGGCCGGATCGGAAACGGCCCGCGATCTCGTGATCGCGGGCCGTTCTCGTGCCGGCGGGGCGGAGCCGCCGGCTCCGGTGCTGGTGCCCCTCCCGCCAATTTTTGCCCCGGGCAAACCTTGGCGGTCACGGCACTAGACGGTCACGAGCGGGGAGCCGCGTCGGCGCCGGGCCTGTCGCCCTTCGGCGCGGCGTCCACGCCGGCCTCCCTGCGCTGCTCCACCGTGATCGGGCTGGGCGCGCCGGTCAGCGGGTCGTACCCGGAGGCCGTCTTCGGGAAGGCGATCACGTCGCGGATCGACTCGCCGCCCGCCAGCAGCATGCAGACCCGGTCCCAGCCGTAGGCGATGCCGCCGTGCGGCGGCGGGCCGTACTTGAACGCCTCCAGCAGCCAGCCGAACTTGCTCTCGGCCTCCTCCTTGGAGATGCCGAGCACGTCGAAGACGCGCTGCTGCATCTCGGCCCGGTGGATACGGATCGAGCCGCCGCCGATCTCCATGCCGTTGCAGACCATGTCGTAGGCGTAGGCGAGCGCCTCGCCGGGGTGGTCCTGGAAGCTGTCGGCCCACTCCGGCTTGGGCCCGGTGAACGGGTGGTGGACCGGGGTCCAGCCGCCCTCGCCGCCCTTCTCGTCGGACACGGGCTCGAACATCGGCGCGTCCACGATCCACAGGAACGCCCACTGCGACTCGTCGATCAGGCCGCAGCGGCGGCCGATCTCCAGGCGGGCCGCGCCGAGCAGGTCGCGGGAGGCCGCGGGCGCGCCCGCGGCGAAGAAGATCGCGTCGCCCGGCCGGGCCCCGGTCTGCCCGGCGAGGCCGGCCAGCTCGGTCTCCGAGAGGTTCTTCGCCACCGGGCCGCCGAGGGCGCCGTCCTCCTGCACCAGCACGTACGCCAGGCCGCGCGCCCCGCGCGACTTGGCCCACTCCTGCCAGGCGTCCAGCTCCCTGCGGGTCTGCGAGGCGCCGCCGGGCATCACGACCGCCCCCACGTACGGCGCCTGGAAGACCCGGAACGTGGTGTCCGCGAAGTAGCCGGTGAGGTCGGTCAGCTCGACCCCGAAGCGCAGGTCGGGCTTGTCCGAGCCGTACCGCGCCATCGCCTCGGCGTACGTCATCCGGGGCAGCGGGACGGGCAGCTCGTAGCCGAGCGTCTCCTTCCAGATGCGCCCGATGAGGGCCTCGCCCAGGGCGATCACGTCGTCCTGGTCGACGAACGACATCTCGATGTCGATCTGGGTGAACTCCGGCTGCCGGTCGGCCCGCAGGTCCTCGTCGCGGAAGCACCGGGCGAGCTGGTAGTAGCGCTCCAGGCCGGAGACCATGAGGAGCTGCTTGAACAGCTGCGGCGACTGCGGCAGGGCGTACCAGCTGCCCGGCTGGAGCCGCACGGGCACCAGGAAGTCGCGGGCGCCCTCGGGCGTGGAGCGGGTCAGGGCGGGCGTCTCGACGTAGACGAACCCGTGCTCGCGCATGACCTCGTTGGCGAGGTAGGTCGCCTGCGACCGGACGCGCAGCGCGTGCGCGATCTGCTGGCGGCGGATGTCGAGGTAGCGGTACCTCAGCCGCGCCTCCTCCGACACGCCGGAGCCGCCCTCGATCGGGAACGGCAGCGGCGCGGACTCGCTCAGCACCTCCACCTCGGAGGCGACGACCTCGATCTCACCTGTGGGCAGATCGGGGTTCTCGTTGCCCTCCGGGCGTGTGCGGACCTCTCCCGTGATCTTCACGCAGTACTCCGCGCGCAGGTCGTGGGCATGGTCCTCCTCGCGGAAGACCACCTGGGCGGAGCCGGAGGCGTCGCGCAGGTCGATGAACACGACGCCGCCGTGGTCACGCCGGCGCGCCACCCATCCGGCCAGCGTCACCTTGTGGCCCGCGTGCTCCCTGCGGAGCGTGCCTGCCTCGTGGGTGCGGATCACGAGTCTTTCCCCTTCAAGAACTCGACGACCTCCGCGAGCGGGACCGCGGTCTGGTCGCCTGTTGCCAAATCCTTCACCTGCGCGGTTCCCGCCTCGATGTCCCGGTCGCCGAGGATGAGCGCGTAGCGCGCGCCGCTGCGGTCGGCGGCCTTCATCGCGCCCTTCACGCCCCGGCCGCCGAACGCCATGTCGGTGGCGAGACCGGCCCGGCGCAGCTCGCCGACCAGCGGGAAGATCCGCCGCCTCGCCTCCTCGCCGAGCGGGACGGCGAACACGCCGAGGGCGCGCGGCCGCTCGGTCAGCAGCCCCTCCGCCTCCATCGCGAGCACCGTGCGGTCGACCCCGAGGGCCCAGCCGACGCTCGGCAGCGCGGGGCCGCCGATCTGCTCGCTCAGGCCGTCGTAACGCCCTCCCCCGCCGACCGCGGACTGCGCGCCCAGCCCGTCGTGCAGGAACTCGAAGGTCGTACGGGTGTAGTAGTCGAGGCCGCGGACGAGCCGGGGGTCGTCCTCGTAGGCCACTCCGGCGGCCGTCAGCAGCCCCCGGACCTCCTCGTGGTAGGCCTTGCAGGCCCCGCACAGGTGGTCGGTGACCAGCGGCGCGCCCGTGAGCTGCGCCCGCACCTCGGGGCGCTTGTCGTCGAGCACGCGCAGCGGGTTGATCTCGATCCGGTTGCGGGTGGCCTCGTCGAGGTCGAGCCCGCGCAGGAAGTCCTGCAGCGCGGCGCGGTAGGCGGGGCGGCACTCCTTGCAGCCCAGCGAGTTGAGCAGCAGCCGGACCCGGCGCAGGCCGAGCGAGGCGTAGCCGTCCATCGCCAGCACGATCAGCTCGGCGTCGAGCGCCGGGTCCTCCGATCCCAGCGCCTCGGCGCCCACCTGGGAGAAGTGGCGGTAGCGGCCGGCCTGGGCCCGCTCGTAGCGGAAGTAGCTGCCGGAGTACCAGAGCTTGATCGGCAGCGGGCCGCCGTACAGGCCGTGTTCGAGCACGGCGCGCATCACGCTCGCCGTGCCCTCCGGGCGCAGCGTCAGCGACTGGCCGCCCCGGCTGGTGAACGTGTACATCTCCTTGGTGACGATGTCGGTCGACTCGCCGACGCCGCGGGAGAACAGCGCGGTGTCCTCGAAGGCCGGCGTCTCGATGTAGCCGTAGCCGGCGCGGCGGGCCGGCGCGGACAGCGCGTCCCGCACGGTGAGAGCCCATTCCGAGCGCGGGGGCATCCAGTCGAAGGTGCCCTTAGGCGCCTGAAACGTCATCACAATCCCCTGGTCGGGCCTGCGGGCGGCGCGACGTCCCCGAGGAAGGGGTTGGTCGCGCGCTCGCGGCCGATTGTCGTCTGAGGTCCGTGGCCGGGCAGGACCATCGTCTCGTCCGGCAGCGTCAGCGTCTTGGCGAGGCTGCGCAGCATGGCGGCGTGGTCGCCGCCGGGCAGGTCCGTGCGGCCGATGGAGCCGGCGAAGAGCAGGTCGCCCGCGAACAGGACCTGGATGTCCTCGGCGGGTGCCCGGAACGTCACCGACCCCCTGGTATGGCCGGGCCGGTGCTCGACCGTCAGCTCCAGGCCCGCCAGGCTCAGCACGGCGCCGTCGGACAGCTCGCGCACGTCGTCGGGCTCGGAAAGTTTCAGGCCGCCGAACACCCCACCGGCCTGCGGCGGAAATCCCTTCGCCGGGTCCGACAGCAGGTCGCGGTCGTCCGGATGGATCCACGCGGGCACGTCGCGGGCGCCGCACACCGGGGCCACGGACCACACGTGGTCGATGTGGCCGTGGGTGAGCAGCACCGCGACCGGCTTCAGCCGGTGCTCGCCGAGCAGCGCGTCGAGGTCCCCGACAGCGTCCTGACCTGGGTCGATGACCACGCACTCCTCGCCTGCTGCGGGAGCGACGACGTAACAGTTGGTCTGGAACGACCCTGCGGGAAACCCGGCGACGAGCACGGAAGCGGCCTCTGCGTCTCTACGGATCAATCAAGGATTGCGCGAGCGAATGTAACCGAAGGGTACCGGTGCGGGTCGGCAGGCTGCGAACCGATACCCGTCAGCCGATACGATTCGCCCACCTCAATAGTCATTCTTGGAGCAGTCGAGCCGGATGCTATAGAACGGGCCACCGCTCCGGAGGACCCCTCCGGAGCGGGCAGTCATCCGGGCGCGACCGCGTCCGGGCGCACGACCATGGGAAACACGACGAGTCGGGAGGTCGAAGTGGTCACCGGCAAGGACCGGCAGAAGCAGCTGGCCCGGGAGCACTACCAGCGGCAGATGCAGACGCGCGTGGAGCGCGAGCAGAAGGCGCGGCGCAACGCGATCATCGGCACCACCACGGCGGTGGTGGTCGTTATCGGCGGCGTCGTGGCGGCGACGACCCTCCTCGGCGGTGACGACAAAGCCGATCCCGCCGCCTCCGCCGCGCCGAGCGCCAGCGCTCTCGCGAACGACCCGAAGCCGTACGATCCGGCCACCGGCACCTGCGGGTACGTGGCCGACAAGGGCAGCGGCCAGGTCAAGGACGTCGGCGTGCCGCCGGAGAAGGTGAGCACGGCCCCGGCGACGATGACCATCAGGACCAATCTCGGTCCCATCGTCGCCACGCTCGACAGCGCCAAGGCGCCGTGCACGGTCAACTCGTTCAAGTACCTGGCGTCGAAGGACTACTTCGACGACACCAGGTGCCACCGGATGGGCACGGACTTCCCGATCCTGCAGTGCGGCGACCCGCTGGCCAAGGCGGACGGGAAGAACCCGACCGACGGCCAGGGCGGTCCCGGCTACCGCTTCGCCAACGAGAACCTGGCGGGCGCCAAGTACACGCGCGGCGTGCTCGCGATGGCGAACAGCGGGCCGAACACCAACGGCAGCCAGTTCTTCATCGTCTTCGGGGACACCGGGCTGTCGCCCGACTACACGCCTTTCGGTACCGTGACCACAGGACTCGAAATCCTGGACAAGGTGGCCAAGAAGGGCGTGATCGCCGGTGCCACCGGCGACGGCACCGGTGCCCCGAAGCAGCCCGTAGTCATCAAAGACGTGACAATCACCAGCAAGAGCTGACGTAATACAACCAAGGGCACATCGGGCCCTGGAGGCTGATTCAAGTGCGGGAGGACACGGTGAGCACCGACCCGTGGGGCCGGGTAGACGAGGACGGCACCGTCTACGTGCGTACGGCTGAGGGAGAACGGGCCGTCGGGTCCTGGCAGGCCGGAGAGCCGGAGGAGGCGCTGGCCTATTACCGCCGCAAGTTCGACGAGCTGGCCGGCCAGGTCCAGCTGCTGGAGCAGCGGGTGCGGGGCACCGACCTCGCCCCCGCCCAGGCCGAGTCGAGCATCGCCAAGCTGCGGGAGTCGGTCGCCGAGGCGCACGCCGTCGGCGACCTGGCCTCGCTGGACGACCGGCTCACGGCGCTGAGCGAGCTCGTCGGCAAGCGGCGCGAGGAGCTGCGGGCGGCCCGTGACCAGGCCCGGGTGCACGCCCGGGAGGTCAAGGAGCGCATCGTCGCCGAGGCCGAGCGCATCGCCGAGGAGACGACCCACTGGAAGTCCGGCGGTGAGCGGCTGCGGCAGCTCGTCGAGGAGTGGAAGGCGGCCGAGCGGGTCGACCGGGCCACCGAGGCGGCGCTGTGGAAGCGGCTGTCCACGGCCCGTACGGCCTTCGCCAAGCGGCGCAAGGCGTACTTCTCCTCCCTGGACGAGCAGCGCGACGCGGTGCGGGGCGCCAAGGAGCGCATCGTGAACGAGGCCGAGGCGCTGGCCGGCTCGACGGAGTGGAACGCCACCGCGGCGGCCTACCGGGAGCTGATGAGCCAGTGGAAGGCCGCGGGCCGGGCCTCCCGGGAGGCCGAGGACGAGCTGTGGACGCGCTTCAAGGCCGCCCAGGACGAGTTCTTCCACGCCCGCTCCGCGGTGTTCGCCGAGCGGGACGCCTCGTTCGCGGCCAACGCGGAGGTCAAGGAGGGGCTGCTGACCGAGGCCGAGCGGCTGCTCCCGGTCGGCGACGCGCGCGCGGCGCGGTCGGCGCTGCGCGGCATCCTGGAGCGGTGGGAGGCGGCCGGCCCGGTGCCGCGCGACCAGCGCGACCGCCTGGAGGGCGGGCTGCGCAAGGTCGACGAGGCCGTCCGCAGGGCCGAGGAGAACGAGTGGAAGCGCTCGAACCCCGAGGCCAGGGCGCGCGCCCAGGACACCGTCAACCAGCTCCGCAGGTCCATCGAGCAGCTGGAGACCCGGCTGTCGAAGGCCCAGACGGCGGGCCGGGACAAGGACGTCAAGGAGGCCGAGGAGGCCCTGGCCGCCCGCCGCTCCTGGCTGGAGGAGGCCGAGCGCACGCTCGCCGAGTTCTCCTGACCCTGCCCGCTTCTCCCGGCACTCTCCTCCCCGGCGTGGCCGCACGGCCCGCCGGGGACGGCGGCGGTCGTCAGTTGGTCACGCGGTAGACGTCGTAGACGCCGGCGATGCCCCGCACCGCCTTGAGCACGTGCCCCAGGTGCTTGGGATCGCCCATCTCGAAGGTGAACTTGCTGATGGCGACCCTGTCCCTGCTGGTCGCGACCGAGGCGGACAGGATGTTCACATGCTGGTCCGACAGGGTCCGCGTGACATCCGACAGCAGGCGGGGCCGGTCGAGCGCCTCCACCTGGATCGCGACGAGGAAGACCGAGTCGTCCCCGGGCGACCAGGCGACCTCCACCAGCCGGTCGGGGACGGCGCTGAGCTGCTCGACGTTCGGGCAGTTCGCCCGGTGCACCGACACGCCGTGCCCGCGGGTGACGAACCCGACGATGTCGTCCCCCGGCACCGGGGTGCAGCAACGCGACAGGCGCACCCACACGTCGGGGTCGCCCGCCACCATCACCCCCGCGTTCGAGCCGGCCCTCGGCCTGCCCTTGAGCCGTGTCGGGACCTGGGCCTCGGCGATGTCCTCCTCGGCCCCCTCGACGCCTCCCAGGGCCTGCACGAGCTTGTCCACGACCGACTGGGCGGCGACGTGCCCCTCGCCCACCGCGGCGTACAGGGCGGAGACGTCGGCGTAGCGCAGGTCGCGGGCGAGCGCCAGCAGCGCCTCCCCGGACATCAGCCGCTGCAGCGGCAGGCCCTGCTTGCGCATGGCCCGCCCGATCGCCTCCTTGCCCGCCTCGATGGCGGTCTCGCGGCGCTCCTTGGTGAACCACTGGCGGATCTTGTTGCGGGCCCGGCCGCTCTTGACGAACTTGAGCCAGTCCCGCGACGGGCCCGCGTCCGGCGACTTCGAGGTGAAGATCTCGACGGTGTCGCCGTTGCCGAGACGGGACTCCAGCGGGACCAGCCGGCCGTTCACCCGCGCGCCGATGCACCGGTGGCCGACCTCCGTGTGCACCGCGTACGCGAAGTCGACCGGGGTGGCGCCCTCGGGCAGGGCGATCACCTGGCCGCGCGGGGTGAAGACGAACACCTCGGAGACCGACAGGTCGAAGCGCAGCGACTCCAGGAACTCGCCGGGGTCGGAGGTCTCCTTCTGCCAGTCGAGGAGCTGGCGCAGCCAGGCCATGTCGCCGACCTGCTTGACCTTCCCGGGGCCCGCCCCGATCATCTCCTCCTTGTACTTCCAGTGCGCCGCCACGCCGTACTCGGCGCGGTTGTGCATCGCCCGCGTGCGGATCTGCAGCTCGATGGCCTTGCCGTCGGGTCCCATGACCGTCGTGTGCAGCGACTGGTACATGTTGAACTTCGGCATGGCGATGTAGTCCTTGAACCGCCCCGGCACCGGCTTCCACTGGGCGTGGATCGTTCCGAGCGCGGCGTAGCAGTCGCGGACCGTGTCGACCAGCACGCGGATGCCCACCAGGTCGTAGATGTCGTCGAAGGCCACGGCCTTGGCGATCATCTTCTGGTAGATCGAGTAGTAGTGCTTGGGCCGCCCCCGGACGGTCGCCTTGATCTTCGCCTCGCGCAGGTCGGCGGAGACCTTCTCGATCACCTCGTGCAGGTACAGGTCGCGGCGCGGCGCCCGCTCCGACACCATGCGGGCGATCTCGTCGTACCGCTTGGGGTAGAGCATGGCGAACGCGAGGTCCTCCAGCTCCCACTTGATGGTGTTCATGCCGAGCCGGTGCGCCAGCGGCGCGAAGATCTCCAGCGTCTCGCGCGACTTCTGCTGGCGCTTGTGCTCGGGCATGTAGCGCATGGTGCGCATGTTGTGCAGCCGGTCGGCGAGCTTGATCACCAGCACGCGGATGTCGCGCGACATCGCGACGACCATCTTGCGCACGGTCTCGGCCTGCGCCGCGTCGCCGAACTTCACCTTGTCGAGCTTGGTCACCCCGTCGACGAGCAGCGCGATGTTGTCGCCGAAGTCGGCTCGTAACTCGTCGAGGCTGTAGGCGGTGTCCTCGACGGTGTCGTGCAGCAGGGCCGCGCACAGCGTCTCGTCGTCGGTGCCGAGCTCCGCGAGGATCGTCGCCACCGCGAGCGGGTGCGTGATGTACGGATCGCCGCTCTTCCGCTTCTGGTCGCGGTGGTGATAGGCGGCGACGTCGTACGCGCGCTCGATCAGCCGCAGGTCGGCCTTGGGATGGGTGGCACGGACCGTCTTGAAGAGCGGTTCCAACACCGGATTCATAGCACCCCACTGCCCCCCGAAACGGGCGAGCCTACGTCGCGTGGCCGGCGACGCCGGCTTGTCCTCAGGGCCCGCCGCGGGGTCGCGCGCCTCCTCGGGGGGCACGTCGGTGACGGGCTCGGGGACGTCGCGGGGCGTCTCACCGCGATCGACCCGCGCGTCGTCGGGCACGACCACATCACGGGGCACACAGACTCCTCACGTCGAGTCCAGATTCCACAGTGTATCCGTGCTGCCACAGCGCTCTCGGCCGCGTGCCCCTTTTCGCCCGGTTCACTCAGACGGTGAGCAGGGTGCGCACCTCCAGCCCGGGCAGCCGGTCACGGCCGGAGAGGAAGGACAGCTCCATCAGGAAGGAGACCGCCACCACCTGCGCGCCGGTCCGCCTGACCAGCTCCACGGCGGCCCGGGCGGTGCCGCCCGTGGCGAGGACGTCGTCCACGATCAGCACGCGGTCGCCGGACTCGAAGGCGTCGGCGTGGACCTCGATCGTCGCGGAGCCGTACTCCAGATCATAGGACGCCTCGTACGTCTCCGAGGGCAGTTTGCCCTCTTTGCGCACTGGTACGAATCCCGCGCCGCTGCGGTAGGCCACCGGGGCGGCGAGGATGAACCCGCGGGCCTCGATGCCGACCACCTTGTCGAACGCGAGTCCTTCGCCGAGTTCGTCCACGACCTGCGTGAAGGCCGCGTGGTCCGCCAGCAGCGGGGTGATGTCCTTGAAGAGGATGCCCGGCTTGGGGTAGTCGGGGACATCCCTGATGAGTGCCGTCCAGTCAGTCACGACGTTCACCCTAACGGCGCGACCGCCGAGGTCCGCCGCGGAGATCGGCGGGAGGGGCCTCGGCCTTCTTTCCGGGCCGGCTCGCGGACCCGCTCCTGAAGGGCTCTGGCGCACGTGAAGGCGCCCCCGGAACCCGTGCGGGTTCCGGGGGCGCCTCCGTGGTGTGCGCGTCCGGCGAGCGCTCAGCGCTTCTTGCGCTTGTCGTCGGCCGGGGTCGTGCCCTGCGAGCCGGCCGAGACCGGCTCCTTGACCGTACGGGAGGCCTTGGCGGTGGAGACCTCCTTGGCGTGCACCCGCTTGGCGAGCGCCTGCCACTTGGGCTCCCGCTCCTTGAGCGTGACCAGGATCGGCGTCGCCACGCACAGGGACGAGTAGGTGCCGACGATCATGCCGACGAACAGGGCCAGCGACAGGTCCTTCAGCGTGCCCGCGCCGAGCAGCGTGGTGCCGATGAACAGGATCGCCGCCACCGGCAGGATCGCCACCAGCGAGGTGTTCAGCGACCGGATCAGCGTATGGCTGAGCGCGTTGTTGGCGGCCTGCGTGTAGGTCATCTTCGCGCTCGTGCCGAGCTTGCCGGTGACCTCCTTGATCATGTCGAAGACGACGACCGCGTCGTACAACGAGTAACCGAGGATGGTGAGGAAGCCGAGCATGGTCGCCGGGGTGACCTCGAAGCCCGACCAGGCGTAGACGCCCGCCGTGATGACGAGGTCGTGCACGAGGGCGACGATCGCCGCGAGGGCCATCCGCCACTCGAACGCCACGGACAGGTACAGCATGATCGCGATCATGAAGACCGCGAGGCCGATCCAGGCCTTCTGGGAGACCTCGCCTCCCCAGGTCGCGCCGATGACCTGCGAGCTGACCTGGCTCTCCGGGACGCCGTACTTCTGGGCGACCGTCTGCTGGACCTTGGTCACCTCCTCGGCCTCGAGGCTCTCGGTGGTGACCCGCCAGTTCGGACCGGCCTGCTGGACGATGACCTGGTGGGGCCCGGCCTCCGCGACGGTCTCCCGGACCTGCTCGATGCTGGAGCCGGGCGTGCGGGCGAAGTCGAAGACCGAGCCGCCACGGAACTCCACGCCCAGGTTCAGCCCCTGGTTGACGATGAGGCCCAGGATCGAGAGGGCCAGCAGGAGCGCCGACAGGCCGTACCAGGTCTTGCGCTTGCCGACGAAGTCGATGTCGATGTCGCCGCGGTAGAGGCGGCTGATCACTCCCGGCATCACGCCTCCTGCAGGGTCTGCTCGGCGCGGCCGGTGCGGCCCATGCGCTCCGCGTCGAGTCCGGACAGCTTGTGGCCCTTGGCGAAGAACCTCATCCGCGCCACGAGGGACATCAGCGGCTTGGTGAAGAGGAACACGACGACGACGTCGATGAGCGTCGTCAGGCCCATCGCGAAGGCGAAGCCGGCCACGTCGCCGACCGCGAGGAAGTAGAGCACCACCGCGGCGATGAACATGACGGCGTCGGCCACCAGGATGGTGCGCCGGGCGCGCCGCCAGGCCACCTCGACCGCCGAGCGCAGCGTACGGCGGCCTTCCTTGATCTCGTCGCGGATCCGCTCGAAGTAGACGATGAACGAGTCGGCCGTGATGCCGATGGAGACCACCAGGCCGATGATGTGCGGCAGCGAGAGCCGGAAGCCCGCGTTGTGGCTCAGCACGTCGACGGTCAGGAACGTGACGACCGCCGCCACGCACAGGCTGGCCATGCCGATGAGCCCGAGGCCGCGGTAGTAGAGCAGCAGGTAGAGCATGACGATGATCAGCCCGATGGCGCCGGAGATGAGGCCGCCGTGGAGCTGGTCCTGGCCGAGGGTCGAGGAGACCGACACGACCGAGCTCTGCCGGAACTTCAGCGGCAGCGCGCCGTACTTGAGCTGGTCGGCGAGGTCGGTGGCCGTCACCTGGGTGAAGCTGCCGGAGATGCGGGCGCTACCGCCGGGGATGGCCTCCTCGATCGTCGGAGCGACGATGACGACGCCGTCCAGCACGTTGGCGAGCTGGTTGCGCGGGGCCGGCAGGCTGGTGATGCGCCGGGTGATGTCGGCGAACTGCGTGGCGCCCTTCGACTTGAAGTTCACCTGGACGATCCACTCACCGGTGGTGGGGTCGGTCCCCGCCTGGGCGCCGCTGATCTCGGTGCCCTGCACGGCGGCCTTGTCCAGGATGTAGCGGGCCGAGCCGTCGTCGCTGCAGGCGACGATCTGCTTGTTCGGGTCGTCGATGGCGCCCTGGCCGCGGTCCTTCGCGCTGCAGTCGATGTTGCGGAACTCGGTGAGCAGCGCCTGGTCGATGCCGCTCGTGTCCTGGCCCGCCAGCGGGTCGTTCGCGTCCTCGGGCGCGGCGCTCGACGACGGCGCGGCGGAGGCGGAGGCCGAGGGAGAGGCCTTCGCGGCACGGCCGCCGGACGTCGTGGCCCGCTTGGTGCCGCTCGGCTCCGGCGTCGGCGCGGTCAGCGCCTTCGACAGCGCCCGGCCCGCCGGCGTGGCGTTCCCGTTCGGGGCCGCGCTGGCCTTGGCCGTCGAGGCCACGCCGGGGGAGGCCGCCGGGGTCGCCGCGGCCGAGCCGCTCGCGGTCGGCGCGGCGGTGGACGGCTGGACCGGCGGCGCCTTGGCCGCGGCCACCGCGAGCACCTGCCGCATGCGCAGTTCGGCCGTGGTGGACACCAGCTTGAGCGCCTCGTCCCGGCCCGCGCCCGGGATCTGGATCACGATGTTGTCGTTCGACTTCGCGACCTGGGCGTCGGAGATGCCGGTGCCGTTGACGCGCTGCCGGATGATCGTCACCGCGCGGTCGAGGCTCTCCTGCGAGGGAGCCTTCCCGTTCGCCGTCACCGGCGAGAGGGTCACCGTGGTGCCGCCCGCGAGGTCGAGGCCGAACTTGGGGACGAACGCCTTCTGAAGGGCGACCGTCGCGCCCATGACAATGATGAGCACGAGGAGCAGCAGGAGTGTGCGTCCCGGCTTGCTCTGGCTACTGGTCGGTGGGGCCACTGGAGGTCAGTTCTTTCGTCGAAAGGTTGCGATCAGCCTACTCAGGACTGCTTGGTGCTCGTATCGTCGCCGTTCCCCGTGTCGGGACCACCGGTCACGGTCTCCTCGGTCTCCACGCCGGTCACGTCGTCCACGGGAGTGAGCACGCGGCCGATCGCGCCCTTGACCCAGCGGGTCTCGACGCCGGGCGCGAGTTCGAGCACGACGTCGTCGTCCTCCAGGGCGACGACCGTCGCGAACAGGCCTGTCGTGGTCATGACCCGGACGCCCGGGGTGAGGGAGTTCTGCATCTGGACCTGCTCCTGCTGCCGCTTGCGCTGCGGGCGGATCAACAGGAAGTAGAAAACCACTACCAGCAAGATCAGTGGCAGGAACGTCCCAAGCGGGTTGTTACCCACGGGGGCCACCCTTCCGTAACGTGATGAACCGGCCTGACGCCGGAGGTCTGGTGCGCTGCGACACGCGGGCCACCGCGACGCTGCTCGCGCCGGCGTGAGCGGCCAGTCAAGCCACGCAGTGTATGCGAGCCCGCCGAAGCCCGGCAACGAACCCACGGCTCGGCGAGCAGGAAAGTTCCCGTTTCATGGGCTTCGCAATCGGTCTGTTACCTCTTTGCCCCGGTTTCCGCTTCAGGAGAGCGCCCGGGGAGTGCCCGGGGAACGCCCGGAGGGCGCTTCCCGGTGACGCGCGGTCAGCCCTCGAAGAGCGTGGGGGCGACGGGCGAGCCGAAGCTGTCAGGAGGCGGAGTCAGACCGAGGTGCGCCCAGGCGGAGGCGGTGGCGACCCGGCCGCGCGGCGTGCGGGCCAGCAGGCCCTGCCGCACCAGGAAGGGCTCGGCCACGACCTCGACGGTCTCCGGCTCCTCCCCCACCGCGACCGCGAGCGTCGACAGGCCCACCGGCCCGCCGCCGAACTTGCGCAGCAGCGCGTCGAGCACCGCCCGGTCGAGCCGGTCGAGGCCCTGCGCGTCCACCTCGTACAGGTTGAGCGCCGCCGCCGCGATCTCCCTGGTGACCACGCCCTCCGCGCGGACCTCGGCGAAGTCGCGCACGCGCCTGAGCAGGCGGTTGGCGATGCGGGGCGTGCCGCGCGAGCGGCGGGCGATCTCCAGGGCGCTGTCGTCGGGCAGCTCCACCGACAGCAGGCGGGCCGAGCGCCGCAGCACCAGCTCCAGCTCCGCCACCTCGTAGAAGTCCATGTGGGCGGTGAAGCCGAACCTGTCGCGCAGCGGCGCGGGCAGCAGGCCCGCCCGGGTGGTGGCCCCGACCAGCGTGAACGGGGCGATGTCGAGGGGGATCGAGGTGGCTCCGGGGCCCTTGCCGACGACGATGTCGACCCGGAAGTCCTCCATCGCGAGGTAGAGCATCTCCTCGGCGGGCCGGGACATCCGGTGGATCTCGTCGATGAACAGGACCTCGCCCTCCGTCAGCGTGGACAGGATCGCGGCGAGGTCGCCCGCGCGCTCCAGCGCGGGGCCCGAGGTCATCCGCAGCGGCGCGCCCAGCTCCGCCGCGATGATCATGGCGAGTGTGGTCTTGCCCAGGCCGGGGCCGCCGCTCATCAGGACGTGGTCGGGCGGCCGGTTGCGGCGCAGCGCGCTCTCCAGGACCAGCGAGAGCTGCTCGCGTACGCGGCCCTGCCCGATGAACTCGTCGAGCCGCCTCGGACGCAGCGCGGCCTCGATCGCCTGCTCGTCGCCCTCGGGCTCGGGCGACACGAGATCCCGCTCCACACTCACTCGGCACCATCCGCTCGGCCTGCCGGGAACCATCCGCTTCCCGGTGAATCTTTCATCGAACCGCCCGGCCCTCGCGCATCCCCCGGCCCGCCTCGCGCCTCCCTAGCCCGCCTCCCGAGTCCGGCCGCCGGACCCGATGCCGGGCCGGTCGCCGCGTCGGGCCCGCCTCTTCCGTGACCGCCGATGCTCACCGGACGCCCGATGCTCACCGGACGCTCAGGGCGCGCAGGGCCGACTTCAGCAACGCGGCCACCTGCGGGGCGCGACCGGCCGCGACCTCCGCGTCGGCCTCCGGGGCCACCGCCGCGACCGCCTCGTCGGCGTCCCTGGCCGAGTAGCCGAGGCCGACCAGGCCGGAATGCACCTGGTCGCGCCAGGCGGGACGGGCGCCGCCGTTCAGCGCCGCGTCGACGGCCTGCGCGGGCGCGCCGAGCTTGTCCTTCAGTTCCAGCACGATGCGCTGGGCGCCCTTCTGCCCGATACCGGGCACCATCGTCAGGGCCTTGAGATCGGCGCTCGCCACCGCCATCCGCAGCGCGTTGGGCGCGTGCACGGCGAGCATGGCGAGGGCGAGGCGCGGCCCGACCCCGCTGGCCGTCTGCAGCAGTTCGAAGACGGCGCGCTCGTCGTCGGAGGCGAAGCCGTACAGCGTCAGCGAGTCCTCGCGCACCACGAGCGAGGTGGACAGCCGGGCGGGCTCGCCGGCGCGCAGCCCGGCCAGGGTCCCCGGGGCACAGTGGACGAGCACTCCGACCCCGCCGACCTCGACCACGGCGCTGTCGGCGCCGACCGCCGTCACCTGCCCCGCAACGGATGCGATCACCGCGTGCTCCCTCCCCGGCCCTGCCACCCGGCCGCGACCGCGCCGGGCCTCCCAGTCCTACCAGAGCCTCGGCGGCCTGCGTACGGGGTCACGCGTCCTCCCGGCGTGCGGGGGCCGGTCGCGGGGCGGAGCGGGCGCGGGCCAGGGCGTCGGCCAGGCGGTGCTGTACGCCGCCGCGCCAGACGTGGCAGATGGCCAGGGCGAGCGCGTCGGCCGCGTCCGCGGGCTTCGGCATGGCGTCGAGCCGCAGCAGCCGGGTGACCATGGTGCCCACCTGCTTCTTGTCGGCGTTGCCGTGGCCAGTGATGGCGGCCTTGACCTCGCTCGGCGTGTGCAGGGCGACCGGCAGCCCGCGCCGGGCCGCGCAGACGATCGCGACGGCCGACGCCTGCGCCGTCCCCATGACCGTGCGCACGTTGTGCTGGGCGAACACCCGCTCGACGGCGACCGCGTCCGGTTTCAGCTCGTCGAGCCATCGCTCGATCTCGGCCTCGATGACGACCAGCCGGGCGCCGATGTCGTCGTCGGCAGGAGTCCGCACGACCCCGACCGACACCAGGCTCAGCGGCGCGCCGGGCCTGCCCTCCACGGCGCCGAGGCCGCACCGCGTCAGCCCCGGGTCCACCCCCATCACCCGTACGTGGGGCAATCGCACCGGCTCGCCTCTCCGCCGAACATCAGTTCGGTCGGTCACTCTACCGCGATCACCGGCGGTGCGGGGCGCGACGCGGCGTCAGAACGCGTCGATCATGTAGGCGGCGCAGGCGAAGGCGGCGTCCAGCGCGTCGTCGGTCTCGGGGGAACCACCCGTCAGCCTGCCCGAGCGCCGCAGCGTGGCCGTGGGCACCCCGGCGAAGAGCGCGGACGCGCCGCCGATCGTCAGCCGCGTCACCTCCCCCGGGCCGGAGCCCGGCCCGGTGCCCGGCTCGGTGCCCGGCGCCGTACGTGACGCCGGGTCCGACCGCGTCACGGAGCCGGAGCCGCCCGCCACGCGGAGCGTCCACGATCCCGTGTTGCCGGGGCGCAGCCGGTCGGTCACCTCGACAACGGTCTCCAGCGCGACCCCGGCGGGGAAGCCGCGTCCCGCGACCGCGGCGGGCAGGTCGATCACCCGGAGCATCCACCGGCGCACCGTGACGTCGTCGTCCGACCGCTCGCGCAGCAGCCAGAGCACGGGGTCGGCAGGGTCGACGCAGGCGTGCACCGACTTCGCGACGGAGGAGGCGCTGCCGACCAGCGACCACAGCGCCCTGGCCGTCGCCTCCGAGCCCGCCACCAGGTTGTCGACCTCGATGTCGCCGTCGCTCCAGCGGTAGAGGACGAACCCGTCGCCTGCGAGGTAGCAGTAGTCGTCCTCGTCGGCGAGCCACAGCCGCCAGGTGCGCTCGTCGTAGGACATCGGGCCGCTCGCGCGGGTGGCGGCGTAGAGCCTGCCGATCAGGGCCACCAGTTCGGCCGCGTCTCCGGGGCCGGCCCGGCGCAGCTCCCCCGCGCCACCGTGACCACCGGTGCTGCCGAGGGTGCGCAGCGCTTCGGCGGGCAGCGTGATCCTCGTCATGCCGCCGGCGTGCTCGTAGCCCACGCTCCGGTAGAGCGGGGTGGTCGCCGGATAGAGCGCCGACACCACGTGGCCGAGCGCGGCACAGCGCTCGACGGCCGCCTCCATGAGCGCGCGGCCCACTCCCCTGCCGCGGTCCTCGGGTGCGACGGTCACGCTGGCCACGCCGCCCATCGACAGCGGCCGGCCGTGCCACCACTGGACGTACGGGTTGATCCTGGCCGCGCCGGCGAGCCTGGACCCGTCGAAGGCGCCCAGGTAACGCCCCTCCGGCAGCATCGGGGAGACCAGCTCGCGCCAGGTCCGCGCGCCTTCGGCGGACAGCGGGCCGAAGGCGCGTCTCCGGATGTCGAGCGCGGCGTCGAGGTCGCCGGCGGTGAGGTCGCGGATGTCCACGACGCGTCAACCTATGCCGATCGCGGTACGGCGGGCCAGCGGTTTTCCGTCAAGCCCGATCAGCCGGCCCCGATCGGGCGATCCCGATCGGGCGGGCCGGGTCAGACGTCCAGCTTCTCCATGACGTCGTCGCTGACGTCGAAGTTCGCCCAGACGTTCTGCACGTCGTCGCTGTCCTCCAGCGCGTCGATGAGCTTGAAGACCTTGCGGGCGCCGTCCTCGTCCAGCGGGACGTTGAGGGTCGGCATGAAGCTCATCTCGGCCGACTCGTAGTCGATGCCGGCGTCCTGCAGCGCCTTGCGCACGGGGATCAGGTCGGAGGCCTCGGAGACCACCTCGAAGTTGTCACCGAGGTCGTTGACCTCCTCGGCACCCGCGTCGAGGACGGCCATGAGAACGTCGTCCTCGCTCAGCGATCCCTTGGGGACGAGCACGACGCCCTTGCGGTTGAACATGTACGATACCGAGCCGGGGTCGGCGAGCGAGCCGCCGTTGCGGGTCAGCGCCACGCGCACCTCGGACGCCGCGCGGTTGCGGTTGTCGGTGAGGCACTCGATGAGAACCGCGACACCGCCCGGGGCGTAGCCCTCGTACATGATGGTCTGCCAGTCGGCGCCGCCGGCCTCAAGGCCGCCGCCGCGCTTGCGGGCCCGCTCGATGTTGTCGATCGGGACCGAGTTCTTCCTGGCCTTGGTGATGGCGTCGTACAGCGTCGGGTTGCCGTCCGGATCGGGCCCGCCGGTCCTGGCCGCGACCTCGACGTTCTTGATGAGCTTGGCGAACAGCTTGCCGCGCTTGGAGTCCAGCGCCGCCTTCTTGTGCTTCGTCGTCGCCCATTTGGAGTGGCCGGACATCGCCTAGAACTCCCTCACCATTTCGACAAAATACGAGTGCACGCGCGCGTCGCCGGTCAGCTCCGGATGGAAGGACGTCGCGAGCAGCGGTCCCTGTCGGACCGCGACGATCCTACTCCCAGCTTCGGTCCGGCCCAGCACCTCGACGTCCGGCCCCACCGACTCGACCCAGGGCGCGCGGATGAACACGGCCCTGATCTCCCCGCGCCCGGCGAAGTCGAGATCGGCCTCGAAGGAGTCGACCTGGCGGCCGAAGGCGTTGCGGCGGACCACCATGTCGATGCCGCCGAGGGTCTCCTGGCCCTCTACGCCGCCCTCGATCCGGTCGGCCAGCATGATCATCCCGGCGCAGGAGCCGTAGGCGGGCATGCCCTCCTTGATCCGCAGCCGGATCGGTTCGAGCATCTCGAAGGTGACGGCGAGCTTCCACATCGTGGTCGACTCTCCGCCCGGGACGACCAGCGCGTCCACCGCGGCGAGCTCCCCCGGGCGGCGCACCGGGACGGCGGTCACCCCCGACTCCTCCAGCGCGCGGACGTGCTCGCGCACGTCGCCCTGCAGGGCGAGCACGCCGATCTTGGGTGCGGACGTCACGGTTTCCCCTTCTGTGGTGACCAGTTCAGGGTATGGCCACGGCCTCCCCCGCCCAAAACGCGGTCATGTCCGTCCCAGGGAGTGCCTGACAAATGCTGCCCGTCGCGAGCGTGGATCCAGGTGGATGCATCGCAAGGCGGAGGAGGCCATAGCGGAGCTATGGGCGACGACGACAACGCAACGAGGCGCCGCCTGGGCCACGCGCAGCAGGGCCATGATTTGTCAGACACGACCCAGCTTGGCCAGGGCGGGCAGGGCGCTCTCGATCGCTGAGCGCTCCTCGGGGGTCAGCGCGCCGAGCCTGCCGGAGAGATAGGCGATGCGCGCCCGCCGTACGGCACGCAGGCGGTCGCGGCCCTCGTCGGTGAGCTCGACGGTGCGCACCCGGGCGTCGGAGGCGTCGGTGCCCCGCGCCACCAGGCCCGCCTCCTCCAAGCGGTTGACCTGCACGCTCATCGTGGGGAGCTGCACTCCGTGCTCCTCGGCGAGCTCGGTCATCCGGCGGGGCGCCTCCTCCAGCGAGCCGAGCACGGAGTACTGCTGGGCGGTGACCGGCTGTCCCGCCGTCGTACGGCGCAGCAGCATCACGAGGTGACGCAGCTCACGCGACAGGTGCTCGGCGAGCCGCCCGGTGTCGTCGGTCGTCATAGCGGGTCACGATAACCGCCGCCGGGGACGACGCGCGCGGCGTCTCCGGGAGGACGACTCCCGGGAGACCTTCCTGCGACGGCTCCTGCCGGAGGAGCCCGGAGCCACCCGGGGACGACGCCGCCGTACGGCCGCGCCGGGTCAGGGGCGCTCGGTCTCCTGCCGGATCGTGTCCTCGGCGGTGACGCCCGCCGTCCGGGCCGCGCTCGGCGGGGAGAACGGGCGCAGGTAGGTCTGCTGGACGCCGGGCACCCGGTCCTCGACGACGAAGGTGGCCCTGGTGCAGGCCTCGGCGCCCGGGACGCTGACCCGGGGCACCACCCTGAAGTCGGCGGTCATCGCCTCCCGCTCGACGCGGGTCAGGACGTAGCCGCGCTGGTCGTTGTAGAACCTCAGGTGCGGGTTGATCCGCAGGAAGGGGTGGTCGGCGGGGTCGGAGTCGGCTCCGTCGCCGGTGGTGCTGACGGAGGTCGTGACCAGCTCGGACCCGACGGTGGGCCCGGCCGGGTCGTCGTAGTCCAGCTTCAGGTCGCTCGCCCAGTGCGCGTGCACGTCGCCGGTGAGCACGACGGGGTTGCGCACGCCGGCGTCCACCCAGCCCTGGGTGATGCGCCTGCGGGAGGCGGCGTACCCGTCCCAGGCGTCCTGGCTGGTGCGCGTGCCCGGCCCGGCGTCGCTGTCGCGCCGGGCGAAGAACACCTGCTGGCCGATGACGTCCCACCGCGCCGCCGAGCGCCGGAAGCCGTCGAGCAGCCAGGCCTCCTGCTCGGCGCCGGTGATCGACCGCTCCGGGCCGGCCGACTCGGGGCAGTCCTTGTACCCGTCGCCGCAGGCCTGGTCGTCGCGGTACTGCCGGGTGTCGAGCAGGTGGAAGGTCGCCATCCTGCCCCATCCGACCCGCCGGTAGAGCCGCATTCCGGCGCCGCACGGGACGGAGGTGCGGCGCAGCGGCATGTTCTCGTAGTAGGCGCGGAACGCGGCCTCCCGGCGCTGCCCGAAGGCGGGCCGCTCCCCCGGATGCGCCGGCGTCTCGCCGGCCCAGTTGTTGTCCACCTCGTGGTCGTCGAAGACCACGAGCCACGGCGCGGCGGCGTGGGCCGCGCGCAGGTCGGGGTCGGTCTTGTACTGCGCGTGCCGCCTGCGGTAGTCCGCCAGGGTCACCGTCTCCGGCCCTTCGTGGTCGCGCACGTTGCCGGTGGGGGCGACGTAGGTGTCCCTCGCGTACTCGTACTGGTAGTCGCCCAGGTGGAGGACCAGGTCGGGGTGGTCCTCGGCGAGGCGGCGGTAGGCGGTGAAGTAGCCGTGCTCGTACTGGGCGCACGAGACGAACGCCATCGTCAGCGGGCCGCCGAACGACGCAGGGTCCGGGGCGGTCAGCGCCCGGCCGGTCGGCGAGAGGTGGGGCCCCACGCGGAAGCGGTACCAGTACTCCCGGCCGGGCCGCAGACGGTCCACCTCGACGTGGACGCTGTGCCCCCACTCGGGGCTCGCGTCCGCCACGCCCGCCCGTACGACCCGGCGGCAGTACTCGTCGTCGTAGACCTGCCACCGCACGGGGACGACGATCGGCGGCATGCCGCCCAGGCCGTCCTCGGCCAGCGGCCGCGGGGCGAGGCGGGTCCAGATCACGAAACCCGCGGGGTCGGGGTCGCCCGAGGCCACCCCGAGTGTGAAGGGGTCGGAGCACAGGCCGCGTGCGGCCGCCCCGGCCTCCGCGCCGGGCGTGGAGGACGACGGCGTCGGGGGCGGGTCCGCCGAGGCGGGCGCGGGGATCGCGGCGGCGAGGCCCGTGACGAGGCCGGTCACGAGGAAGGTGCGGCGATCGAGGCCGGGCAACTGGGCTCCCTGGGACGATCAGCGGGTCGGACGCCCGCGGCCCGGCGATCGATCGGGTGGCACCGATCGGCGTGGCGGGCGACGGCCCGGCGACGTCAGCGCCCTGCCGCCCGCTGCCGGACACCGCCGCGCAGATCTCCGGCACACAGATCTACGGCCGCACAGATCTACGGCCGCACAGCAGAACGCTCGGCCGGGACGTCCCGACCGAGCGAATCGCCTTACCGCCGGTCACCCGCGGCCGACACGCCGCCGCCAGGAGCCTTTTTACTTTCCCGGGAACGCCGTGCGTTCCGGCCGTGCCTACCAGCCGCGCTCGGCGAGGCGGTGCGGCACCGGGATGTCGTCGACGTTGATGCCGACCATCGCCTCGCCGAGGCCCCGGGAGACCTTGGCGATCACGTCGGGGTCGTCGTAGAAGGTGGTGGCCTTGACGATGGCGGCGGCCCGCTTGGCGGGGTCGCCGGACTTGAAGATGCCCGAGCCGACGAACACGCCCTCGGCGCCGAGCTGCATCATCATCGCGGCGTCGGCGGGGGTGGCGATGCCGCCCGCGGTGAACAGCACCACCGGCAGCTTGCCGGTCTTCGCGACCTCGGCCACCAGCTCGTACGGCGCCTGCAGCTCCTTGGCCGCGACGAACAGCTCGTCTTCGGGCAGCGAGGTGAGGCGCTTGATCTCGCCCCGGATCTTGCGCATGTGGGTGGTGGCGTTGGACACGTCGCCGGTCCCGGCCTCGCCCTTGGAGCGGATCATGGCGGCGCCCTCGGTGATGCGGCGCAGCGCCTCGCCCAGGTTGGTGGCACCGCACACGAAGGGCACGGTGAACTGCCACTTGTCGATGTGGTTGGCGAAGTCCGCGGGGGTCAGCACCTCGGACTCGTCGACATAGTCGACGCCCAGCGCCTGGAGCACCTGGGCCTCGACGAAGTGGCCGATCCGGGCCTTGGCCATCACGGGGATGGACACGGCGCCGACGATGCCCTCGATCATGTCGGGGTCGCTCATCCTGGACACCCCGCCCTGGGCGCGGATGTCGGCGGGGACGCGCTCCAGCGCCATGACGGCGACGGCGCCGGCGTCCTCGGCGATCTTGGCCTGCTCGGGGGTGACGACGTCCATGATGACCCCGCCCTTGAGCATCTCGGCCATGCCCCGCTTCACGCGGGCGGTGCCGACGGCGGCGTTCTCGTTGACTTCGGGGGCGCTGCTGGACACGGTGCTACCTCACGACGGCGGGCCTACGGATTCCTCTCCATGGTAGGTGCTGGCCGCTCCCGAGCCCGCAGTGCCCGCCTGTCGAAACCGATCACGCCGTTTGTCCGTCAGGTCGAAACCCGCCAGGACGGCCGGCGCGCGGCCGCGAGGTCACGGCGCGACGGGCTTGCGCGACGCGAGCACCACCCAGACCTGGCCCCGGGCGAACGGCATCGGCTTGCCGTCGGCCATGGTGTAGACGGTGCCCTCCTTCTCCGAGGCGCGCGACCACTTGACCCGGTACGCCTGGCCGTCCCGCAGGACCACCCCGGTGCCCTTGCCGACGGTGTGCACGAGCGGGGTGTAGCTCCCGGTGAAGTCGTGGAACTCCGAACGGTCGGTCTTCACCCATTGCACGACGATCGTGGGCGCGCCCTGCTGGCCGCCCTCGGCGGCCATGTCCTTCTCGCCGTCCTGCGTGACCAGCCAGCGCTTCTGGTCCTCCGACCAGGTGAAGGCGAAGCGCGCGGCGGGGTAGCGCACGTTGACCGTCTTCTGCGGCGTGCCCCCGGCGGGCGGCTCGTCGGAGAAGACGAACCCGATGTCCTTCGCCCTCGTCGCCTGCGGCGCCTTGGCCAGCAGCTTCCGGGGGCTGCCGACCAGGTTGTACGGCGCGACCCGGCCGGGCGCGCGGACGTACGCGCCGGGCGCGCGGCTGTCGGACACGTCGAACAGCGACGCCTTCTGGACGAAGGGGATCATCTTCGTCTGCACGCCGGAGTAGGCGAGGGCGGGCTTGCCGAACACCGGCAGGATGTGCAGGTCGGAGATCCGGGCGCTGCGGACCGGCCCCACCTGCGCGGGGAGCTTGGAGGAGAAGATCGCCATGAGCCGGGTGAGCCCGCCCTCGACCTGCTCGACGTAGACGACGTCGGCGCTGCGCAGGCCGATCTGCGGCTTGCCCGCGTGGGTGTTCTCGATCTTCACGGCGAGGACCGGCCTGCGGGTGGCGACCGGGCGTCCGGTGAAAGGGTGTTCCGGAGGCGCGGTCGGCGACGGCGAGGCCACCACCGGGCTCGCGCCCTCCGACTGGGCGGCGGGCTTGTCGTCACCCGAGCACGCGGCCCCGGTGAGGACGACCGCCATGGCCAGTGTGAAGCCGATCCCTGCCCGCACCGTCCCGCTCCTCCCGGTGGAGAGCCCCCGTCACCGGGCATGACGCGACCGGCACGCGGACCGTCGCCCAGCATGGCAATGAAACGGCATGAGCTTACCGGGAATACCCCTAATGCCCGTCAAATAGCGACTATGCGGCCATCAGGGCGTCCGGGGGCTCGTCGTCGATGTCGAAGAACCGGGGCGGGTCGGTGTGCCCGGCGAGGTGCAGCGCGCGGGCCAGCCAGCGTCGCTGCGCCGTACGGGTGACCGCGGCGGCGTTGTTGTAGAACCGGCGCGAGTAGACGACCTTGGCGACCGCCGTGTCCAGTTCCTCCAGCAGCGCCTCCCCCGTGGGGTGCTCCGCCAGCTTCTCGCGGAACCGCTCCTGGTCGACGACCACGCGCAGGGCCCGCGACAGGTCGCTCTCGGCGTGCTCGCGCTCGTCCGGACCGGCCGTACGGGCCTCGTGGGCCGCCGCGGCGAGCACCAGCGAGGTGGCGGGGTCGAGGATGCGCGAGCCGGCCAGTTCCAGGCAGACCGCCGCGCGGCGCAGCAGCGCGGCGTCGAGGGCGGCCTGCGCGGTCTCCAGGCGGATGTGCAGCCGGTCGAGCCGCCCGGCCCGCCAGGAGACGTAGACGGCGAACAGCACGACGGCCACGAGGGCCACGGCCACCACGATGATCAGGGTCGAGGTCATGGCAGCGCGTCCTCCACGACTCCCGCCTCCGCGTGGGCGACCGTCTCGTACACGCGCACGACCTCCCGCGCGACCGTCGACCAGTCGTACTTCCACACGGCCTGACGGGCCTCGTCGGAGAGCTTGGCCCTGCGCCCGGGGTCGTCCAGCAGCCGGGCCGCCTCCCGGGCCAGGGCGGCGGGGTCGCCGGTGGCGAACAGCGCCCCGGCCTGCCCCTCGCCCAGCACGCGCCGGAAGGCGGGGATGTCGCTGGCGAGGATCGGCGCCCCGGCCGACATGGCCTCGGTGAGCACGATGCCGAAGCTCTCCCCGCCCAGGTTGGGCGCGCAGAAGACGTCGACGGAGTGGTAGGCGCGCACCTTGTCGGCCTCGCTGACCATGCCGAGCAGCCCGACCCGGTCGCGGTACTGCCTGGGTACCCGGCCGAGCACGTCGTCGGCGTCCCCCGGGCCCGCGACCAGCAGCCGCAGCGCGGGCCGCTCGGCGGCGAGCACGGCGAACGCCTCCAGCAGCACGGGCAGGCCCTTGCGCGGCTCGTCCATCCGCCCGAGGAACCCGATCACGTTGCCGTCCGGGCCCCAGCCCGGCAGCGGCTCGCCCTCGGCGTACCGGCGCACGGTCACGCCGTTCGGGATCAGCACCGCGTCGCCGCCGAGGTGCTCGACCAGTGTCTTGCGGGCGGCGTCGGAGACCGCGATCCTGCCCGTGATCTTCTCCAGCGCGCTCTGCAGCATCGGCGCGGCCACGGACATCGCCCGCGAGCGCTCGTAGGAGGCGTGGAACGTCGCCACGATCGGCCCCTTGGCCACCCAGCAGGCGAGCACCCCGAGTGACGGCACGCCGGGCTCGTGCACGTGCAGCACGTCGAACCCGCCCTCCCTGATCCACTTGCGCACCCGGTTCGCCGACAGGAAGCCGAACGCCAGGCGGGCCACCGAGCCGTTGTACGGCACGGGCACGGCGCGGCCGGCGGAGGTCACGTACGCCGGCAGTTCGGCGTCGTCGGCGGCGGGGGCGATGACGGACACCTCGTGCCCGTCCTCGATCAGCGCTTCGGCGAGGTCCCTGATGTGCGCCTGCACGCCCCCGGGAACCTCCCAGGTGTACGGGCAGACGATGCCGACCTTCACGACCCGGCCCCGGCGGGAGGCTCGGCTGGGGGCTCGGCGTCGTCGAGCCAGACGCGCTGGAGCATGTGCCAGTCCTCCGGGTGCTCGGCGATGCCCTTCTCGAAGACCGCCGCCATGGCCTGGGTCATGACGGCGACCTTCTCCTGCCGGGTCCCCTCGGACGGCACCGGCACCTCCTCGTGCACCCGGATGCCCCAGCCGTCGTCCTCGAACCACAGCACGGCGGGCAGCAGCGCGGCCCCGGTCTGGACGGCCAGCAGCGCGGGCCCGGCGACCATCCGGGTCCGGGCGCCGAAGAACTCGACCTCGATCCCGCGTTCGGTCAGGTCGCGTTCGGCGGGCAGGCAGACGGGGCGGCCCGCGCGCAGGCGCTTTGCGAGCGTGCCGAACGCCATGGCGCTGCCGCCGCCCTTGGCGGTGAGCGGCAGCACCTCCATGCCGAGGCTCTCGCGGTAGGCCACGAACCGCTCGAACAGCGACTCCGGCTTCAGCCGCTCGGCCACGGTGGTGAAGGGGTGGCCCATGTGCACCAGCCAGGCCCCGCCGAGGTCGTAGTTGCCCATGTGGGGCAGCGCGATCACCACTCCCCTGCCCCGGGCGAGGTTGTCGAAGATGTTCTCGGCCCCGATGAACCGGGTGCCGTCGAGGATCCGCTCGCGGGTGTAGGCGGTGAAGCGGAACGACTCCATCCAGTACCTGAAGTAGGAGCGCATGCCCGCCCGGCTCAGGTCCCGTACGGCGGGGTCGCCGGGGTCCGCGCCGACGACCCGGGCCAGGTTGACCTCCAGGCGGCGCACGGACCGGCCCCGCCTGCGCCACAGCCGGTCGGCGAGCACCCGGAAGAACCAGGCGGCCGTCCCCTCCGGCACGTGGCGCACCACGGCCCAGCCGGCGGCGTACGCGGCCGCGACCGCCCGGTCGGCGAGCGGCGTCCCGCCGCGCCGCGGAGGCCGCGGGGGTGGGCCGGGCGGGCCGCCCGTCTCGCTCATCTGTCCACCGCCTGTCTGTAGACGTGCACCATCCGCTGGACGACCGTGACGGCGCTGGCCGCCGCGAGCAGCCAGAGCCCGGCCGCCAGGATGTACGGCACGCCGAGGCCGGACAGGCCGGCCGCGACGAGCACGACCACCAGGCGCTCCCCCCGCTCGGCGATGCCGACGTTCGCGGTCATGCCGAGCCCCTCGGCCCTGGCCTTGGCGTAGGAGACCAATGCTCCCGCGGCCAGGCAGAAGAGCGCGACGGCCGCGAGGACGATCTCGGGCTCGTCCTCGAGGACGAAGTAGAGGATCAGCCCGGAGAAGATGGAGGCGTCGCCGAGGCGGTCGAGTGTGGAGTCGAGGAAGGCGCCCCACGTGCTCCCCTTGCCCGTCATCCGGGCGAGGACCCCGTCGAGGGCGTCGGCGAGCACGAAGAACGTGATGACGAGTGATCCCAGGAACAGATGCCCGGTCGGGTAGAAGACGAGGGCCGAGGCCACCACTCCGAGCGTGCCGATCGTGGTGATCACATCGGGCGAGATCCCGCGGCGGGCGAGGGCCCGTCCCAGGGGGGTCATGACTCGGGTGACGGCGGGGCGCAGGATGTTCAACATCGCCGTCCGATCGTAGGCCATCGAGGGCCGCCGCACCTCGCAAGCACATTCGCCGAAAAGTCTTGTGATATGCGCCACATGGGTAAAGGGTGAAGAGCACGCGCCCGCAGGACCGCACGGAGATGACGCGGAGGTGAACCCCGTCGTGTGGTCATGAGAGGGCGGGCCCCGGGCGCGGGACAGCGACGGCACGAGCGGCCGGCGCGGGGCGCGTCCGTGCGCCCCCTCCCCGCCGCTCCGAGATTCGGGAGGCGATGTGGCCGAAAGATCATCCGGCGCGACAACAGGGGCCGCGGGCAGGGCACCCGTGGCCGATCGGCCGGACATGGTGCGCAATGTCGTGCTGGTCGGCCATTCCGGAGCCGGGAAGACGACCCTGATCGAGGCGCTGCTCGCGGAGACGGGCACCGTACAGCGCCCCGGGCGGGTCGAGGACGGCACGACGGTCAGCGACTTCGACGAGGTGGAGGTGCGCCAGCAGCGCTCGGTGAACCTGTCGGTCGCGCCCGTCGTCCACAACGGCATCAAGATCAACCTGTTGGACACCCCGGGGTACGCGGACTTCATCGGCGACCTGCGGGCCGGGCTGCGCGCCGCGGACGCCGCGCTGTTCGTCGTCTCGGCCGTCGAGGGCGTCGACGGGCTCACCCGGATGATCTGGGACGAGTGCGCGCTCGTCGGCATGCCGCGCGCGGTGGTGATCAGCAAGATCGACCACCAGCGGGCCAACTTCGACGAGGTCCTCGCCACCTGCCAGGACGCGTTCGGCGACGGCGTGGCGCCGCTCTACCTGCCGGTGGACGGCACCGGGCTGCTCGGCCTGCTGTCGCAGCGGCTGTTCGACTACGGCGGCGGCCGCAGGACCGAGCGGGAGCCGGGCCCGGACCAGCTCGCGCTCATCGAGCAGTACCGCGGCGACCTCATCGAGGGGATCATCCAGGAGAGCGAGGACGAGTCCCTGATGGACCGCTACCTCTCCGGGGAGACGATCGACACCAAGGTGCTCATCGACGACCTGGAGAAAGCGGTGGCCCGGGGCAGCTTCTACCCCGTGCTCGCCACCGCGCCCGGCGTCGGCACGCTGGAGCTCCTGGAGATCGTCACGCAGGGCTTCCCCTCGCCCCTGGAGCACCCGCTGCCGCACATCACCGGGATCGACGGCAAACCCTGCAAGGAGATCACCGCCGACCCGGACGGCCCGCTGGTGGCGGAGGTCGTCAAGACGACCAGCGATCCGTACGTCGGGCGGATCAGCCTGGTCCGGGTCTTCTCCGGCACGCTGCGGCCCGACATGACGGTCCACGTCTCCGGCCACGGCCTCGCCGACCGGGGCCACGAGGACCACGACGTCGACGAGCGGGTGGGCGCGCTGTCCTCGCCCCTCGGCAAACTGCAGCGGACGGTGGGCAAGTGCGCCGCCGGGGACGTCTGCGCGGTCGCCAAGCTGTCGCGCACGGAGACCGGCGACACGCTCTCCGGCAAGGACGAGCCGCTGCTGGTCGAGGCGTGGACCATGCCCGACCCGCTGCTGCCGGTCGCGATCCGGGCGAAATCGAAGGCCGACGAGGACAAGCTGAGCCAGGCCCTCGGCCGCCTCGTCGCCGAGGACCCGACGCTGCGGCTGGAGAACAACGCGGAGACCCGCCAGCTCGTGCTGTGGTGCATGGGCGAGGCGCACTCCGACGTCCTGCTCGACCGCCTGGCCAAGCGGCACGGCGTGGAGGTCGAGAAGGTCGGCCTGCGGGTGCCGCTGCGCGAGACGTTCGGCGGCCGGGCGCAGGGCATGGGGCGCAACGTCAAGCAGACCGGCGGCCACGGGCAGTACGCCATCTGCCACATCGAGGTCGAGCCGCTGCCGTCGGGCGGCGGGTTCGAGTTCGTCGACAAGATCGTGGGCGGGGTGGTCCCGCGGCAGTTCATCCCGTCGGTCGAGAAGGGCGTGCGGGCGCAGATGGAACGCGGGGTCGTCGCCGGCTACCCGATGGTCGACATCCGCGTCACGCTCTACGACGGCAAGGCCCACTCGGTCGACTCCTCCGACATGGCCTTCCAGATCGCCGGCCAGCTCGCGCTCAAGGAGGCCGCCGCCAAGGTGGCCACGCACCTGCTCGAACCCGTGGACGAGGTCGCGGTGCTGGTGCCCGACGACTACGTCGGCGCCGTGATGTCCGACCTGTCCTCACGCCGGGGCAGGGTGCTCGGCACCGAGCCGGTCGGCACGGGCCGCACGCTGGTGCGCGCCGAGGCCCCGCAGCTGGAGATCACCCGGTACGCCGTCGACCTGCGCTCGCTGTCCCACGGGACGGGCACGTTCACCCGTTCCTTCCTGCGGTACGAGCCGCTGCCCGCGCACCTGGTCGACAAGGTGGCCGCGACGGGCGAGCACTAGGGACGCACCGGGACGGCGCTCCGGCGACGGCCGGACGACGACCGGACGAGATCGACAGGGACGCCCGGCGGCACGCCTCCCGCCGCCGGGCTCCCCCACCGCCGCCGTGCCCGTATCGGCTTGGCCTCACCGCAGCGCCCGTACCGGCTCGGCTCGCCGGCGCGCCCGGACCGCGCAGCGCCGGACAATCGCGCCCGAACCATCCGCCCGAACCGGTGCGGGCCGTACGGATGTCACCAATCCGCCTCAGAACCATTCCCCCGCGTCCCGGCGGCCCTTCGCTGGGCCGGAACGGGCCGCGTCCCCTCCGGACGGGCCGTTCGCGCAGCTCATCCATGCCGCCGGGTTTGACCGAACAGCCGCTCGGGGAGCCTCACGACGTGTCAGGCGTCACATCCGCATCACAAGTGCGTTTCTTTTTTTCTGGCTAAACCGCTCTTAAGCCGATGTAAGACTGGTCGCCGGACTTACCGGCAAATCGGAGGGGCAGCCACGTGACCGAGCGGAGACAGGTCGTCCGCCCGTTGATCGCCACCACCGTCATCGCCGCCGCCGCCGTCGGCGCCGCCTACGCGTTCGGCCCCGGGGCCCAGGCCGAGAAGGTCGGCAGCACGGCGAACGCGAAGGACGGGCGGCACCAGGTGGTGAAGGCGGAGACGCTGACGGCGACGGGCGCCTGCGCGACCAGCGCGAAATATCCCAAGCGCCAGCTCCGCGGGGTGTGGATCGCGACCGTGCACAACGTCGACTGGCCGTCCAAGCCGGGGCTGTCGCCCGACCGGCAGCGGGCCGAGTATCTGAGGATCCTCGACAACGCGGTGAAGCGCCGGCTGAACGCGGTGTTCTTCCAGGTGCGTCCCGCCTCGGACGCGATCTACCGCTCGTCGCTGGAGCCCTGGTCGCAGTGGCTCACCGGCACGGCCGGCCGGGACCCGGGCTGGGACCCGCTGCCGTTCCTCGTGGAGGAGGCCCACAAGCGGGGGCTGCAGTTCCACGCGTGGTTCAACCCCTACCGGGCGGCCGACTCGGCCTCCGCGAAGCTGCCCGCCGGGCACCCGGCGCGGCTGCACCCCGACTGGGTCGTCAAGCACGAGGGCAAGCTCTACTACAACCCCGGGCTGCCCGAGGTGCGCGACTGGGTCACCAAGGTCGTGACGGACGTCGTGCAGCGGTACGACGTCGACGGCGTCCACTTCGACGACTACTTCTACCCCTACCCGGGCCGGGGCACGAGGTTCGCCGACCAGGCGGCGTACAAGAAGTACGGCAAGGGCCTGAGCCTGGCCGACTGGCGGCGGCGCAACGTCAACGACCTCGTCGCCCAGATCTCGGACGCGGTCCACGCGGCGAGGCCGTACGCCGTCTTCGGGATCAGCCCCTTCGGCATCTGGCGCAACAAGGCCGAGGACCCGGCGGGGTCGGCCACCAAGGGCATGTCGGCCTACGACTCGATCTACGCGGACGCGAAGGCGTGGATCAAGAAGGGCTCCGTCGACTACGTGATGCCCCAGCTCTACTGGCCCCGGGGCTTCGCCGCCGCCGACTACACCGTCCTCGCCAAGTGGTGGGCCGACGCGGTGAAGGGCACCGACGTCGACCTCTACATCGGCCAGGCGCTCTACCGGGTCGGCGCCACCGACACCCCGGCCTGGACCAAGGCCGGTGAGCTGCCCGCGCACCTCACGCTGAACCGGAAGCACCCGGAGATCTCCGGCGACGTCTACTTCAGCGCCGCCCAGCTCGTGCGCAACCCCCTGGGCGTGCTCGACCGGATCGTGAAGGAGCACTACACGCGGCCCGCGCTGCCGCCGGTGCTCAGGCCGGGGTCCACCTCCGCGCCGGCCGCGCCGCGCGGGGTCAGGGCCGCCTCCGGGACGCTGACGTGGCAGGCCCAGCCGGGCGCGCAGGCGTACGCGGTGTATCGGGTGACCGGCAAGGACGCCTCCTGCGCCACGGCCGACGCGCGCAACCTGCTCGCCGTCGTGCCGGCCTCCGCCGCGCCGCAGTACGCCGCGGCGGGCTCCGGCGCCTACTACGTCACCACGCTCGACCGTCTCGGCAACGAGAGCGCCGCCACCCCGGCGACCTGACCCTGCCTGCCTTCTCGGGGCCGCCTGGCCGAGGTTGCCCGTACCCGGCCTCCCGGCCCCGCCGCGGGCGTCGTTCCGCGCCGAGGGTGGCCCCGCCGGGCAGGACTCCCGAGTCCCTGCTCGCGCACGGAGGGACGGGCCGCCGATCGAGGCGCCCGGGACGGACCGAGTCGCTGCGCGGTCGTCCACGGGTCCGGTAGCGTGGTCGCGAGTTTTCCCAAGATCATGTAGGGGCCTGGGGGTCGCCGGTGAGTGGCACGTGGGTGAGACGCGCGCTCGTCGCCGTCGTGTTCGGCGTGTCGGTCGTGACCCTCGCGCCCGCGGCGGCCGCGTCCGCCGGGCTCGCCGGGCTCGCGGCCGCACCCGATCAGAGGCCCGACCAGAGGCCCGATCAGTGGTCCGGCCAGCGCGGGACGGCGGCCGGCGAGCGGGTGGTGCTGGTCGGGATCCCCGGTCTGATGTGGAGCGACGTCACCCCGGAGGACACCCCCGCGCTGTGGCGGCTCGCCGGTGAGTCCGCCATCGGGTCCCTGTCTGCCCGGACCGTGCGCAAGGACGGCACCTGCCCCTACGACGGGTGGCTCACGGTCTCGGCCGGGGTGCGGTCGGCGGTGGGGGGACGCTGCGGCATGGCGCCCACGCCCGAGGCGAGCGGCCAGGGCGCGGTGGTCCCCGAGTTCTCCTGGCTGTGGGAGGTGCGCGAGCAGGACGACGCCGGAACCCTCGGGCAGGCCCTGCACACGGCCGGGCGGACCACGATGGCCGTCGGCCCGGGCGCGGCGCTCGCGCTGGCCGACCGCGCCGGGCGCGTGGACGTCTACGCCGCCGACGTCGCGCAGGCCGCGGAGTGGACCCGGGCGGACGTCGTCGCGGTGGAGATCCCCGACCTGATCGCACCCTATGTCTCGGCCGACCGGCTGAGCGAGGTGCCGGAGGCGGTGTCTCCCCAGGCGCGCAGGGCGGCGGCGCGGTCGGCCGACGCGAAGCTCGGCTCGGTCCTGCCCCGCCTGGGGCAGGCGACGGTGCTGGTGGCGGGCGTCGGCGACCACGGGCCGGTGCCGCACCTGCGGGTGGCGATGCTGCGCGGCCCGGCCATGAACGACCCGGCCACAAGCGGCCCTGCCACCACCGGCCCGGGCGGCGCGGGTGCGGGCGGGCCGGGACGCACGCTCGGCGCCAGATCCACCCACCGGGACGACATGGTCATCCTGCCGGATCTCACCGCCACGATCCTCGCCCGGGCCGGGGTGGCCGCTCCCCCGAACGTCGTCGGCGTCCCGGTCGAGACGCACGGGACCGGCGGCGGGAGCCTCGCCGAGGGCGTGGCGGCCCTGCGGACCGCCGACGTGGCCGGGCAGACGATCAGGAACACCACCGGCGCCTTCTTCACCACCCTCGCCGTGCTCCAGGTGCTGTTCTATCTGACCGCGTTCCTGCTGCTGCGCCGCCGCGACCGGCTGCCGGCCGTACGGTCCGCGGCCGTGGCGCTGGCGGCGATCCCCGCCTCGACCTATCTCGTCAACCTCCTCCCGTGGGCCCGTACGGCGCAGCCCGTGCTCACGCTCTTCGCCTCGATCGCGGCCATCGCGGCGGCGCTGACCCTGGCGGCGCTCGCCGGGCCGTGGCGGCGCGGCGTGCTCGGGCCGCTGACCGTGATCGCCGCGGTCACCGCGGCCGTGCTGCTCGGCGACCTGCTGACCGGCACGCCCCTGCAGCTCAACAGCCTGATGGGCTACACGGGAGTGGTCGGCGCCCGTTACTACGGCCTGGGCAACATCCCCTTCGCGTTGCTGGCCACGGCCGTGCTGCTCGTGACCACCGCCGCCGCGGACCGGCTGGTGCGGTCGGGCCGCAAGGCCGTCGCGGTGGCCCTGATCGCCGTGCTCGGAGCCTTCGCGATGCTGCTCGACGGCTGGCCCGGCGTGGGCAGCGACTTCGGCGGCGTGATCGCCTTCGTCCCCGGCATCGCGGTCACCGCGATGCTCGTCGCGGGCAGGCGGGTGTCGGTCGTCAAGCTGGGCGCGTTCTGCGCGGCGGGCGGCGTGCTGGTGATGACGATCGCCTACCTCGACTACCTGCGTCCCCCGGCCAGCCAGACCCATCTCGGGCGGTTCGCCGGCCAGGTCGCCGACGGCACGTTCCTGCCGGTGATCTCCCGCAAGCTCGGGGCGATGCTCGCCACGCTGCTCAGCCCCAACCTTATGCCGGTGGTGATCGCCGCCTTCGCGTTCCTCGTCTTCGCCCTGCTGCGGCCCGGGACCGCCAGCGCCGGGGTGCTGCCGATCGCGTTCGAACGGGCGCCCACGCTCAAGGCGGGCCTGCTCGGCGCGCTCGTGAGCGGGGTGGTCGGCATGCTCGTCAACGACTCCGGCGCCGCCGTGCTGTCCATGGCCCTGGCCCTGGCCGTACCGCTCGTGCTCAGCGCGGGAATCCGCGCCCTGCAGTACGGCGAGCCCGCCCCGGCCGCCGCCGCGCCGAGCCCCCCGGCGAGCCTGGCGGGCTGAGCGGGCGCCGGGCGGGACCCTCGGTCCGGGACCGGGTGCCTCGGTCGGGCCCGCGCGCGGCTCCGTGGCCGGGGCGTGGTCAGGAGGCGGCGGGCCAGGCGCCGGCGAGCAGGTCGCGGGTGTCGCGCAGAAGCTGCGGCAGGACCCTGGTGTGCCCGACCACCGGCATGAAGTTGGTGTCGCCGCCCCACCGGGGCACGACGTGCTGGTGGAGGTGGGCGGCGATGCCCGCGCCCGCCACGCCGCCGAGGTTCATGCCGACGTTGAAGCCCTGCGCCCCGCTCGCCTTGCGCAGCGCCTGCGTGGCGCGCTTGGTGAACTCGGCGAGCTCGGCGGTCTCGGGCCCGTCGAGGTCGGCGTAGTCCGACACGTGCCGGTACGGGCAGACCATCAGGTGCCCCGAGTTGTACGGGTAGAGGTTGAGCACGGCGAACACGGCCGATCCCCGGGCCACGATCAGCCCGTCCTCGTCGGAGAGCTTGGGGATCTCGCAGAACGGGCAGCCGTCGTCCGCGCCGGACCCGGTGGGCTTGTTCTCGCCCTTGATGTAGGCCATCCGGTGCGGAGTCCAGAGGCGCTGGAAGTTGTCGGGAACCCCGGCGCCGGCCTGCTCGATCGGCTCTGAATCCACGTCCGCGATCTCCTCGCTCCCGATGTCCCGAGGCGCTGCCGCCTGTGCCGGAACGCTCCGGTGGCACTTCGCGCACCGGCACGCCTGCGGCACCGTGCGCCGGCATGCCTTCAGCACTGTGCACCAGCGCGCCTTCAGCACCGTGCGCCGGCATGCCTTCAGCACCGTGCGCCGGCATGCCTTCAGCACCGTGCGCCGGCATGCCTTCAGCACTGTGCAGCAGCATATGACCTCGCGGATCTCCTTCCACCGGCCGGGTTCACCTTGACCCGCCCGCTCTCGCCATCCTCCGGCGATCAGGGCGAGGCGGAGGCGAACGGGCATCTCGGCATGCCCGGCAGAGGATGGGCGGCGGCGTCGACGTGCTCGGATCCGACGAATCCCCACCCCTCCCAGCTCTCCTTCCCCGGCTCGGCGCGATCTCCGCGGGTGTAGTACCAGACCCTTCCCCCGTCCCCCTGGACCCGTCCGAACTCCCAGCAGACGAACCAGCTCCTGGGGGTGTCCAGGATCGCCACCTTCTCCGTGCTGTGCACCGAGAGGTAGAGAGGCGTGTCGGGCCGGTTCGCGCACACGAAGTCCCTGGTCCACACGAAGCCGCCCTGCCTGGCGTCCACGTGCTTGACCCCGCTGCGATCCGTGCACGAGTGCCCGCTCTCCGCGGACGCCCTCGAGCCCTGGCCTGGGCGCCAGATCAGGGCCCCGCCCATGACCAGGACCGCCAGCCCCGCCAGCACCCAGCGCGTACGGCTGCTCCCGAGAAGCCGCCGATACCCGGGCGGCGCGTCCGGCGCCGCGGGAAATGCCGTGGGAGGAGGGCCGGGTGGAGCCGCCGGGCCGTCCGGCGGCTCCACGCGCTGTTCCGCACCCTTTTCCCCGCGCTGTTCCGCACCCTTTTCCCCGCGCTGTTCCGGGCGCTGTTCTGCGCGCTGTTCCGGGCCGGGCCTCGCTTCGGGCGGCTGCGAGGTCTGCGCCCGTACCCACCGCCGGTGCAGTTCGAGGATCTCCGCATGGCTCGCCTGGCACTCCTTGGCGAACTGCTCCAGGAAGGTGAAGCGCGGCGGCACGCTGCCGCCGGAGCAATAGCGGTGGAGAGTGGATCTGCCGACACCGAGCCTCTTCGCGAGAGCGTCGTAGCTACGGCCGGTCTTGTCCTTCAACTGACGGATATACGCGGCCAAATCCTCGACCGCAGAGGGCTCTGTCAACCTGGCTCCCCCAGTTTTGACCCGAGATCGACATCCGAAGGTTAACAGCAGAACCATCCGTATCTCTGGTTACATCCCATCCCGTCCCACTACCGGGCGAATTGCGCTGGTCAAGGCTGGTTTTTGTCCCGTTTTCCCATGGTGTCCCAAATCCCTTGCCGTGGGATGGACGGCCGGTCACGGTGATGACCGTCAGGCCAGATAGCTCACCATTCCGGCTCGGCCTCAACCGGCCGGAAAGGAATACTCGACCGCCAGGAGACGCATCATCATGCACCTGTCCCTCTCCCTCCGCCCACGGCAGCCGGAAACGTCGCACCCTGTGCGGAGGAAGGCGATGACCGCGGCGGTTCTCGCCGTCCTCGCCGGCACTTTGACGAATCTCGCGGCGCGTCCCGTTTCGGCGGCCGTTCCCGCCCTCCGGGAAGCGCTGTCCGCCGCCCCCAGCCTTCAACTGCCCTTCCCCTGCGGGCAGCAGTGGCGGCTGGACACGTGGGGACACGCCCCGGCGCTCGACATGGTCAAGGAGCCCGACCAGCAGGGCACCGACGGAGCCACGCTCATCGCGCCCGCGGCCGGAACAGTCAACAAGTCGTATTACCACCAGAACGCCGGCAACGTCATTCAGATCAATCACGGCGGCGGGTGGTTCACCACGTACCTGCACCTGCAGTCGCGGGCCGTCAACGTGGGCGCGAAGGTCGAGATGGGCACCTTCATCGGAAGGGTCGGCCATACGGGACCCACTTCCAACAATGTTCCCCACGTCCACTTCGAACTCGGCTATGACGCGGACGGCAACGGCGAGGCCAGCTGGGGATACGAGGGCGCCGAACGGGTCAGGCCCACCTTCAACGGCGTGACGTACGGCACTGCCAACAGTCAGACCTACAGGAACGTCACCAGCCACAACTGTGGGGGCGCGAACCTCGGGGTGCTGGATTTCTATCTGAGCGACGACCAGGGCTCCACTGTCGCGACCCGGCCGGTGTTCGCCTACGGCAACAGCCCGATGGTGCCCATCACCGGTGACTGGGACGGCGACGGCAAGGACACCGTCAGCACCTACGACCCCACCACCGGCCGCTTCTTCATCAGCAACGACCCCGCCACCGGCCAAGCCCAGTACACCTTCATGTACGGCGACCCCAACGCCGTACCCTTCGTCGGCGACTGGGACGGCGACGGCAAGGACAACATCGGCGTCCGCATGGGCAACACCTTCTTCATGCGCACCAGCCCCGTCACCACCGCCACCGAAACCACCCGCTCCGTCGCCTACGGCGACACCGGCAACCTCCCCGTCATCGGCGACTGGGACGGCGACGGCAAGGACAGCCAGGGCATCGCCCGCTGAACGAGGCGTCCGGACCCCGCGCACACGCGGACGGAAACCGCGAATGCCGTGTGGCGATGCCGGTCCGGAGCCACGACAGAAGATCGGGCGCCCCGGAAGGGGCGCCCGATCCCTGTTTTCCGCCTGTCAGGCCTGGACGCGGCGGCGGACCGCGTCGACGATCTCGTCGATCGCCTGGTCGATCGGCACGCCGTTCTTCTGCTCGCCGCTCCGGTAGCGGAAGGAGACCGCGCCGGCCGCGATGTCGTCGTCGCCCGCGAGCAGCATGTACGGCACCTTGGCCTTCTGCGCGTTGCGGATCTTCTTCTGCATGCGGTCGTCGCTCTCGTCGACCTCGACCCGGATGCCCTGCTCGCGCAGCCTCTTGGCGACGTCCTGGAGGTACGGCGCGTGGGCGTCGGCGATCGGGATGCCGACGACCTGCACCGGGGCGAGCCACGCGGGGAAGGCCCCCGCGTAGTGCTCGACCAGCACACCGAAGAACCGCTCGATCGACCCGAACAGCGCCCGGTGGATCATGACCGGCCGCTTCCGGGTGCCGTCGGCGGCCTGGTACTCCAGGCCGAAGAGCTCGGGCAGGTTGAAGTCGAGCTGGATGGTCGACATCTGCCACGACCGGCCGATGGCGTCCCGGGCCTGCACGGAGATCTTCGGGCCGTAGAAGGCGGCGCCGGCCGGGTCGAGGACCAGCTCCAGCTTCTCGGACTCGGCCACCTCCCGCAGGGTCTCGGTCGCCTGCTCCCACGTCGCGTCGTCGCCGACGGACTTCTCCGGGTTCTTGGTGGACAGCTCCAGGTAGAAGTCCTCCAGGCCGTAGTCGCGCAGCAGGTCGAGCACGAACCGCAGCAGCGACTTCAGCTCGTCGCGCATCTGCTCCTGGGTGCAGTAGATGTGCGCGTCGTCCTGGGTCAGTCCGCGTACGCGGGTCAGGCCGTGCACCACGCCCGACTTCTCGTACCGGTAGACCGTGCCGAACTCGAACAGCCGCAGCGGCAGCTCACGGTAGGACCGCCCGCGCGCCCGGAAGATCAGGTTGTGCATCGGGCAGTTCATCGGCTTGAGGTAGTAACGCGCCCCCTCCAGCTCCATGGGAGGGAACATGCCGTCGGCGTACCAGTCGAGGTGCCCGGAGATCTTGTACAGGTTGTCCTTGGTGATGTGCGGGGTGTTGACGAAGGAGTATCCCGCCTCCTCGTGCCGGCGGCGCGAGTAGTCCTCCATCACCCGGCGGATCACCCCGCCCTTGGGGTGGAAGACCGGCAGCCCCGAGCCCAGCTCGTCGGGGAACGAGAACAGGTCGAGCTCGGCGCCGAGCTTACGGTGGTCGCGCTTCTCGGCCTCCTCCAGCAGGCGCAGGTACTCGTCCTGCCTCTCGCGGGTCTCCCAGGCGGTGCCGTAGATGCGCTGAAGCTGCGGGTTCTTCTCGCTGCCCCGCCAGTAGGCGCCGCCGGACCGCATGAGCTTGAACGCCGGGATGACCCGGGTGCTCGGCAGGTGCGGCCCGCGGCACAGGTCCTTCCAGCACAGCTCGCCCGACTTGGGGTCGAGGTTGTCGTAGATGGTCAGCTGCCCGCCGCCCACCTCGACGTCCGCGCCGTCGGCCGACTCGGCGGCGCCGCCCTTGAGCCCGATCAGCTCCAGCTTGTACGGCTCGCCGGCCAGCTCCTCGCGGGCCTCGTCGTCGCCGACCGGGCGGCGGCGGAAGGTCTGCCCCTGCTTGACGATCTCGCGCATGCGCTTCTCGACGCGCTTGAGGTCGTCGGGGGTGAACGGCTCGCGGACGTCGAAGTCGTAGTAGAAGCCGTTCTCCACCGGCGGGCCGATGCCGAGCTTCGCCTCGGGGAAGATCTCCTGCACGGCCTGGGCCATGACGTGTGCGGTCGAGTGGCGCAGGATCGCCAGCCCGTCGGGGCTGTCGATCGCGACCGGCTCGACCAGGTCGCCCTCGGCCACCTCGGCGGCGAGGTCGCGCAGCTCGCCGTTGATCCGGGCGGCGATCACCGAGCGCCCGTCGGCGCCGAGCGCCTCCCCGGCCGTCGTGCCCGCCGCCACCACGCGCTCGGCTCCGGCGAGGGTGATGCGTATCTCAAGGGCGGCGGACACGGTTGCTCCTTAGGACAGTGTCGATGTAGCGCGCACGCGGAGAGGCGGCGGCTCCGATGCCTCCGATGCTACCGGTGCCGTCATCCCGATTTCTCGTCCCGGCTCCCGGCCCCGGGGCGCGGCGGGCCGCTCCAGACGCCGGGCCGGTGGACGGCCGGGTCCCGTACGCGGCCACGCGCCGGGACCCGCTCGCCATGCGCCTGTCACCGTGCCGCCAGTTCCCGGCCGGACCCGGCAATGATTACGTGGAGTCGCCGAGCCATGGCGATGAGCGACCTCAGGACGGCTGGAGGATCATGCGCTCCCCACTTCGACGCGCCCCGCGCGGCGGCCTCGATCACGACGGGGCACCCGAGCGCGGGAAGGCGCCGGAACATGCCGGCCGGCCGCCCAGGGCACCGGGCGGCCGGCCACTGCTCGGCCACGTGAAACCCCTGCTCACCGACCCGCTGGGCCTGCTGGCGTCGCTGCCACGCCACGGCGAGGTCGTGGAGCTGCGGTTCGGCCGGACGCCGACCTATGTGGTGTGCTCGCCGGAGGCGGCCCAGCGCGTGCTCAGGAACTCCGACCACGCCTTCGACAAAGGGGGCGTGTTCTACGAGAACATGCGGTCCATCGTCGGGGACGGCATGGCCACCTGCCCCCTGGCCAAGCACAAACGACTCCGCCGGCTCGCGCAGCCCGCCTTCCAGAGCGGCCGGATGACCGGTTATGCCCGGACCATCCAGGCCCAGGTCGACGCCGTCACCGCGACGTGGCGGCACGGACAGGTCCTGGACGTGCTGCCGGAGATGCGGTCGCTGGCCACCCGCTCCAACCTCGCGACCATGTTCTGCCGCCGCGACCTCGGACCGGAGGTCGCCGGGCTGCGGCAGTCCGTCACCGACTTCGTCGACCACCAGACCATCCTGCGGATGATCGCCCCCGGTCTCAACCGCCTGCCCACCGGCCGCAATCGCCGCTATCGCGCGAGCGAGGCCAGGCTGCTGCGCTTCCTGGACGAGGAGATCGCCGCCTACCGGAAGGACGGCAAGGACCACGGCGACCTGATGTCCATGTTCACCACCGCCCTCGACAGCGACCGGCTGAGCGACAAGGAAGTGCGCGACACGGCCATGACCGTGCTCCTCGGCGGGATCACCGCGACCGCCGTCGGCCACGCCTGGGCCCTGCACCAGCTCTCCCAGGACTCCGCACTGGACGCCGAAGTGGCCGACGAGGCGCAGGCCGTCGCACAGCTCGGCCAGGAGCACACCGCCGCCGAGGTGATGGCCCGGCTCCCCCGCACCCGAGGCGTCGTCGCCGAGGTGCTGCGGAGGCGTTCTCCCAGCTACATCTTCCCGCGGGTGACCGTCACCGACACCACCATCGGCTCCCGGCGCATCCCGGCCGGGGCGCAGGTGCTGCTGAGCCCGTACGTGCTGCACCACCGGCCCGACCTGTTCCCCTCCCCGGAGGACTTCGATCCGTACAGGTGGGACGGACGTGACCCGCATCAGGTGAAGGGCTGGCTGCCCTTCGGGGCGGGAGAGTCCAAATGCATCGCTTACGAACTCGCCTTCATGGACCTGACGCTCTCCCTCGCCGGCATCGTCCGGTCCTGGCGCATGCACCCCTGCCCCGGCTCCGTACGCCCGCGGCCCCGGCTGCACCTGGAGCCGCACGGCCTCACCCTGCGGCTGACCGAGCGGAACCCGCGCTGACCCGCCGTTGAAAGGGGCTCCCGGCTCACATGGCGAGCGGGTATCCCCGGGTGTCGATGTCGAGCGCGAGCAGCTCGCGGCGGTCGTGACTCGCGAAGGTCACCTGCGGCCAGTCGGCGAACCGGCCGACGGTGCTGGAGGGGACGCAGTGCCCGGGGACGACGATCCGTTCCAGATGCGCCAGCTCCCGCCGCTGCCGCAGCAGGGCGGAGAAGTCGAAGCGTGGGGCGTCGTTGACCTTCCACAGGTCGAGGGTGGCCAGCCTCGCGACGACCGGAGAGGCGCCCAGGGTCGCGGGATCCACGTATGTCTCCCACAGGGCGAGGTGGCGGAGGGCGGGCAGGGAGAGCCCGGCCAGCAGGTCCAGCAGAGAGGGCGTGCGCTCGTCCGCGCCGTACGCCACGAGCGTGTGCAGCCGGGGCGCCCCGTCCCGGAGCAGCCCCGCCACCTGCCACGCGGGACACTCCAGTGCGCGCAGCCCGGGGTATCGCCCGGCGACCGGCTCTTCGGCGAGGTCGTCGCGCTGGCTCGGCAGGCACAGGTGGCTGAGCCGGTCACGGGCGGAGTAGGAGCTCAGGACCGGGTCGAGCTGGGCGGTGCCACCCCAGGTGCGGATCCGGAGCGAGCGCAGCCGGCTCATGTGCTCGCCGGCGAGCAGGCCCCGGAGCCGGTGCCGGCCCATGAGATCGATCCGCCAGGGCTCGCGCTGGGGGTCGAAGCCCAGCCGGCCCGGTGTCATGCCCTTCGCGGTGGCCAGCCCGTCGACGAGTGAGACCACATCGTGCCCGTCGACGTACGCGTGGATCGCGGGTCCGTCCGGGATCAGAAGGAGATGGTCGTCCAGCAGGCCGTAGAAGGACACCTGGGAGTCGATCGCCTCGATCGCCGCCCGCTCGGCGTCCCGTGCCGCCTGATCGTCCTCCCACAGCCGCAGCGCCTGTGCCCTGATGAGCTCGCCCCGGGTGCCGCCGACCTCGGCGGCGAAGGCGAACGCGTATCCGGCGTCGTCCGGCGGGGCGCCGAGGACGCCGCGCGCCGCCTCCTGCGTACGGGGGGAGTATCCGCCGGCGACGTATCGGTCCACGGCCAGCTCGAAGTGCACGGCGGCGACGTCCTCGTCCACGTCGTCGATCAGCACCTCGGCCCGGCTTCCGTGACGCTCGCTGACCCGGGACCCCTGCCGTCGCAGCTCCACGCGTGTGCCGCGCGGACCGGCCAGCCACATGGTCACATCGGGAGACGTCACGATGGGGATTGTCGCGCGCCGGATCGTGTGCCGGGACCGGCCGGGCGCCCAGGCACCGGGCGACCGGATCAGTTCTGGGTCGTCGGGCGGATGACGATCTCTCCGATCTCCACGTCACGCGGCTGCTCGACGGCGAAGGCGACGGCGCGGGCGACGGCCTCCGGCGCGATGGCGTGCCGGTCCATGGTGCGGCGGATCTCCTCGCGGACCTCGGGATCGTCGATGGAGCCGGGGAGTTCCGTCCGCACATAGCCCGGCGAGACCGCCGTCGTCCGCAGCACGCCGTCGGTCGACTCCTGCCGCAGCCCTTCCAGGAGGGTCCGTACGGCGTTCTTGGTCGCGGCGTAGACCGCCATCGTAGGCGTGATCTTCAGCCCGGCGGTCGACACCGTGGTCACGAGGTGGCCCTGCCCCTGCTCGCGGAAGACCGGCAGCGCGGCGGCGATGCCGTGCAGCACGCCGCGCAGGTTGACGTCGATCATCGCCGACCAGCCGGTCACGTCGAGGTCGGCCATAGGGCCGATCTTGCTGATGCCGGCGTTGCCCACCAGCACGTCGAGCCGTCCGAACTCCGTCACGGCCAGGCCGACGAGCCCTTCGAGGTCCTCGCGGGCGGTGACGTCGACGGCGCGGGTGACGGCGCGCCCCCCGCGGTCACGGATCTGGCGGGCGATCGCGTCGAGCCGTTCCGTTCGCCGGGCGCCGAGCACGACGGCGGCGCCCCGCTCGGCGAGCAGGCGCGCGGTGGCCTCGCCGATCCCGCTGCTCGCCCCGGTGACGGCCACGACCTTGCCGCTGATGGCTGACATGAGAATCTCCTCCAGATAAAGTGGACATGTGTCCGCTTAGGTCCGCACCCACCGTACCGGACATGTGTCCGCTTAGTTGCCCCGCCCCGTAGAGGACCGATGAACGAACCCCGCCGCCGAGCCGACGCCACCGAGAACCGCGTACGGATCCTCCGGGCCGCACGAGAGGTCATCGCGAACGCGGACGAGGTGCGGCTCAACGAGATCGCCAAGCGGGCGGGCGTCGGCCAGGGCACCCTGTATCGCCACTTCCCGACCCGTGAGGCCCTGCTCGCCGAGGTCTATCGCACGGACGTGGACGACCTCGTGGCCGCCGCACCGGCGCTGCTCGCCGGGCACGCGCCGCTGCCCGCCCTGGCCCGCTGGCTGGACCGGGTGGCCGAGTACGCGAGCATCAAGCGCGGGGTGTTCGCGGCCCTCGAGGTGGCGGTGTGGCAGGACCTGTCCGCGCACAGTCTCGGCCCGATCGGAGAGGCGCTGACCCTGCTCCTCGACGCGGGCAAGGCCGACGGCGTCATCCGCCCCGACGTGGACGCCCGCGACGTCATCCTGCTCGTCGGCTACCTGACCCGCCTGGAGCCCGCCGAGTGGGACACCCGCGCCCACCGCCTCCTGGACGTCATCCTCAACGGCCTGCGCCCTCACCCCTGAGCGGGCGCACCGGCGGCGGCGTGTTCCGCGCGGCTCCGCAGGGCGCGGCCGAGTCGCGCCGCGTGAAACGGGTTGCCTTGATTCGGCGCTGACGGGCAGGGTGTCGACGACCGCCTCGTTCCCGACGCCGCGCGAGCGCCCTGACCCTGGGAAGGACACAGACGTTGCCGCACTTTGATCGTCCATCGATTCGGGAGCTCTCGATCGCGGATGCGAAGGCCGGTCCCTACGGCATCACGACCGGGCCCGACGCCGCGCTGTGGCTCACCCTGGTCCACAGCGGCGAGATCGCCCGCCTGGCCGTCGACGGCGAGCTCAGCCGGTATCCCGCGGGTCCCGCCGAGTGCAGGCCGAGCGTGATCACCGCGGGCCCGGACGGGGCACTGTGGTTCACCCGGTCCGCCGACCACCACATCGGCCGGATGACCACCGACGGGACCCTCACGGCCTTCGCGTTGCCCCAACCCGGCGCCCCCTTCGGCATCTGCGCGGGCCCGGACGGCGCCCTGTGGTTCACCGAGATGAACACCGACCGGATCGGCCGCATCACCACCGACGGCCAGATCACCCACTTCTCCCTCCCCGCACAGGGAGCGTTCCCCTCCATGATCACCTCCGGCCCCGGCGACGCACTGTGGTTCACCCTCAACCAGGCCAACGCCGTCGGCCGGCTCGACCTCGACGGCACGGTGACGCTCCACAGGTTGCCCACCGACGGCGCCGCACCGGTGGGCATCACGTGCGGGACGGACGACGCGGTGTGGTTCGTGGAAATCGGAGCGGGGCAGATCGGCAGGCTCGGTGCGGACGGCGCGATCCAGGAGTTCCCGCTGCCCGATCGGAGCGCCAGACCCCACGCCATCACCACGGCGCCCTCCGGAGAGTGCTGGTTCACCGAATGGGGCGCCAACCGCATCGGATGCGTCACTCCTGCGGGGGTGATCACCGAGCACGACCTGCCCACCCCCGCATCGGAACCCCACGGCATCGCGGTGGGCCCGGACGGTGCTGTGTGGACCGCCCTGGAAACAGGAGCGGTCGCCCGGCTGGCCCCATGATCCCGCCCGTCCTCCTCACCCGGGCGGCGACAGTGCCGGCCTCGTGCGGTCGCTGAGGCCTGGCGCCTACTCCGTTCGGTGTAGCGCGTACAGCGAACGGTGCAAGGTCAGGTGACGATCAACGGACGACGCGCTCCCGCCGCGGCCCGGCCTAGCGTTTCTCGTCGAGACAGCCGGATGAGAAAAGGAGTCGCCATGAGCAGGAGAGCGCTGACCGCGATCGCCGGGTTGAGCTTGACGGCCGGTCTGCTGGGATCGACCGGCGCGCCGGCTGGTGCCCGGGCCGGCACGGCCGGCGAGGCCGCTGCTGCGACGGCCGCGCCGAAGCCGCCGAAGGGCGCCAGGGCGGTGGTGCAGGTCAGCCCCAATCCCACCACCAGGCGCAGCCAGGAGGTGACGATCACCGGTCACTGCGGCGGCGGCAAGGGGCTCAAGGCCGTGATCGCCGGGCTCGACAGGGAGCACCCGGTGCTACGGAACATCCGCATCGTCGAGGACGACCCGAAGGGGTTCATGGCGAAGGCGACCCTCGCCCCCAGGATCGGCAACGGCGTCGGTCCTGTCCTCGTCGACTGCGGCGGCGAGGCAGGCGTGACCCTCCTGGTCACCCACGTCTGATTCACGTGGCCGATCCGCATCCGCGACGTGGGCCCGCGCCGGTCCGGCACCTGGCCCGGATCACCGACATCACGCTCGCCGCCCTCACGCTGGTCTTCTTCGTCGCCGTGGCCCTCGCCACCGGGGTGCACAACCCCTGGGAAGGCGCGATCCCTCTCGGGCTGCTGCTCGGAGCGCTCCTGCTGGTCAGACGCCGCCGGCCGATGACCGTGCTGCTGCTGTCGATCGCTGGGATCCTCGTCTATCACCTCACCGGACACTGGTCTCCCGCCGGTTGGATCTGGCCGGCCGCGGTCGCCTACTTCACCGCCGCCACCACGCCACACGTGCGGTGGGTGCCGGCCATCGGCCTGGTCCAGCTGGTCTACTCCGCCGTCGACTTCCGCGGGGTCCTGGACCGCAACCCGGTCCGCTACCTGGTCCACGTCGCGGGGGAAGGACTGCTCCTGGCGGTTCTCATCGCCGCGGGTCTCACGTACGCCGCCGCGATGCGCTGGCGCGAACGGCTGCGTGAGACCGACAGACGCGCGCACGCCGCCGAGGAACGGCTGCGCGTCTCGCACGAGGTTCACGACGTCATCGCCCACACGCTGGCCGTCGCCGGCGTTCAGCTCAACGTCGCCGCCGACGCTCTGGAGGAGGACCCCGCCGCGGCCGCCGAAGCGCTGCACCTGGCGAAGAACGTCAGGAACCGGGCGATGGCCGACCTCCGCTCCCTCGTCACGGTCCTGCGCGACGACCCCGCCGGCACCGCACCCCAGGCGGATCTGGCCTCCTTGGACACTCTCATCGCCGACACCCGCGCCGCCGGGCTCGAGGTGACCCTCGACGAGCACGGCGACCGCGCGGCCGTCCCCGCCATCACCGCCATCGCCGTCCACCGCGTCGTGCAGGAGTCCCTCGCCAACACGCTCAAGCACGCGGGGGCGAGCAGGGCCGAGGTGACGATCGGCTACCGGCCCCGCTCGGTCACCGTCGAGATCACCGACAACGGCCGCGGCACCCCAGGTGGCGCCGATGCCACCGAAGGGCATGGCCTGACCGGCATGCGCGAGCGGGTGAGCGCACTCGGGGGCGAGCTCACCGCGGGGCCGGTCCCCGGCGGCTTCGCCGTGCGGGCCGACATCCCTGTGGCAGGCTCGGCCGCATGACGATCAAGGTGCTCCTCGCCGACGACCAGGCACTCGTACGGGCCGGCTTCCGCAGTCTGCTGGCCCGGTCCCGGGACATCACGGTCGTCGGCGAAGCCTCAGACGGCGACGAAGCCGTGCGCCTGGCCGCGAGCACCCGCCCCGATGTGATCCTCATGGACATCCGCATGCCGGGCACCGACGGGATCACCGCCACGAAGCGCATCATCACCGGGACGGCCGCTCCGGGTTGCCGGGTCATCATCCTCACCACGTTCGACACCGACGAACACGTCTTCGCCGCCCTGCGCGCCGGAGCCAGCGGCTTCCTCACCAAAGAGGTCGAACCCGCCGAACTACGCCGGGCGGTCGCCGCCGTCGCCGACGGAGACGCGCTCCTGTCTCCGGGGGTGACGCGCCGTGTCATCGAGCAGTTCGCCCACCGGCAGGACCTCACGCCCGGCGCGGGACAGCGGCTGACCGTCCTCACCTCCCGGGAGCTGGAGACGGTCAAGCTCGTGGCGCTCGGACTCTCCAACCACGAGATCGCCGAGCGCCTCGTCATCAGCCCTCTCACCGCCAAGACCCACATCACCAGGGCCATCGCCAAGCTGGACGTGCGCGACCGGGTCCAGCTGGTCATCCTCGCCTACGAGAGCGGCCTGGTACGCCCCGGCACGTGACATCGAAAGCAAAGGCCGGCCACCAACGCCGAATCCCGGCGTCCGTCCGTCCAAAAAAGCGCCCTCCAGACATTGACGGTTTACCACTTGTCAGGTGATCTTTACTAGAAGAGATCATCACGGGAGGCTAGCCATGAATCGACTGAAAAGACGCGTAGCCGGGGCAGTGCTCGCAGCGGCAGGATTCGCAACCGCCAGCGCGCTGGGGACGGGTACCGCGCAGGCGTACACGGAGGTGAACTGTGTCGTGAACCTCGGTTCCTCCGGGTGCACCACCGCCAACATTCCCGCGAGCGGCGCCCACGAGATCGCCTACTACGTGGAAGGCGGCTTCCTCTGCGCTCAGGCCGACTTCCAGATCATCGACGCCGGCAACGGGGTGGTCGTCTACCACCGCCACGTCGGCTCGGGGACCGTGAGCGGCACCGTAGGGGGCCTCTATGGGTCTTACTACCTCCGCATCTACTGGAGCTGCGGCGGCGCCAGTGGGAAGCTTCACAACTGATCACCCAGTCGCCGACCAGTACTCCAGGGAACTTCGCGTTGAGGTGGCATGAGAACAGCCACCACGTGATCATGCGGAGTTCGTGACGCGGATTGCACGTCGGGGTGCAGCCGCAGCTTCGACGGGGAGAGTCACCGCATCAGGCCCCTTCGGGGGACTTCACCGGCGGGTACGAGCCGGCGGGCAGGCACTCGACCAAGATGCCCGCCGGTTACCCCACCTCGCTGGTGTCGTCGCCGGCCGCACGAGCTGACGACATCACCCGGCTCCTGCCGCGCACGGCCGGGGCGCCGGCCGAGAGGTGCTGCGCGACCTCGGCGCCTGACCGCAACGGGTCAGGTGACCGGGTGGCCGTCTTCCAGGTAGGCCATCCGGCCGGCCGCCCGCGCCTGGACGGCTGCTCGCAGGCGGCGCACCCGCTCCGGAGGCAGGTACGCGGCCGCGTCAGCAGGGTCGGCCAGCGTCCAGTCGCTCAGCTCCTCGACCGGCAGCCGGATCTCCGCCAGTTCGCCCGCGGTCATCACGCCGCCGTCGAACACGAGGCGGAACCCCCCGAGGTCGTGGCCACGAGGGCGCATCCAGTCCGCGCACAGCAGCACAGGGGGCATGCGGCAGGTGATGCCGAGTTCCTCGCCGGCCTCCCGGACGGCGGCCTCCCAGGGGGTTTCACCGGGGTCGACGGCCCCGCCGGGAAACTCCCAGCCGTCTTTGTACGTGGGCCGCACCAGCAGAGCCCGGCTCGCTTCGTCGGTGATCAGCAGCGCGGACGCCGACGGGTGCCGGGCCGGCGAACGACCATACCCCTCAGGTGTCATGCCCTCGTTCCTCCCCAACGTGACCGGGTGTGGCAGGTGTACGGAGCACGCGTGCATGCCGATGCCCGTCCGGACAGGAGCAGAGCCGCCATCTCCTTTGACCTGCGCCAGGAGGGCTGAACCCCGGCCCTGAGGCCGGGGAACCCGTCGACGGTGTCGGCGTCTCGTTTTGTCGTGCCGGCTCCCGGCCGCGCCGGGTCAGGAGGCGGGCCAGGTCCAGTCGCGGATCTCGGCGGGGTCCTCGCCGTACTCGCGGGTGTAGGCGCGGGCGCGCAGCCGGGCGTCGGCCATGCGCTGGCGCAGGTGGGCGGCCGTGCTGCCCAGGCCGGGCACCCGGTCGATCACGTCCATCACCAGGTGGTAGCGGTCGATGTCGTTGAGCATCGCCATGTCGAACGGCGTGGTGGTGGTGCCCTCCTCCTTGTATCCGCGCACGTGCAGGTTCTCGTGCCCCGTACGCCGGTAGGTCAGGCGGTGGATCAGCCACGGGTAGCCGTGGAAGTTGAAGATGATCGGCCGGTCGGTGGTGAACAGCGCGTCGAACTCCACGTCGGGCAGCCCGTGCGGGTGCTCGGAGGCCGGCTGCAGCCGCATGAGGTCGACCACGTTGACCACCCGCACCTTCAGTTCGGGCAGGTGCTCGCGCAGCATCGCGGCGGCGGCGAGGGTCTCCAGGGTCGGCACGTCCCCGGCGCAGGCCAGCACGACGTCGGGGTGGGCGCCCTCGTCGGTGGAGGCCCACTCCAGGATGCCCAGCCCGCGTGCGCAGTGGACGGCCGCCTCGTCCATGCTCATCAGGTCGAGCACGGGCTGCTTGCCGGCGACGACGACGTTGACGTAGTCGCGGGAGCGCAGGCAGTGGTCGGCCGTCGACAGCAGCGTGTTGGCGTCCGGCGGCAGGTAGACCCGCACCACCTCGGCCTTCTTGTTGACCACCACGTCGAGGAACCCGGGGTCCTGGTGGCTGAACCCGTTGTGGTCCTGCCGCCACACGTGCGAGGACAGCAGGTAGTTGAGCGAGGCCACCGGCCTGCGCCAGGGGATCTTGCGGGACGACTCCAGCCACTTGGCGTGCTGGTTGAACATCGCGTCGACGATGTGGATGAACGCCTCGTAGCAGTTGAACAGCCCGTGGCGGCCGGTCAGCAGGTAGCCCTCCAGCCAGCCCTGGCACTGGTGCTCGCTGAGCACCTCCATCACGCGGCCGGCCGGGCCGAGGTTCTCGTCCGTCGGCAGCAGGGCGGCCTCCCACTCCTTGCCGGTCGCCTCGAACACCGCCGACAGCCGGTTGGACGCGGTCTCGTCCGGGCCGAGGAGCCGGAAGTTCTCCGGGTTGGCGGCGATCACGTCCCGCAGGAAGCCGCCCAGCACGCGGGTCGGCTCGGTGGAGGCGGTGGCCGGGCTCTTGACCTCGACGGCGTAGTCGCGGAAGTCGGGCAGCACGAGCGGGCGCAGCAGCTCCCCGCCGTTGGCGTGCGGGCTGGCGCTCATCCGCAGCGGCCCGTCCGGCACCGTGGCCGTGACGGCCTCGACCGGCCGGCCGTCCGCGTCGAACAGCTCCTCGGGCCGGTAGGAGAGCATCCACTCCCGCAGCGTCTCCAGGCGGTCGGGGCGGTCGCGCACGTCGGTCAGCGGCACCTGGTGGGCGCGCCAGGTGCCCTCGACCGGGAGCCCGTCGACCTCGCGCGGCCCGGTCCAGCCCTTCGGCGTACGCAGGATGATCATCGGCAGCGGGCCGCCGTCGGCCATCTGGTCGAAGACCGTGTCGAGGGTGCCGGCCATCAGCTCGTGCATCTCGGCCGGTTCGTGGCCGGAGACGATGTGCGGGCGGTAGCCGTACCCCTCGAACAGCTTGAGCAGCTCGGGTTCGGGGATGCGGGCCAGCACGGTGGGGTTGGCGATCTTGTAGCCGTTGAGGTGCAGGATCGGCAGCACCACCCCGTCACCGCCCCGGTTCAGGAACTTGTTGGAGTGCCAGGCGGTGGCCAGCGGGCCGGTCTCGGCCTCGCCGTCCCCGACGACGCACGCCACCACCAGGCGGGGGTTGTCGAAGGCCGCGCCGTACGCGTGGGACAGGGCGTAGCCGAGCTCGCCGCCCTCGTGGATGGAGCCGGGGGTCTCGGGGGCCACGTGGCTGGGGATGCCGCCGGGGAAGGAGAACTGGCGGAACAGCCGGCGCATGCCGGTCGCGTCCCGGGTGATGTGGGGGTAGCGCTCGGTGTAGGTGCCCTCCAGCCAGGCGTGCGCCACCGCGGCCGGGCCGCCGTGCCCGGGACCGGCGATATAGATCATTTCCTGGTCGCGTTCCCGGATGACGCGGTTCAGGTGGGCGAAGCAGAAGTTGAGCCCGGGGGTGGTGCCCCAGTGGCCCAGCAGCCGCGGCTTGACGTGCTCGGCACTCAGCGGTTCGGTCAGCAGCGGGTTGTCCATCAGGTAGATCTGCCCGACGGACAGGTAGTTCGCGGCCCGCCAGTAGGCGTCGATGCGCTCCATTTCGTCCATGCCCCTGAGACTTTCCTGCACGGAACGATCGAACCAGGGTCTTTGGCCCACAAAGATTGTGCCGACCGACCGGTAGTCTTGGCGCATGTCCGGCACGCGATGGCTCGACGATGAGGAGCAGCGCACCTGGCGCGCCTACATCAGGACGAGCCAGCTCCTCCAGGACGCCCTAGAGCGGCAGTTACAGCGTGACTCGGGCATCCCGCACGCCTACTACATGATCATCGTGGTGCTCTCCGAGTCGCCGGGCCGGACCATGACGATGAGCGAGTTGTCCTCCATTCTCCGCTACTCCGTCAGCCGCCTCTCCCACGCCGTCTCCCGCCTGGAGGAGAAGGGCTGGGTGCGGCGGGTCAAGCGGCCCGAAGACCGGCGCACGACCGTCGCGGAACTCACCGACGAAGGCTTCGCGGCACTCGTGGAGGCCGCGCCGGGCCACGTGGAGGAGGTCCGCCGCGTGCTGTTCGACCCCCTCACCACGACCCAGGTGCGGAGGTTCCGGGAGGTCCTCACCACGATCCTCACGGCCCTGGAGTCCCAGGAGCCGCCGGACGAGGCCGAGCGCTCCCCCCAGCTCGACCCCGCCGCCCAGTAGCCCCCGTCCCCGACCCGTCGCGGAGTCCGCGCGCCGCGGCCCCCCGTTACGCCTTTTCCGGCGGGTTCCGGCGGGCGATGGAGGCGTTGAGCGCGGTGGCGAAGAGCGTCCACCCCGTGTACGGTAGCAGCAGAAGGCCCGCCGCGCGGTCCTGACGGAGGAAGCGGCGGGTCAGCAGGACGTTCGACGCGTTGAGCGCGACCAGTTCGGCGAGCGCGATGCGCGGGCTGCGGGCCTTGAAGAACAGCGGCGGCCAGGCCGCGTTGAGCGCGAGGTTCGCCGCGAGCGCCCGGCGCAGGGCCGGCCGGGAGCGCTCGTCCCCCAGGGACAGCGCGCGGGCGGAGGCGTAGGCGATCGTCGCGTACAGCGGTGTCCAGACCAGGCCGTACGCCTGCCGGGGCGGCTGCCAGGACGGCTTGCGCAGCCGGTGGTACCAGGAGGAACGGGGGTCGGTGCCGAGGCCGCCTGCCACGGCGGCGGCGGTCACGGCGAGGGCGGTGCAGGTCAGCGTCTTCTTCGATGTGCGTCCCATAAGGGGCCTTTCTTCCCTTTCAGCCCGGTGTACTCACGGATGCGGCGGGCCCGTCAGGCGGGGACGTGGTTGCGCAGGCGCAGCGCGTCCGGGTAGGGCGACAGGTAGGTCTGCTCCTGGACCTGACCCGCTCCGGCGCCCTTCGCGTGGTGGCGCAGCAGGGCCAGCGGCACGGCGAGGGCGACCCGGTGCGCCCGGTACGCCTCGATGACCTCGGTGAGGTCGGCCCGGCGGACCGGGTCGAGGTCCGCGCTGATCCTGCCGAGGAAGTGGTGCAGCACGTTGACGTGACGCCCGATGGTGGCCCGCACCAGGAGGGCGGTGCGGAAGGCCCAGCCGTACTCGCGGGCCAGCGCCTCCCTGGGCAGGTCGCCAGCGGCGGCGACGAGCCGCCCGATCACCCGGTACGCCCCGGGCGAGTGGGCGAGGATCTGCATCTTGTGCCGCGCGTGGAAGTCGACCAGGTCGCGGGGGCGCCAGTCGCCGGACAGCAGCGCCCGCAGCCGGGCCGCGGCGAAGATCCGCTCGACGAACGCCTCCCGCAGCACCGCGTCGTGCAGCCGGCCCTCGTCCTCGACGACCAGCGACGGGTGGGCGTCGGTGACCGCGGAGGCGAAGAGGCCGGGGCCTCGGCGCCCGGGGGCGCCCGGAGCGGACCCGCCGTACACGGGGACGCCGTGGAGCCCGCAGCTCGGGCTCTTCGACTTGAACACGTAGCCGTCGACGGCACCGATCTCCGCCGCCCGATCGGCGGCGAGATCGGCCATCTCGGCGGTCAGGTCGCGGCGCGTCCGCCGGGTCAGCAGCCGGGGCCCGTCCGGGCCGCCCTCCAGGCGGAGCGTCTCGCGGGGCGCGCCGAGGCCGATCTCCATCTCGGGGCAGATCGGCACCCAGTCGACGTGCTCGTCCAGCTCGCCGGCGAGGAACCGGTCGCGGCTGTGGCCGCCGTTGAACCGCACGGGAGCGCCGAGCAGGCAGCTCGACACCGCCACCCTGGGCCTGACCTCCGCCGTCATGCTCTCCATGGTGCTCTCCGTGGTGCTCTCCGTGGCGTTCTCCATCGTGCTCACGCCGCCTCCAGCAGTGCGGACAGCCGGTGCAGGCCCCGGGCCGTCCGGGCCTTGACGGTGCCGAGCGGGACCCGCAGGTGCTCGGCGATCTCACGCTGAGTCAGATCGCCGTAGTACGCCAGCTCGATCGCCTGGCGCTGCACCTGGGGCAGCGCGGCCAGCGCGCGGAGCACCCGGTCGCGGTCGGCGAGCTCGTCGCCGTCCCGCCGTCCGTCGTGTCCCGCCGGGTCCGGGACCGCCTCCAGCGGCACCGTCGTCGGCGTACGCGCCCTCAGGTGGTCGACGGCGCGGTTGTGCGCGATGCCGAACAGCCAGGCCGCGAGGCTGCGGCCCGGATCGAAGCGGTGCCTGAACCGCCAGACCTCGGTGAAGACGACCTGGAGGACGTCTTCCACGTCTTGTGGCGGCACGAGCTTGCGTAGGTAGGAGCGCACGGCCGGGGAGTGCTCGCGGTAGCACTCCCCCAGGGCGCCCGTGTCTCCCGCGGCGAGGCGGAACTCCAGCGTCGTCTCCATGGTCCCCCCATGCCCCGAAAACCTATTCAAAACCTATTCATAGCCCCCCGCGCGTCGTCATGACAACCAAACCGGCCGGACCTCAGGTCAAGAGTGCGCCAAAGAGGGCGAATTACCGCAGAGTGGTCATTACCGCCGAGATGGCGTCACGAAACGTAGTCACCCGAACGACTTCCGTAGGCACGCCGTCGCCCCATCCGGGGCCGCCGGCGATGATCCGGCAGGCGGGGCGGAGCCCCGGCAGGCCGCCGAGCGGGGCCGGATCGCCGGTCTCGGGGGTCTGCGACCAGACGAACACCGCCGCCGGGCCGACGCGGCGCATGGCGTCCGCGAGCGCGGAGTACGGCGTGCGGGCCCCGAGCACCCGGGTCTCCACGGCGAGCCCGCCGAGCGCGGCGGCCAGCGCCTGGATCGCCAGCGTGTGCTGCTCCTCCTCGGCGGCGGCCAGCAGGACCGGCCGGGGGTGGACGGGCGCGGGCGCGTGCGCGGCGAACCGCACCAGGGCGGCCTGGAGCCGGTTGGAGAACAGGTGCTCGATGTCGATCCCGGCCCCGGTCTCCTGCTGCCTGCGGCTGATCGCCGCGAACACGGGCAGCACGAGCCGCTCCCACGTCCACAGGACGCCGTGCGCGGCCAGTGCCGCGTCCAGCGCCACGCTCACGGCCGGGGCGTCCATCGCCGCCACGACGCGGGCCAGCATGGCCGCGGACAGCAGGCCGGGTTCAGCGGCCGGGAGTTCGGGTGCGACTCTGGGCGTGACCTCGCGCGCCGATGTGGACGGGGACGTGAGCCCGGATTCGGGCGGCGCGGCGGAACCCGCCGGACCGCCGGTCAGGCCGCGCGCCGGACGCGGCGCCGGACGGCCCGGCGCCGCGGCCACCCCTCCGGCCGGGAACGCCGCCTGCTCGGCGGCTCCCTGCTCGGCGGTCCTCGCCCTACCAGTCCTCGGCTCACCGGCCGCCGGCTCGCCGGTGCTCCGCTCCCCCGCCGCCGCTGGGCGCTGCCGGAGCGCCAAATTGGCGGCGTCGGCCGGCGGCATCCCCGACCGGACCAGCCGGTTCATCTCCTGGAGCCGGCGCAGGTCCGCCTCGTCGTAACGGCGGTGCCCGCCCGGGCTGCGCCGGCTCGGGCCGATGCCGTACCTGAGGTTCCAGGTGCGCAGCGTGGACGCGGGCACGCCGAGCCGGCGGGCGACGGCTCCGATGCCGTAGCCCGGCTCCTCCTCGGAGACGGCGTCGCCGTCCGTCCCCGGCTGCCCGTCCCGCCTCACCCGCTCACCCCCGTGTCCGCCGTGTCCGCCGTGTCCGTCCGCTGCTTCCGATCCGTGCTTCCGGCCACTGCGTGCGGCCTGTGCCGGCCGCCGTTTCCCGAGGCCCGCCGTCGCTCAGGCCCCTGCCGCCCCACCGCTCCCACCCTCCGGCCACCATGCCGTGCCGGTCGTCCCTCGCCTTGTTTCGGCCCGGAGGCCCGGTGCGGATGCACGCACGGATGCGATCGCATGGATGCAACCGCCGGAGCGGGAGGGCGCGAAAACTCTACTGACGGCACCGCCGATCACCGAAACGGCCGCCGATCGCCGGACCGGCCGCGATCACCGGAACGACCGAAGGAGCAGCGCGCATGACGACGACGACCCGCAGGACCGTCTGATGGCCGCGGGCGGGCCGGTCGTGGTCGTCGGCGCGGGCCTCGGCGGCCTGGCCGCCGCGATGCGCCTGGCCGGGACCGGCCGTGAGGTGATCGTCGTGGAGGCCGCCGACGTGCCGGGCGGCTGCTGCGGCACGGCCGTCCTCGGCGAGCACCGCGTCGACACCGGCCCGTCGGTGCTGACCATGCCGGGGGTGCTCGCCGACACCTTCGCCGCGGCCGGGCAGGACATGGAGCGCTGGCTGCCGCTGCGCCGGCTCGACCCGTACTACCGGCTGACCTTCCACGACGGGTCGCGGCTCGACGTGGTCGCGGGCGCGGACGCCATGGAGGACCAGGTGCGGGCGCTGTGCGGGCCCGCGGAGGCCGCGCGCTACCGCCGGTTCCGGGGGCTGCTCGGCGAGATGTTCGCGGCCGAGTGGGACGCGTTCATCGACAGCGACATGACCCGGCTGCGCGCGCTGGCCCGGCCGTACGCGCTGGCCCGGCTGACCGCGCTCGGCGGCTTCCGCCGGCTGGACCGCCTCGTGCGGCGCCACCTCACCGACGAGCGGCTGATCAGGGCGCACACGTTCCAGTCGTTGTACGTCGGCCGGTCGCCGCAGCGCGCGCTCGGCGTGTACGCGGTGATCGCCCACATGGACACCGTCGGCGGGGTGTACTTCCCCCGCGAGGGCGGCATGCACGCCGTCCCCCGGGCCATGGCCGCCGCCGCGGAGAAGGCCGGGGCGGTCTTCCGGTACGGGGTGCGGGCCACCCGCATCGAGACCGACGGCGCCGGGGTGAGGGCCGTACGGCTCGACACGGGCGAGCGGATCGCGGCCCGGCACGCGGTGGTGGCCTGCGACCTCGTCGGCGCCCACGGCGCCGGCGGCGACGGCCTGCTGCCGGAGGAGGCGGCCGACTGGCGGCTCCGCCGTCCCCGGTTCTCCCCTTCGTGCCTGGTCGCGCACTTCGCCCTCGACCGGCGGCCGGACGGCCAGGCCCACCACACCCTGCACTTCGGCCGGGAGTGGCGGGCGACGTTCGCGGCGCTGGAGGCGGGCGCCCCGCAGCCGGACCCGAGCCTGCTGGTGACCTGTCCTGAATACCACGGGCCAGACGACCACGGGCCCGGCGGCGCGGGGCCCGCCGTGCTGAGCGTGCTGGAGCCCACCGCGAACCTGACGGGCGGCGCCGGCTGGGCCGCCCTCACCCCCCGTCTGGTGAACCGCATGCTCGACCGGCTCTCCGGCCTCGGGTACGGCGACCTGTCCGCGACGCCGCGGCTCGTGTTCGATCCCCCCGCCTGGCGGCGGCGCGGCCACTCCGCGGGCACGCCGTTCGCCCTCGACGCCCGTTTCACCCAGACGGCCTGGTTCCGGCCGTCCGGCGCGGCGCGGCGGGTCCCCGGCCTCCACTTCGCGGGCATGTACACCGCCCCCGGCGTCGGGGTGCCGCCCGTGCTGATCTCCGGCCGCCTGGCCGCCGAACGCATCCTGGAGAGCACTCCATGAGAACGTCGCCCCCACCGTCGTCCGCACCGTCGTCCGCCACGCTGACGGCGGCGTACGAGCGGTGCCGCAGGCTGCACGCCCGCTACGGCCGCTCCTACTACCTCGCCACCCTGCTGCTGCCCGCCTGGAAACGGCCGCACGTCCACGCGTTGTACGGCTTCGCCCGCTACGCCGACGAGATCGTCGACTCGTTCTCGATGGGCGGCGACCGGTCCCGGGCGCTGGAACGGCTCGCCTCCCGGCTGACCGCCGCGCTGGGCGGGGAGCCGGTCCGCGACCCGGTGCTGCCCGCCTTCGCGCACACGGTCAGGGCCTTCGGGATCGACCACGCCGACGTGGCGGCGTTCCTGGCGTCCATGCGGGCCGACCTGACCGTGCGCAGGTATGCGACGTACGACGACCTGCTGGGGTACATGGAGGGCTCGGCGGCGGCCATCGGGACGATGATGCTGCCCGTGCTGGAACCCCTGCCAGGGGAGGACGAGCGGGCCCGCGAGCCCGCACGGCAGCTCGGCCTGGGGTTCCAGCTCACCAACTTCGTTCGCGACGTACGCGAGGACCTGGCGCGGGGCCGGATCTACCTGCCGCTGGCCGACCTCGACAAGTTCGGCGTGACCCCGGCCGACCTCGCCGCGCCGCGCGCCACCCCGGCCGTACGCGATCTGGTGGCCCTGAACTGCGAACGCGCCCGTGACCACTACCGCCGGGCCTGGGAGGGGATCGCGCTGCTCGCGCCGTCGTCGCGGCCCTGCATCCGGGCGGCGTACGAGCTGTACGGCGGCATCCTGGACGAGATCACGGCGGCCGGCCACGACGTGCTGGCGCGGCGGGCCACGGTGCCGCGCGGGCGCAGGCTCGCGATCTTCACCCGTAACCTGCTCGCCGCCCGCGCCGCCGCGCAGGCCGAGCGCCGGGTGGGGGTGGCCTGACATGCGGGACGTGCCGACCGCCTCCCCGCCGGTCGTGGTGGACGCCATGGGTGGAGACCACGGGCCCGCCGAGATCGTGCGGGGGGCGGTCCAGGCCCGGCGGGAGCACGGCGTGCCGGTCGTCCTCGCCGGCCGGGCGGGAGTGGTGCGCGCGGAGCTGGCCCGGCTCGGGGCGGTGGGCGAGATCGACGTGGCGCACGCCGACGACGTCGTCCCGATGACCGAGCGCGGCGCGGGGGCGATCCGCATGGCCCGCTCCAGCCTGGCGGTCGGGCTCGGCCTCGTCCGGGACGGAGCCGGTGCGGCCTTCGTGTCGGCCGGGTCCACGGGAGCCGTCGCCGCCTGCGCGGTCGACCGGCTGGGCACCGCGCCCGACATTCTGCGCCCCGCGCTGGCCGTTGCGCTGCCGACGACGGCGGGCGGGGCCACCGTGCTGATCGACGCCGGCGCCACCGTGGACCCCACTCCCGAGATGCTCGCGCAGTTCGCCCTGCTCGGGGCGTCGTACGCGCGGCTCGTGCTGGGCGTGGCCGATCCCCGCGTCGGGTTGCTGTCGATCGGCGCCGAGCCCGGCAAGGGAAACCGCCTGACCCGCCGGGCCGAGGCCCTGCTGCGCGACCTGCCGCTGCGCTTCCACGGGCCGGTCGAGGGCGGCGACGTGCTCACCGGGGTGGCCGATGTGATCGTGACCGACGGCTTCACCGGCAACGTCGTGCTGAAGAACGTCGAGGGCACCGTACGGGCGACGCTCGCCCTGCTGGCCACGGAAGTGGGCAGCAGTGGGGTGGGTGACGGGGCGGGCACGCGGGACGCGGCCGGCGCCGAGGCGCTGCGGCGGGTGGCCGGCCGCTACGACCCTGAGACGCACGGCGGCGCGGCGCTGCTGGGCCTGACCGGCACCGTCGTGGTGGCCCACGGCTCCTCGCGGGCCCGGACCATCGCGCGGGCCTGCGTCGTGGCCCACGACCTGGCCCGGGGCGAGGTCGTGGCCCGCCTGGGCGATCGTCCCGCCGTCCGCCCCGCCCGTTGAGTCAGCGGTGGGACAGGGCGAACCCGGGCGAACCGGGGCCAAGACCGGCGAGGGGATCGGTCCCGTCCCAGGTGCCCGCGCTCGCGTACGGCACGAACCGGGCGAACAGTTCCTCGGAGTACCAGTCGTGCGCGCGGACGCGCTCGATCACCTCGCGGTGCGCGCGTCCCGCGTAGGCGAACGCGCGGACGGCGGCGGCGTCACGCCACACGGAGAAGGTGGCCTGCCGCGCCAGCGGCCACTCCCCCAGGCCGACCGAGGCGAGGCAGCCCTCCTGCGCGCGCAGGAGCCGGTCGACGGAGGGGACGGACCGGTAGAACGCCAGGAGCCGCGACGGCCTGATCGACGCCCGGGTCAGCACCGCCACCGGCCCGCCGCCCGCCCGCTCCCCCGAAGACACCACTGGAGACACCACCGGCGAGGACGCCTTTCCCGGCGCGAGGCGCTCCAGGGCTGGGAGGTTCGTCCCCTGATGTTCCGTGCCCGGCGGCGTCGTGCCCTGGATCAGGCCCTCCGCGATCCGAGGGCCGAAGGGCGCGGGAGTGAGCGGCGCGGAGGCGAGCGGCGGCGCGGGGGTGAAGGGTTCGACGCCGTTCCAGCGGCCGCGCGAGGAGATCGGCGCGAGCCGTACGTGCCAGGTCTCGACGGCCTCGCGCCGCCAGCGCGCCGGGATCGGCGAGCGCTCCAGGAAATCCTCCAGCGCCCGCTCGTCCCGCCACACGGCCAGCAGCGCCCAGCGGCGCAGGTCGGCGCCGAGCGTCGTGGACGGCCCCCGGCCCGTGCCGAGCAGCCGCCAGAACAGCAGTCCCGGGGTCCGGCGCAGCACCGGACGGTCGAAGGCCATGTGGCGCATCGCCCCCCGATCCGCGTACCTGTGGAGGTGGAACGTGACGACGCTCCCGCTGCTCGTCCCCCCAGCCGGTTCCCCGCCGGGCCCCTCGTTCGTTTCCTCGTTCGTTCCGCTGCTCGTCGCGGTCATCGGTGGCTACCTTCTCGGCTCGATCCCGGTGGCGGTGCTGGTGGCCGGGCGGCGCGGCGTCGATCCCCGTGAGGAGGGCGACCGCAACCCCGGCTTCTGGAACGTGCGCGAACGGCTCGGGGCGCGGGCGGCGGCGCCCGTCTTCGCCGGGGACATGGCGAAGGGCGTGGCCGCCGGGCTGCTCGGCCTGGTGGCCGGGGGCGCCCACACGACGGCACTGGGAGTGGTCGCCGGGCCGAGCGTTCCCCTGGCGTACCTCGCGGTGGGAGCGGCGATGCTCGGCCACGCGTGGCCGGTCTTCGCCGGGTTCCGCGGCGGGCGGTCGGTGCTGACCTTCGCCGGGGGGATGGCCGTGATCTGCCCGCCCGCGTTCGTGCCGGCGCTCGCCGTCCTGGCGGTGACGCGGCTGGCCACCAGGTCGTTCGCGCTGGGAGCCAGGGCCGGGGTGTTCGCGCTCCCGGTGCTGCAACTGGCCTTCGCGCCGATCGGGCACGTCGCCGCGACCGGCGCGCTGATGTGCCTCATCGGTCTCCGCTTCGGGCAGGCGGCGCTGGCCGCCCGCCGTCCCTGACCGGCATGGTGGGGTAGGAGCGGTCGCGCCAGGTGCGCACGGGCCGCAGCGTCGCCTGCGTCAGCCGTACGGCGGTCGCCGGGTCGAGCAGCAACGACAGCGCCACGCCCGCCCCCGGCCGGGCGTAGGCCGGTCGCAGGGCCGTTGTGAGCAGCAGTCGCACGGCGAGCAGCCCGAGATCGAGCCGGGTCGGCCGTCCGGCGGCCAGGCGGAGCACCGGCAGCGCGGCGGCGAGCCAGACGACGGCGAGGTCGGCGGCCTGCCAGGCGGGGCGGGTGACGTCGCCCAGCGGCAGCGACCGTCCCCATTCCCGCCACACCTCGGCGGCCGACTCGTGCATGTCGACCTCCAGCAGATCCCGGGCGTCGAGGAAGCCGACTCTCCAGCCGTCCGCCGCGAGCGCCCTGGCCAGGGCGACGTCGTCGGTCATGTGCCGCCGCACCCGGGCGAAGCCGTCGGCCCGGAGCATCGCCGCACGGCGGAAGGCCAGGCACTGGCCGTTGGCCATGACCCGATGCGGGGGCGGCGGGGCCGGAGGACCGATCGGGCCGAACCGGTACACCAGCGTGGCGAGGAACGAGGCGTGCAGCGCCTGCTCGGCGAGTCCGTCGCAGACGAAGCGCGGACCGGCGCTGACCAGGTCGTGGTCGTCCAGCGCGGCGGCCAGCGCCGCGCACAGGCCGGGCCGGGGCCGCGTGTCGGCGTCGAGGGTCATGACGATCTCGCCGCGCGCCTCCCGCAGCCCCTGGTGCAGCGCCCACTGCTTGCCCACCCAGCCGTCCGGAAGCGGCCGTCCCGGCACCACGCGCGCGCCGTGCGCGGCGGCGAGCCGGGCCGTGCCGTCGGAGGACTCGTCGTCCACCACGATCACCTCGATGACGGCGGGGTCGGCCAGCACCGCGCGCAGGCAGGGCGCGAGGCGGTGCTCCTCGTTCCTCGCCGGGATCACCACCGATATTCCCCTGCCCCCACCGCCCGGCGTCCCGCCGCTCCGTGCCCCGCGATCCGGCGCCCCACTGCCGGGTGTCCCGCCGCCTTGTGGCTCGCCGCTCAGTGCCTCGCTGCTCAGCGTCCCGCCGCCCTGTGTCCCGCCGCGGGCGGCCGATTCTGATGCGGCGACTTCCCGGCCGTCGGGGCCCGCCGTTTCCGTGCGCGCGGCGGGCGGGCTGAGCGGGGGCAGGCGCCGGCGTCCGCGGGCGAGCCGCGCCAGCACCACGAGGGCGGCCGCCGCCTGGGCGGCCCCGAGCACCCACCGGCCGGTCGTCACGGTCTCGCCCTTCCCCGTCACGGTCTCGCCCTTCCCCGCCGCGGGCCGGAACGGGAGAGGTCGCGGGCCACGAGTTCGGCCACGATGCGCCCGCCCATCGCCACCAGCGGCAGGCCGCCCCCGGGGTGCGCGGTCCCGCCGACGAGGTAGAGGCCCCGCCGGGGCCCCCGGTTGCCGGGACGGCGGAAGGAGGCGAACGGGCCTCCGTACGCCCCGCCGTAGATCGCCCCGCCCCAGGCGCCGTACCGGTCCCGCAGGTCGGCCGGGGTCAGCAGGTCGAGGAAGCGCAGCCGCCCGGACAGGTCGTGCCCCCGGCTCGCCAGGCGCTCCAGGACGAGTTCCGCGTACGCCTCGGGCGGCATCGGCCATCGGGCCGGGTCGCCGGCCGGGACGTTCACCAGCATGCTCCAGCTTTCCGCGCCGTCGGGCGCCATCGTGGCGTCGTGCCCGGACGGGCAGCCGATGTAGACCGTGGGGTCCTCCGGCGGCCGTCGCCGGTCGAAGATGTCGCCGAACTCCCGCCGGTAGTCGCCGGAGAACACGATCGAGTGGTGGGGCATGCCCTCCGTGCGGCCCTCGACGGCGGCGAGCATCAGGAAGGCGGACGAGGACAGGCCCAGCCCGGCGATCCGGCGCAGCCGGGTGCGGTCGGGCAGCAGCCGCCCGTAGAGCGCGGCCGCGTCGGCGTTGACGACCACGACGTCGGCGAGAGTCACCTCGCCTCCGGCCGTACGGACGCCGTGAACCCGGTCCGCGCCCGCGATCACCTCGGTGACCTCGGTCTCCGTACGGACCTCCACGCCCGCCTTGTCGAGTGCCGCGGCCAGCGCGTCGGCGATGCGGGGCAGGCCGCCCCGGACGTACCACCCGCCGTCGCCGTGCTCGATCGCGGGGACGCAGCCGAGGGCGGCGGGCGCGCGGTAGGGGTTCGATCCCGCGTAGGTCGCGTAGCGGTCCACGTACTGGCGCAGGCGGGCGTCCCGGAAGAAACCGCCCGCCAGCGCGTCCAGGGTGCGGCCGGGCGCGACCGCGAACAGGTCACCCAGCCGTGCCCGCGGAACCTGCCCGCCCCGCCAGGGGGCCGGTGGCTCGACGACGGGCCCGGTGAGCGGCCCCACGAAGAAGGTGCGCATCGCGGCGTCCAGGCAGCGCTCGGCCCAGCGGTGGTAGGCCCGCCAGTGGCGGCCCTCGCCCGGCGCGAGCCGGTCCACCTCCCCGGCCGTACGGCCCGGGTCGCGGTAGGTGGACAGCACCGAGCCGTCCGCGAAGCGGTACCGGCACAGCTCGTCGAGTTCGAGCAGGTCGAGCGGGATGCCGAGGTCCAGGAAGAGGCCGGGCAGCGTGAGCAGCGAGGGTCCGATCGAGAACGTGAAGCCGTCGCGCCTGTGCTCGGCCAGCTTGCCGCCGAGCCTGGGCAGCCGCTCGTGGATCCGCACGTCGTGCCCGTCCCGCGCGAGCAGCAGGGCGGCCACCATGCCGCCGACGCCGCCACCGACCACGATCACTTCCGCCATGTGCCCCTCCAGGCGAGCAGCGCGCACATACCCATCGCGGCCCCTCCGGCGGCGGCCACCAGCAGGTCGGGCGGCCGGAAGACCACGGCGAAGCCGACGGTCTCCATCACCGCCATCACCGTGTAGAGGGCGACCAGCCCGGTGGCCCCCGCCCGGGCCGCCGTCCCCGGCGCCGCCGGGGCGGGGTGGTGCGCGATGCGTTCGATCAACGTCATGACCAGGAGCGAGACCAGCAGCCACCCGGCGAAGTTACCGAGCGGCACACCGCGGTACGGCCCGGGCTCGGCCCAGACCCACAGCCCGAGCCTGAGCATCTGGGGGTCGAGGAAGAGGTCCCACGCGGTGAGCGCGACGGCCCCGAGGCAAACCCGGCCCGCCACGCCGTACGGCACGGCCCGGGCGGCGGCAGCACGACCGGCCGCGGCACGACCCGCGGCAGCACGGGTGGCGACGGCGTGGGCGGGGACGGCGCGTCCGGGGACGGCACGGGTGGCGACGGCGTGGGCGGGGACGGCGCGTCCGGGGACGGCACGGGTGGCGACGGCGTGGGCGGCCAGGCCCATGCCGCCCCACGCGAGGGCGACGATCAGCGGGACGCCACCGGGCCGCGGCCACAGCACATCGGTGTAGTGGTAGTCGCCGAAGGGCAGGCCCGTCCTCGTGCCGATCCACTCGGCGGCGTAACCCGCCGCCACCGCCGCCCCGAACGCGCCCGCCGCCCTAGCTGGGGTCGTGGCCGCGGACGCGAAGGCGAGCGCGCTCGCCGCGATCAGCACCACGACCACGGTGGTCAGGCGCAGGTCGTCAGGCCGCAGCCCGGTCGCGATCTGCGCGGCCACCATGACGCCCAGCAGCGCGACGCCGACGGCGTTCAGCCACCACCCGCGTCTGCGGGCGCCGCGCGGCGCGGGGGGCGTGCCGTCCGCCTCGGCCGCCCGTTTCTCAGCGGTCTCCCATCTCTCCACGTACGGTCATTCGATCGGACGCCGGCGACCGGATGCCCCGGGCGGGCACATCCTCATATCACCGCCTCGATCGCCGACGACCCGAAGGATTCCGACGCCTGGGCGGCGCTTCGGGCCCGCCGCCGGTCAGGCCGGTGGGGCGGTGCTCCCGCGTACGACCAGGTGGGTGGCGAGCTCGATGCGGTGGTGTTCGGACGTGTCGCCCGCGCTGACGGCCATGACGAGCTCCGCGGCGGCGGCGCCCATCTTGGCCAGCGGCTGATGGACGGTGGTCATCGGCGGGTCCGTCCAGTGGGCGAGCGGCAGGTCGTCGAAGCCGACGACGCTGAGGTCGTCGGGCACGCGCAGCCCGGCCCGCAGGGCCGCCTGGTAGACCCCGAGTGCCTGCAGATCGTTGCCGGCGAAGACGGCGGTGGGCCGGTCGGGGAGGGCGAACAGCGCCCGCGCCTCGGTACGGCCGGTCTCCACGTAGAGCGGGCCGGTCCGCAGGAACCGGGGGTCGACGGGCACGCCCGCGGTCTCCATGGCCGCGCGGTAGCCGTCGAGCCGGGCGCGGCAGCACATCAGCGCCGCCGGGCCGTTGATCATCGCGATCCTGCGGTGCCCGAGCTCCAGCAGGTGGCGGGTGGCCGACAGGCCGCCGTTCCAGTTCGTCGCGCCGACCGAGGGGACGCGATGGCTTGGCTCGCCATGCGGGTCGAGCGCGACGAGCGGGATGGACCTGCTGGCGAGCTGCGCGTACTCGTGGTCGCTCAGCTCGGCGGAGACGGCGATCACACCGGTGGGGCGCCGGGCCAGGACCTCCTCGATCCACTCGCGGTGCGGGGAGTTGTGCCCGTGCATGTCGGTGACGGCCACGGTCAGGCCGTAGGACTGGGCGACCTCGTTGACACCACGGATGAGCTCCAGCGCCCACAGGCTGTCGAGAGCCTGGAAGAGGACCTCGACGATGGCCGCGGACTCGGTCCTCTCCGGCCTGCGCTGCCAGCCGTGCTCGCGGATCAGTTCCTCGATCCGGCGCCGGGTGGCGACCGACACGCCGGGGCGTCCGTTGATCACCTTGGACACGGTCGGCGGGGACACCCCGGCCAGCCTGGCGATCTGCGCGACCGTGATCTCCTGGCGGCGCCGCGGTCCTAGCTCGGTGGGAAGGCTTGTGCCGGTCACACGCGAAAGTTTAGAGAGTCCGCGAAAGCGTTCGTGAAATATTCAGAATCATTCGTCAGCCCGATGCGATGACCTGCGGGTGCGAAACGCGTGATGACTGAGGAATGTCTCACGGCCACGTCTCCCCCTCATGATGCGGTCACGAAACATAAACGCCGGAGGTGTTAATCATGAAGAAGCCAGGATGGACACGTCGCCCACGCGCGGCGCTGTCCCTGGCGCTTGCCGTCGGCGCGGCGTCGTTCGCCGTCGTGACCGCGACGAGCCCGGTGCACGCCGTCACGCGACCGCCGCTCGGGCAGAACATCAAGGTCAACCAGGTCGCCTACGCGCCGGGCGCGGCAAAGCAGGCGACCGTCGTCAACTCCTCCTCCTCGCCGCTGACGTGGAGCCTGCTCAATGGCTCCGACCAGGTGGTGGCGACCGGGACCACGACCGTTTTCGGGCAGGACGCGCCGTCGGGCGACACCGTTCACAAAATTGACTTCTCTTCGTACACCGGGACGGGCACGAACTTCGTGCTCACCGTGGGCAACGAGTCCAGCCGGCCCTTCGACATCGGCGCGGACGCCTGGAAGAAGCTGCCGTACGACGCGCTCGCGTTCTTCTACCACCAGCGCAGCGGCATCGCGATCAACGGTCAGTACGTGGGAAGCCAGTACGCCCGGCCCGCCGGGCACCTGAACGTCTCGCCCAACCAGGGCGACAACAACGTGCCCTGCCGCACGAGCTGCGGGTACACCCTGGACGTCCGCGGCGGCTGGTACGACGCCGGCGACCACGGCAAGTACGTGGTGAACGGCGGCATGTCGGCGTGGCAGCTCGTCAACGTCTACGAGCGGGCCAAGTATGTCTCCGGCGCCGATCCCGCGGCCTTCGGCGACGGCACCATGGCCATCCCGGAGCGGGGCAACGGCGTGCCCGACATCCTCGACGAGGCCCGCTGGGAGATCGACTTCATGCTGAAGATGCAGGTCCCGGACGGGAGGCCGCTGGCGGGCATGGCACACGCCAAGATCCACGACCAGGCGTGGACCGGCCTGCCGCTGCGGCCCGACCAGGACCCCCAGCCCCGGCTGTTGTCGGCGCCCACCACCGCCGCCACGCTGAACCTCGCCGCGTCGGCCGCGCAGTGCGCCCGCGTGTGGGCCTCCATCGACTCGGCCTTCTCCAGCCGCTGCCTCACCGCCGCCGAGAAGGCGTACGCGGCGGCCAGGGCCAACCCGTCCATCATCGCCCCGAGCAGCGACGACCAGGGCGGCGGCTCGTACGTCGACACCAAGGTGACCGACGAGTTCTACTGGGCGGCCGCCGAGCTGTACGTCACCACGGGCAAGCAGACCTACCGCGACGGCCTCACCGGCTCGTCCCTCTACTACGGCAAGAGCTTCTCCAACGAGGGCGCCCAGTGGTCGGAGGTCGGCTCGCTCGGCGACATCACGCTCGCGCTCGTCCCGAACGGCCTGACCTCCACGATCGGGACGCAACTGCGCAACCGTTTCGTGAGCAACGGTGACACGTTGCTCACCGCGATGCGCAACCAGGGCTACCCCGTCCCGTTCGCACCGTCCGGCGGAGGCTACATCTGGGGCTCGAACAACCTCATCCTCAACAACGCCGCGCTGCTCGCGCTCGCCTACGACTTCAGCGGGCAGGAACGCTTCCGCAACGGGGTGTTCGAGACGATGGCCTACGAGTTCGGCCGCAACCCGCTGGGCCAGTCGTACGTGACCGGGTACGGCGACCAGCCCTCGCGCAATGTCCACCACCGGTTCTGGGCCCACCAGCTCGACTCGTCGCTGCCGATCGCGCCACCCGGCGCGCTGGCCGGCGGCCCCAACAGCGGGCTGCAGGACCCGGTCGCCCAGGAGAGGCTCGGCGGGTGCAAGCCGCAGAGGTGCTACCTGGACGACATCAACGCCTGGTCGGTCAACGAGGTCGCGATCAACTGGAACGCGGTGCTGGCCTGGGTGAGTGCCTGGACCGCGGAGAAGGCCGGCACCTCCGTGAGCCCGTCGCCCTCGGCTTCCCCCTCGGATTCGCCCAGCCCCAGCCCGTCACCGTCCCCCTCACAGAGCCCGTCCCCCTCTCCTTCGCCGAGTCCCTCCCCGTCGCCTTCGCCTTCGCCTTCGCCTTCGGCGAGCCCCTCCTCGTCCCCTTCACCCTCGGCGAGCACCGGCAAGGCGTGCACCGCGACGTACGCCGTCACCAGCCAGTGGCCCGGCGGCTTCGGGGCGACCGTCACCGTGACGAACACCGGCACCATCGCCACCAGCGGATGGACGGTCGCCTGGACCTTCCCCAACGGCCAGACGATCACCCAGCTCTGGAACGCCTCGCACACGGTGAACGGATCGAACGTGAAGGCTACGAACCTGTCCTGGAACGGCGCGCTCGGCGCCGGCGCCTCCGCCTCGTTCGGCTTCAACGGCTCCTGGAACGGCGCCAACTCGAATCCGTCCCAGGTGACCTGCACGGCCGTCTGACGAGCACGGGCCCCGCGCGGCGACCCGCGCGGGGCCACCCCGGGTGGTCGCCAGGGCGGTGGTCACCAGTGGTGGCCCGGACGACACGGCTGGCGTCCCCGGCCCGCCGGTCCGTGACAGCGCTGATTCTTCAGGCGGCGTGCTGGTAGGCGGAGTAAGTGAGGTAGCCGGCGTCGCCGCCCTGGTACCAGGTGGACTCGTCGTGCGGTGCGATCGGCAGCCCCTGGCGCAGCCGCTCCACGAGGTCGGGGTTGGCGATGAAGGCGCGGCCGAAGCTGATCAGGTCGGCGCCGCGCTCCAGCCAGTGGTCGGCCGCCACCCTGTCCGTCTGCCGGGGGCCCATCGGGAAGACGGGGTTGACGATGAGCGTGCCAGGCCAGGCCTTGCGCAGCCCGACGAGCACCTCCTCGTCGGCCGTGGCCTCGAGGTGGACGTACGCCAGGTCCAAGGGGGCCAGTTCGGCGAGCAGCGCGCCGTACAGGCCGGGAACCTCCGCGTCCTCCGCGCCCCAGAAGCCGGCGCCGGGCGAGAGGCGGATCCCGGTCCGGTGGCCGCCCACCGTCTCGACGGTCGCGGACACCGCCTCGACGGCGAACCGGATGCGGTTGGCCACCGAGCCGCCGTAGGCGTCGGTTCGCAGGTTGGCGGTGCTGGAGAGGAACTGGGCGATGAGGTAGCCGTTCGCGCCGTGCAGCTCCACGCCGTCGAAGCCGGCGTCGACCGCCCGGCGGGCGGCTTCGGCGTAGGACCGGGCGTGCTCGGGCACCTCGGCGGTGGGCAGCGCCCGCGGCACGGGCGCCGGCTTGGGTCCAGCCGGGGTGAACACCTCTCCCGGGGCGGGGACGGCCGACGGGGCCACCGGCCGCATGCCCGTGGTGTCGGGGTGGGAGACGCGGCCCCCGTGCATGATCTGGGCGAAGACACGACCGCCGTTGGCGTGGACCGCACCGGTGACCGGCCGCCAGGATTCGGTCTGCTCGTCGGTGTACAGGCCCGGGGTGCCCGGATTGGACTGCCCGACGAGGCTCGGCTGCACCCCTTCGGTCACGATCAGCCCGGCGGTGGCGCGCTGGGCGTAGTAGGTCGCCATGGACGGCGTCGCCAGGCCGCCCGCGGCCGCGCGTACGCGGGTCATCGGGGCCATCACCACGCGGTTGGGCAGAGTCAGCGCGCCGAGACGGTAGTGATCGAACAGGGACGTCATTACTGCGTGCCTCTCAGGTGCTTCGTGGATGGTCACGTCCGCCGGCTGGACAGGACCACGCTAGAACCTGACACTGACGTTAGATGCAAGTGTTTCGAGTGGAGATTTTCCCAGGGGGAGGCTCGATGCGGATCGGGGAACTGGCGGCACGGGCCGGGGTGAGCGTCCGGTCCCTGCGTTACTACGAGGAGCAGGGCCTCATCACCAGCACCCGCAGCGCCGGTGGCCAGCGCCACTACGCCGACGGCGACATCGAACGGGTGGCGTTCATCCAGCGCCTGTACGCCGCGGGGCTCTCCAGCCGTACGATCGCCGAGTTGTTGCCGTGCGTGGAGTCGCCGAGCGAGCAGAACTCCGCCGAGGCGTTCGAGCGGCTGGTGCGGGAGCGGGACCGGATCAGCCGGCACGTCGAGGAGCTCGTGACGGCCCGCGACGCCCTCGACCGGCTCATCGACGCCAACCGCGCGCACCACGGGCGGCTCGCCGCCGCCCGCTGACCCTCGGGGACGCGCCGCCGTCGTGCGGGTGGGTGAGCCCGTACGGACGGCGGCGGACCCCCGTGGTCACCAGCGGTGGTGGACCTGGGGGCGGATGAGGTCGTCGTAGATGTTGCGGACCTCGTCCTGCGCCTCGGCCGTGAGGGGCGGGAACTGCGCCGCGGCGGCGTTGGCCTGGGCCTGCTGGGGGTTGCGGGCGCCGGGGATCACGACGCTCACCCCCGGCTGGTCGATGATCCAGCGCAGCGCGAACTGCGCCAGCGTCATGCCCTCGGGCACGAGTCCGCGCAGCCGGTCGACGGCCTGGAGGCCCACGCCGTACTCCACCCCGGAGAAGGTCTCGCCGACGTCGAACGCCGCGCCCTGGCGGTTGAAGTTGCGGTGGTCGTTCTCGGCGAAGACCGTCTGCGGGCCGTACTTGCCCGACAGGAGGCCGCTGGCCAGCGGGACCCGCGCGATGATGCCGACGCCGGCCTTCTCCGCGGCGGGCAGGACGTCTTCGAGCGGCTTGAGCCGGAAGGCGTTGAGGATGATCTGCACGGTGGCCACTCCCGGCCGCGCGATCGCGGTCAGCGCCTCGGCGACCGTCTCCACGCTGACGCCGTACGCGGCGATCCGGCCCTCGGCCACCAGCGTGTCGAGCCCGTCGAAGACCTCGTCGGTGTCGAAGACCGTGCTCGGCGGGCAGTGCAACTGCACCAGGTCGAGCGTGTCGACGCCCAGGTTCTCCCGGGAGCGGTCGGTCCAGGCGCGGAAGTTGTCCAGGGTGTAGACGTCGGGGGTCTGCTGCACCCTGCGGCCCATCTTCGTGGCCACCGTCAGGCCGGGCCGTTCTTTGATCAGCTTGCCGATGATCTTCTCACTGCGGCCGTCGCCGTACACGTCGGCCGTGTCGATGAAGGTGGTGCCGGCCTCGACCGCGGCGTTCAGCGTGGCCAGCGCATCGGCCTCGCTCACCTCGCCCCAGTCGGCTCCGAGCTGCCAGGCGCCCAGCCCGACCACGCCCACCTGCCTGCCTGTCCTGCCCAAAACGCGCTGCTCCATGACGTCAGATCGTAGCGGGGCAGCTCAGGGAGCAGGCGGCATGGCCTGGAGGTGGCGTACGAACCAGTCGCGGGCGAGCCGCGCGACCGTCTCCAGGGCGCCGGGCTCCTCGAACAGGTGCGTGGCGTGGGGCACGACCTCCATGCGGACGTGCGCGGTGAGCGACTCCATCGCCTCCCGGTTGAGGTCGATCACGATGGGGTCGCGCTCCCCCACGATCAGCAGCGTCGGCTGGCGCACCGTCCGCAGCGCGTTCCCCGCGAGGTCCGGCCGCCCTCCGCGGGAGACCACCGCCTGTACGACGCCCGGCCGGGTGGCGGCGGCGACGAGCGCGGCCGCGGCGCCCGTGCTGGCCCCGAACAGCCCGACGGGCAGGCCCCGGGTGAGGTCGTCGCCGGGCAGCCGGTCGGCCAGCGCCCCCACCCGCGTGGCGAGCAGGCCGATGTCGAACCGCAGGTGCCCGGTGAAGGCGTCGGCCCGCTCCTCGTCGGCGGTGAGCAGGTCGGCGAGTACGGTGGCCAGCCCGGCCCGCTGCAGTTCCCCCGCCACGTAGCGGTTGCGCGGGCTGTGCCGGCCGCTGCCGCTGCCGTGCGCGAACAGCACCACACCCCGCGCGTCCCGCGGCACGGCCACGTCCGCGTCGAGGACGACCTCGCCGACCGGGATCCGCACACTGAGCTCGACCTCGCTCATCGCAGCCCTCCCTCTACGCCGCGCCTTCGCGGGCCATACCCCCCGCGAATTACGACAAAACGGACATCAGGTGGTCAGGCGCCGGCGCGGGAGGGGGCCGGCGGGCGCGGCTCCGGGATGAGGCGCACGTCGTCGGGCAGGCCGGTCACGTGCGGCACGCCGCTGCCCTCCCGGACGTCCAGGTCGACCCGCGTCCCCGCGAGGTGCATGCCGGAGATGTGCAGGTCGCCGAACCCCTCGGGCAGCGCGGGCGCGATCCACACCTTGCCGTGCGGCACCCAGGGATCGATGCGCAGCAGCAGGCGCACGAGCTGGATCGGCGCGGCCGACGACCACGCCTGCGGGGAGCACGAGGTCGGGTACGGCACCGGGAGGCGGAACTCCCCGCGGTCGAAGCCGCAGAACAGCTCGGGCAGCCGGTCGCCGAAGGCCCGGGCGGCGTCGAGCAGGCCGCAGGCCACCCGCTGGGCCTCCTCCACGAAGCCGTACCGCATGAGCCCGGCCGCGGCGAGCGCGCTGTCGTGCGGCCACACCGACCCGTTGTGGTAGCTCATCGGGTTGTAGGCGCCCATGTCGGAGGCGAGCGTGCGGATGCCGAAGCCGGTGAACATCCGGGGCGACAGCAGGTGCCCGGCCACCGACGCCGCCTTGTCCCGGTCGACGATCCCCGACCACAGGCAGTGGCCCATGTTGGAGGCGAGGGCGTCGATCGGCCGGCCCTCGTGGTCGAGCCCCACGGCGAAGTAGCCGCGGTCGGGCAGCCAGAACCGCTCGTTGAACCGGGCCCGCAGCTCCGCGGCCCGGCTCCGGTAGTGCCGCTCGGCATCGGCGTCCCCGGCCTCGCGGGCGAAGTAGTGCCGGGCGACGTAGGCGGCGTAGACGTATCCCTGCACCTCGGCCAGCGCGATGGGCGGCCGGGCGAGGGTTCCGTCGGCGAAGTTGATCCCGTCGAAGGAGTCCTTCCACCCCTGGTTGACCAGGCCCTGGTCGGTCTTGCGCCGATACCAGAGGAACCCGTCACGCGTGCCGTACCGCTCGATCCACTCCAGCGCGGCGTCGGCGTTCGGGAGCAGCCGCCAGGCCGCCTCGGAGTCGAGGCCCCAGCGGCGCAGCTCGCCGAGGAGGACGACGAACAGGGGGCTGGAGTCCACCGAGCCGTAGTAGGCGTGCCCGCCCACGCCCGCGGCCGCGCCGTCCTGCCGGGCGCCGTACCGCAGCTCGTGCAGGATCTTGCCCGGCTCCTCCTCGGTCATCGGGTCGGTCTTCGTGCCCTGCAGTGAGGCCAGCCGGCACAGCGTGCCGTACGCCAAGCCGGGGTCGAGCGGCAGGACCAGCAGCGAGGTGAGCAGCGAGTCGCGGCCGAACAGGGTCATGAACCAGGGCGCTCCCGCCGCCACGCTGGGCGGCAGGTCGGGGCGCTCGGGATCGAACAGCCGCAGCGCGCCGATGTCCCGGTGGGACTGCCGCAGGATCGCGCCGAGGGCGGCGTTGGAGGTGGTGACCTCCGGCAGGCTCTGATCCCACTCGAACAGCCGCCCCGCCTGCTCGGCGAGCGCGGGCGTCAGCCGCTTGTCGCAGTACCACGCCTCGGTCTCGCCCCCGTCGATGATCGGGTTGACCTTCAGCGCGGCCCTCCACTCGCCCCGCGGGGGAACCACCGCCCGGAACAGGAGCATGCGCGGGGCGGGCACCGCCAGGACCGGGGTGTCGCCGGCTTCGGCCGTCACCCGCGCTCCCCGGGCTCTGCTGACGGAGACCATGCGCAGCGAGCCTTCCTCCGTCGCGGTCGTCACGTCGGCCACCCAGTGCACCCTGTGGGTCTTCACCTCGAACAGGTCGCACACGTCGGATCCGACGAGCAGGGTCACGACGAGGCCGGCCGGCTCGAGGGACATGTTGCGGATGACGAGGTCCTCCGACAGCCCTCCGCCGACGTACCGGTCGCGCGTCACCAGCAGGGTGCTCTCCGCCTGGCCCGGCCGCCGCGGGGCCCGGCCGAGGAACGTCGCGTGGTACGGCTCGCCGGTGACGACCTGCAGCTCCTCGATCGGGCCGTCGTCGACGCGCAGCTCCCACTGCGACAGCAGCCGGGTGTCGGCGTAGTAGATCCCCTGGGCCGATCCCGGCAGGATGTCGCCGTTGCGGGACGACACGCAGAACGAGCCCCCGGCCACCAGCGTCACGGCGCCCGCGCCGATGGGGCTGGGCTGCCCCTCGAACGTCCACCCGCCCGTCATGCCGACCCCCCGGCCCGCCCGCCCGTCAACGGTGCCGTCATACCCTCTGGGTACGCCGGTTTTCACCTGATATCGCCGCTTATGTCGGGCAGGGTGTCCTGTCAGCCCAGTCTTCGAGCCGAGTCGGCCGGATGGTGCCGGGGTCGTGAGGCTGGTTGAGATCCGCGACGATCTCCGCCGGCACGGTGGTGCCCGCAGCTCGGTAGAAGAAGATCTCAATGCGGCGTGGCCGGCCGGTGTGGCGCCCCAGCGTCGTGATGCCGATGATCCGTTCGCTGGTGCCTGCTGCGGGTGTGATCTCGATGGCTCGCCGGATGTGATCGGGCAGGTGCGACAAAGACGCGTCACGTGCGGAGTCGTTCCATCCGGTCGTGTCTGGACTGCTCATGCGGTCTCGGTCTGAAGGGCGGGCCCGAGGAGGAGCCCACCGTCGATGACGTACTCCGACCCCGTGATGAACGACGCGTCTGATGACGTGAGGAACAGGAGAAGCCGGGTGACGTCGGTCGGCTCTCCAAGTCGGGGGATGGCGAACGGCTCGGGTGAGTAGAAGTCGGCGATTGCCGCAGTGGCGCCGGCTGCTGGTTCTTGGATGAAGGGGGTCGCGATCACGCCAGGGTGGATGGTGTTCACGCGGATGTGGTCCCGGCCGAGCTCGAGCGCTGCCGTTCGGGTAAGGCCTCGCACGGCCCACTTGCTGGCGACGTACGGCGCGTAGTGCGCCGTGCCGCCCAGGCCCATCGTCGAGGCGATGTTGACGATGGCTCCCCCTGTTGCGCGGCGCAGAGCGGGGGCGGCGACCTTGATGCCGAGGAAGGTCCCTGTGAGGTTGATATCGAGGATGCGCGACCACGTGGCCTGGTCCGTGTTCTCAATCGGCGCCGGCGGGTTCTGGACGCCCGCGTTGTTGACGAGCACGTTCAGGGCGCCGAAGGCGCTCTCGGCGGCTAGCACAGCAGCGGACCACGAACTCTCGTCGGTGACGTCGAGGCGGGTGAAGTGAGCGCGGGTCCCGAGCTCGTCGGCGAGAGCGGCGCCACGTTCGGTGTCGACGTCGCCGATCACCACGTTCGCTCCCTCCGCGTGAAAGGCGCGTACGTGGCTTGATCCCTGGCCACCGGTCCCACCGGTCACGAGCACGGTCTGGTTGTCGAAGCGGTTCATCCGATGTTCCTTCGGTAGGTGGGTGACTGACCGGGATCATCGGCGATGAACGGCCGGCCGATGGCGAGCCGAGCGACTCGCCACTCGTTCGACACTAGGTTGGGGGCAGTGGCGAGTCAAGCCACTCACCTCGTATGCTCAGTCCATGAGCAGGGTCGTACCGACGTACCACCAGCGCGTCGCCCAGGAAAAGCGCGCGCTGATCGTGACGGCCGCGACCGCACTGTTCCTCGAGTTGGGCTACGACCGGACATCGCTGGCGCGGATCGCAGAGCGCTCGGGTGTCTCGCGGGCCACCTTGTTCAAGCAATTTCCGAGCAAGGCCGCCCTGTTCGACGCCATCGTCACCGAGTCCTGGTCAACCGCTGACGAGGAGGATCCTCCGCCGGCAGGCAACGTCGTTGACGGGCTCAGCGCCATCGGTCGCCGTTACGCCGAGCTGTTGAGCCGGCCCCAGATGACCGACCTGTTCCGGATCGTCATCGCCGAGCTGCCGCGGTTCCCGGAGCTGGCCCATGCGCAGTTCTCGCACGGGAAGATGCCCTACTTTGAGTCCGTACGCAGCTACCTCCTGGCTGAGCACGAGGCGGGAACGGTGCGGGTCGAGGACGTGGACCTCGCAGCCACCCAGTTCCTGGGCATGATCTCCAACTACGTCTTCTGGCCAACGCTCCTGGTGCCGGGCTGGGAGGTGAGCGCCGAACGCGTCTCCCAGGTAGTCGACGAGGCCGTCCGCACCATCGCCGCACGGTACGCCGCGACCGGGCCGGGGGCGTCCACCAACGACTGAGTCCCGCCGCCACGAGCCTTCCGGGCTCCGCCGGAACGCCCACAACAGCGGGGTCCTGCCGGTTTTACCCCCTCATGACCTGGGGTTTTCTAGTCTGCCGTCATGCGCAGGTGGGTGAGTGCGGAGGGACACGAGGTGGACTCCGTCGTCATCGAGGGCCGGTGCCTCCTGCGGGTGCGCCATCTGGGGTATCACGTCGGCTTCTGCGCCACCGTCGAAGAGGTGGCCGCCCACGTGGACCTGGCCGACCTGGTGGAGGTCGTCGACCTGCGACGGCCCGGCCGCCGGCGCGCACGGCGATGAGGGGTGAGCCGGTCCCGGCCGGCTCACCCCTCTGTCGGTTCACCCCTCGGTCGTCTCACTGCCGGCCACGCGGCGGTGAGGATCAGCCCCAGCCCGGCATCGAGAAGGGATCGGCGCTCCTCGGCCTGGCCTTGCCCTTGGCCCTGATCACGCTCTTGGCCCCGGTGGTCGCCTTCGCCGGCCGGAGCCAGGCGTCCGCCGCCTCGTCGTCCTCCTTCTTCTGCCGGCCGGCGGGCGCGCCGGTCAACTGGTCGCCGGACAGCTTCGCGTACGTGGGCTTCTGCGCGGAGGGGTGGAGGAAGATGTCCCGCGGCGCGTTCTGGGCGTTGTCGCCGCTGTTGTCACCGCTGTTGTCGTCGCTGCTGTTGCTCTTCGCCGGCATGGTGAACATGCCGCCGTTGCCCAGCGGCATGAAGCCGCTCGTCTCGCCGGGCTCCTGACCGGCGGGCCCCTGGTTGTCGCCCGCCTGGCCCGCGCCCTGCGGCGCCCCGGCCGCCTGGTCGCCGACCGCCTGGCCGTCGGCGTTCTGACCCTCCGCGGCCTGCCCCGCGTCCTGCGGCGCCGCGCCGGCCTGGCCGGCGTTCTCCGGGCCGTTGGCGGCCGGGCCCATGTTCTGCGGTCCTCCGGCCGCCGGGCCGCCCATGCCCTGGGCGTCGGACGCGTCGTCCGGCGAGAAGTACGGGCCGACCTTCGCGCCCTTGTCCAGGATCTCCAGAGCCTTGGACGCGACGAAGTCGGGCTCCTCCGGGTGGTTCATCGCCATCGCCGCGATCTGCTTGCCGGGCGACAGAGGCTCCTTGGCCGCCATCGGGCTCTGGTCGGCGGGCGCAGGCCCCGACAGGAGCGCCGCGGCGAGTATGGCAGTAGCTATAGGCATGAGTAATTCCCCCGAATATTGGTGGACGGTACAAGAACGAAGGTAAGCGCCCGATGCCGGGCGTTCACGGACCCGACACTCAGTGTCCGGTCAAATAAGAGAATCGGCCGCTTCAGGACATAGACCGCCGAAAAAAACAAAAAAAGGGGGGGTGTGCCGCAGGCGGCACACCCCCGGAAGACGCCGTCGCCGGACGGCGGCCGGTCACTTCGGCATGAGGACCTTGTCGACGAGGTAGACGGTCGCGTTGGAGGTGGCGAGGTTCCCGCAGGTCACGGCGGCGTCGTTGACCTTGAAGCTGGGCGCCGCGCCCGAGACGGTGAGCTTGCGGCCTTCCAGGCTGGTCAGCTCGCCGTGCAGGTCCGCGGGCGCCTTCCGTCCCTTGACCACGTGATAGGCCAGCAGCGCCCGGAGCGACTTGCGGTTGGTCAGCAACTGGTCGAGCTGGTTCTTCGGAATCTTGCCGAACGCCTCGTTGGTGGGCGCGAACACGGTGATGTCCTGGGCGGAGTTGAGCGTCTCCGCGAGCCCGGCCTTCTTCACCACGCGGGCCAGCGTGGAGAGCGACGGAATGTCGGAGATCGCGGCGCCCACCGGCACCTTGGCCAGTTCGGCGGGACTGCCCTTGCCCGAGGCCGGGAGCGAAGCGCAGGCGGGCCCGACCGGCGACGCGGACACCGGTGCCGAGGGCGTCGCGGAGGCGCCCTCGCTCGGCTCGGCGCTGGTGCTGGGGGTCTCGGTGGTCATGTCGGTGGCGGTCTCGTTGACGGCGACCGGGGCCGCGGAGTTGCCGCCCTGGCTACCGCACGCCGCGGACATCGACAGCGCCGCGGTCAGCGCGGCAAAGGCGAGCAGACGGGTATTCATGATCGTGTTTCCTTAGTGGTGGAAAGGTCGTTGCTGGGTGGCGGGGCGGGCACACGGGCCTGTCCGTCAGGCCGTCTCGGGCGCGTGGTTCACCAGCCGCGCGGCCACTGCTGCTGCCGGGGGCGCTGGATCACCTTCTTCCGCACGTGGACCGCCGGGAACGACCTGGCCTTCTGCACGCCCTGAACGGAGTGGAAGGTGAACGGCTTCGGCGCCTCGCCCGGCTTGCCGGACACCGGCTGGATCACGACGTCGCGCGTCTTCGGATCGATCAGCGGGATGACCGAGGTGTCCCCCGACGCGGCCTGCCCGACGGGCGCCACGCCGCCGGCCATCGCCTTCGGCCGGACGACGTCGCCGTCCGTACCCGGCTGGACACCCGGCTTGACGTGCAGGCCGGGGGCGTCCGGCAGGTCCGGGCCGCTCTCCGGAGCGGGGCCCGCGCCGCGCCCGCCCGCCGTTCCCCCGGGCGCCATCCACGGCGGCGCCTGGGGAAGCATGAACGGAAACTCCCCGGCCTGCGGCGTCCCGCCGGGTGTGAGAGCGACTGGTCCCGCCGGCCGCCACTGCGGCGTGGCGTCGTTCGTGTCCGCGGCGGCCGTCGTCCCGGTCGGAGCCGGGTCCGGCGGCACGACGGCCGGCCCAGAGAGGAGGGCGGCGGCCAGTACGGCTGTGCAGAGAGGCATGAGACTCCCCCGAGGTCATGGATGGTACGAGCACGACGGTAAGCGCCGCACCAGGGAGTGATCACGCATCCCACGGCCAATGTCCGGTCAAGCATGGTGATCGGGCGCTTCACCCGAAAAGATCCCGTCGCGCCCTGCAAGCGGCCCGCGCGACGCACGGCGCGGCGGCGCGAATCATCGGGGGTTCGGCGCCCCGGGAAAACGCCGGGAAAACGGTACGGAGATCAGGGGGCCAAGGAATCGCCCTTTTCCTGGAATGTCATCCCGAGTGGCGGTGGGACGAGGGGGTATGCGCGGGCCCATGAGTGACAAGCGCGAATCCGAGGAACCGAAGGTCGGCGACGAGGTGACCTGGAAGAGCCACGGCGGGACCGCCGAAGGCAAGGTCGAGAAGAAGATCACCGAACGTACCGAGGAGGCCGGCCGTACCGTGGCCGCGTCCCCGGAGGAGCCGCAGTACAAGGTGCGCAGCGAGAAGAGCGGAGGCTCGGCCGTGCACAAGCCCTCGGCCCTGCACCCCAAGAAGTGAGCCCTGAGAGGTGAGCCCCGGGAAGTCAGCCCAAGAAGTGAGCGCAGGAAGTGCCGCCTGGAGAGGTGACCCCGAGAAGTGGCGCCGCCGGGAGGTCCGGCGCCGGGCGGGCCGGAGGCCGCGCCCGGCGCGTCACGTACCTGCTCTAGCTGAGCGTCTTCTTCCAGTGGAAGCCGCCGGGCAGGTTCACCGTGAGGGTGCGGCGTCCGTCCGCCGTCTTGGTCACGCGGAAGGCGCGGCCGCCGTAGCTGTGGCCCACACCGCTGCGCGACAGGTTGAGTCTGAAAGGCCCCATCTTGACTGACTTACGGTAGCTCCAGCCCATCGTTTTCCCTCCGTGTTTTCCGTGCCCTCGCGACTACCCACAGAAGCGATCAGCACACGCGCTCGCACGGAGGAGCATGTCAGGACGCACCGCCGCCGTCGTCGCCGTACAACCCCTGGTCACAGGGCGGGAACCTTTGTCTGGTGCAATGACGCGACGGCGACAGGGACCGTGTAAAAACGATGCCTATGGCTAAGGATGGGGACGAGGAGCCGATCGCGGACGACCTGGAGGCCGTCACGTCCGCGGTGCTCACCGCGTCGCGGGTGCTCGTCGCGATCTCCGCACGTTCCCTCGCCGCCGCGGAGGACAGGGTCACGCTGCCGCAGTTCCGGATGCTGCTGGTGGTCGGGCAGGGCGAGACCAAACTGGTGACGCTGGCCGAGAGGCTCGGCGTGAACCCCTCGACCGCGATGCGGATGGCGGACCGCCTCGCCGCCGCCGGGCTGCTGAAGCGTGAGGTGAACCCGCAGAACCGGCGTGAGACGCTGCTGCGGCTGACCGGCATCGGCCGGCGCATCGTGGACGAGGTCACGGCCCGGCGCGAGGCGGAGATCGCGGCGATACTCGCCCGGATGCCCGCCCCCCGGCGTCAGGCCCTGATCACCGCCATGCGCGAGTTCACCGACGCGGCCGGCGAACCACCCACGACCGCATCGTTCCCGCTGGGCTGGCCCGACCCGTCCTCCTGACCCCGCGCCCTGGGCGCTCGATCACCCTAGACGCCCGCCGGAGCCCGGCCGGGTACGCGGCAGCGGCGCACCCATCGGACCGGGGCTTGCGACCCGCTCAGCACCCGGAGGTGGCGCGCTCACCCCGAGACCGCGGCCGGGTCAACACCCAGAGACGGCGCGCTCACCCCGAGACCGCGGCCGGGCCGACGTCCAGAGGCGGCGCGTTCACTCCAAGGCCGCGGCTTGCTCAGCGCTGCGGCCTGCTCAGCATCCGGAGGCGGCGCACTCACCGGGGATGAGGCCGCCGGGGTCGCCGGCCGTCGAAGGCGTGTCGTCGTCCCGGCTCGACCCGGTCCCCGTGCCGCCCTTCGTGCCGCCGCCCGCCTTTCCGGCCGGCGCGGTCTTCGCCTGGCCCGTGCCGCCGGCCGCCTGGTCGCCGGACCCGTCCGCGCCGGAGCCTGTGCCGGAACCTGTGCCCGCAGTGTCTCCGGCGGGCGCCTGTGCGGAGCCTCCGTCCGCGCCACCGCCCTCGGAGCCGTCCGCCGAGCCGTCCTCGGATCCGGCGCCGGAGTCCGGCCCGGAGTCGGCGGGGTCACCGGCGCCGTTCTCCTGCGCCGGGGCCGTCGCCTGCCCGGCAGTGCCCGCGGAGGGGCCGCCGGCGTCCGTGGCGCCGCGCAAAGCGAAGCCCGCGCCCGCCGCCGCGAGTACGGCGACCAGGATCACGGCGACGACGACGAGGGGCTTCCTGCTCTTCGTGCCGGATGGTTCGTCCTGACTGGAGAGGACCTCCTGACGAAACTGATCATCCTGGCTCGTCGGTGAGGGGACGCGCCCGTACATGTGAGACAACTCCCAGCGGTCGGATCGGGGGAAAGCTCCACGGCTTCCGCGGGTGGCTGCCCACCTTAGCCGCGCGAGTCACCGAATTTCACAGACACCCGCAAACGATCTCAAACTCCCAGAATGTTCCCAGGCGTCTCTCCGGCCGGTCAGCCGAGATAGGGGAGATGGAGCGGCTCCTGAGCTGCGGCCGGGCCGGGCACCCCGGCCCCGGCGGTCTCCCGGCCGCGCCGCTCGCCGCCGTCCCCCGCCTGCCGCGGGCCGCCCTTGCGGTGCCGCCCGCCGGACGTCGCCGCCGCGGCGGCCCTGAACCGCAGGCCGGTCACCGCGGTCGAGACGAGCGCGAACAGCAGGCCGGCCGGCAGGACGGCGTCGCCCGGCGAGAAGACCGCGCCCAGCGACTGCCCGTGGCTCGCGGCCATGTTCCGCGTGGCCGACGCCGCCCCCTGGACGGCCGCGTCCGCCGCCCCCTGGACCGTGGCGTCCGCCGCCACCGGCTGGACGGTGACGGTCACCTTCGGGGTCGCCTTGACCTTGCGCGGCAGGCCGTACCCGACGATCTTGCTGGAGTCGCGCACCTTGCGCTTGAGCCAGACGCCGTCGACGTTGCCCTCGATCGTGTGGACCTTGCCGCCGACGACCTTCTCGACGATACCGACGTGGTCGATGTCCTTGATGCGCTTCGACCCCGACCAGGCGAAGAAGACCACCGCTCCCGGTTCCGGCTTCCGGCTCCAGGCGCCCTGCTGCTCGAACCACTTGGCGTGCTTGGTGGTCAGCGCGAACTCGCCGACGTGGTCCCGCACGCCCGCGCGGTCGGCCGCCCACGAGACGAACATGTCGCACCAGGGAGCCGCCTTGAAGTCGGAGTCCATGGCGATGTTGTCGGCGTACCACTCGCCGAACTTGGTCAGCTTCCCGGGCCGTTCGCGGTAGCCCAGTTCCGGGCGTACGGCGTCGAGCAGCTGCTGTGCAATCGGATCGGTAGAAATCGAAGGCTCCTATAGCGCGCGTCAGAACATGACGAACCCGCCCGCCGGGCACGACGGCATGGAGGCATGACCGTCACGCCGACGGACACGGCCGCGGCGGGCCGGAGTCGGACGGGATCGGACGGGTTTCAGAAACGGGAGATGTGGCAGCCCGTCACGGGCGCGCCGTCACCCCGGAAGCCTGGAGACGTTCCAGGGCGGGCATGTGGGCCGGGAACGGAACCCGGGCCGGGTGGGCAGGTGGAGCGGACACTCCACGCGCTCTCCTCTCCTTGGCCGCCTACCGGGTTAGCTGACGGGTTCGGGCCAGGAGTAGCCCTACCGGATGGTCCGGATTCACCCCAGAAGAGACGTGGGTCCCCGGTTCCCGGGTTCGATGACATCCGGGATTCGGCGGTCGCCGGTCGTCCTCGGGTTGAGGACCACGCACCGGCGCACTGACCGGAAGCATAGTAGATCACGAGTAGGACACGACCGAAATCCCGGCAAATAGGTCTATTTCCGCCCCTTCCGCATCATGCTTCCGCAGGTCCTCGCACCGGCGGCGCCCAATCGTGATTTGCGCCACATCACCCCGTGAGGGCTCAGCGGTGCCCTGCGGCCTGCCTGAACGGCCTGGAGCACGTGAACGGCCGGGCCGGCGTCATCGGCTGCTGCCCCGGCGCGGCAGATATTCGATCGTCCACTCGTCCGCCCCGGGGAAGATCATGATCAGGAGGTCCTGGGTGCTCCCCGGCTCCCCGGCCGGCACGCGGTAGTGCACCCGGATGCGATACCGGCCCCTGCCCCGGAAGGCGAGGTTCGGCAGATCGCTCTCCCCCTGGATCGGATCCATCAGCTCTATACGACCGGCCAGGCTCCGGTAGCCGACCTCGACCACACGGTCCCAGCCACTCGCCTCGACAGGTGGTCGGCGACGGTACAGCTCCGCCGTCAGGCAGTTGTCGAAGTCGGAGTGCGTGATCACCATCAGATGACCGGGGAGAGCGGCGACCAGGCCGTTCGCCTGCGCTCTCGTCAGCAGGTCGTCGTCGAGCGCGGCCTCCGTCTCCAGGGACTCGATCACCCCGTAGTCGGTGCCCATCAGAGCCCTCACGACTCGGAGCGGCCTGACCCGCGGCCGGTGAGTGGCGCTGTCGCAGGCCCGCTGGTTCACCGCCTCCTGCTGCCGGTACGCGGCCTCGTCGGCCGCCTGCTTCTTCCGCAGATCCACCGCTATCGGCGGGCAGACGGCGGCGAACACGTAGGCGTCGTCGTCACCCGGCCGGTAGGCGTCGCAGGCGGCGTGCCCGTAGGTGAGCAGGTCCTGGTCCGAGATGTCCGCGAAACGGCCGCTCTCGCGTGCGTCGCAGAGGAACCTGCGCTCACCCGCGCCGTAGGGCGGCACGGCGTGCGCGCCGCCCGAGCGCCCGTCCACGAAGCGCGCCTCGCAGGGACGGGAAGTGATCTCCCCCACCGCCAGGTCGGCCACCGGCAGGAGGGTCAGGAGCACCAGTACGGCGAGCACCGGTGCCGACCTGCGCGGCAGTCGGAGGAGCGCCAGGCTCAGCGCCCGGCGGAGCCGGTGGCGGGGCATGCGCACCGCCGCGAGCGCGCACAGGGCGGCCACGGCGGCGACGGCGTCCGGGAGGAGAATCAGCCTGACCCCCAAAGCCCCGCCCCACCTGTCCAGGCAGGCCGCGTCCCTCGCGAGGTCCAGCGCGAACGCGAGCGGGGCGAGGCCGAACAGGACGAGCAGCGGCGCCGCCGCGACGCGGGCGAGCACCCGCCCGGCCCGGGGACGTCTCGCCCGGATGGCGGCCCAGTGCGCGGCGAACGCGACAACGATGCCGGGGAGCCCCGAATACCAAGCCAGGGGGAAGTACGTACGGGCGGGCCACCACACATCGGTGGCTGCGTCGTAGAGATCGCGCACGGGGCAGTATCCGAACGAGAACCAGGTGAAGCCGTGCTGGGCCAGGGTCAGGCTGTAGGCGAGCCCTGCCGACGACGCCGCCAGAGCGGCGGCCCACCACCACCGTGATCTTCGCGACACGAGCCGACACGTTATCGCCCGCCCCCGACAGAGTCGCGGCGGAAAGGCGGGCCGCGGCAGGCGCCGGCCGCGGGACGGTCCTGGGACGGGGAGACCGGCGGAGGACAACCTCCGCCGGCCGTCCGCCGTACGCCACGCGCGCCGGCTGGGGCGCGGCGGCGCCGGCTACCACTCGCCGCCGGGTGAGCCGACTCCCCTGCGCCGGCCGTGCTCGTGCTGCCGGTAGTTGGCCGCGAACGCCAGCGCGCCGAGGCCGAACAGGAAGATGATCGCTCCGGTGACCACGTTGTTCCAGATGGTCGCGGTGGTCGCCGGCTGGCCTCTGATCACCCACGGCGCGATGATCGCCCAGACGCCGAGCACCGGTGTCACCCAGCTCACGCCGTACGTCCGGCCGAACGCGGAGGCGCAGCTCAGCGCGAGCGCCGTGACGACCAGCCCGACGATCAGGTTGTTGACCGTCAGGCCGCCGAACCCGGTGAATCCCACGATCCACGGCGAGATGGCGAGATAGAGCCCGGCGAGGAGCGTCACCGCGTCCATCACCTGCGCCGGCGCGGTGGATCCCGCCCTGTCGTACGTCTGGCGTAGCTCCGTCGCATCCGGGCGTCGAGCCAGACCTGGTCGCACCATGATGTGTCACCTCTTCTCCCAGGTGGCCGGGGGCCCGTGACCCCTCTCTTGCATCATGCGTCCGTAGGCGCCGCCGAGGGGAGACCGCGAGACGCGCCGAATGCAGATTAAGTACATCTGTCAGGCAGATCGCCCCGGCGCCGCGAGGGCGCCCGCCGTGTTGACGATCGAGACATGGCTGTAGGCCTGGGGAAAGTTGCCCGCCTGGCGGCGGCGGCCGGGGTCGTACTCCTCCGCCAGCAGGCCGACGTCGTTGCGCAGGGACAGCAGCCGCTCGAACAGCGTCCGTGCCCGCCTGCGCCGGCCCAGCAGGGCGAGCGCGTGGGCGAGCCAGAAGGAGCAGGGGACGAAGACCCCCTCCCCGCCCGGCAGCCGGTCCACCTTGTCGGCCTCCGGCCGGTAGCGCAGCACGAACCCGTCCTCCGTCAGCTCGCGGCACACGGCGTCGACCGTCCCCGCCACGCGGGGGTCGTCCAGCGGCAGGAAGCCGAGCCGGGGGATCAGCAGCAGCGCGGCGTCCAGCCCCCTGGAGCCGTAGAACTGGGTGAAGGTGTTGCGGCCGGGGTCGTAGCCGTGGGCGCACACGTCCCGGTGGATCTCCTCGCGCAGCGCGCGCCAGCGGCCCACCGGCCCGTCGAGCCCCTGCCGCTCCACCGAGGCGACCATCCGGTCGGCGGCCACCCACGCGAGGACCTTCGCGTGGACGAACGGGCGGCGCGGCCCGCGCACCTCCCAGAGCCCGTTGCCGGGCTCGCGCCATGCGCCCTCCAGATACTCCATGAACGCGCGCTGCAGGTCCCAGGCGTCCTCCTCCGGCCCGAGCCCCGCCTCCCTGGCCTGGTAGAGGCAGTCGATCACCTCGCCGTACACGTCGAGCTGGAACTGCCGGGAGGCGGCGTTGCCGACCCGCACCGGCCGGGATCCCTCGTATCCCGGCAGCCGGTCGAGGGTCCGCTCGGGCATCCGGCGTCCGCCGTCGATCGTGTACATGATCTGCAGGTCGGCCGGGTCGCCGGCGACGGCCCGCAGCAGCCAGTCGCGCCAGGCGGTCGCCTCCTCGGCGTACCCCGCCTCGATGAGCGCCCGCAGGGTGAACGAGGCGTCCCGCAGCCAGCTGTAGCGGTAGTCCCAGTTGCGGGAGCCCCCGATCCGCTCCGGCAGGGACGTCGTCGGCGCCGCGACGATCCCGCCGGTCGGGGCGTAGGTGAGTGCCTTGAGCGTGACGAGGCTGCCGGACACCGCCTCGGCGTAGTCCCCCCGGTAACGGCACCGGCCGAGCCACTCCCGCCACACGCGCTCGGTGGTCGCCAGTTCCTCTGCGGCCTCCAGCCGGCGCGGGCGGCCCCGCCACGACTCCTGCCAGGTGAGCACGAACGGCACCCGCTCCCCCGCCGCGACGGTGAACGAGGCGGTCGCGGCGCCACGCCGGGACTCCTGCGTCAGCGTCACGGGAGACTGGAGCCACGCGGCGTTCGGACCGGCGATCACGGCCAGTTCGCCGCCGCGTTCGCGCGTCCAGGGCACCACCTCGCCGTAGTCGAAGCGCAGGAGCAGTTCCGTACGCATCTCCACCCGGCCGTGCACGCCCTCGACGATCCGGACGACGTCGGGCGCCTCCTCGCGCGGCGGCATGAAGTCGAGGACCCGCGCCCGCCCGCCGGGCGCGTCCCAGGTCGTCTCCAGCACCGGCGTGCCGTCGCGGTAGCGGCGCCCGGCGCACGTCCCGCCCGCGGCGGGCGCCAGCAGCCAGCGTCCGGCCCGGTGCCCGCCCAGCAGGGCCGCGAAGCAGGCGCCGGAGTCGAAGCGGGGCAGGCACAGCCAGTCGACCGAGCCGTCCCGGCCCACCAGGGCGGCGGTGTGCATGTCGCCGACGAGCGCGTAGTCCTCGATCCGCATGGCGCTCCCCCTCACCCGTACGGCCGGGGCCGGGGGCGGGCCCGTACGCCGGGGACGCGGCCGCAGCACACACCTACCCCGGCACGTCCCCGCGAATCGGGTCTACTCGCGTCCGAAGACGTACCGCTCGACGTAGTCGTTGGCGAAGACGCCCCGGGGGTCGTGGTGCCGCGCCAGGGCGGCGAAGTCGTCCATGCGCTCGTAGCGGGAGCGCAGGACGTCCGGCGGGAGGGTGAAGATCTTCCCCCAGTGGGGCCGCGCCCCGAACGGCGCCAGGCGCTCCTCGATCGCGGTCAGCACCGGCGTCACGGCGGCCGGGTCCTTGACCCAGGTGAAGTGGAAGGCCACGGTGTCGCGCCCCTGGCTCGGGCTCAGCCACAGATCGTCGGCGGCGATGCTGCGGATCTCCGAGATCTGCAGGACCGGGGCGATGCGGTCGCCGATCGCGCCGAGCGCGCGGAACGCCTCGGCCGCGTGCCGCCGGGGCACCATGTACTCCGACTGGAGCTCCTCGCCGCTGCTCGGGGTGAAGTCGGGCCGGAAGTGCGGCAGGCGCTCGAACCAGGGGCCGGGCGTCCCCATCTGGGTCGTGCAGTGCACCGGGGACACGCCGGGCACGGGGTGGCGCGGGCCGTCGGCCGGGGCCGCCCCGAAGAAGCCGCCGCCCGGATCCGATTCGTCGAGCCCGGCGGAGGCGGTCGTCCCTTCGGAGCGGGAGGCGGGGGTGAGGCGTTCCTTGACCCAGACCTGGTTGACGCGGGAGGTCCGCCAGTCGGTGAACAGGCTCACGCTGTAGGCGGCGGACATGACGGCGTCGAACCGGTCGTCGAGCACCTCCGCCGGGAGCGCCTCGTACACGCGCTGCCGGACGTCGAACGCCGGGAGGAGATCGAGCGTCAGGGCGACGACGGCGCCGAGCGCGCCGAGCGACACGACGGCGCCCGCGAACCGGTCGCCGTCCGCGTCCCGGCTCAGCGTGACGAGGTCGCCGCCGGCGGTCACCATCTCGATCGCGCGGACGGACGTCGCGAGCCCGCCGTTGCCGTCGCCGGAGCCGTGCGTGCCGGTCGCGCAGGAGCCCGCGACCGAGATGTGCGGCAGGGACGCGAGGTTGGGCAGAGCGTAGCCCTTCTCGTGCAGGCGCCGCCCGAGCTCGCCGTACCGCACGCTCGCGGCGACCCGGACGGCCGCCGCCGCGGAGTCGACGTCGATCTCGGGGGGCAGGCCGTCCAGCGAGACGAGCGCGCCCGGCGAGTCGGCGATGTGGTTGAAGGAGTGGCCGCTGCCGAGGACGCGGACCCTCCCGCTCCGGGCGACCAGCCCGCGCAGTTCCTCCAGGGAGGAAGGCCGGTCGACCCGCTCGGCCCGGAAGGTGATGTTGCCCGCCCAGTTCGTCACGTCTTGAGTCACCAGATGAGTTTTACCGGAACATCACCGGCGTGCCGGGCCCGGCGGCTCAGACGACGGCTCAGATGGGGCGGCCGGGGAGGCTGGCGAGGTACCAGTCGACGAGTTTGACCCTCTCGTCGGCCTGCCTGGCCTCCACCTCAGCCTGGGTCCGCGGCGCGCCCAGCAGCACGTCGTCTCCCGGACGCCAGTTGGCCGGGCAGGAGACGCCGTCGCGGTCGGCCGTCTGCAGCGCCTCGACGAGCCGGAGGATCTCGGGGACCATGCGCCCCGCGTTCATCGGGTAGTAGAGGATCGCGCGCACGACCGACTCGGGGTCGATGACGAAGACCGCCCGCACCGCCGCCGTGGTCGACGCGTTCGGGTGGAGCATCCCGTACGCGCGGGAGATCCGCGTGCCGACGTCGGCGACGACCGGGAACGGCACCCGTACGCCGAGCCTGTCCTCGATCGCCCGGGTCCAGGCGAGGTGGCTGTGCACGGAGTCGACCGAGACGCCGAGCAGGGCGACGCCGCGGGCCGCGAACTCCTCGGCGAGCTCGGTGAAGGCGACGAACTCGGTGGTGCAGACCGGGGTGAAGTCGGCGGGGTGGCTGAACAACACCAGCCACCGCCCCGCGTAGTCGGCGAGCCGGACCGGCCCGTGCGTGCTCTCGGCCTCGAAGCCGGGGGCCCTGTCGCCGATGAGCGGCAGCCGGGTGGCCGGCTCCGCGGCAGAAGTCATGACGTGCTCCTCTCCATCCGCTCACTGCGCCCGTACCCACGATGAGCGGTCACGACGACGCGCCGTCCGCCCCGGTTCGGTAATCGCGCACGGCGGCGTCGCGACAGTCCGCCGCGCCGGGGGAATGAACCTCGCGAGGGGGCTGCCATGACCGTGCCGGTGACGACGGAGATCAGCCATCCGCTGTTCGCGCGCTTCTACACCTGGTTCAGCCAGGTGCTCGACCGGCGGGGCCTCGCCGGGCAGCGGGAGGCGCTGCTGGCCGGGCTGTCGGGCCGGGTGATCGAGGTCGGCGCGGGCAACGGGCTGAACTTCCGCCACTATCCGCCGTCCGTGACCGGTGTGCTGGCCGTCGAGCCGGAGCCGCGGCTGCGGGCGGCCGCCCGCCGCGCCGCCGAGGCGGCGCCGGCGCGGATCGACGTGGAGGGCGGCCTGGCCGAACGGCTCCCGGCCGCCGACGGGGGGTTCGACTCGGCGGTGGTCACGTTCGTGCTGTGCTCACTGCCCGACCCCGGCGCCGGGCTGCGGGAGATCCGCCGGGTGCTCGCGCCCGGCGGACGGCTGCGCTTCCTCGAACACGTCCGTGCCGGGAGCCCCGGCTGGGCCCGCGCCCAGGACCTGATGGACGCGACGGTGTGGCCGCGCCTGACCGGCGGCTGCCACACGGGCCGGGACAGCGTGGCGGCGATCGAGGCGGCGGGTTTCACCGTCGAGGCCCTGGACCGGTTCGTCTTTGCCTGCGGCGTGCGCAACCCGATCTCCTTCTGCGTCCGCGGCGTGGCCCGCCGCTGAAGCGCGCCCGTCCCGGCGGACCCGCGCGGTCCGTCAGAGGCGTGGTCAGTCCGCGCTCGCCTGTGGCTGCCGGTCCGCCGTCTCGGACCGCGCGGTCCCGGCCTCGTACCGGCGGAAGGCCGGGACGGCGAAACCGGCGACCAGCACGAGGAGGGCGCAGACGAGACCGCCGCCCGCCCAGGAGGGCACCAGCCCGAAGGCGTCCGCGGTGGCGCCCGCCCGGAGGTCGCCGAGACGCGGGCCCCCGGCCACCACGACCATGAACACGCCCTGCAGCCGCCCGCGCATCTCGTCCGGCGCGTACGTCTGCAGGATCGTCTGCCGCCACACGGCGGAGGCGAGATCGATCGCGCCGCCCACGGCCAGCAGCGCGACGACCAGCCACAGCGGCTGCGCCAGCGCCGCCGCGGAGACCGTGACCCCCCACAGGGCGATCACGAGCGTGAGCGCCACGCCCTGCCGCCGTACGCGGCCGATCCAGCCGGACAGCAGCCCGGCGGCGACCGCGCCGATGGCGATGCTCGCCGACAGCCAGCCGAACGCCACGGCCGACCCGCCGAAGCGCTCGGCCGTCATCTCGGGGAACAGCGCCCGCGGCATCGCGAAGGCCATCGCGATGATGTCCACCACGAACGACATCAGCACGACCGGCCGGCTCACGACGTAGGCGAGCCCGTCGGCGACCGACCGCAGGCCCGGCCGGGAGATCTCGCCGAGGGGCGCGAGCGACGGCAGCCGTACGGCGGCGTAGAAGCCCGCGCCGAACAGGACGGCGTCGATGAGGTACGCCAGGGCGTAGCCGCCCCGGGCGAGCACCACCCCGGCCAGCAACGGCCCAACCACCGTCCCGACGCTGCTGACCAGGAAGTTCAGGGTGTTGGCCGCGGCGACCCGCTCGGTGGGGACGATCCGGGGGATGATCGCGCCGCGCGTCGCCGAGGTGACGGCGAAGCCGATCGACTGCAGGGCGATCACCGCGAGGATGAGGTGCACGCTCCCCAGCCCCGACCAGGCGTGCAGCAGCAGGGCGAGCGTCGACACCCAGGCCACGACCGACCCGGCGAGCAGCAGCCGGCGGCGGTCCATCGCGTCGGCCACCGCGCCGCCCCACAGGCCGAAGACGACCAGCGGCACGAGGCTCACCGGGCCGAGCATGCCCACCCACAGCGACGAGCCGGTGATGCTGTAGACCTGCCCGCTCACGGCCACCGCCGTGAGCTGGAAGCCGACGAACGACACGCCCTGGCCCACCAGCAGCCGCCGGTACGCCGGGATGGCCAGGGGCCGGGTGTCGAGTGCGACGCGCTTCAGAACTGCCTGAACCCCCGACACCCTTTACCTCACTGATCTGGGTAAATCGACCAATTCGCGTACTTTACCCTGATCGTGTTATCGGGCCCCTCCGGGGTGGGCCGCCGGTGGCGGGGTCACTCGAACCCGAAACCCCGGGGAAGCGGCTCGTCGCGGAACAGCCGGCCGGGGACGGCGTCCGCGAGCGCCCGGTAACCGGCCGGGTTCAGGTGCAGGCCGTCGCCCACGTCGTACGCCGGGAGGAGCCGCCGGGGGGCGGCCGGGTCGCGGGCGGCGCGGTCGAAGTCGACGACGGCGTCGAAGCGGCCGCTCGTCCGGATCCACTCGTTGACCACCTGCCGGGACCGCTCCCGGTGCCCGTCCGGGTCGTCGTAGGCGTCGTTGCCGCCGAACGGCGTCAGCGTCGCGCCGTACACGCGGATGCCCCGGGCGTGCGCGCGGCGGACGATCTGACCGTACGCGGCGATCAGGTCCTCGGCCACCTGCTTCTGAGCCGCCTCCGCCGCCCCGGCCGTGCCGATGTCGTTGATCCCCTCGAAGAGGACCAGCCAGCGCACTCCGCTCTGCGCGAGCACGTCGCGGTCGAGCCGGGCGAGGACGTTCGGGCCCAGGCCGTCGTCGAGCACCCGGTTGCCGCCGGCCCCCTGGTTGACGATCGCCACTCCCGAGGTGGCGCGCCGGGCGTGCAGGCGGTCGGCCAGCCGGTCCGGCCAGCGGTCGTTCCCGTTGGTGGTCGAGCCCCTGCCGTCGGTCAGCGAGTCGCCCACGACGACGACCGCGGCGGCCGAGTGCCCGGCCCACACCTCCACGCCGCTGAGGAAGTACCAGTGGTCGGCGAGCGCCGCGCCGGGGAGTGCGGCGTCCTCGGTGTGGTCCCCGGCCAGCAGGTGTGACGTGGTCCTGGAGCCCGGGTGCGAGGTGACGGCGGAGGAGCGCTGCCCGTCCGCCAGGTGGACCGTCACCGTGAGGACGGACCGGGGCGCCAGGTCGAAGCTCAGCGGGTCGGAGACCGCCTGCGCCCCCGCCGGGATCACGACGGACGGACGACCGTGGAAGGTCACCTGCCGTGAGGTCTCCGGCCGGATCTCGCCGGTCCCCGCCCGCCCGCCGCCGGGAAGCGCGACGGCGACCCTGGTGAGAGGCAGCGGCGCGCCACCGAAGGCGTTGGAGAAGCGCAGCCGCGCCCGCCGCCCGCCCACGGTGACGCGCAGGGTCTGGCGCAGCGTGCTGCCGGCGAAGACGAGGCCGTCCCCGGCGAACGGCGCGGGCGGCATGTTCTCCGGCTCCGTGAGCTGCGGCATCGACGCCCAGGTGGCGACCCAGTGGCCGGCCGGCCCGCGCGCCGCCGGAACGGCGCGCCGCCGGGTGGATCTTGACGCGTTGCGGATCATCCGCCTATGGTCCCGTCCAGCCAGGCCTGCGATCCACCCCGGCGCACGCACGGAAGGGCGGACCCTGCTTATGCGGACGTACCGGAATCCCGTGATCGGCGGATTCCACCCGGACCCGAGCGTCTGCCGGGTGGGTGAGGACTACTACCTGGTCTGTTCCAGCTTCGAGTACTTCCCGGGCGTGCCGATCTTCCACAGCCGCGACCTGGTCCACTGGCGCCAGATCGGCAACGTGCTCGACCGGCCGTCCCAGCTGCGCCTGCCACCCGAGGCCGTCGCCTCCGGCGGGATCTTCGCCCCGACCATCCGGCACCACGACGGCCTGTTCTACATGATCACGACGAACGTGAGCGAAGGCGGCAACTTCCTGGTGACCGCGGAGCGCCCCGAGGGCCCGTGGTCGGACCCGGTCTGGATCGACCTGCCCCGGGTCGATCCCAGCCTGGCCTGGGACGACGCGGGCGACTGCTGGCTCACGACCTCCGGTCCCCGGCTGGCGCGGATCGACCCGGCGTCCGGCGAGGTCCTGGAGGGCCCCGTCGACATCTGGCCGGGCACCGGCGGCAAGTATCCCGAGGCGCCCCACCTGTTCCAGGTCGGGGGGTGGTGGTATCTGCTCCTGTCGGAGGGCGGCACCGAACGCGGCCACGCCGTCTCCATCGCCCGCGCCCGCTCCCCGCGCGGGCCGTTCGAGCCCGGCCCGGTCAACCCGATCCTGACCCACCGCGGCACCTCCCGCCCGATCCAGAGCACCGGCCACGCGGACCTCGTGTGCGCGCCCGACGGCACCTGGTGGATGATCCTGCTCGGCGCCCGGCCCCGCGGCTACTCCCCCGAGTTCCAGGTGCTCGGCCGGGAGACCTTCCTTGTTCCGGTGGAGTGGGTGGACGGCTGGCCGGTGGCGGGGCCGGTCGAGGAGCGTCACCCCGCCCCCGCCGCCTGGCACCCGCTCCCCCCGCCCCCCGTCCGCGACGACTTCGACGGACCCGGCCTGGCGCCCTGCTGGATCTCGGTGCGCTCCCGCCCCGACGGCTCCTGGTCGCTGACCGAGCGCCCCGGCCGCCTGACGCTGCACGCCACCGGTCCCACCCTGGACCGTCCCGGCCACACCTTCTTCGGGCGGCGCCAGCAGCATCACGACTGCCGCGTCAGCGCCCGTCTCGACCCCGACCCCGGCCGGGCCGGGCTGTCCGTACGGCTCGACGAGGCCCACCACTACGACCTCGAGGTGTCCGGCGGAGAGGCGTCCGTGATCGCCAGGATCGGCCCGTTGCGCCAGGTCGTGGCGCGTCGCCCGGTCGCTCCGGGGCCGCTCACCCTCACGGTCCACTGCCGTACGGCCGATCCGCTGCCGCCGTCCGTGACCAGTGCCGCCGAGGCCGGCGCCGGGCCGGTCGGCGTGGGCGCCCGCGGGCCGGACACGATCGCCTTCTCGGCCGGCGGCGTCCTCCTCGCCGAACTGGACGGCCGCTACCTGTCCACGGAGGTGGCGACCGGTTTCACCGGCCGGGTGATCGGCATGTACGTCACCGAGGGCAGCGCGGCCTTCGACTGGTTCGACTACGAGGGCACCGACGACGAACCGGTCGTTCCGGTTGCCTGACGAACCGGCGGGCGGTTCCCCGTTCCGCCTGCCCTCGCCGGTGGAGGAACTGGTCGACCCCCGCCTCGAAGCGCGGGGCGTTCGCCTCCTGCTGAAGCGCGACGATCTCATCGATCCCGAGATCCCCGGCAACAAATGGCGGAAGCTGAAGTACAACCTGGAAGCCGCCCGGCGGTCCGGTCAGGGCGGCATTCTGACGTTCGGCGGCGCTTACTCCAACCACATCAGGGCGACGGCCGCGGCGGGCGCCCGTTTCGGCCTGCGCACCATAGGCGTCATCCGGGGCGAAGAACATCTCCCCCTCAATCCCACGCTTTCCTATGCGGTCGAACAGGGAATGATCCTGGCCTACCTGGACCGCCAGACATATCGGAGAAAAACCGAAAGCGATGTGACAGAGGACCTCCGCCGCCGATTCGGCGACTTCTACCTCATTCCCGAGGGTGGAAGCAACGGGCTCGCGGTCCGGGGATGCGCCGAGATCCCGGACGAGATCACGCGGGACTTCGATCTCGTCTGCTGCCCCTGCGGCACGGGCGGCACGCTCGCGGGCATCGCCGCGGGCCTGCGTGGCGAGCGGGAGGCGATCGGCTTCTCGGTGCTCAAGGGAGCCCGCTGGCTGGACGACGAGATCCGGCGCCTCCAGGAAGACGCGTACGCCACAACACGCGGCAGGTGGCGGGTGAACCTGGATTATCACTTCGGCGGATACGCGAAGACGAGGCCGGAACTGCTGTCCTTCATCGAGGACTTCGAGAGGCGGCACGGCCTGCGCCTGGACCGGCTCTACACCGGCAAGATGATGTACGGGATCTTCGACTTGGCCGACAAGCACACGTTCCCAACCGGTACCACGATCGTCGCAATCATCACCGGCCCGATCTGACACCCGAAACCCTCAATTACCGCTTTCGTCAACGTGCGCTTTCTGCTGACCGGGTGGCGCTGAAGCACTTCGTCCCGCACAGTGAAGATGCCCCGGCCATGGACGATCGCAAGGAGGGGAGAGAAACGTGGGCAAGGACGAGGACGACAGGCCGCCGAAGCATGCGGGACCGCAGAAGCAGGACAAGCCGTTCATCCCGGAGAAGCCGACGAAGGAAAGCGGAGACGGTCAGGGGAAAGGCGGAGGGACACGGGGCAAGTGAATCTCCGTGAACGTATCGGCGCACTCGCCGACACGCTGGCGGCCAATGGCGAACTGACCGATGAGAAATGGCGCGCGGCTCTGCACGCCGTGCCGCGTCATCTGTTCGCCCCGGCGGTGGCCTGGGCGGAGCCGTACGCGGGGCCGGGCTACCGCATCGATCGGGACATCGACGCGAGCGCCTGGTGGGATGCGGTGTACGCCGACCACCCCATCATCACGCAGCTCGACGACGGAGCGACCGAGGTGGGCGGCGGGGAGGGCGTGTACTCCTCCTCTCTATCGGCTCCCGGTGTCGTCGTGGACTTCCTCGAACTGCTGAGCCCTTATGACGGCGACCGTGTCCTGGAGATCGGCACGGGAACCGGGTGGACGGCCGGGCTGCTGTCCCATCGCCTGGGTGACGGGAACGTGGTCAGCGTCGAGATCGATCCGGCGGTGCATGAGAGGGCGGCGGCAAGCCTCAAGAAGGCCGGTTTCGGTCCCCGCCTGGTACTGGGAGACGGCGCGGACGGCTGGGCGGAGCAGGCTCCGTACGACCGGGTCCATGTCACCTGCGGCGTGCGGGAGGTGCCGTACGCGTGGGTGGAGCAGACCCGCCCCGGCGGAGCGATCGTGCTGCCCTGGATGCCGGGGTTCGAGCCGGGCCACAAGCTGTGGCTCACGGTGGGACGGGACGGCACGGCGACCGGCCGGTTCGCAGGGGGCGCGCACTACATGATGATGCGGGCTCAGCGCGTTCCCGCTCCCCCGGAGCATGAGGGCGGTTACGGCAGGCGAGCGGCGACGGTGGATCCCCGCCGAGTGCTGCGGGCAGGACTGGGCGCCGATGTCGCGATCGCGGGATGCCTGCCCGACGTCTCGGCGAGTCTCGGCACGGGCGAGGAGTTCGAGATCTGGTTGTGGGCCGGGCGGTCCGGGGCCTGGATCACCGGATCGGAGGTCCGGCAGTTCGGTGCGCGCAATCTGTGGGACGAGGTCGAAGAGGCGTTCTTCCGCTGGGTGGAGTGGGGAAGCCCGGGCCGGGACCGGTTCGGGCTGACCGTCACCCCGGATGGTCAGCACCTCTGGCTCGACAGGCCGGACAACGTGATCCCCTGACCGGTGGCGGCGCCGGTATTCGCGATTACCTGACAGGTCGGTCAAATCCGCCGTGAGCGTCCCTATGATGGTCGAAGATCGAGACGCTTGGGGGCAGAGCGTGCACGACGAGCAGGCACCGGACTGGGTGATCGACCCCTCCACGCCGAGCGTGGCCCGGATGTACGACTACTACCTCGGCGGCAAGGACCATTTCGCCGCCGACCGCGAGGCGGCCGAGAAGATCATCGAGATCCTGCCGAACGCCCGTGACGTGGCCCGGGCCAACCGCGCCTTCCTCGTACGGGCCGTACGGCACCTCGCGGGGGCGGGCATCCGGCAGTTCCTCGACGTCGGCACCGGTCTCCCGACACAGGAGAACGTGCACCAGGTGGCGCAGGCCGTCGCGCCGGACGCGCGGGTCGTCTACGTCGACAACGATCCGATCGTGCTCGTCCACGCCCGCGCCCTGCTCGCCGACAACCCCCGGTCCATCGTGGTCGCCGGCGACATGCGCGAGCCCAAGGCGGTGCTCACCCACCCGGCGGTCCTCCGCCACCTCGACTTCGGCCGGCCGATCGCGTTGATCATGCTGGCCGTCCTCCACTTCGTCGTCGACGACGCGGAGGCGGCGCGCATCGTCGGCACGTTCCGCGAGGCGCTCGCCCCGGGGAGCCATGTGGTGATCTCCCACGGCACGCCCGGCGACCTCGACGAGGACGCGGTCCGGCGCAGCCGGGACGTCTACACCGCCACCACCAGCGGAGGCGCCGTACCGCGCACCGCGGCCGCGGTGCGGGGCCTGTTCGACGGCCTGCGCCTGCTGGAGCCCGGCGTCGTGCCGCTGGAGGACTGGCGCCCCGAGCCGTCGGAGACGCCCCTGGAGAGCAGGCCCGGAGCCGGCATCGTGGGCGGCGTCGCCGTCGTCCCCTGACCGGGGACCCCGGTCAGGCTCCATGGTCACTCCGCGGTGAGGACGAGGATCAGGCCGTGGACGGAGGCGTCGTCCTCGTGCAGCGGCGTCACCGTGACCGACAGCCGGGTGGCACGGCCCCGCCGGTTCACGGCCTCGACGCTCGTCGTGGCCGGCTGCGGCCCGCCCGGTGGGCCGCCGTCCAGCACGCGCCGCAGTTCGGGCTGCAACGTCGCGACGGGCAGCCCTATGTCGAGCGTGTGCAGGGCGCGGCCGGCGGCCTCCCCGGCGCGCAGCCCCCACAGCTCCTGCGCCCCGGAACTCCACAGCAGCACCCGCAGGTCCCGGTCGAGCACGATCACGGCGTCCCCCAGCGAGCGCACCACCGAGTCGACGAAGTGGTTGGCCCGGTCGAGCTGCACCGTCCGGGCGTTGAGCGTGTCGTTGATCTGCTGGAGCTCGTCGTTGCTCGACTGGAGCTCCTCGTTCATCGTCTCCAGTTCCTCGTTCGTCGACTGGAGCTCCTCGTTGGTCGTCTCCAGTTCCTCGTTCGTGGACTGGAGCTCCTCGTTGGTCGTCTCCAGCTCCTCGTTCAGCGACTGCAGCTCCTCGTACGCGTGCTCCAGCTCCTTGTTGGTCTGCTCCAGCTCCTCGCGGAGCCTCCGGTTGCGGGTGACGTCGTGGAAGTTGACCGTGGCCCCGATGAGCTCGCCGGTCGTGTCGATGAGCGGGACGACGACGATGTCGAAGACGCTCGGCTCCGGCGCGCCCGGCCGGTTCCAGACGACGTCCTGCAGCTCGACCGTACGCAGGTCGAGCTCGGCCTGTTCGATGACCGACCTCAGCTCGACCGGGCGGTAGGACACCTCCAGGTCCTGGAACGGGCGCCCCAGATCGCGGGCCTGCAAACCGAAGAGCACCTCGGCTCGAGTGTTGATCAGGGCGAGCGCGCCCGACGCGTCCAGCGTGAGCTGGGCGACCGGGCCGGAGGCGTTGGCCGCGCTGTGGAGCCGCGCCAGGCGCGTCTGCGACTCCGGCTGCGCGGAATGGTCCCAGCCCAGCCGGGTCGCGGCCAGAGGCTGCGGCCTCTTCCTGAACAGGCGCATGCGGAGATCGACGGGATCGAACCTGTCGCTGTGGTTCAGCAGCATCTCGGCCTTGCCCAGGAAGAGATAGCCGGGGTCGCAGAGCGCGAAGTGGAACCTGCGGACGACGTCGAGCTGGGTCTCGCCGTTGAAGTACATCAGGGTGTTGCGGGCGAGCAGGATGTCCACCCGCGAGATGGGGGCGTCCCTGGTGAGGTCGTTGCGCCCGAAGATGAGCTGGCGGCGCAGGTCCCGGCGGAAGGCGAACCCGTCCTGCGCCGGCTCGAAGTACTTCTCCCTGAACTCCGCCGGCACCCCGGCCATCTGGCGCTCGCCGTACACCGCCACGCGCGCCACGTGGAGGGCCTTCTCGTCGATGTCCGTGCCGTAGATCTTCACCCGGTCCCGGAACTCGTCGAAGCCGAGCTCCTCCGCCAGCAGCATGGCCAGGCTGTACGCCTCCTCTCCGGTGGCGCACCCGGCGCTCCAGCCCCGGATCGCCCGGCCGCCCTTGGCCGCGAGGATCGAGGGGATCGCCCGCTCCCGCAGCACCTGCCAGGCGGTCGGATCGCGGAAGAACCCGGTGACGTTGATGAGCAGGCTGTCGAACAGGGTGGTGAACTCCGCCGGCTCCAGCTCCAGGTAGTCGCGGTACTCGTCCACGCTCTCCAGCTTGAGCGCCTGCAGCCGCCGGCCGACGCGGCGCCTGAGCGTCGTGCGCTTGTAGCCGGTGAAGTCGAACCCCCGGGTCTCCTTGAGCATCGTCAGGAGGTCGTCGAACTCCCGATCCTCGCCGGTGTGCATGGCGCCCCCACTATCGCCGCCGGTCGCCCTCGGTGACCGCGACCGGCGACTCCCAGCCGCTCTGGCTCTGCAGGCGGCGCAGCGCCTTCACGGTGTCCCGGTCCTGCTCGACCTGCCTCCGCAGCCACCGCGCCGTCACCGTCTGCCCGTGCCGCTGCGCGGTGGACAGCATCCGCGTCAGCAGGTGCAGCCGTTCCTCCAGGCGCAGGATGGTCACCCAGAAGGCGCGCTCGACGGCCTCGCCCTGGCCGTCGATCATGCTCTCCAGGGACCAGGCGTGTCCCACGATGCACTGGTAGTGCCCGTTGGGAGAGGTGGGCACCTCGTACAACGGGCCGTTGCAGTCGGGGCAGGTCAGGGCGCTCAGGTCGCCGGGCGGCCGGGGCAGCGCCCCGGCCGAGTAGAACGGCGACAGCTCCCGTTCGAGCTCCTGGTCCACCGCCTCCCCCTTCACCTCGCGGGCGCCGTCGCTCTGCCGGACGATCCACTCCGCGATGTCCGCCAGGCCGGCCACCATCGGCCGCGCCGTCGCCGCGATGGCCGCGCGCGGCATGCCGTCGAACGGGCTCTCCTCGGGGTCCTGCACCGCGACCAGGCCGCCCCGGCTCTCCACCTGCGCGCACCCGCGGGCGCCGTCGTCGAGCGTGCCGCTGAGGACGACGGCGAGGGTACGCGGCCCGGCGAAGGCCGCCGCGCTGAGGAACAGCGGATCGGCGGCGGGCCGGTGCCCGTTGTGCCGCGGGCCACGGGACAGCCGGACGGCGTCCCCGTCCAGCAGCAGGTGGAGGTCGGGCGGGGCCACGTACACGCGCCCGTGCCGCAGCGGCTCGCCGTCCTGCGCCGCGGCGGCCTTCAACGGTCCCGACCGGTCGAGGATGCCCGGCAGGGCGCTGCCCGCCCGCGGCGAGATGTGCAGGACGACCATGACGGCCGCCCTCAGGTCGCCGGGCAGGCCGCCGAGCAGCGACCGCAGGGCCTCGACTCCGCCGGCCGAGGCGGCCACCACGACGACGTCCCGCCCGATAATCGCGCCCACGATTGGCACATATCCTCGGAAGTCAGGATTCATGCGGCAGGCGTGGGCAGCGAAATCCGATCGCCCGATTCCCGTTTCCCCACTTCACGCGGGGAAAGGAGGCCGATATGGAGCTCTTCATCGAGGTCATTCATCGGGAGCCCGACTCCGCGGTGGTCACCGTGGGCGGGGAGCTCGACGTGTTCAGCGCCGCGCGGCTCGAAGCGGTCATCGCGCCGCTGGTGGCCGACGGCCGCGTCCACCTGGTGATCGACGCGGTCCGCCTGCGGTTCTGCGACCTCGCCGGGGTGCGCCTGCTGGAGCGCGTGCACGACGACGCCGCCGCGGCGGCCGGCGGCCTCATCGTCTGGGCGAGCCGTCCGCTCCGCCGCCTGCTCTCCCTGCTCTGGCCCGAGGGACTGCCGGGACGCCCCACCGTGGTGCGCGCCGCCCCGGCCATACCGTCGCGGAGACCACAGCCCGTGCTGCTGCACGGTTCCTCCCTGGACCTCCTCCCGCCCGCGCCGGGCCCGGACCGGGCCTCCACGAGGACACCGGCCGCCGCCGACCGGGAGCGCCGGGCGGCGCTGCTGGATCAGTCGCGGCGGCTGCGCGCGGAGGCCGCGGCCCGCAGGGAGATCCTGTGCGAGCGGGCGCGGTCGTTGTGCGCGAACCTCGCGGCCGCGCACGAACGGCTGGCCGCCATCCACCTGGCGCTACGGGACCGGCAAAGCGATGTCCTGACCTGCGACGGAGTCGCCCACCGGAGGAAGGCGGCGCACGTCCGCCGCCAGGCCGAGGTCTTCTCCCGGAGGTGACCGCCCCTCAGGGCGGTACGTCTCAGAGTGCCCTGGTCATGAAAACGCTGAGCGGATCGGGACGATAGTCGCCGAAGGGCTCGCAGTAGGTGAACCCGAACTTCTCGTACAGCTTCCTGGCGGGCAGGAAGTGCTCTTCCGAGCCGGTCTCGAGGCTCAGCCGCGCGAAGCCCATCCGCCCGGCCTCGGCGAGGATGTGCCGCAGCAGCAGGGACGCGATCCCCGCGCGTTTGCGTGCCGCCGCCGTCCGCATCGACTTCAGCTCGGCGTGGGCCTCGTCCAGCCTCTTGATCGCCCCGCAGCCCACCACGGCGCCGCCGTCCAGCACCGACCAGAACGTGACCTCCGGACGGCGGAGGCCGTCGAGGTCCAGGGCGTGCTTGCTCTCCGGGGGCGTGACGGACCGCATCTCCCGCAGGTGTTCCTCGAGGAACTCGGCGATCTCCGGGCCGGACAGGTCGTCCTCGACGATTCTCATCGCGCTCGCTCACCTGGATCGTGACTGACGGATCATGTCTGACGGGACACCAGGATGCCATCCCGCCCGGCCTGCCCCGTACAGGTGGATCAGCGCGACCGGATCAGTACGCCCGGCCCGCGCGGGCATCGCGTCGTGCCCGGCTCAGCCCAGCGGCGCGGCGGCGAACTCCCGCATGCCCTCGGCGAACCCGACGCGCGCCTGGAAGCCCAGCTCCGCCCGCGCCCGGTCCGGCGAGGCGACGATGTGCCGCACGTCGCCGAGGCGGTACTCCCCCGTCACGACCGGGCCCGGCCCGCCCCGCGCCGCGGCCAGTTCCGCGGCCATCTCCCCCACCGTGTGCGGCTGTCCGCTCGCGACGTTGTACGCGGACAGGGCGCCCTCCCGCCCCGCGGCGAGCGCCGCCAGGTTGGCCCGCGCGACGTCGCGGACGTGGACGAAGTCGCGCCGTTGACCGCCGTCCTCGAAGACGCGCGGGGCGCGCCCCGCCTCCAGCGCCGACCGGAAGATCGCCGCGACCCCCGAGTACGGCGTGTCCCTGGGCATCCGGGGACCGTAGACGTTGTGGTACCGCAGGGCGACGGCGACGCCGCCGGTCTCCCTGGCCCAGTTGGCCGCGAGATGCTCCTGCGCCAGCTTCGTGGTGGCGTAGGCGTTGCGGGGATCGGCGGGCGCGTCCTCTCCGATCACCGCCGGCGTTAGCGGCGAGGCGCAACCGGGGCAGCGCGGCTCGAAGATCCCCCGGTCGAGGTCCTCGGCGGCCCGGGGACGGGGCCGGACCGGCCCGTGCTCGCCGCACTCGTACGCGCCCTCGCCGTAGACGACCATGGACGACGCCAGCACCAGGCGGCCGACGCCGTGCCGCGCCATCGCCGCCAGCAGCACGGCCGTGCCGTACACGTTCACCGAGGCGTAGTCGGGCAGGTCCGCCACGTCGACGCCGAGGCCGACCTTGGCCGCCTGGTGGACCACCGCGTCCACGCCCGGCAGCAGGCGGCCGGCGGCCGTCTCGTCGCGCACGTCTCCGCCCTCGACGCCGCCCGCCCGCACGTCGAGGCCCGTCACCTCGTGCCCGGCCGCCGTCAGCGCCTCGGCGACGTGACTTCCGATGAACCCGGCCGAGCCGGTCAGCAGCACCTTCACGCGCCGAGGGTAGACCGCCGCCGCCCCACTGGGGCCGCTCCGGGCGCGGCCGTTCGCGACCCGTAAGATCTTCCGCCCGCCCCCGGCCGTCAGGAGAAGTAGTGACCCTTGCCGAGGTCGTCGAGGAGGCCGGGCTGCACCGGCCGCCAGCCGAGCAGGTCGCGGGTCAGCGCGCTCGACGCCGGGCTGTCGGCCCCGACGACACCGCCCAGCCAGCCGAAGTGCGCGCTCGCCTCCTCAGGGGCGACCGAGACCACCGGCAGGTCCAGGTGACGGCCGATCACCTCGGCGACGGCCCGGATCGGCACACCCTCGTCGGCGACGGCGTGCAGCACCGTCCCCGCCGGGGCCTTCTCCAGCGCCAGCCGGAACAGGTGCGCGGCGTCGAGCCGGTGCGTGGCGGGCCAGCGGTTCGCCCCGTCGCCGACGTGACCGGAGACGCCCTTCTCGCGGGCGATGCCGACCAGGGCGGCCATGAAACCGGGGTCCCCCTCGCCGTGCACCGTCGGGGGAAGGCGCACGACCGACGACCGCACGCCGTGGGAGGCCAGGGAGAGCGTCAGCAACGCCGTCTCCAGCCGCCCCCGGGGGCCGCCGCCCGGATGCGCGGAGCCCGGCTCGATCCCGTCCTGCTCGGTCGCGACGGCTCCCGGCTTGAGGCCGAGGGTCCCTGAAGCGATCACGAGCGGCCGTCCGGTGCCCTGGAGCGCCTCCCCGAGCGCCTCCACGGCCCGGCGGTCCGCGCCGACGGCCTCCCCGAAGCCGCCCGAGAAGGCGATGTCGTGCTTGAACGCGAGATGGATCACCCCGTCCGACTCGGCGGCCTCGCTCCGCAGGGTGCCGAGGTCGTCGAGCGTGCCGAGACGCACCCGCGCCCCGGCCCGGGTGAGGGCTTCGGCCGAGGCGTCCGACCGGGCCAGCCCGGTGACCTCGTGACCCGCGCCGATGAGCTCGGGCACGACGGCGGAGCCGATCCAGCCCGACGCCCCGGTGACGAAAACGCGCATGAGAGAACCTCCCGACGGGTGACCGTCCCCGGCACACGGCCGCGCACGGGGACTGATGTCAGTCACTGTCGTCAGCATACGCCACGATGTCAGTGACTGTCATGCGGCTACGATCAGGACATGGGTCGATGGGAGCCGGACGCGCGCGGCCGGTTGGAGCGGTCGGCGCTGGAGCTCTACGCGGAGCGCGGGTTCGACCAGACCACGGTCGCGGAGATCGCCAGGCGGGCGGGGCTCACGGAGCGGACGTTCTTCCGGCACTTCGCCGACAAGCGCGAGGTGCTGTTCCACGGCTCGCACGCGCTGGAGGAGCTTCTCGTGGACGCCGTCGCGGGCGCGCCCGAGACCGCGGCGCCGATGGACGCGATCGCGACGGCGCTCGGCGTCGCGGGCGGCATGTTCGAGGAACGCCGCGAGTTCGCGCGGCGGCGCCAGGCCGTCGTCGCCGCGCACCCGGAGCTGCGGGAGCGCGAGCTGATCAAACTCGCGTCGCTCGCGGCGTCCCTCGCCGGGGCGCTGCGCGGGCGCGGCGTGGCCGAGCCGGCCGCGAGCCTGGCCGCGGAGGCGGGCATCGCCGTCTTCAAAATCGCCTTTGAACGCTGGGCCGGCGACGCCGGCGGCCCGGACCTGCCGCGGCTCATGCGGGAGTCGCTCGACGAGCTGAGGGCCGTCACCGCGGGCGCGTGATCGCCGCCGGACGCGGGACAGATGACGCGGGACAGAAGTCACCGGGCGGCGCAGGTCACCCGAAGCCCGGGCCTGCCGGCGGCACAGGTCGATCAGAGGCGCAGGTCGTCAGAGGCGCAGCGCACCGAGGCACGGCTCACCGGAAGACGCCGGTGTGGCCGAGCGAGTAACGGCCGGGCTGCGGATACACGCACAGCCCGTGCGGCCCGGCGCCGACGGGGATGGTGTGGAGGACCCTGCCGGTCCGGGTGTCGAAGACGTAGACGACGCCGTGGTAGCGGCCGCTCAGCCACAGCTTGGTGCCGTCGGCCGAGACGCCGCCCATGTCCGGGGAGCCGCCGCCGGGGATGCGCCAGACGTCGACCACCTTCCGCTGGGCGAACGACACGACGGAGACCGATCCCTCGCCGCGGTTCGACACGTACAGGTGGCGCGAGTCGCGGCTGGCGTAGAGCCCGTGCGCGCCCCGGCCGGTCGGCATGAACCGGACGACCTCGTACGTCGCCGCGTCCACCAGCCACACGCCGTGCCGTTCCATGTCGGCGACGTAGAAGACGCGGCCGTCGGGCGACAGCTTCACGTCCTGCGGCATGCTCATGTGGCCGAGGTGGACGCGGCGGATCAGCCTGGGCGTGCGCCAGTCGACGACGACGAGGTCGCCGCTGAACTCGCAGCTGGCCAGGAACACCGAGCCGTCGGCGGTGAAGTCGCCGTGGTTGACGCCGCGGCAGGGCAGCGGCAGCGAGCGCAGCCGTCTCATGCTGTGCGGGTCGCGCAGGTCGAGCCGGTTGTTCCGCTCCGCCATGACCAGGGCGTACGCGCCGTCCGGCGAGAAGTACAGGTTGTACGGGTCGTCCACCGGCACCGGCCGGCCCGGCCTGCCGGTGCGCGGGTCGATGGGGGTGAGGAAGTTGCCCCGGTTGTTGTTCACCCACAGGGTCTTCAGGTCCCACGACGGCACCACGTGCTGCGGCAGCGCCCCGACGGTGAAGTGCCGCACGATCCGGTACGTCTCCGGGTCGATGACGTCGACCGTGCCGCTCTCGCTGTTGGGCACGTAGACCAGGGAGCGGAACCCTTTGACGACCGGGCTCAGCATTCCGGGCCGGTCGGCCGCGTAGACGTCGGTCGGCCCCGCCCCCTCCGGAGGCGCGGCGGCGCCCCGTGACCGCGCCGGGGACGGCGACGCGGAGGGCGTCACCGCCCGTGGCACGGGCCGGGACGCGGGCGGCCCCGCGGCGCAACCGGCGAGGACGAGCCCCCCGAGGACCGCGAACACCCCGGTCACCGCCGCGGTCTTCCGCGCTCCTGTGACACCTGCACCTGTCACGCATGCCCCCCGACATGGCGGGCGGCGCCCGGCCCCCCGTACGGTCACGACGACCGGCCGCGGGCGGCGGCTGCGCGGCGACTACTGCACGGCGACTACTGCACGGTGACTACTGCACCATGACTGCGAGACGGCGGAGACGCGGCTGCGCGGCTGGTCGGCGCGACGCTAACGCCCCCGCGGAGCGGCACGGAGGGGGCTTTACCCGGTCTTGCACGGCGCCTTCCCGGCGCGCGACGCGCCGGTTCGCGGCGGCCGGCGGGGTCGCTACGACGTGATGGGGGCCTCGTGCTCGGCGCTCTGCACGGGAGCGAGCCCGGCGAGCCCGGAGATGTCCAGGACGGGGGTGAGCAGCGGGTTGGCGATGAGGGTGATGTGGTCGGCGTGGGCGAACAGGACGCTCAGGCCGGCGCTGTCGAGGTATTCGACGGCGGTCAGGTCCAGCACCAGGGGCCCCGGCATGTTGCCGAGGGCCTCGGCGAGCGCGTCGGTGTTGCTCATGTCGATCTCGCCGGTGGCCGTCAGCAGCGCGGCGCCGTCGGCGCGGCGGCTGGAGGTGAGGGTGAGGGGCGTGGTCATCAGGCGATCCTCGTGTGCATGTCGACGATGGTGCCGGACGGGCCGGGCGTGATGGTGACCTGCTGCATCATGGCGCGCATTAGGGCGACACCGCGCCCGCGGTGGGTGTTCTCCTCTGCCTTGGGAGACTTCCAGCGGCCGGTGTCGGCGACGACGAGGCGCAGGTTGTCCACGAAGGCCTCGGCCCGCAGGCGGACGATGTCGCCGGGGGCGTCGCGGTGACCGTGCTCGATGGCGTTGGCGCACGCCTCTCCAGCGGCGACCAGGACGTTCTGGATGGTCTGGGCCGGCAGGTCGCACTGGGCGAGCCAGGTCCGCAGCGCCCTGCGGACGGGCGCCAGCTGGGACGACTCGGCCGGGAAGGCCATCTCCAGCGGGGCGGGGTGGCGGTAGAGCAGCAGGGCGACGTCGTCGTCGTACCCGTCGGCGGGCGCGAGCCGCACCATCACCTGCGTGGCGAGGTCGTCGACCGCGGCGTCCCGGCCGTCCTGCACGGCCCGGCTGGCCTGGTCGATGCCCGCGTTGAGCGGGCTGCGGCGGCGCTCGACCAGGCCGTCGGTGTAGAGCATGAGCGTGGCGCGCGCGGGGATGACCGCCTGGCCCTCCGGGCGTTCCGCGCCGGGCCGGACGGCCAGCGGGATCGACCGCCCGTCTTCGAGCAGGCGGGTGGTGCCGTCGGGGTGGGCGAGGATGCCCGGCGGGTGCCCGGCGCTGGAGTAGGTCAGCACCCCGGTCTCCGGGTCGAGCACGCCGCAGAAGACGGTGGTGCACTTCGCGCCGGGGACGCCGGCGGCGAAGTGGTCCAGGGCCATGAGCGTGCGCGCCGGGCTGGCGTCCTGCAGGAGCAGCGCGCGGCAGGCGCTGCGCAGCTGCCCCATGACGGCGGCCGCCTCCACGCCGCGCCCGACGCAGTCGCCCACGACGATGCCGATGTTCCCGCCGGGCAGGGCGATGGTGTCGTACCAGTCGCCGCCGACCTCCAGGGGGCGGGTGGCGGGCTCGTAGCGGACGGCGAACCCTTCGGGCAGGTCGGCGGGGCCGAGGATGGCGCGCTGCAGCGCGATCGCGGTCTCGCGCTGCTGGTCGATCTGGTGCGCGCGGACGAGCCCCTGGGCGAGGTGCCCCGCGAGCAGCGACAGGAGCAGCTCGTCCTCCCGGGAGAACGGCCGCTGGTCGCCCAGCTCGACCCACAGCGCCATCGGGCCGTCGGGGTGCTCCAGCAGCACGCCGACTCCGCTGCGGTCGGCGGCCGGGGTCAGCAGGGGCCGCCGGCGCAGGCCGGTGAGCGCCTCGCGGCGTCCGGCCGGCAGCGCGCGCCAGGCCAGCGAGGCGTCGGTGGCGGTCAGGGTGGGGTCGCCCTCGTGCTCGAAGACGGCGGCCAGCACGTGCCGGGCGCGCCACAGGGTGCGCAGCTCTCCCAGCGCCCCCGACAGCGCGTCGGTCAGGCTTCCGGCCTGGGACAGCGACGTGCTGAGGGAGGCGAGGGCGCTCTCCCGCTGGATGGCGTAGTGCTCGGCGGTGACGTCGCGGAAGGTGCCGACGACGACCTGGCGCCCGGTGTCGGGGTCCTGCGCCTGGTTGAAGGTGACGCTGATCCACAGCCGGTGCCCGTCCCGGTGGGTGACCGGGATGGTGTAGCTGCCCTGGCCCGGGCCGACGAGGCCCGCGAAGGCGTCGGCGACCTGCTGGTGGGCGGCGGGGTCGACGTCCCGGTCCGGCCACCACGGGTGGATCGGCGTGTACGGCAGGCCCTCGGGGCCGTACCCGAGCATGTCGGCGAACGCGCTGTTGATCTCGACGACCGCGCCGTTCTCGTCGCAGACGAAGAACGCCTCCTGCAGTGAGTCGACCAGCGCCGTGCGCCAGCGGGCCTGGTGCTGGCGCAGCCGCGCCATCTCCATGTTGGCCCGCACCCGCGCGAGCAGCTCCGCGGCGGCGAACGGCTTGACGAGGTAGTCGTCGGCTCCGGCCTGCAGGCCCTCGATGGACGCCTCCTGGCCCGCCCGCGCCGACAGCAGCAGCACGGGGACGGCGGCGGTGCGCGGATCGGCCCGCAGCGCCGCGACCAGCGCCAGGCCGTCCAGGCGCGGCATCATCACGTCGCTCACCACGAGGTCGGGGGCGTCGGTGCGGATGGCGTCCAGCGCGTCCTGCCCGTCGCCCACGGTGTCGACGTGGTAGCCCGCGCCCGTGAGGAGCCGGACGAGATATCCGCGCATGTCGGCGTTGTCGTCGGCCACCAGCACCCGCGCCGGGACGCCCGCGGGGCGGGGGGCGGAGGGATCCTGGGCGGTCAGCTCCATGTCGTCCCCGCCGGACGCGGCGGCGTCGTCCGCCGGCAGCCAGCGCAGGGCCTCCTGGACGAAGGGGTCGGCGGTGGCGGACGCCACGCTGCCGCCGGCGGCCGTCGTGATCGCCTCGGCGGGCAGGTGCGCGGCGCCGAACGGCAGGCGGATGGTGAAGCGGGTGCCCTCGCCCTCGGCGCTCTCGGCGGCGATGGTGCCGCCGTGCAGGCCGACGAGCTCCTGCACGAGCGCCAGGCCGATGCCGCTGCCCTCGTTGGAGCGCGAGCGGGCGTTCTCGATGCGGTGGAACCGCTCGAACAGCCGCGGCACCTCGTCGGCCGGGACGCCGATGCCGGTGTCGGTGACGGTCACCACCGCGTGGCCGCCCTCCCCGCGCACCGACACGCCGACCGAGCCGTCGAAGGTGAACTTCAGCGCGTTGCTGAGCAGGTTCAGGACCACCTTCTCCCACATGCCGCGGTCGATGTAGACCGGCTCGTCCAGGGGACGGCAGTCGACCGCGAAGTCCAGGCCCGCCTTGTCGATGGCGGAGCGGAAGAGGCTGGCCAGCTCGGCGGTGACCGCGGCCAGGTCGACGGGCTCGTAGCGGGCCTGCATCCGGCCGGCCTCGATGCGGGAGAAGTCGAGCAGGGTGTTGACGAGCTTGCCCAGCCGCAACCCGTTGCGGCGGATGGCCTCCAGCTCCTCGCGCACCTGCGGGTCGGCTCCCTGCAGCCGGTTACGCAGCTCCTCCACCGGTCCCATGATCAGGGTCAGCGGGGTGCGGAACTCGTGGCTGATGTTGGAGAAGAAGACGGTCTTCGCCCGGTCGAGCTCGGCCAGCTCCTCGGCCCGCCGCTGCTGCGCCTGGTAGCTGCGGGCGCTCGCGATCCCCGCGGCGACGTGCCCGGCGGCCAGCTCCAGGAACCCGCGGTAGCCCTCGTCGAGGGGCCGGTACCGGTTGAGCGCGGCCACCAGGAACCCGTACGGCGCGCTGCCCTGCTGGAGCAGCGGCACCAGCAGGGCCTGGGCGGGTGGCTCCGGCCAGCCACCGGACGGCAGCTTGGCGAACCCGGCGGCGTCGAGCTCCACGAGCACCGACTCCCCCCGGGCCGGCGCCGCCATGGGCCACACCGCTTCGCCGGAGTCGCGGGCCGGCAGGGTCAGGGGGGCGGCCGGGTGCCCGGCGGAGATGCCGGTCACGCCCGCCAGCCGCGCGCCGCCGTCGTCCTGGAAGAGATAGGTCAGCGTGAACGGGAGGTCGTGCTGGTTGTGGCCGAGCTGGCGGCAGGTGAAGGCCAGCATCTCCTGCTCGGTGCGGACCACGCTGGGGTCGGAGCCGAGATCGCGCAGGGTCGCCATGCGGCGCTCGCCGACCACCCGCTCGGTGTCCTCCATGACGACGCACAACATGCCGACCACCGCGCCGGAGTCGTCGCGCAGCGGGCTGTAGGAGAACGTGTGATAGCTCTCCTCGGGGTAGCCGGACCGCTCGAGGAACAGCAGCAGCGCCTCGTCCCAGGTGGCCTGTCCCGTGGCGAGCACGGTGCCGATCCGGGGACCGATGTCGTCCCAGATCTCCGCCCACACCTCGCTGGCCGGCCGGCCCAGCGCCCACGGGTACTTGCGCCCCAGGGTGTCGCGGCGGTAGGCGGCGTTGCAGAAGAAGGTGAGCTCCGGGCCCCACGCCATCCACATGGAGAACCGGGACGACAGCAGGATGCTCACCGCGGTCCGCAGGCTCTGCGGCCACTCGTCCGGCGGCCCGAGGGGGGTCGCCCGCCAGTCGATCTTCGCGAGGTCCCGGCCGATCTCCTCGTCGGCGGTGAACACGTCGGCGCCGGCCGCCGTCACCGGCCCCGGCTCGGCGTCGTCACTGAGCGCCACTACGCCACCCCTTCGTTCGCGCCGGCCCGGCCACCGCTCGCCCGGTCCCGGTCGCCGCGTCCCGTCACCGCGTCCGCCCAACCCTGGAGCAGATGGGTGACGTGACGGAGAGGATAGGTCAACCCTCCGTCAAGAGGCCAACCGGGGTCCGTCTCCGGACGGCCGGGACACCGGTCGCGGCGGCGATCGGTCCTGCTCCTTCGATCAGTTCCACGGTGACGATTGACGCAAAAACCCTTAATACCTACTGTATTACTAGGTTTCCCTCATCAGGAGCGCCCGATGACCAAGCAGATCCATCTCGCCGCGCACTTCCCGGGCGTGAACAACACGACCGTGTGGTCCGATCCCGCGTCGGGCAGCCAGATCGACTTCGAGTCGTTCCGCCACCTGGCCAGGACCGCCGAACGGGGCAGGTTCGACTTCTTCTTCCTCGCGGAGGGACTGCGGCTGCGCGAGGCGAAGGGCCGCATCCACGACCTCGACGTCGTGGGCCGTCCGGAGTCCCTGACCGTCCTCGCCGCGCTGGCCGCCGTCACCACCCACCTGGGACTCGCCGCGACGGTGAACTCCACCTTCAACGAACCGTACGAGGTGGCGAGGAGACTCGCGTCGCTCGACCACCTGAGCGGCGGCCGGGCCGCGTGGAACGTGGTGACCAGCTTCGACGCCTTCACCGGCGAGAACTTCCGCCGCGGCGGCTTCCTGGACGAGTCCGACCGGTACAGCCGGGCGAAGGAGTTCCTGGAGACCGCGAGGGAGCTGTGGGACTCCTGGGCCCCCGACGCGGTGGCCGCCGACCCGGAGGCGGGGCGGTTCCTGCGGCCCGGCGGCGTCACCGCCTTCCGGCACCAGGGCCGGCACTTCGACATCTCGGGGCTGTTCAACGTGCCCAGGGGCCCGCAGGGCCATCCGGTGATCATCCAGGCCGGAGACTCCGACGAGGGCCGCGAGTTCGCCGCGTCCTCGGCCGACGTGATCTTCAGCAGGCACAGCAGGCTGGAGGAGGGCCGCGCCTTCTACCGCGACGTCAAGCGCAGGCTCGCGGCGTACGGACGGCGGCCCGAGGACCTCAAGATCCTCCCGGCGGTGACGTACGTGCTCGGCGACACCGAGGCCGAGGCCGCCGAACGGGCCGCCGAGATCCGCCGCGCGCAGGTCGGCCCGCAGCAGGCGATCTACTTCCTGGAGGCCGTCTGGGGCCGCGACCTGTCGGCGTACGACCCGGACGGGCCGCTGCCCGACGTCGAGCCCGACCTGGACGAGGGCGTGTCCAGAGGACACGCGGCGTTCCGCCGCGACCGCGGCGAGCTGGTGGCCAAGTGGCGCGCCCTCGCCGAGGAGAAGAACCTGTCGATCCGGGAGCTCGCCATCGAGGTCTCCGCGCCGCAGACCTTCATCGGCACACCGCGCACCGTGGCCGACGAGATCGACCACTTCGTGCAGACCGACGCCGCCGACGGCTTCATCTTCGTGCCCCACCTCACCCCGGGCGGGCTGGACGAACTTGTCGACAAGGTCGTCCCGCTGCTGCAGGAGAAGGGCGTCTTCCGGGCCGAGTACACCGGGCCCACCCTCCGCGACCATCTCGGCCTCGCCCCCCGCGACCCGGCTCCGCGCGAGCCGGCCGCCCCCGTGCCGGCCCCCCGTACGAAGGAGAACCGATGACCCTGCACCTCGCCGTCGCACTGGACGGGGCGGGCTGGCACCCGGCCGCCTGGCGGGCCGAGGGCGCGCGACCGGACCGGCTGTTCACCCTCGCCTACTGGGCGGACCTCGTCGCGGAGGCCGAACGCGGCCTGCTCGACTTTGTCACCTTCGAAGACGCCCTCGGCCTGCAGTCGACCCGCCTGAACGAACCCGACGAGCGGCTCGACCAGGTGCGCGGACGGCTCGACGCGGTGCTGATCGCCTCCGGCGTCGCGCCGCTGACCTCGCGGATCGGCCTCGTGCCGACCACCGGCACGACCCACACCGAGCCGTTCCACGTCGCGATCGGCATCGCCTCCCTCGACCACATCAGCGGCGGCAGGGCCGGCTGGCGGCCCCAGGTCTCGGGCCGCCCCGACCACGCCGCGCACTTCGGCCGCCGGGTCCTGCCTCCGCTGGACTTCTCCGACCGCGCCGATCCCGCCTTCACCCGGCACGTGGCCGGCCTGCTCGGCGAGGCCGCCGACGCGGTGGAGGTGGTCCGCCGGCTGTGGGACAGCTGGGAGGACGACGCCGAGATCAGGGACGTCGCGACCGGCCGGTTCGTCGACCGCGAGAAGCTGCACTACATCGACTTCCAGGGTGACTGGTTCAGCGTGAAGGGCCCCTCGATCACGCCGCGCCCGCCGCAGGGGCAGCCGCTCGTCACCTCCCTCGCCCACGACCGGCAGCCGTACGAGTTCGCCGCCCGGGCCTCCGACGTCGTGTACGTCACGCCGCGGGACCGGGAGGACGCCTCGGCCATCGTCGAGCAGGTGCGCGAAGCGGAGGCCGCGACCGGACGGGCGGGGCCGCCGTTGAAGGTCTTCGCGGACCTGGTGGTCTTCCTGGAGACCGGCGGCGCGGCCGACCGGAAGGCGCGGCTCGACGACCTCGACGGGGGCGAGTTCGTCTCGGACGCCCACGTCTTCACCGGCACCCCGGAGGCGCTCGCGGGCCTGCTGCTGAGCTGGCGGGAGGCGGGGCTGGACGGATTCCGCCTCCGGCCGGGCGAGCTGCCCCGCGACCTGGTGGCGATCACCCGGGGCCTGGTGCCCGAACTGCGGGCGGCGGGCGCGTTCCGAACGGCGTACGACACCGGGGACCTGCGCGGGCGGCTCGGTCTGCCCCGCCCCGCCAACCGCTACGCGACGGCGTCATGAGCGGGGCCGTCAGCGGCGTCACCGCTCCGGACGGCGCCGTGCCGCTCACCGGCGGGGAGGTGGTCCGGGCGTGAAGTTCCTGGCCATGACGCTCGGGTTCCACCTGCCGCATCCGCTGACCGGCGAGCTCAAGTCGCCGGCGGAGCGCTTCCGCGAGATCGTGGCGAGCGCGGTGCTCGCCGAGGAACTGGGCTTCGACGGCTTCGCCTTCGGTGAACGGCACGAGCGGCCGTTCCTGTCCTCGTCCCCGCCCGTGGTGCTGAGCCACGTCGCGGCGCTGACCCGCCGGATCAGGTTGTTCACCGCGGTGACCACCCTCAGCCTGCTCGATCCGGTCCGGGCGTTCGAGGACTACTCGACCCTCGACCACCTGTCCGGCGGGCGGCTGGAGCTGATGATCGGCAAGGGCAACGGCACCGCCCAGGCGGAGCTGTTCCACGTCACCGGCGAGGACCAGTGGGACCGCAACCGTGAGGGCTACGAGCTGTTCCGGCGGCTCTGGCGGGAGGACCGGGTGACCTGGTCGGGCCGCTTCCGGCCGCCGCTGGCCGACGCCGAGGTGCTCCCCCGGCCGCTCCAGCGGCCGGTGCGGGTCTGGCACGGCAGCGCCACCAGCAGGGAGTCGGTGGACCTCGCCGCCCGCTACGGCGACCCCCTCTTCTCCGCCAACGTCACCAACCCCGTCGAGCCGTACGCGGAACTGGTGCGCTACTACCGGGAGCGGTGGGAGCACTACGGCCACGACCCGGCCGACGCGCTGGTCGGGGCGGGCAGCGCGGGCTACTACGCCACGCCGCGGTCGCAGGACGCCGTCGAGACCTACCGGCCGATCTTCGACGCCCGGGTGGCGTTCCTGGAGAAGCGGGGGCTCGACCCGGTGTTCCACACGCTGGAGGACGCCATCGAGCGCAGCTCCATCCTCGTCGGCAGCCCCCAGCAGATCGTCGACAAGGTGCACCGCTATCACGAGCGGCTCGGCCACGAGGTGCTGCACGTGCAGGCGGAGGCCGACGGGCTGACCGACGGGCAGCACCGGGCGTCGCTCGAACTGTTCCAGAGCGACATCGCCCCCGTCCTGCGCGCGCAGATCCCCAGCAGGCCGTTCCCCACCGGAGGACCCGCATGACCCGCCTGTCCGTTCTCGACCTCGCCCCGATCTCCTCCGGAGCCACCGCGCGGGACGCCCTGCGCAACACCGTCGACCTCGCCCGCCGGGCGGAGGACGCCGGATACCACCGCTACTGGCTGGCCGAGCACCACCTCACCCCCGGCGTGGCGAGCTCCGCGCCCGCGGTCCTCATCGGCGCCGTGGCGGCGGCCACCCGCCGCATCCGGGTCGGCTCCGGCGCGGTCCAGCTCGGCCACCAGACCCCGCTCACCGTGGTGGAGCAGTTCGGCACCCTCGACGCGCTGCACCCCGGCCGCATCGACCTCGGACTCGGCCGCTCCGGCCAGCGCGCCCGGGAGCTGCTCGCCACCCCGCCGGAGGGGGCCGCACCCGCCCCCACCGACCCGCCCGCCACGGAGGCGCGGACGGTCAAGGGCCTGCTGGTCCCGCCGCCGTTCTCGTTCACCTCGCTCGCCAAGCACCCGCTCTTCGCCCTGGCCGGGGCGCTGCTGCAGCAGCCGGGCGCGCGGACGCCCGACTTCGCCGACCAGGTCGACGAGATCATCGCGCTGCTGGCCGGCCGCTACCACTCCGACGAGGGGCACGAGGCGCACGCCCAGCCCGGGGAGGGCGCCGCGGTGGAGCTGTGGGTCCTCGGCAGCAGCGGCGGTCAGAGCGCGCAGGTGGCGGCCGAGCGAGGGCTGCCCTTCGCGGCGAACTACCACGTGAGCCCGGCCACCGTGCTGGAGGCGGTCGAGTCCTACCGCGACGCCTTCAAGCCGTCCCGCGACTATCCCGAGCCGCACGTCATGGTGTCCGCCGACGTCCTGGTCGCGCCCACCGAGGAGGAGGCCCGCCGCGTGGGCGAGCCGTACGGGCTGTGGGTGCGCAGCATCCGGTCCGGCGGGGGCGCCGTCCGATATCCCTCTCCCGAGGAGGCGTACGCGCACGAGTGGAGCGAGGAGGACCGGGCGCTCGTAGCGGACCGGGTGGACACGCGGTTCGCGGGCACCCCCGAGAAGGTGGTGGAGGGGCTGCGCGTGCTCAAGGAGGCGACCGGCGCCGACGAGCTCCTGGTGACCACGATCACGCACGACCACGCCGACCGCGTCCGCTCCCAGGACCTCCTCGCCGAGGCGTGGTCGGACGCCGGATTCTGAGCACCGGATCGCCGGGGGCGGCCTGGGTGACGTGGAGCCCGGCGTCGCCTACGCGACGTCGGGCCGTGTCATCAGCGGCGACCGCAGATGCGGCACCAGATCGGGGCTGGTCAGGGGCACGATGTTCCACGTCGCCACCGCCGTCCCCGCGACGGCGTCGACCACCAGGCGGACCCGGTGCGGGGTGGTGACGACGTAAAGGTCGGCGACGAACGTGCCGCCCTGCCACGCGCCGGTCGCGACGACGGGGCGGCCGAGCGGCGAACTCTCCCGCCACCCGCCGTGGCCGGCCTCGACGTCGAGGAACGACCCGAATCGCAGGAGCCATCCGCCGTCCACGGGATCGACGGTCACCGGGGTTCCGCCGGGCAGCGCCGAACCCTCCGCGGAGGCGTCGATTGTCGCCGTGACGGAACGCCCCGGGTCCGCCGAACCCGGTACCGGCGCGAGTGACAGCCGCCGCAGCCGATCGGCGAGGATCTCGTCGTCGCGGGTGCTTCCCGCGTGGTCCATGCCGGGCAGCAGGCACTCCCATATCGCGTCGAGCACCGCCTGCGCCCGCGTGTGAGCACCGGTCACGGCGACCACGAGATCGTGCGACGGGACGACCACGCACTGCTGGCCGAAGGAGCCGTCACCGTGGTAACCGTGACGCGACACCCAGAACTGGTAACCGTAACCGCACAGGTAGTCGGCGTCCCCCGATCCGTCCTCGGACGGCAGGGTGCCGATGTGCCGCCGGGTCGCGAGCTCCACCCACTCGCGCGGGACGAGCCGCCGGTCGCCCCAGAGGCCTCCGCGCAGCAGCAGCTCACCGAAGGCGGCGACGGCCTCGGTCGTGAGGTGCAGTCCGTGGAATCCGAAGGCGGCACCGCTCGCCACCCGGTCCCACTCGGCGTGGCCGACGCCCATCGGCTCGAAGAGGCGCTCGCCGAGCAGTTCCGGCAGTCCGCGGCCCGTGACCCGTTCCACCATCCGGGCCAGGACGAAGGTGGTCGGATTGTCGTAGGCGTGCCGCGTTCCCTCGGCCTCGGGAAACGGCACGCGCAGGAAGCCCTTGACCAGGTCGCCCGGTTCCAGTTCCCAGGCCTGGGCGAGGCTGTCCGTGCGGTGCCCGGTCGTCATGGACAGCAGGTGGTGAACGGTGAGGCGGCGTCCCCGCGCCGAGATGCCGGCCGGAACGTGGCCGGGCAGCACGTCCACCACACGGTCGTCCAGCGAGAGCAGCCCGTCGGCGATCGCGAGCCCCACGGCGACCGAGGTGAACGACTTCGTCAGCGAGTAGAGAAGGTGCGGGCGTCCGGCCGAGTACGGCGCCCACCAGCCTTCGGCGACGACGTGACCGCGGCGTACGACCATGAGGGAGTGACACTCGACGGACCGCGCTTCGAGCCGGTCCAGCAGCGCGGCGAGAGCGTGGGACGACACGCCTGAGGCGGCCGGTGCCGAGCGCGGCAGGAGGGTGCGCTGAGAAGGCATCCGGGCAGCCTAACAAATCCGCTAAATCGAGTTACGGGACAACAATGGCACCGGCCCCCTTCGACCGCCTCCGCCATCACCATTGATTCCCCTCGAAGGATTTCCTCCTTTTGCTGCTACACCTGTGCGAGAGGCGAATCGCATTGGTGGCGGTGGTCCTGGCCCGGACGCTTCGACGGGCTCCGCAGGTGCTGAACCCGCACCGGTGACGGCGGCAGCCTGAACCGGCACCGGTGACGGCCGCCGCGCGGGCGACGGCCGGAGGATCAGCTCCGTCTCGGGCCCGCCTGATCCTGCGGGACGCGCAGGGCGGCCAGCACCTCCGGCAGCGCGCCGGGTGCCGCGTCCAGTTCGGGGGTCGGGGTGATGTGGAGCTCGACCGCGGTGACGCCGGGGTGGAGATACCGCGCGATGTGGGCACGGCACTCCTCCGGCGAGCCGTGCACCCACAGCTCGTCCACGACCGAGTCCGGGAGCGCCTCGGCCGCGCCCCGCCGGTCCCCCGCGTCCCAGGCCGCCCGTGACGCGGCCAGGGCGTCGCCCCGGCCGAGCCAGTCGTGGAACGCGCGGTAGGGCGGCTGGTTGAGGATCCAGCCGAGGAAGGCACGTCCGGCCGCCCTGGCGTACACCGTGTCGTCCGTCGGGGTCACGAAGATCTTGACGACCAGTTCCTGCCCGCCGGCGGGCGGCCCGGCGGCCTCGACGATCCTCGGCACCTCGTGGGCGGCCAGCACGTTGGTGATCGCGCCGTCCCCCTCGGTGAAGGCCAGCTTCAGCATCCCGGGCCGCAGTGCGCCCACGATGACCTTCGGCCGCACCGGGGGACGTCGCCGGAGCTCGAAGTCGATCGAGAAGGTCTCGTACGTCTCCACGACGTGCTCCCCGTCGAAGGCCCGCCGCAGGAACCGCAGCAGATCCCGCACATGCGCGTACGGCCGGCCGTGCGGGCGGCCGTTCAGCGCCGTGACGTGGGCGGGGACGGACGAGCCGATGCCGAGCAGCACCTCGCCCTGGCCCAGCTCGGCCATGGAGGCGGCCGTCTGGGCGAGCACGCCGGGGCCCCGGGTCTGGGCCGGCAGCACCCCCGTGCCCGCCCGCAGCCCCGGCGACCAGGCCAGTGCCGCGGTCAGCGCGGTCAGGCCGTCGTAACCGCCGCCCTCCCCGGTCCACACGTCGCCGTAGCCCAGCGAGGGCAGCGCCTCGACGATCTCCCTGTGCCGGTGCAGCCCGAGCCCCGCCAGCGGCAGCGTGACCCCCCAGCGCACCGCGCCCGCCGGCGGGACGCCTCCGGACAGCCCGCGCGGGATGCTCACACGTGCTCCCCGGTGAGCGCCTCGCGGCCGTGCGGCTCGTGCCAGTCCGCCTCGTGCGGCGCGACCTCGATCCGCACCGGCCCGTCGCCGGAGGGGGCGGGCCTGCCGGAGACCCGGAACGCGGCGAAGTCGGTGGTCTCGCGGAACGCCGGGATGCCGTACAGGTCCCTGGCGTACGCCCAGAGGTTGGGGTAGCCGGTCAGCGGCCTCTCGCTGATCCCGGCGAGCGGGTTGTGCAGCAGGTCGAACCGGGCCAGCACCACCCACAGCTGCACGTCGGACTCGGTGAGGCGGTCGCCGAACAGGTAGCGCCGGCCGGCCAGGCGGGCGTCCAACCGGTCCAGCGCGGCCGTCACCTGGTCGCGCCGCCGCTCGTACTCCCCCTGCGTCGAGGCCCTGGCGACGAGATTCACCCCCTGGCTGACGTCGCGGGCGATCTCCTCGTCCAGCACCTCGATCTCGCCGCGCAGGTCCGCCGGGTAGAGGTCCAGGCCCGGGCCGGCCCACTCGGCGAACGCCGTGCCGAGATCGAACGGGATCAGGGCGTATTCGTTGCTGACGATCCGTTTCGTCTGCCGGTCCCACACCACCGGCACCGAGATGTGGCCCGGATATCCGGGCTCGGTGGCGTCGTACGCCTCGGACAGGAGCGTGAAGCCGTTGACCGGGTCGGGGCCGCGCCGCTCGCGGAACGCCCAGCCGCGCGCGTCCCGGTCGTCGTCGACGTACGACAGCGACACGACGTCCCGCAGCCCGGCGAGGTCGCGCACGATGGCGACGCGCTGCGCCCACGGGCAGGTGTAGGAGACGTACAGGTGGTAGCGGCCGGGCTCAGCCGGGTATTCGCCGGACCCGCCGGCGGTGATCCGGCCCTGGAACGGATAGAGAGGCCCCGGCCGATCGGTCCGGCCCGGTCCGTACGGGCCGTGGGCGGCGACGTCGGCGGGGCTCGCGTACGCGGGCGCGTGGCTGGGTGCCTGGGTGGATGTCGGGGTGGGCGCGTGGGTGGTCACGGGGGTGTGTCTCCTTGTCGATCTGGGGCGGTCGATCTGGGGCGGTCGATCTGGGGCGGTCCGGGACGTCAGCCGAGGATCCTGGCCGTGCCGAACCCGGCGGCCAGCTTCGCGCCGGTGGCGAAGCGGCCGGGGCCGAAGGCGGCGAGGCGGGGATCGGGGTCGCCGAGCAGCAGCCGGGCGACGTGGTCGCCCCAGGCGGGCGCGAGCTTGAAGCCGTGGCCGCTGGTGCCGGCGTCGACGTAGACGTGCTCGCCGACCTGGCCCGTGACCGGCTGCCAGTCGGGGCTCACGTCGTACAGCGAGGCCCAGCCGCCGGTCACCCTGGCCCGGCGGCGGGCCGCGGAGCGCACGGCGGAGGCCGCGGCGAGCGCCTCCAGCTCCTCGGAACGCGGGCCGGGGACGTCGTCGGGGTCGGCGGTGGACGCCGGGACGACCCCGCCGGTGAGGTACTGCGTGCGGGGCTGCGGGGTGGTGTAGTAACCACCCGGCAGGTCGATCAGGACGTGCGGCACGAGCCCGCCGGCGTCGGCGGGGTCGTGCTCGGAGACCGCGACGACGTGCCGCTCCACGGTCAGCGGCAGGTCCACGCCGAGCGGCCGCAGCAGCGCGGCGGTCCACGGCCCGGCGGCCACGAGGAGCCGCCCGGCCCGGTGGACCTCGCCGTCGGAGGTGGTCACCGCCGCCCCGCGGCTCTCCTCGGCGAGCGCGACGACCGGGCGGTGCGGGTGGAACACCGCGCCGTGCCGCCGCGCCGCCGCGGCCAGCCCGACCGTCGCGGCGTACGGGTCGGCGTACCCGGCGTCCGCCTCCCAGACGGCGACCGCGACGCCGTCGAGGTCCAGGCCGGGCAGCCGGGCGGGCAGCGCCCCGGCGCCGACCAGCTCGCTGCGGACGCCGAGCTTGGCGAGCCGCGCGGCGGTGTCGGCCGCCGCGTCCACGTCGCCGGGCCCGTGCAGGTAGAACGCGCCGGTCCGGCGGAACCCCGACTGGTGCCCGCCGGTGCGCTCCTCGAAGCCGGCGAGGAACGCGATGCCGTCGCGGGCCGTCTCCGCCAGGAACGGGTCGGTGTAGTAGGCCCGGCAGATGCCGCCCGACCGGCCGGTGGGGCCGCCCGAGACCGGGCCCCGGTCGAAGACGGCGACGGACACGCCGCGCCGGGCGAGGTGGAACGCGGCGGCCGCGCCGTGCACGCCCGCCCCGACGATCGCGATGTCGTACGTCATGCCACGGCCTCCCGCTCGTGCCGCCGCGAATCGAGGCGCGGGATGGCGGCCAGGAGCTCCCGCGTGTACGCCGCGGCCGGCTCGGTGAAGATCGTGCGGACGTCGCCGGACTCCACCACCCGGCCGTCCTTCATCACCAGTACCCGGTCGCTGACGTGGTGGATCACGCCGAGGTCGTGGGAGATGAACAGGTAGGCCACACCGAGCTCGGCCTGCAGGTCGGCGAGCAGGTCGAGCACCTGCGCCTGGATCGACACGTCCAGCGCCGAGACCGGCTCGTCGCAGACGATCACCTGGGGCCGGGGGGCCAGCGCCCGGGCGATCGCCACCCGCTGCCGCTGCCCGCCCGACAGGCGCAGCGGCCTGCGGTCGAGGATCGACGCGTCCAGGCCGACCTGCGCGAGCAGCTCGACGGCCCGGTCGCGCCGGGTGCGGCGCGGCTCGCCGCCGACGGCGAGGGCCTCGCCGAGGATCCGCCGTACGGTGAAGCGGGGGTCGAAGGAGCTCAGCGGGTCCTGGTAGATCACCTGGATGTGCCGCCGCAGCGCGCGGCGACCGGCGGAGCCGAGGCCCCGCCAGGACCTCCCGTCGATCTCCACCTCGCCCGCGTCGGGTTCCACCAGCCCCAGCACCAGGCGGGCCGTCGTGGTCTTGCCCGAGCCCGACTCGCCGACGAGCCCGAGCGTCTCCCCCGCCCGCAGCTCGAACGACACCCCGTCGACGGCCGCGCGGCGCAGCCCGTCCGGCCCCGCGAACGACTTGGCCAGCCCGGACGCCCTGACCACCACCTCGCCGGGCGGCACGGCCGGCGCCGGAGGCGGCGCCGAACCGTCCTCGCGCACGGTGAGGCGGGTGCCCCTGCCGTGCTCGGAGGGCACCGCGGCCAGCAGCCCCCGGGTGTAGGCGTGCCGGGGGGCGCCCAGCACGTCCCCGGTGGGGCCCTCCTCGACGACCACGCCGTCCTTCATCACCAGCACCCGGTCGGCGAGCTCGGCCACCACCGCGAGGTCGTGGCTGATCAGCAGCAGCCCCGCCCCGGCCCGGCGGCGCTCGTTCAGCAGCCGCAGGATCTGCGCCTGCACGGTGACGTCCAGGGCGGTGGTCGGCTCGTCGGCGATCAGCAGCCGGGGCTCGCAGGCGACCGCCGAGGCGATCAGCGCCCGCTGCCGCAGCCCGCCCGACAGCTGGTGCGGATACTGCGCGGCCCGCAGCTCGGGCTCCGGCACCCCCACCTCGGTCAGCAGTTCGACCACCCGTCGCCGCACGTCCGCGCGCGGCACGGTCCCGTGCAGCCGCAGAGTCTCGGCGATCTCCTTGCCGACCGGGCGGAGCGGGTCGAGCGAGACCAGCGCGTCCTGCAGGACGTAGCCGACCTCGCCGCCGCGCACCGCCCGCCACTGCCGTTCTCCGTACGCCGTGACGTCGCGGCCGGCCACGACGAGCGACCGGGCGGTGACCTCGGCGCCGGGTCCGGTCAGCCCGATCAGCGTGCGGGCGGTGACGCTCTTGCCCGAGCCCGACTCCCCCACGATGGCGACGCACTCGCCCGGGCGCACCGTGAAGGAGATCGAGCGGACGGCCTGGACCTGGCCGAACGAGACCCGCAGATCGGACACCTCGACGATCGGGGCGACCCGTTGTTCGGTCACGACAGTCTCCCTTCGACGCGCCGCTGCAGGTGGCGGCCGACGACCGTGACGGAAAGGACGGTGAGCGTGATGGCGAGCCCCGGGAAGACCGCGACCCACCAGGCGACGGAGAAGTAGTCGCGCCCGGCCGACAGCATCGCCCCCCACTCGGGCGCGGGCGGCTTCGGGCCGAGGCCGAGGAAGCTCAGCGACGACGCCGCGACCAGCGCGGTGCCCACCTCGATCGTGGCCACCACCAGCAGCGGCGCGAACGCGTTGGGCAGCACGTGCCGCGTGATGATCCCGGCCCTGGTCAGCCCGAGCGAGACGGCCGCCTCGACGTACCCGGACCTGCGGATGACCATGGTCTGGGCGCGGACCAGGCGCGCGTACCCCGGCAGCGTGTAGGCGGCGATGGCGAAGACCGCGTTCAGCGTGCCCGGGCCGACGATGGCGATGACCAGCAGGGCCAGCAGCAGTCCCGGCAGCGAGAGCAGGATGTCGACCAGGCGCATGGCGACCTCGTCGAGCACCCGGCCGCCGAGCGCGGCCAGCAGCCCGACGAGGGTGCCGCCGGTCACCGCGACGGCGGTGGCGGCGAGCCCGGCCAGCACCGACGGCCTCGTGCCGTACACGATGCGGGTGAACATGTCGCGGCCGTTGGCGTCGGTGCCGAGCGGGTGCCCGCCGCCCGGGGGCCGGAGCGCGGCGACGGCGTCGGTGAGGTCGGGCGAGCCGTGCGCGACCAGGCCGGGCGCCACCGCGATCACGGTCACGGCCAGCAGGAACGCCGCGGCGGCCCAGACGCCGGCCCGCGGCGCCCGCCGCCGCCGTCCGCGCCCCACCACCACGGCGGGCGCGGCAAGGGTGGACGTGGTCACTCAGGCACCTCGCAGTCGCGGGTCGATGGCCAGGTAGAGCAGGTCGAGCAGGATGTTGATGACGACGTAGAGCAGCGAGGCGATCAGCACCACGCCCATCACGACCGGCAGGTCCTTGTTGCCGACGGCCGCGAGGGTCAGCCGCCCGATGCCCTGCCGGGAGAAGACCGACTCGATGATCACGGCCCCGCCGAACAGGAAACTGACCAGCCATCCGGCCAGGGTGACCGTGGGCAGCAGGGCGTGCCGCAGCGCGTGCCGCAGGCGCACGCCGAGGTCGGACATGCCGCGCGAGCGGGCGGTGAGCACGAACGGCTCCTCCAGCGTGAGCTCCAGGCCCTCGCGCAGCACCTGGGTGAGCATCGCGATGACCGGGATCGCCATCGCGACGGACGGCAGCACCAGGCTCTCCGGCCCGTCCCCGCCGGTGGCGGGGAAGATCCCCAGCCCGAACGAGAAGACGGTGAGCAGCAGGATCCCGGCCCAGAACGACGGGATGGAGATGCCGATCAGCTCGATGCCGGAGAACACCGCCCGCGCCCACCGGCGGCCCGCGGTCAGCACCGCCACCGTGACCGAGACCACGACCGCGAGGGCGAACGACGCGAGCATGAGCTGGACGGACGACCCGACCTGCTCGCCGATCGCCGAGGCGACCGGCTGGTGCAGCTGGTACGACTGGCCCAGGTCGCCGTGCAGCACCCGGCCCAGGTAGGCGGCGTACTGGACGGGCAGCGGCCGGTCCAGCCCGTAGTCGGCGATGATCCGGGCGCGGACCTCGGGCGTGACGGTGCTGCTGCCGATGAGCAGGTCGACGACGTTGCCCGGGGTGAGATGGAGGCCGGCGAACGCGACCGTGACCGCGCCCCACAGCACCAGGACGGACGTGCCCAGCCGCACCAGCACCGGGCGGACCACCCGGGCGCGGGCCCGGGTGGCCGGTACGGCGACGGCGGTCATGCCTGCTCGACCCAGGCGTCGTAGAAGGTCGGGTACGCCTGCGGCTCCCAGCCGATGCCGTGCGCCTTCTTCCCGGCCCCGAGCAGGTAGTTGAACACGTACACCGGGAAGACCGCGGCCTCGCCGGTGACCCGCTGCTGCACCTTGGCGTACAGCTCGGCCCGCTTGGCCTGGTCGGTCGTGTCCAGCGCCTCGCTCAGCCAGCCGTCGACGTCCTTGTCGGACAGGCGGGCGGCGTTCTGCCCGAACTTGGCGGCCGTGGGGATGGCGGAGGTGTCGAACAGGTTGCGCAGGGTGTCGCCGTCGGCCCGCTGCCAGCTGAAGTCGACGAGGTCGTAGTCGCCCTTGGGATACTTCTCCAGCCATTCGTTGACGGTGCCGGAGACGAACTCGACCTCGAAGCCGATCTTCTTGGCCTCGGCCTGGATCTGCTCGGCCAGCGTGTCGCGCTGCTCACGGGCGAACGACTTGAGGAACGCCCAGCGGATCGTCAGCCGCTTGCCGTCCTTGGTGCGGTAGCCCTCGGCGTCCTTCCCCGACCAGCCGGCCTCGTCCAGCAGCCGGGCGGCCGCCGCGGGGTCGTACTTCGTCTTTCCTTCGAGCGTCTTGTCGTACCCGTCGGTCGACGGGGAGATGGGGCCCGCGGCGGGCTGGAACGCCCCGAAGTAGAGGTTCCTGACGATCGTCGCGAAGTCGATGCCGTCGCGGAACGCCTGGCGGACCCGCTTGTCGGCGAACGGCCCGGAGGTCGTGTTCGGGTAGTAGTTGTAGTTGCCGCCCGGCGCCTGCCGCGTGGTGACGGTCAGCCGGGGATCGGCCTGCACCTGCTTGACGTTCACCGGCGGCACGCTGGCGATCCCGTCGACCTGCCCGCTGGTGAGTGCGCCGAGCCGGACCGAGTCCTCGGTGATGACCTTGATCTCCAGCTTGTCCAGGTACGTCTCACCGGTGTGCGCGGCGCCCTCCGGCGCCCAGTCGTAGCCGGGGTTGCGGTGGTAGGTGATGCCCTTCTGCACGACGTACTCGTCGATCACGAACGGCCCGGACCCGACGACCTTCTTGCACAGCGCGTCCTGCGGCTGCTTGAGCGACTTGGGCGACTCGATGCCGAAGTACGCCGTGGCCAGGGCGGACAGGAACGGCGAGTACGGCCTGCTGAAGTGGACCTTCACCGTGTGCGGGTCGACGACCTCGCTGCCCTTGTACGGCTCGATGTATCCCGCGGCGAGCTGCGACTTGGTCGCCGGGTCGACGATGTGGTCCAGGTTGGCCCTGACCGCCTCGGCGTCGAAGGCCGTGCCGTCGGAGAACCTCACGCCGTCGCGCAGGGTGAACGTGTAGGTCTTCTGGTCCGGCGAGACGGTCCATTTGGTGGCCAGCCAGGGGTGGATCTTCCCCTCGGCGTCCAGGGACACGAGCGAGTCCAGCGCCGGCCGGGTGAACAGGCCGGCCACGTCGGCGGGGCTCTGGTGGGGGTCGAGGCAGGTGGAGGGCTCGGTGTTGACGGCGAACGTCAGCGTGCCGCCCTTGACCGGCCCGGCGGGCGCCTTGCCCGCCGCGGTGTCCTTGCCCGTCGTGCCGCAGGCGGCGAGGGCGAGGACCCCCAGGAGCGAGAGGCCGGCGGATAAGCGCGTGTTCGTGGACATCGAGGGGAGAGCCTTTCTGAGAAATACCTACAAACAAAGTAGGAAAACTCGGATAAGCTGTCAACGTCCGAGGCCGGAAACGCTCCTACGGCGTGCCGGGAAGCCGTACGGTGACGAGGAGACCGCCGTCCGGGCCGGGGGCGAGATCGAGCGTCCCGTTGTGGGCGCGGACGACGCTGTGCACGATGGCCAGGCCGAGACCGGCGCCGGCGTGCTCGTCGGTGCGGACGCGTTCGGTTCCGCGCTGGAAGGGCTCGGTGAGGGTCGGTATCAGCTCCGGCGGGAGCGGGCGGCCCGTGTTCTCGACCCGCAGCAGGCTGGTGCCGCCGTAGGCCTCGGTGTGGACCGTCACGGTGCCCCCGGCGGGGAGGTTGTGGACGATGGCGTTCTGGACGAGGTTCGTCACCATCCGCGCCAGGAGCTCGGCGGAGCCGTCGGTGCGAGCCGCCCCGCCGGTTACGTTCAGCGTGATCCGGCGTTGTTCGGCGAGGGGAAGCAGCGTCTCGGCGGCCTCTTCGGCGGCGAGGGAGAGATCGACGCTCTCGCGGGTGAAGTCGCCGCGGTCGCCGCGGCTGAGCAGCAGGAGGGCCGCGGTGAGGTCGATCGCCCGCTGGTTGACCGTGTGCAGCCGGTCGAGGAGTTCGTCCCGGTCTCGCGTGGGGTCCCGGCGGGCGACGTCGAGGAGCGTCCGCGAGATCGCCAGCGGCGTGCGCAGTTCGTGGGAGGCGTTCGCGGCGAACCTCCGCTGCTCGGCGACGTGGGACTCGAGCCGGTCGAGCATCGAGTCGAACGCGTCGGAGAGCTCCCGGAACTCGTCCCGGCGGCCCTTCATACGGATCCGGTGGGTCAGCGACCCGTTCGCGGTCGTCCGGGCCGCGTCCGCGATCTGGGTGAGCGGTGCGAGCATCCGGCCGGCCAGGATCCATCCGCCGAGCAGGCCGAACGCCAGCAGAAAGGCCAGTGCCTGGGCCGCGCGGGGGACGAAGGCGCGCTGCAGGTCGGTGCGGTTGGGGATGAACCGCAGGGGCGCCGCCCCGGGCGGGCCGGCCCCCGGCCCGGTGCCGAGCGCCCCGTCGGGCACGTAACGCAGCAGGAACACCCACACCACGGCCAGCAGGAGAGCGCCGGCGAGCATGAGGAACCCGGCGTAGCTGAGGGTGAGTTTCAGCCGGGTGCTGAGCCCTCGGCGCCTATCCATGCGTGCTGCCGGGCCCCGCCCCCGTGACTGTGCCGGTGCCGGTGCCGGTGTCGATCCGGTAGCCGACACCGGGCACCGTGGCGATGACCCATGGTTCGCCGAGCCGTTTGCGCAGCGCGGAGACGGTGATGCGCACGGCGTTGGTGAGGGGGTTGGCGTTCTCGTCCCAGGCCCGTTCCAGCAGCTCCTCGGCGCTGACGATCCCGCCCTCGGCGGCGACGAGGACCTCCAGCACGGCGAACTGCTTGCGGGTGAGCGCGACGTAGCGTTCGCCGCGGAAGACCTCCCGGCGGAAGGGGTCGAGCCGCAGGCCCGCGATCTCGCGAACCGGGGGCCGGGCGTACGCCCGTCTGCGGTCGAGCGCCCTCAGCCGCAGGACGAGCTCCCGGAGCTCGAACGGTTTGGTGAGGTAGTCGTCGGCGCCGAGCCCGAACCCGGAGGCCTTGTCGTCGATCCGGTCGGCGGCGGTGAGCATGAGGATCGGGATGCCGCTGCCGGAGGCGACGATGCGCCGGGCGACCTCGTCGCCGGAGGGACCGGGAATGTCGCGGTCGAGGACCGCGATGTCGTAGGAGTTGACGCTGAGCAGTTCCAGGGCGGAGTCGCCGTCGCCCGCGATGTCGGCGGCGATCGCCTCCAGCCGCAGACCGTCCCGGACGGCTTCGGCCAGGTAGGGCTCGTCCTCCACGATCAGCACGCGCATGCCGCTCAGTCTGCCCGTGCTCGTACCCGTGCCGGCACCGGCACGGGGCGAGGCCGGTTCTGCGGGGCCTCCGCCACGGCACGCCACCAGCGGCGCGACGCCAGCCCGAAGAGCACGGCGCCTGCGGCGTTGACCAGCACGTCGTCCACCGACGACACCCGGTCGAGCCGCAGGACGTACTGCAGAATCTCGACCACGGCCGAGCAGGCCGCCCCGAGCGCCAGGATCCGCGGCAGGGACGCCGGCGCCGCGAAACGCAGCGGCGCGAAGAACCCCAGCGCCGCGAAGATCAGCAGGTTGCCGCCGATCCCGAGCGGCCCCATCGTGACCAGGTCCCGCAGCGGGACCAGGTTCACCCGGCCGGGGACGATGCCGGCCCCCGGGCCCGGCATCAGAGTGATCCATACGAACGGCACCGTCCCGTAGACCATCCCCACCTCGGCCAGCGACCTCCGCCACGCCGAGGCGACGCCGGCGGCCCGCCGGAGGAGTGTCAGACCCCACGCCACCAGAGTGGCCGCCGGCAGCCCGGCCAGCGTCATGAGCAGCACGCCGTTCTCCGTGTCGAGGCAGCCGTGCCACCGCCCGGCCAGGCATGCCGGAGCCGCCATCATGAGCGGCCGCACGGCGAACGCGGCGCCCGCCAGACCGAGGATCGCCAGGCTGAAGAGCACGATCAGGCCTGTGTGGCGGGATGGTGGTGCTGACGGGGACGCGCGGTGATCCATGCCCCTATTGAAGACGGAGGGCCGTTGCGGTGGCGTATGCGATTCCGCATACACCGGCGATACACGGAACGCGGGCGCCTCCGGCGCCTCAGCCGCCCGTACCGCCGCCGGGCGAGGCCCCGGTGACGGCCGACAGCTCCTGCCCGATGATGTCCACCAGCGGCGCGCTGTCGTGGTTGGCGAGGATGACGCCGACCCAGCCGGTGTCGGGGTAGATGCTCCAGTTGGCGCCGATACCGGGGTTGCCGCCGGAGCGCTGGTACGCCCACTGGCCCTCGACGATGTCGGTCGCGATCCCGTACGCGGCGAACGACGCCTGCCCGTGGGGGGCCTTGGCCGCGGTGAGCACGTCGGCCCAGGGCCGGTCCAGCACCGTGCCGTCGCTCAACGCCCGCGCGAACCGGACCAGATCCGGCGCGGTGGCGAAGCCGCCGTCCCCCGGGGCGTCGATGAAGGCGCGTCCCGGGTTCTTGCCGAGTATGTACGGGTACGGGCTGCCCTTGTCCAGGTTGCTGAGGGCGTCCACGACGCCGCCGCCGGCCACCTCCATGTACGGGTGCGCGATGTTCCCGCCGGTGATCCACTGCGGCCTGGTGTGGAACGCCGAGCCGGTCATGCCGCAGCGCCGGAAGATGTTCTCCTGGACGTAGTCCCAGTACGTCGTGCCGGACACGGCCTCCACGATCAGCGCGGGAATGGTGGCCTCCGCCTCCTGGTGGCCGGTGCTGGGAAGGCCGGGAACCCCTGTGAGCCTCGCCTGCCGGACCCGCCGCTCGTGATACTCGTGCACCTCGCTCCGGCTCTGGAACACACGTTGCACGTCCTCTTTCGGCATGTCCAGCCCGGAGGTGCCGGACAACAGGTGATGGATGGTCACCTGATCGGCGATGTCCTCGGCGAAGCCCGTCAGGTGGGCGCCCACCGTGTCCGTCAGCTTCAGTTTGCCCTGCTGGGCCAGCTGCAGGACGGCCACCGCGTGGAACGGCTTGCCCGCCGAGCTGAGCGCGAACGCCGTGTCCTCGCGGTTGCGGATCCTCCTCTTCTCGTCGGCCATGCCGTAGGCGCGGGACAGCACCGTACGGCCCCGGTGCGACAGCAGCACCACGCCGGAGAACCTGCCCTCGGCGGCGAGCCGCGCCACATACCGGTCGTAGGCCCCGCCGGGCAGGGTGTCCGGCGGGATCCGGTCGCCGCGGTCGCCCGGGTCGCTCCGGTCGCTCCCTGGACGATCCGGCCGGGGCGGTGTGGCCGGGCTCGGCACTCCGGCCGCCGCCACACCGGCGGCCGCCAGCCCGCTCCACTTGACCAGCTGCCGCCGGCCGACATCACGTACCGAATCCGAGTCCATGCGCACGGTCCTTTTCCGGTCGGGAACCGGCGCTCACAGCGAGCGCCGCGGATCGTGTCCCACTGAAGAGGCCGGGCCGTTGCGGCGGCGTATGCGCTTCCCGATACGCCCGCGATACACCCCCGCCCGCCGCGTGGTGCGCGAGTACGCGGCGCCGGGCGTCGACGAGTTCGTCCTGTCCGGCCGGCCCCACCTGGAGGAGGCGTGCCGGGTCGGCGAGTACGTCCTCCCCCGCCTCCGGTCCGCAGAGCCCGCCGCCGCTCATGCGGGGTACGGTGCGTATTGAAAGAACGGCACGTCGTCCCCGCCGCCCACGTAGTCGACCAGGGTGGCGGTCGTACGACCCTTCAGGTCCTTGACGAAGGTGTCGCCTTCCGGCCTGTCACCGGTCGCGTCGTTGTAATCGGTCTCGTAGCAGACCGCCAAGTGATCGTCGTCGTACCAGCCGAGGAGGCCGCCCAGCCCCACGTAGAGGCCGCCGCGGCGTTCGCCCGACCGCGCGTCCCACACGCAGTCGTCCAGGCGATCCCGCGCGTTGTCGTCGTTCGTGCACCGGGTGACCAGGTATCCGCCGGACGGCGAGACCGGCCCGTCCACCAGCCCTTTGAAGGGCCCCTTCAGCTCGCGTACCAGCCGGCCGTCGAGATCGTAGAAACGCACCGCGTAGCGGAACGTGGAGCCCGAGCTGGCCACGACGCCGTCGCTCGTGTGGTTCCACCAGAAGCGGTCGGGGGTACGGCCCGGTATCGACAGCAGTTTCGGCCGCCAGGTCGCGGTGTCGACCACGATGAAACCGCGATTGTGGTAGACCTCCTCGCCCGGCACCGTCATCAGCAGCTTCCGCCCGTCGGGTGACCAGGCCACGGGACCGTCCGCCGGCGCCGGGAGGCGTATCACGCGCCAGGAGTCCGACCGCCAGTCGTGGATCGTCAGTGCCTTCTTGTCGTCGTCCCCGATCTCGGCGCCGAGCCAGCCGTCCGGGGAGTTCGCCATCCACCGCGTCTTCGGGTCCACCTCGAACCGCCCGGTCCGCGGGTTCAGCCGGTAGTCGCCGTAGGCGACCAGAGCCAGCCGGCCGCCCGGGTCAGCGGACAGCCTGGCCTTCGTCCCGGGCAGCGGCCCAGGGGACGGCCGCATCGCTTTCGCCGCGACCGCCGGGATGGACGGGCGAGCCGACGACGACGCGGTTCCTTTCCGCGGCGTCGGGCCGGTGGCGCTCTCCCGCGCTTCCGGCGCCGTCCCGTGCGGGACGAGCCAGGCGACCGACAGGGCGACGACGACCGCCGCGGCGCCGGCTGCCGCGGCGAGCCCGATCAGGCGGGAGCGACGGTGTGAACGGACGTCGCCGCCCACCGTGGCAACCGATCCGGCGGACGGAGGGCCGGCGGACGGAGGGCTCGTCGCCGTGGCCGGGCCCGGCCACCCGCCGACGGAAGAACCCGTGGACGTCACGGGCCGGGCCTCCTGGGAGAGGCCGGTGGACGTCGGCCTGGCAGCCCGCTCGCGGGGCCCTCCGGACCGCTCTCCGCCCGCAGCGGGCGCGGACACTCCGCCCAGGAGGCCGAGCAGCAGTTCCTGCGCGGTCGGCCGGGCCTCCGGATTCTTCGCGAAAGCCCTCTCCGTCAGCGTGCGCAGTGGCCCCTCCAGGGCCCCGAGATCCGGTTCGTGGTTCAGGATCCGATTGATGATCACGGGGATCGACGTCTCACCGAACGGCGCGTGCGCGGTGGCCGCGTAGACGATGGTGGACGCCCAGGCGAACACGTCGACCGACGTGGTGAGCGCCCCTTCGGAAAGCTGCTCGGGCGCCATGTAGGCGGGGGTCCCGACGACGCCCGAGGAGACCGACGCAGTCACGTCCAGCAGGCGCGCGATGCCGAAGTCGATGACCCTGGGGCCGTCCGGGGCGAGTATCACGTTGCTCGGCTTGACGTCGCGGTGGATGATGCCGGCCTTGTGGATGGCGACCAGCGCGGTGGCGGTCCCGATCGCCAGGCGGTGCAGGGCGGCGCCCGACCGGGGCCCGTCCGTCTCCACGGCCTCACGGAGCGACGGCCCTTCGACATACTCGCTGACGAAGTACGGCTGACCGCCGTCGACGTCGACGTCGACGTCGACGATCCGGGCGGTGCAGAAGGGATCGACGCGCTGCGCGGCCCTCAGCTCCCGCTCGAAGACGGACCGGGTGCGCGGATCGGTGCTCATGTGCGCATGCAGCCGCTTCACCGCGACCGGTCCCGCCGGGGATTCCGCCAGGTAGACGACACCCTGGCCGCCACTGCCCAGCCGCCCTGCCAGCCGGTAGGGGCCGATCGCCGGTGGGTCCCCCGGTTGCAGCGGCCCCGCAGCCATGGGCCCTCCGAAACTCCAGCGCCACGTACGTCACCAGTGATCATAGGCCGCCGTGGACAGGTGTGCTTCGGGCCGCGGCACCCGTTTCGGGATCGGAGCCTGACCGGCGTCGATCAGCGGCCCTCGTGGAGACCGCGCCTGATCTCGTCCTCATCTTGGGGGCAGGCAGATTGATATACCATAAAGACCTACATGTTTAGTAGGTTTATTCCCGCACCCTCAGACGTACGGACGACGGGAGGTCCGATGGTGAAGGCATACCTGTCCCCCCATCAGCATGGTTCGGCAGGCGCCGGCCGGGGCTGCGTGAGGCGGGGTGAGGCGCGGTGAGCGCCGGGCATCCCCTCGACAACCCCGTCTGGGCGTCGCTCACCGGCCCCCACGCCCACCTCGCCGAACGGCACGGCAACGCGTTGCGCTACCCCGTCGACGTCTCCCCCTTCCACACCCTGCCCGACGATCCCGGCCCCGGCGACTGGCACGACCTCGCCGTGCTCGCCGGGCCCGGCGCGACGATCCCGGTCACCGGCGTCACCCCTCCCGACGGGTGGGAGGTGGTGGCGCACGGCGCCGGCGTGCAACTGGTCGGCGACGACGTGGTCCCCGCCTGGGACGACGAAGCCGTCCGCCTGGGGGCGGCCGACGTCCCGGACGTGCTGGACCTCGTGGAGCGCACCCAGCCCGGCCCGTTCCGGCCGCGCACCATCGAGCTCGGCGTCTACCTGGGCATCCGCCGCCGCGGCGCGCTGGTCGCGATGGCCGGGGAACGGCTGCACCCGCCCGGCTGGACGGAGATCAGCGCGGTCTGCACCGACCCGGCCTTCCGGCGGCAGGGCCTGGCGGCCCGGCTGGTGCTGGCCGTCGCCGCCGGCGTCCGCGCCCGCGGCGAGATCCCGTTCCTGCACGCCGCCGAGAGCAACGTCGACGCCATCCGCCTGTACGAGACGCTCGGCTTCCGCCTCCGCCGCCGGACGACCTTCACCGCCGTCCGCGTGCCCGCCGACGTACCGGTCGCCTGAGAACCGCACGCCGGGCGCCTCGCCGGGGCACGGGTGGAGACCGGTCCGGGTGCGCGGTCGTGTGACGATGTCCGGAGGGGCCACCTGGAGGACACGTGGATGCGATCGTCAACTGGCTTTCGGGCCTGTCGGGCATCGTGGTCTACGTGGTCGTGGCCGCTCTGGTCTTCGCCGAGGACGCGCTGTTCGTGGGGTTCGTGATCCCGGGCGAGACGGCCGTCGTGCTGGGCGGCGTGCTGGCCGGCCAGGACAGGCTCTCGGTCTACTGGCTCGCGCTCGTGGCGGTGCTGGCCGCCGTCGCGGGCGACAGCGTGGGGTACGCCATCGGCCGGCGCGTCGGCTCCGGCCTCCTGGACACGCGCCTGCTGCGCCGCCGCCGGGAGCGGGTGGAGCGGGCCCGGGAGATGGTGCGCCGGTGGGGGCCCCAGGCGGTGTTCCTCGGCCGGTTCGTCGCGTTCCTGCGTGCCCTGATACCGACCCTGGCCGGGGCCGCGCGGATCGAGTACCGGCGGTTCCTGCTGTTCAACGTGCTGGGCGGAGTGCTCTGGGGTGTCGGATACACCCTCCTGGGCTACTTCGCCGGGACGGCGTACCGGCAGGTGGAGTCGGCCGTCGGCGGGGTGGCCGCGGCCGTCGTCGCCGCGGCCGTAGTGATCGCCCTGGTCGTCTGGCGCGTCCGCGTGCACAGGAGATCCCCTCGCTCGTGAAGCCCGCCGGAGGACGGCGGCGGCTCGCGATCAGCCACGGACGCTCCGCTTCGCGGGAAGGGCGGCGTCCTTCCCACAGGCACCGAGCGGGAGCCGGGCCGCGAGGACGAAGCCGCCACCGGGAGCCGGTCCCGCGGTGAGGCTGCCGCCCAGCAGGGCGACGCGCTCCCTGATGCCGGCGAGCCCGTAGCCCGCGCCGCGCAGCGGCGGGGTCCTGGCCGCCTTCTGCCCGCCGGGTACCGCACCACCACCCGCTACACCGCCCCCCGTACCGCTCTCCACACCGTCCGCTGTGCGGCTCGGGGTGTTGACCACAGCGATGTCCACGTGGTCGCGCTCGATCGCGCCGGTGATCCGGACGTCGGAGTCGGGGGCGTGCCTGCGCACGTTGTTCAGCCCTTCCTGGACGAGCCGGTAGCACACGTGCGTCACCTCCGGCGGCAACGCCCCCGGGGGGACGTCGAGCCGGACGTCGACCCGCAGCCCGGCGGCCCTCGCCTCCTCGGCCAGGCGGGCGACCGCCTCGGCCGCCTCCACCACCGGCACGTCCTCCCGGCGGAGCATGGTGAGCAGCTGACGCAGCTCGCCGAGCGCCTCGACGCCCTTGTCCTCGATCCCCTCGGCGAGATCGGGGATGTCGGCGGGGTCCACCGGATCACGGATGAGACCCGCGTTGAGGACCATGCCGGTGACCGCGTGCGTCACCGTGTCGTGCAGCTCCCGGGCGATCCTGCGCCGCTCCTCCAGGACGGCCGACTCCTCGCGCTCGCGCGCCCCGGCTCTCAGCTCATTGAACCGCCGCCGGTGGTCGTACACCCAGGTGCCGACCAGCGCGGGCAGGTAGACGAGCGTCAGCGCGCGCACCACGCTCAGGTAGAAGATCCGGTCTGTGTAGGGGTTCTCGTAGTCGACCACGAGATACACCGCCATGAGCGCCAGCGCCACGTACGTCCACGAGCGCGTGCGGTGCTCCGCGGTCATCGAGAAGACGGCGAGGACCATCGGCACCGTCTGGCCCACGAGGCAGGCGCAGACCACACTGGCGACGATCGCCGGCCAGGGGGTGTAACGCCGCAGCAGCATGGTCGCGGCGGTGAGCGATCCCACGGCCAGCTCCACCGGTTGCGACGTGCCGTCCCACAGCGAGAAGGAGTGACCTATCACCGTCGTCGGGATCGTGAACGCGATGACGGCGGCGGCGAGCAACAGGTCGACCAGCACCGCGCCATGTGACGTGCGAATCTCCCCCAGCATTCGCCACATATGCGCACTTTTGCCCGTTTATACGGACGCTCATGCCCCTCGTGTGTAGATCTTCGCGCGGACCGCGCACCCGCCGTCGCCGCCGCCGGCCTCCCGCGCCGCCGATCAGGTCACGACGACCGGATGGCGTACCACCGCGTCGAACGCGTATCCGAGCCGGTTGTACGTGGCCCGCTCCGGCTGCACGGCGCCCGTCTCGTCCACGGCCCGGGCCAGCAGCCCCGCCTCACCCGCGCCGAGCGGCGTCCAGCGGAAGGTCCACCTGACCCACCCGCGCGGGCTCCTGTCGCCGTGCAGGTGCGCGGGCCGCCACGACACGCCCTCGTCGTCGCTGACGTCCACCCGGACCACGCGGCCGTTTCCGGACCACGACCGGCCGTGCAGCAGGTGGCCGCGTCCCGCCCGGAGGCGGGCCGGCCAGGGAAGCTCGAAGGCGCTCTTCACTCCCGTTCTCGTGAGCGGAGGACCTCCCCCGGGCGGGTGGCCGGGGCCGTGCATGCGGTAGAGGCGGCTGCTCCACGGCGACTCCAGCGGCTCGGCCGACACCTCGGCGTCTCCCAGCCACTTGATCCAGGCGATCCCGGCCCAGCCCGGCACGACCAGCCGCGCCGGGAAACCGTGGTCGGGCGGCAGCGGCCGCCCGTTCATCTCGTACGCCACCAGGACGTCGTCCAGTGCCTTGGCCATGGGGAGGGGGCGGCGCACCCGGCCGAGGTTCTCGCCGCCCTCGACGTAGTCGGGGTCGAGCCCGCGCGGCATCAGCGCCACCGCACGGGCGGTCATCCCCGCCCTGCCGAGCAGCGCCGCGAGCGGCACGCCCCGCCACCGTGCCACCCCCACCGCTCCCAGCCGCCATGGGGTGCCGGACACCTCCTCGCCCTGCTGCTCCCCGTACAGGCTCCGGCCGTTGCCCGCGCACTCGACGAACGCCGTCATCTCCTCGGCCGGCATGGCGAGCAGGTCACGGTAGGTGAACGAGACCGGGCCGCCGCGCAGCCCGCTCCCCCACAGGGTGAGCCGCCACGTGGCCGCGTCGATCAGTGGCGTCGACGTGTGGTTGCGGACGAAGAACAGCCGGCCGGGCGTCAGGTCGCCCTCGCCCCGCAGTGCCTCCCACCGCGTCTCGGCGTTGGTGCCGTGTACGGCGAACAGGCGGGCCGGCAGCGGCTTCCGGATGCCGGGCGGCGACTCGGGGTCGTCCGTCGTGGTCGGGGTCGTGGTCGTGGTCGTGAAGCGTGGATCCACACGCCACCTCCGCGCTGTCGGTGCCTCGGACACTCCACTAGCTCGCCGGCCTCCGCAGGGCGACGGCCGGCAGGGGGATGGGCGGGAACGGGTTGTCGGGCAGCAGGATGACCCGGCGCGGCCGGTCCGCCTGCCCCGCCGCGTCGAGGTGCAGCAGCGCCGCCCCGATCCCCGCCGCCCCGGTCAGGTAGCCCGTGTCGGCCGACACCTCGCCGGGACGCTGCCGCCGGTACGCCTGGTACCAGCGGTATCCCCGGTCGTCGTAGCCCGTAGCCCTGCCGATCAGATGGTCGGCGAGCCTGCGGGCGAACTCCAGGTGCTCCTGCTCCCCCGTCGCCGCCCACAGGCCCACGTACAGCTCGATCAGCCCGGCGGTGCCGCAGCACTGGCACGCGACGTTCCACAGGCCCGCCGTCTGGCGGAAGGGCGCGCCCGACTCTCTGACCCCCGCGGCGAGCCGCCTCACCCAGTCGAGTTCGCCGCTGTCGCCGGTCACGCGGTAGAGCTCGTAGAACATGCGCGCGACTCCGGCGGACCCCGAGCAGTAGCCCAGGTAGTCGCCGATCACCGCGCCGCGCCCCGTCGCCACGCTCGCGGCCCTGACGACGCCCGCGCCGCGGTGCGCCGCGTCGAGGAACGACCGGTCGCCCGTCGCGGCGTACAGGCGGGCGAGCAGGAAGGCCGTTCCGGCCGCGCCGGTCAGGAAGCCGGGCGCCGCCGCCTCGCCGGGAAGGACGGGGCAGGTCGCGGTCTCCTCGCGGGGGCCGGCCAGCCGCGCGATCCGCCGGCCCGCCTCGACCGCCATCTCCTCGTAGGCGGGCACGCCCAGCGCGGTGGCGGCGCGCAGCAGCCCGAGGACGACGCCGCCGTCGCCCCGCAGGGTGGGATCGCCCGACCAGCCGATCCCGCCGCCGTCGAACGCGCGGGCGCTCCGCACGATCCGGTCGGCGACCGCGACCGCCGTGGCCTCGAACCGCTCCTCGCCGAGCGCCCAGCCCGCCTCGGTCAGCGCGAGCACGGCGCCCGCCAGGCCGTGGTGGAGCGAGACGTCCCCCTGCTCGGGACACGTCGCGGCGAGATAGCGGGCCCCGGCGCGGGCGTCCTCCAGGTAGGCCTCGTGCCCGGTTCCGGCGGCGAGCTCCAGGAAGAACAGCACGATCCCGGCCGCCCCGGAGTGCAGGGACACCGGCCCGCCCGCCGTCGCCGGCCTGCCGTACGGGTCGGGGTTGGCCCGCCACCGCCTTCCGCGCTCGTCGTCCACGGCGGCCGCGCGGATCCACCGTCCCGCCATGATGGCCGCCGTCAGCGGAGTCTCTGCCCGCTCACTCGACGAGCGGATCGGGTCCCTGCCCATGGGGTTTACTATCCCACAAATCCAGTAGGTAATACCAACTTTTCGATCACGGACAGCCACTTTCCCCGTACCGTGCGATCCGATACCCGCGTGGCGGTGGCCGGCCCCGGGATACCCGGGTCAGCGCCGCGAACCGGAGCGCCACCGGAGCCACCGGGCTCCGGTCGCGTGCTCGCCCTCCTCGGGTGCGGCGTCGTCGTCGGGCAGGTCGTACCAGTGCGTGTCACCGGGATAGCGGCCGGGCGGCGCATCGCCCTGGATCTCGGGACCCTCCCCGGCGGCGCCCCGCAATCCGTCGCCCGCCCCAACGCCTGCTCCGTCTCCCACAGCATCCCCCGCGACACCGGCCCGGCCCCTCACGCCGTGACCTTGCCCTGCGCCGCCGGGACCTGCGTGGTCACCTGGGCTGCCACCTGCGCGATCACCTGCGGGGCGACCCGGTCGGCCCAGCCGCCGAGGACCCGGTCGAGGTCGGGGATCTCGGACTCCCGCAGCGCCAGGCCGGGGGTGGGCACCAGCGCGCCCAGCTCGACCAGCACGGGGCGCAGGTGCAGCTCGACCGCCAGCGCGTGGCGGGCGTCGCCCATGACCAGCAGCGGCAGGGCCACCGTCCCGGTCAGCGCGCCACCCGGGAGACGGTCGAGGAACGCCTTGAGCAGCCCGGTGTAGGTGGCCTTGTAGGTGGGGCTCGCGACCACGAGCACGCTCGATCCCGCGACCAGTTCCAGCGCCACCTCCACGCTCGGCGAGGGGCCGGGGGTGAACAGGTGCGGGCCGAGCGCGGAGAGGTCCACGACCTCGGGCGGCGCGCCGTGCCCGATCCGCGATCCCAGCGCCTCGGCCGCCGCCACCGCCACGAGACGCGTACGGGAACCACCGCGCGGATTGCCGACCAGTGCCACGAGAGAGCTCATGACGCCACCCCGCGGGCGTCCGGACGGGAGTTGCCGTAGATCATGGATGATCCTCCAGAGAAGAAGGGGGCCGGAAGTCCCCGGGCGATCACGAGTGCTCGACGAACCGGCCGAAGCGGCCCTGGTGGTAGAGGAGCGGACGCCGCGGCCCGTGCAGATCGGCCTGGGTGACCAGGCCGACGACGAGGATGTGGTCGCCCATCCCGACCCGCTCGTACGGCAGGCAGATCAGGTGCGCGGAGACGTCCTCCAGCAGCGGCGCCCCGAGCGGCCCGGGACGCCAGCGGGTCGGCGTGGCGAAACGGTCGGCGCCCTTCCGGGCGAACCGGGCGGCGAGATCGGCCTGGTCGCTGGTCAGCACGTTCACCGCGAAGTGGTCCGCCTCGCGCAGCGAGGGCCAGGTGGTGGACGCCTGGTCAACGTAGAAGGAGACAAGTGGCGGGTCCAGGCTCACCGAGGAGAACGAGGTGGCGGTCAGGCCCACCGGAACTCCCCCGCTCTGCGCTGTGATCACTACGACGCCCGCGGCGTGCACCGCGAGCGCGCGCCTGAAGCCGTCGGCGTTCAGAGCGGGGCCGGGCAGAGTCTCCGTCATGGGACCTCCGTGCGTGTTCACCGCTGCCCGGAACCCCCCGTCGCGTGGGCGGAGCAGCGCTACATTCCCTACTAAATTAGTCTGTTTACTTGGTTTTGGGAAGTGTCGTCACGCTTCAACAGGAGGGCCGGACAGCCGACCGGCGCCGGGCCACGCGCGTAAGCGTGGCCCGGCGCCGGTGGAAGGGAGATCAGGAGGCGGGAGATCGGGGAGGATCAGGAGTCGCGCCGGCCGGGGGCGCTGATCGGGTTGACGCTCCATCCGCTGACGTCGTCGGCCCGGATGCGCCAGGTCGCTCCCGGACCCTGCGGCAGATGGTCTCCGGTCACCGTGAAGGCGTCGACGAGGTGCAGGTAGGCGGGGAGCTCCGGCTCAGGAGCGCTCCCGCCGGCGAGCGAGGCGGCGGTGTGGCGCTCACGGCGCTCCCTCGCCTGCTCGGCGACGGGCGTGAAGAAGTCCTCGAGTCCCTCCCCCTCGCCGTTCCCGGACCTTGACCGGCGGATCTGCGCGACGACCGCGGCGGCGTACTCCTCGGCGGAGACGAGGACGCCGGTGATGACCGCGCCGTTCACGGAGAGGGTGACGCTCATCTGTCCCCTGGTCGTGTCGACGGCGAACACCAGGGCCTGCAGGACGGGGTCTGCTGCGACGTTCATGAACGCTGATTGCCCCCGGGACGACGGGACATGCCTCGTCGTCCCGGGTGTGCGCGCGATCAGGCGCGCGGCGTCAGGCGACCGAGGCGGGGAACCGCTCCCAGACCCGGTGGGAGCTCATCAGCCGCCGCACGCCGGAGAGGACCTCCGTGGCGGAGTCGCCGTTCACCACCCCCGGCGCGCCGGTGATCCCGGCCCGCGCGAGCACGGTCGTGCCCGCGCCCCAGGCGCCGATCGCCTTGGCGTGCCGCCAGCACTCGTCGACCAGGAGCGTCACGCGCGGGTCAACCGCGGCGGAGTCGCCCGCGCCCGCCTTGGCGTCGCGTGCGGGCAGGGCGTCGGGCGCCGGCGCGGGGGCCGTCGCCAGCAGCAGCGCGTCGAACTCGATCGACCGGGCGGTGGCGAAGGTCCGCTGCACGGGAACGTCGTCCAGCATGCCGCCGTGCGAGGCGATCACCAGCGGCACCATGCCCGCCGCGAACACGGCCGTACGGAGTTCGCGTACGGCGCCCAGGTCGGCGCCGTCGTCGGCGACGATGCCGACCACGCGGCCGTCGGGCGGCCACTCCCCACCCACCTGCGACAGAGCGGCGCTGGGCGCCGGGTCGGCGAGCGGCAGCGTGGGCTCCGGCACGGGCAGGCCCAGCCCGGTGGCGACCTCCCGGCAGAGCACCGGGTCGATGTTCGCCAGGCACCGGAGCTGGCGTTCCTTGATCGCCTGCTCGTAGCACTTGCCCAGCTCGAAGGTGTAGGCGCGGATGATGTGCTCCTTCTCCACCGGCGACATGCTCAGCCAGAACAGGCGCACCTGGCTGTAGTGGTCGCCGAAGGACGCGGGGTTGGCCCGGACCTTCCGCGCCTGGGCGACCTGGACCGGCGCGTCGACGAACGCGTTCTCGGCGTCGCCCGCGACGAACGGGTTCCCGCCGTCGAGGGAGTTCGGCCGGTACGGCGCGACCCCGGCGTGGACGGCGTGCTGGTGGAAGCCGTCCCGGAGCATGTCGTTGACCGGGCAGCGCGGGCGGTTGACCGGGATCTGCGCGAAGTTCGGCCCGCCGAGCCGGGTGATCTGGGTGTCGAGGTAGGAGAACAGCCGCGCCTGCAGCAGCGGGTCGTTCGTCACGTCGATGCCCGGCGGCAGGTGGCCGGGGTGGAAGGCCACCTGCTCGACCTCGGCGAAGAAGTTCGCAGGCGTCCGGGTGAGCGTCATCCTCCCGATCGCCTGCACCGGCGCGAGCTCCTCAGGCACGATCTTGGTCGGGTCGAGCAGGTCGATGCCCTCGAAGGTCTCGTCCGGCGTGTCCGGGAAGACCTGGATGCCGAGCTCCCACTCGGGGTAGGCGCCGGCCTCGATCGCGTCGTAGAGGTCGCGGCGGTGGAAGTCGGGGTCCATCCCGCCGAGCATCTGCGCCTCCTCCCAGGTCAGGGAGTGCACGCCGAGCTTCGGCTTCCAGTGGAACTTGACCAGCGCCGTCTCCCCCGCCTCGTTGACCAGGCGGAAGGTGTGGACGCCGAAACCCTCCATCGTCCGGAAGGAGCGCGGGATGGCGCGGTCGGACATGTTCCACATCGTGTGGTGCTGCGCCTCGGTGTGCAGGGAGACGAAGTCCCAGAACGTGTCGTGCGCGCTCTGCGCCTGCGGGATCTCCCGGTCCGGGTGCGGCTTGCCCGCGTGGATGACGTCGGGGAACTTGATCCCGTCCTGGATGAAGAAGACCGGGATGTTGTTGCCGACGAGGTCGAAGGTGCCCTCGTCGGTGTAGAACTTCGTCGCGAACCCCCGGGTGTCGCGGACCGTGTCGGCCGACCCGCGGGAGCCGAGGACGGTGGAGAACCGCACGAAGACGTCGGTCTTCCTGCCCTTCTTGAGGAAACCGGCCTTTGTCACCGTCTCGGCGGTGCCGTACGCCTCGAACACTCCGTGGGCTCCGGCGCCCCGGGCGTGGACGACGCGCTCGGGGATGCGTTCGTGGTCGAAGTGGGTGATCTTCTCGCGCAGGTGGTGGTCCTGCAGCAGGGTCGGGCCGCGTTCCCCCGCCTTCAGCGAGTGGTCGGTGTCGCGCAGCCGCGCTCCCTGCGCGGTGGTGAGATAGGCGCCCTGCTGGGCCTTCGCGGCGGCGGGCGCCCCGGTCTCCGCCCCTGTCGGCGTGACGGTCGCGGGAGCTCCCTGCTCCTTCTTGGGCGGCAGCGGGTCGTGCGGCGTCGTCGGCTCCTCCAGGGTCGCGGGGGCGCTGCCCGGCGACCCGGGAACGTCCGGCGTCAGGAACTCGGCCACCTTCTCGGCGGCGTTCTCCACGACGTCCTTGACAACCTTGGCGGGCTTGCTGGCATCCATTTCGGCGCGTTCCTTTACGAGCGGCGATGAGCAGATCCGCGCGCATACCCGCAGGTGAGGACGGGAAACCTGTCGGCGGCGACTCCCGATCGATGAAAGCGTTTCAGACGGCCGAATCCACCCGACCGGCATAAGGGGAGGTGAACCGGCCTGCCCGGCGGCGTCCCGGCGACCTTCCGTTGACTTCGGCCGTGACCGGTGGTTACGGTCGCGGCGCGATCACAGGTATGGGTGATCTGAGCCGAGCACGGCCGGCCGAGCCCGCGCCGCGAGCCCGTACGGGAAGTGAGGCGGAGGCCGTGAAGCTCGGAAGGACAGCGGCGATGATCGGCGTGGTCGCGGCGATGTGCCTCACGACGGTGCAGGCCAGTGGCGCCGTGGGCACGGGTACCGCCTCGGCGGCGGCGGCGGTCTGCGCCCGGCCGCCTCAGACGGCGAACGACCAGGCGAGCGCCGGGGCCGTCGCCGTGCACCGATACCTGTACTCGCTGACCTGTGACACGGCGCCGGCCGACGGGGTGATCTCGGGCCAGAACGTCGGGCACGGCCCGCAGGCCGCCGACACCACCGGCCTGCTCGGCTACCCGCGGCTGATCGACCGGCTCGCCCAGCAGGCCGGGCACTACACGGGCATGGCGGGCCTCGACTACGAGCACGACCAGATCTTCACTCCGCAGCAGCTGAGCCTGGCCAACCAGGTGCTCGCCGGTCACGCCGGGCGTGGCGGCCTGGTCACCGTCAACTTCTCGCCGCAGAGCCCGTGGCTCAACGACGAGTCGGACATCGCCGGGAACCCGGGTGTCTGGACCAACACCCGCACCGACAACGGCCAGCTCGACGGCGTACGGCTCGCCGATCTCCTGGACCAGAACACCCCCGCCGGGAGGGTGTGGCAGCGTAAGCTCGCCCGCGTCGCCGACGCGCTGACCCAGCTGCGCGACGCGGGGGTCGTGGTGCTGTGGCGCCCGATGCAGGAGATGAACGGGTTCTGGTTCTGGTGGGGCACCACCCTGCAGAAGGACGGCGCGACCGTCTACGTCCAGCTGTGGCGCTCGATGTTCCAGTACTTCACGCAGGTGCGGCACCTGGACAACCTGCTGTGGGTCTACTCCCCGGCGACCTACCCCGCCGATCCGGGGCAGCAGACCGCCCAGAACATCAGGTCGGCCGCGTGGGCCTACCCGGGTGACGCGTACGTGGACATCGTCGCCGGCACGTCCTACGACGACAACCTGTCCATCCCGAACTACCTGGACTACCTGCGCATACCGAAGGTCGTCGGGGAGGCGGAGTACGGCCCGGGCCTGTCCGGCGCGCACGTCACGGCGGGCAGCTTCGACGACAGGCGGTACGCCACGCGGCTGCGGCAGGACTATCCCGCCGTCGCGTACTGGGTCTCCTGGCACGACTACACCCTGTCGGCGACCGAGACCGCTCACCTGTCCCTGATCGCCAACCAGAACGCCGCGAACCTGCTGAGCGATCCATACGTGATCAACGTGGACCGCGTCGCGATCCCCTCCGGGCCGAGCCCCAGCCCCAGCGCCTCCCCGAGCAGGACCCCCAGCCCGTCTCCGAGCCCGTCCCCGAGCGCGGGGGCCGGCGAATGCGCCGCCGTCTATCAGACGACCGGCGGCTGGCCGGGTCAGTTCCAGGGGCAGGTCACCGTACGCAACACCGGACGGGCGGCGCTCAACGGCTGGACCGTGTCCTGGACGTTCCCCGGCGGCGCCACCGTCGCCCAGGTCTGGAACGGCGACGCGAGCCCGTCGAGCGGCTCGCGCGTGGTCGTCAGGAACGCGTCCTACAACGGCGCGCTCGCGGCCGGCGGCTCGACGACGTTCGGGTTCATCGCCAACGGGTCCGGCTCCGGCAACACGCCGGGCAGCGTGGCCTGCACCCCCTCCTGATCTCGCCCTCCCGATCCCGCTCCTCTCACCTCGCCTGCGGGGGCATCGGCGGCACGTCCCGCCGATGCCCCACAGGCATGGTCAGATATGGCAACTTACGCAACGAATCCATCACGGTAACCGCTTTCAAATCCCGTGAGCTGCCTGTCCGTATTAATCAGATATGTCGTCCTATGGACCATGAAAATCCTTTCCGTTACAGTTCGCGGGAACCACCAATGGGATCTTCCCCCAGGTCGGCCTCGTACGGAGGCGGTGCCAGGTCCCTGGTCGTCCACCGGACTCGCGCCGGCTCCGGGGGAAGGTGCCGTGAAGAAAGGGAAACGGCCCGTGACGAGTAGCCGTTTGGCGCGTGGGGGACGCGCTCGACTACGCAGGCTGGGAATCATCACCACTTTGGGAGCGATGCTCCTCGGACTGGCGTCCACCACCACCACGGCGGCCTCGGCCGACACCGACCCCCGCGTCGGGCTCGGCGCGGGCTGGCTGGACGCCCAGGAGGCCGCCGGCAACGTGCAACTGCTGGCCCACCTGGACAAGCCGGAAGGGTTCGTCCAGCCGTCCAATCCGGGGAACTCCGCCTACGCCAACTCCGACCTGGCGTTCGCCGGCGACTACGCCTTCTCCGGCAACTACCAGGGTTTCAACATCTACGACGTCTCCAACGGCGGCAGCCCCGTGCTGAAGACATCGGTGATCTGCCCCGGCGGGCAGGGCGACCTGTCGGTGTACGGGAACCTGCTGTTCATGTCGGTCGAGGAGACCCGCGGCCGGATCGACTGCGGCACGCAGGGCGCGAGCGGCACGGTCAACCCCGACCGGTTCCGCGGCGTGCGCGTCTTCGACATCAGCGACGTCAGCCGGCCGGTGCAGGTGGCGGCGGTGCAGACCTGCCGCGGCTCGCACACCCACTCGCTGGTGACCAGTAAGAGCGAGCCGGAGAACGTCTACGTCTACGTCTCCGGCACGGCCGGGGTGCGCTCCGGCCAGGAGCTCGCGGGCTGCGCCAACACCGCGGCGGACGACCCCGGCACCTCGCTGTGGAGGATCGAGGTCATCCGGGTGCCGCTGGCCGCACCGCAGAACGCGGCGGTCGTCAGCCGGCCCCGGCTGTTCGCCGACCCCGGCACCGGGGCGATCGACGGGCTGCAGAACACCCCGCCCACGCAGCAGCACCCCTCGGGCACCAACTGGTCGCCGCGGCCGGTCACCAACCACTGCCACGACATCACGGCGTACCCCGAGATCGGTCTCGCCGCCGGAGCCTGCGCGGGCAACGGCATCCTGATCGACATCTCCGACCCGGCGAACCCCAAGCGGCTGGACGCGGTCTCCGACCCGAACTACGCCTACTGGCACTCCGCCACCTTCAACAACGACGGCACCAAGGTCGTCTTCACCGACGAGTGGGGCGGCGGCTCGGGCGCGCGCTGCCGGGTCACCGACGAGCCGTCGTGGGGCGCCAACGCCATCTACGACATCGTCGGCGGCAAGCTGCAGTTCCGCAGCTACTACAAGCTCCCCGCTCCGCAGACGACCACGGAGAACTGCGTCGCGCACAACGGCTCGCTGGTCCCGGTCCCCGGGCGCGACATCATGGTCCAGGCCTGGTACCAGGGCGGGCTGTCGGCGTTCGACTTCACCGACTCCCGCAACCCGAAGGAGATCGCCTTCTTCGACCGCGGCCCGATCAGCGCCACCTCCCTGGCGCTCGGCGGATACTGGTCGGCCTACTGGTACAACGGCCACATCTACGGCAACGAGATCGCCCGCGGCTTCGACGCCTTCAAGCTGACGCCGAGCCAGTTCCTCGACCAGGCCGAGATCAACGCGGCCGCGAGCGTGCGGCTCGGCAAGTTCAACACCCAGGCCCAGCCGAAGCTGACCTGGGAGCCGAGCTTCGACCTGGTCCGGGCGCGCTACGCGCAGGCCTTGCGGACGGGCAGGATGTCCACGGGCGCCGCCACATCGGTGAAGGTGTCGATCGACAAGGCCGAGGAGCTCAGCCAGAAGGGCCAGCGGCAGGCCGCCTCGGCGCTTCTGCTGAGTGCCGCCAAGCCGCCGCTCAAGGAGTCGGACAAGGAGCAGGCGGCTCTGATCGCGGCACTCAAGGACCTCGCCGCGGCGCTGACCGCGACGCAGCCGGCCGACAGGACCGCGCCGGTGACGAGCGCTGCGGTCGACCCGGTGCGGCCGGCCGGCGACTGGTTCACCGGTCAGGTAAAGGTCACGCTGACCGCCGCCGACGAGGTGGGGGGCAGCGGCGTCGACCACACCGAATACAGGCTGGACGGCGGCGCCTGGACGCCCTACACCGCTCCGGTCGTCCTGTCCGGTGACGGCGCGCACGCGGTGGCGTACCGCTCGGCCGACAAGGCGGGCAACGTCGAGGACATCAGGACCGTCACGGCCAGGATCGACGCCACGGCCCCGGTCACGACCTCGACGGTCCCGCCGGCGAACAGCGGCGGCGAGCACGAGGGTGACGTGCAGGTGACCCTCTCCGCGACGGACGAGACGTCCGGCACGGCGCGCACCGAGTACGCGCTGGACGCCGGTGACTGGACGCCGTACACCGGCCCGGTCACCGTCTCCGGCCCGGGTGAGCACGTGCTGCGGTACCGCTCGGCCGACAAGGCCGGCAACGTGGAGGAGGCCAAGCCGGTCAAGCTGACCATCGCCACGCCCGCTCCGCGCGTCCCGCTGACCGTGACCGCCTCCTCCCGCTGCGTGGGGACGTCGGCGCACGTGGCGGTCACGGCCGTCAACGACGCCGAGGCGCCGGCGACCGTGGCCCTGACGACCCCGTACGGCGCCAAGACCGTCGAGGGCGTGGCCCCGGCCAAGCAGGCCTACCAGTCCTTCAACGCGCGGGCCGGGCAGCTCGCGGCGGGCACGGTGACCGTCACCGGGACCGCCGTGATCGGCGGCAAGCAGGGCACCACCTCGTACGAGGTCGCCTACAACGCGATCAGCTGCGCCTGACCGCACCCGTGGTGACCCCGGCGGATAGAAAGCGGGGCCGGCCGAATCGGCCGGCCCCGCTCCTTATCGGGGTGCGAAGGTCACTCCGCGATCAGACGCGGGTCCACTTCTGGTTGTTGCCGCCGGTGCACGACCAGATCTGCACCTTCGTGCCGTTGGCCGTGCCACTGCTTGCCACGTCGAGGCACTTGTTCGCCCCGACCGCGGTGATCGTGCCGTCGGAGTTCAGGCGCCACTTCTGGTTGTTCTGGCCGTTGCAGTCCCAGATGATGACCGCGGTGCCGTCCGCCGTGCCCGCGCCGTTCACGTCGAGGCACTTGTTGCCGTAGACGCGAAGCTCGGACGCGCTGGTGGAGGTCCACTTCTGGTTGTTGCCGCCGTTGCAGTCCCAGATCAGCACCGTCGCACCGTTGCTCTGCGACGCGCCGTTGACGTCCAGGCACCGGCCCGACGCCACACCCCGCAGCGCGCTCGTCCCACCCGCGGGCGGGGTCGGCGACGCCGACGGAGACGCGGACGGGGAAGCGGACGGCGAGACGGAGGGCGACGGAGAGGGCGAGGAGGTGCCCCCGTCCTGGGCGACGCCCTTGCCGTTGAAGGTCAGCGAGTCGAAGTCGAACGAGTTCGCCGTCGACCCCTTGAACACGACGTAGAGGTCGCCGGTGCCACCCGGGTTGGTGACCTGCACCGACGGGAGGGAGACGTAGTTGTTCCATCCCCCGGTCGACGGCACCGAGCTGGAGGCGACGAGCGTCCCGGTCGGCGAGCCGGCGTGCAGTTCGATGGAGGCCCCGGTGCTGGAGGGCGCCGACACGCGGAAGGACACCGAGTCGATCCCCGACAGGTTGACCGGCGTGTAGGAGATCCAGTCACCGTTGGAGATGTCGCCGACGCGCCTGCCGCCCTCGGCTCCGGACTCGTCGACGACCCGGACGCCGCTGGAGCCGTTGTAGTGCTCGGCCTGCTTGTGCTTGGGCTGCAGGGTGATGCCGGCGTCGCCCTTCAGGCCGCCCTTGTCGGTGTAGGACGCGCCCAGGACGTAGTAGACGTTGGCCGCCTCGTCATGGCCCGAGGCGGTCGTCGTGACCGTCCCGGAGCACCCGGTGAACTGGCCGGTGTCGTGGGCGTGCTGGTCGTGGCCGAGCGCGGTGAACACGTTGACCTTGGAGCAGTCGACGGTGCCGTCCTCGGGGTCGGTGACGTTGACCGTGTAGGACACCCGGTCACCGAAGTTGATGAACCCACCGTCCGGCGGCGCCGAGAAGACGACCTTGGGACGGGTGTTGCCGACGGCGATGGTCAGCGTGATGCTGCCCGTCTTCCCGCTCGAGTCCCGTACGGTCAGCTTGGCGGTGTAGGTGCCGTTGGCGTTGTAGGTCTTCGTCGGGTTGGCCGCGGTGGAGGTGGTGCCGTCGCCGAAGTCCCAGCTGTAGGTGATCGCCTCGCCGTCGGGGTCGGACGAGCCGGCCGAGGAGAACGCGACCGTCAGCGGCGCGGCGCCCGAGTCGGGGCTGGCGCTCGCCTTGGCGATGGGGGCGCGGTTACCGACCACGTAGTCGATCCGGTAGATGGCGTCGTCGGTGTTGGCGTGGCCGAAGCCGTTGCCCCAGTCGGCCATGTAGAGCGCGCCGTCAGGGCCGAACTTCATGTCGATCGGCGCGTGCGGGGCGATGTTCGCCACGAACGGGTTGATCTTCAGGAGATTGCCGGAGGAGTCGAGGCGCATCTCCTTGACGAAGTTGCGGCTCCACTCGTACAGGAAGGTCCCGCCGTCGAAGTACTCGGGGAACTTGCGGTCGGAGGTGCTGGCCGCGTCGTAACGGTAGAACGGGCCGCCCATGGGGGCCGCGCCGCCGCAGCAGTTGATCTCCGGGAACTCCGCCGAGGCGTGGTAGTTGTACCAGACGGTCGCGGGCTTGGCGGCCGGCAGGTTGGTCAGGCCGGTGTTGTTGGGCGAGTCGTTGACCGGCGCCGAGCAGTTGAACTTCGCCCCCGAGGTGTTGGTGGAGAAGTTGAAGTCGTTGAACGGCGTGTTGTTGCCGGTGCAGTACGGCCAGCCGTAGAAACCGGGCTGCTTGATCAGGTTCCACTCGACCGTGCCCTCGGGGCCGCGGTTGGCGTTGGCGCTGCCCGCGTCCGGCCCGTAGTCGCCCACGGAGATCCAGCCGGTGACCTTGTCGACCGAGAAGCGGAACGCGTTGCGGAAGCCCATCGCGTAGATCTCCGGCCGCGTCTTGGCCGTGCCCGGAGCGAACATGTTGCCCGACGGGATCGTGTAGGTGCCGTCGGACTCGGGGTGGATGCGCAGGATCTTGCCGCGCAGGTCGTTGGTGTTGGCCGCGGACCGCTGGGCGTCGTAGTGCTCCCGGCCCGGCCGCTCGTCGATCGGGGCGTAGCCGCTGGAGGCGTTGGGGTTGGTGTCGTCACCCGGGGCGATGTAGAGGTTGCCGCCGGGGCCGAACGTGATGTAGCCGCCGGTGTGGCCCGGCTCGTCGACGTTGCGGAACGCCGGAACCTCGATGATCTTCTTCTCGCTGCTCAGGTCGAGGCTGGTGCCGTTGAAGGTGAACCTGGACACCCGGTTCACCTCGCCGCCGTTGGAGGGCGAGTAGTTGATGTAGATCCAGCCGTTGTTGGCGAAGTTCGGGTCGAGCGCGATCCCGATACCGCCGTCCTCGCCGCCATCGTACACGGACAGGGTGCCGATGACGCGAGTGCTGCCTCCGCCCGCGGGGATCAGGTTGACCTTGCCCGAGCGCGAGATGTAGAAGACCCGGCCGTCGGCCGCCACGTCCAGCTCCATCGGCTGGTCCGGCGCGCCGTCGAGGGTCACCTTCTGGAAGCGGGCCGTGATCGTGCCGCCGCAGTCGCCGGGCTCCGCGCCCGCCGCCCACTTCACCGCGCCGAGCAGGTGCTGCTTGAACAGCGGCTCGGAGTAGGAGGACGCGTTGTGGCCCATCGCGGTGGCCCACACCCGGCCGCCCTCCGGGTTGTGACACCAGGAGATCGGGTGGTCGGCGCCCATCTTGTTCGCGCCCGCGTCATAGGTGGTCTCGTCCGCGGTCACCAGCACGTGCACCGAGCCGCGCATGTTCTTGTCGAAGTTGTACCACTCCTCGGTGCGGGTCCACCGGTCCGGCAGGCCCTTGGTCGAGGGGTGGACCTTGTCGGCGACCTTGGCGGTGCCCTGCACGATCGACGAGTGCTGCGTCATGTGCGCGCCGGCCAGCACGGTCTGGTCCCACCAGGGGAACTGCGACTCGATGTTCATGTCGACGGCGTTGTGGATCGCCACGACGCCGCGGCCGCTGCGCACGTAGGCCTGCATGGCCTGACGCTGCGCGTCGTTGTCCCACACCATGCCCGACGTCTGGAGCATGATCACCGCGTCGTAGTTGTTCAGGTTCGACGTGGTGAAGACGGAGGAGTTCTCGCTCGCGTCGAGCTGGAAGTTGTTGTCCGTCGCCAGCTGCTGGAACATCGCGATGCCGGCGGAGATGGAGTCGTGCCGGTAGGCGCCGCTCGCGGTCTTGCTGAACAGCAGCACCTTGAACTGTGGCGCCGCCGCGTGCGCCACGAGTGGCACCGCGGACAGCAGCAGCCCCAGCATGGCCGCGGCCAGTGCGGGGATCAGGCGTGATCTTCGCATGAAGGATCTCCTGGGGGGTTACCGGAAGGGGTCGGAGTTGCGGGGGGTCGTGGGGTTCTCCAGTCGGGTCTCCGGTCAGGTCGTGAGGGTGCGGAGGAAGGCGAGGCCGTCGGTGGCGAGGGCGTCCTGGCTGGGGGCCAGGGGACGCCAGACGGACGCCGCGGTGGCGATGGTCTTGTTGTCGGCGGTGAAGGACTCGATCACGAGCGGGCCGGTGTAGCCCACGTCGCGGACCGCCGCGGCGAAGCCCGGCCAGTCGAAGTGGTCCGCGCCCGGGGCGCCGCGGTCGGTCCCGCACACCTGGAGGTGCGCGATCCTGTCGCCCGCCAGCCGTACGGCCCGGAGCGGGTCCTTCTCCTCGATGTTCAGGTGGTAGGTGTCGAGCGCGAGCCCGCACTCCTCCGGGAGCGCGTCGAGCGCCTGCTCCACCGTGTTGATGACGCTGGTCTCGTACCGGTTGAGCGGTTCGACGCCGATCCTGACCCCGCGCTCGGCCGCGTACGCGACGACCGGTTTCAGGTTCTCCCGCAGCTCGCCGTAGACCGCGCGCCGCTCGTCCGGGCTCATCCGCCAGGCCCGGCCGACCGAGGCGTACGCGGGCCCGCTGACCGCGGGCGCGCCCACGGTCACCGCCACGTCCACGCAGTGCCGCAGGTAGTCCTGGGTGTCCCGGACGACCTGTGGCGAGGCGTCGACCAGCTCGCGCCCCGGCGGCATCGTGAGCACGACCGACGCGCCGAGCCCGAGCCCGTCCAGGAGGGCCGCCGCCCGCCCGGGGTCCCAGTCGCCGGGATGCTCGACCGGCAGCTCGACGACGTCGAACCCCCAGTCCGCGATCCGCGGCGCGAGGCGGGCCAGGGTCTCGTCGGTGAGCGGCGAGACCCAGACCCAGGTGTTCACCCCGATCACGACGTGCCGCCCCACTTCTCGGGGTAGCCGGGCAGGTCCTCACAGCCGCAGAGGGCGTAGTGCAGCGGCGGCATGCCGGGCTTGAGGTAGGTGGCGAGGTTCTCCTGGGTGATCGCCGGCTGCGGCAGGTTCCAGACCTTCGGCACCTGCTCGCCCTTCAGGACCTTGAGGGCCGCGATGACGGGGGTGCGCCACTGGTACGTCGGGTAGGTCGGCGCGATCGCGGTCAGCTTCGCGTCGCTCCACTTCTTCAGGAAGTCCTGCTGGTCCTCGCCGTTGATCGGCGGCACGGGCTGGCCGGCGTCCTCGAACGCCTCGACGGCCGCGACGGCGGTGGCTCCGGCGTCCATCCAGACGCCGTCGATCTTGCCGTACCGCTGGATGTAGTCGCTGACCACGCTCTTGGTCTTCGCGGCGTCGCCGTCGGTGAACTCCACGCCGACGACCTGCAGGTCGCTCTTGTCGAACGCAACCTTGGCCGCCGACCACCGGGTCTCCAGCACGTCCACGCCGGGCAGGATGCGCAGGGCCAGGATCTTCCCGCCTGCCGGCACCTTGTCGACGAGGAACTCGGCCGCCGCGGCGCCGAAGGCGTAGCCGCCGATCGGCTTGATGAAGGTCACCGGGCAGTCGGTCTGCACGCCCCGGTCGAACACGATGACCGGCACCTTCGGGCAGGCCCCGGACACCGCGGGGGTCAGCGTGGCCGTGGTGTTGGGCGAGACGATCAGCGCGTCGCAGCCCTTCCCCGTCAGTTCCGCGATGTCGGAGATCTGCTTGTCGTCCTTGCCCTCGGCGTCCAGGGCGGTGAACTTCGTGATCTCCTTGTGCAGGGCGACCTCCGCCTGCATGGTCTTCCAGCCGACCTGCCGCCACGGGTTGTCGACCGCGGCGTTGGAGAAGCACAGGTGGTACGGCCCGGCCTTCTTGTAGTCGGCGGTGTCGACGAGCTGGGGATCGATGGTCTGCTCCCACGGCTTGTCGGACGGGCCGGTCGGCTGGGCCTTGCGCATCGCCATCTGGGCGTCGTAGTCGGCCTGCACGAAGAACTTCGACTGCTCCCCGGTGCCCTTGTCCGCCGGTGCGGCGGACCCGGCCGGCGCCCCGGCAGGCGCCCCGGAGGCGGAGGGCGCGGGTTTGTCGCTGGTGCACGCCGCCACCGGCAGCGTCAGCACGGCGAGCGCGGCGGCGGCGAGGAACCGCCGCGAATATGAAAGCATCGTCTTCCTTCCCTTATGAGGCAGCCGCGGCTCTCGCGCGTGGGAAGCGCACGGCTCCCAGCGCCACCGCGGCGATGATGATCACGCCCTGTACGGCCGGCTCCAGCGCCCCCGAGATGCCGTACAGGTTGAGCAGGGTGAACAGCGCCTCCAGAGTGAAGGCGCCCGCCATCGCGGCGGCCACGGAGCCGCGGCCGCCTCCGAGGGCCACGCCACCGAGCACCACAGCGGTGATGGCCTGGAACTCCAGGCCCTTTCCGACTTGCGCGGACACTCCCGCGAAGCCGCCGAGCAGGATCGCGGCGACCGCCGCGGACAGCCCGGAGATCATGAACGCCACCGTCCGGACCCGGGCGACCCGGACCCCGGACAGCGCCGCGGCGCGGTCGTTGTCCCCGGCCGCGACCAGCGTGTGGCCGAACCGGGCGCGCGTCGCCCAGACGGCGGCCGCCGCCACCACGGCGAGGATCAGGACCGACCAGGGCACCGGGCCGAGGCTCCCCCGGCCCAGCTGGCGGAACTGCTCGGACAGGGCGCCCCGGGGCGACCCGCCCGTCCAGAGGAAGACCGCCCCCGACAGGATCAGCAGCATGCCGAGGGTCGTGATGAACGACGGGACGCGGAGCAGGGTGGTGACGACCCCGTTGACCAGCCCGACGATCAGCCCGAACGCGATCATCAGGGCCAGCACGGGCCAGGTCGCCTCCGCCGAGCCGTCGATGAGCCGGGCGGCGATCACCACCTCGGCGGTGACGAGGGAGCCGACCGACAGGTCGAACTCGCCGGACACGATGACGAAGTACTGCCCGGCCGCGAGGATCACCAGCGGCGCGGCCCGTTTGACGAAGGCGAGGAAGGCGGGCGGCTCCAGGAAGTACGGGTTCACGACCGCGATCGCGACCAGCAGCCCGGCCAGCACCACGAAGATCGGCAGCGCTCGTCTCATCTGGTCCGCCTCCCGCGGGCGTAGATCGCCAGGGCGGCCACCAGGATCACGCCCCGTACGACGTCCTTGGCGAAGGAGTTGACCTCAAGCTGGTTGAAGATGCTGTCGAGGACGGCGAGGAGCAGGACTCCGCCGACGGTCCCGGCCACCCCGCCGCGGCCTCCGGCCAGCGCGGTCCCGCCGAGCACCACCGCCGCGATCGACTCCAGGTCGTACCCGCCGTCGGTGCCGACCGTCGGCGCGCCGGCCCCGAGCCGGGAGGCGAGCAGCAGCCCGGCGATCCCGGCGCAGACCGAGCAGAGCACGTGGGCGACGACCACGACCCGCTCGGTGCGCACCCCCGAGAGGCGCGCCACCTCGGCGTCCCCGCCCACGGCGTAGATCCGGTAGCCCAGCCGGGTCCGGCTGAGCAGGAGCCACGTGCACGCCGCCACCGCGGCCCACAGCAGCGCCGAGACCGGCAGCGGCCCGATCCGGTCGTACCCGAGATGCTGGAACGACTCGGGCACGCTGCCGGCCGGTCCGTCGTACCGCGCGTCCAGCGCTCCCCTGACGACCAGCGCGACCCCGAGGGTGGCGATGAAGGCGTGCACCCGGAGCCGGGTGACGATCAGGCCGTTCGCCAGTCCGATCAGCGCGCTCACCGTCAGCGCCGCGGCGACCGCGGTCGGCACGTTCGCGTCGGCGCCCGCCATGATCTCGGCGGTGACCAGCGAGGTCAGGCTGATCAGGTAGGCCACGGAGAGGTCCAGGCTGCCGGCCAGGATCACCAGCGTCTGGCCGACGGCGACGATGCCCAGCGCCGCCGACCGCTGCTGGATGCCGACGATGTTCTCCTGGCCGAGGAACGTCCCGCCGTCCAGGGCGAAGACCAGCCAGCCGAGCACGACGAGCAGGACAAGCGCGACGTAGACGGGCCGCGCGGGCCGGTCGGCCGAGATCCTGCGGAGCAACGCGCCTCCGGCGGGCACGCGCCCGAGTTTCAGCTGCTGGGTCATGACGCGGCCGCCAGGCTCATCACGGCCTCCTCGGTGGAGCCCGCGGGCAGTTCTCCGGCGAGACGGCCGTCCCGCAGCACCACGATGCGGTCGCTCATGCCGATGAGCTCGGGCAGCTCGGAGGAGATCATCAGGATGGCCATGCCGTCCCGGGCGAGCTCGCGCATCAGGTCGTGGATGGCGGCCTTGGCGCCGACGTCGACGCCGCGGCTGGGCTCGTCGAACAGCAGCACGCGCGGCGCCACCGTCATCCACTTGGCCAGCACGACCTTCTGCTGGTTGCCCCCTGACAGCAGCCGGACCTCCTGGGCGGGCCGGGGCGGGCTGAGCCGCACGCGTTCGAGCAGCCGCTCGACCCCGGTGCGGGGCTGGGGCGCCCCGGTGGCCCGGGCGACGAGCAGGGCATTGTCGCGCACCCGCTGGTTGAGCAGGAGCCCCTCGGCCTTGCGGTCCTCGGTGACCAGGCCGATCCCCGCGGCGATGGCCTCGCGGACCGAGCGGGGGCGGCGGGGCGTCATCTCGCCGGTGGTGAAGGGCTCGGCGCCGAACAGCGCCTTGGCCAGCTCGGTGCGGCCTGAACCCTGCAGCCCGGCCACCCCCACGATCTCGCCCGCGCGCAGGTCGAGATCGATGTCGCGCAGCCGCGCGTTGCCGCCGCCGCGCACGCTCAGCAGCACCTCTCCGGGTGGATCGGCCGCACGGGGCGGGTAGTAGGAGTCGAGCTCCCGGCCGACCATCAGCCGGACCAGGCCCGCGGTGTCCAGGCTCGACGCCTCCGTCGTGGTGACCAGGGCGCCGTCCTTGAGCACGGTGATCCGGTCGGCGAGGTCGAAGATCTCGCGAAGCCGGTGGGAGACGTACAGGACCGCGATGCCGCGCGCGGTGAGCCGCCGCACCAGCGTGTAGAGCAGTTCCACCTCGTGGTCGGCGAGGGGGGCGGTCGGCTCGTCCATCACCACGATCCGGGCGTTCAGCGACAGCGCCTTGGCGATCTCGACGACCTGCTGCCGCGCGACCGAGAGCCGCCGGACGAGGTCACGCGGCCCGAAGGACTCCTCGCCGAGCGACTTCAGCAGCTCACCGGTCGCCGTCTCCATCGCCGCCCGGTCGACCAGCCCCCGCCGGACGGGTTCCCGGCCGAGGAAGACGTTCTCGGCGACCGTCCGCTCCGGTAGCAGGGTGAGCTCCTGGTAGATGATCGCCACCCCGGCCCGCTGCGCCTCGACCGGGTGCCCGAACGCCACGCTCCGGCCGTCGATCTCGATCGTCCCCTCGTCCGGGGCGTGCACGCCGGCGAGGATCTTCATGAGCGTCGACTTGCCCGCGCCGTTCTCCCCCACCACCGCGTGGACCTCGCCGGCGGACACCTCCAGGTCGACGCCGCCGAGCACCCGGACGCCCAGGAAGCTCTTGCCGATGCCGGTCATCCTCAGCACGCGGCCCGCCCTCCGGGACGTGGCGCCGGAGCGGCCGGGACGAGCCCCCGCGCCGTAGGGGGTGGGGAGTCATGCACGGGGATCTCCTAAACGGGGGGCGGGACTCGTGCCGGGCCGGGCGCATGGTTCACCCGGCCGGCCACCGGGGAGGAGGACCTGGCGGCCGGCCGGCGCGCGTTCCGCTCCGGTGGACGGCGGGTGACTCGGAAGGGATTCAGCCTGGTCACGCGGGAGCGGACGAACCGATTCGGGATGAAAATAGGTCTACCAAACTTCTGTTGTCAAGCACGCTTATTTTCCTGCTGCGGAGACTTCTTCTCCCGCACCGCACCAGAGTTTCGCCACCTTCCTGCGGAAGTTGCCCATTCACAGGACAATGGCCGTGTCATAGCGACCCGGGACCCTCAACTCGCGGCGATCGGAGACCTTCCGTCCAGGGGCGTGGACGAAATGAGTATGAAACTTTCATGCTCCGCCGGAGGCCGTGCCGAGCCTGTTTTCGCACCTGCGGACCCGCTCCCCCGGGCGGACAGCCGCACGCCTCTGACATGGGAAAAGGGACTCCTGGCACCATTGGGAGAAAATCCCCCGAATCGGCGCAGACCCTCCCTCGCGAAAAAACCGGCGCGGCCCGATCAGGGCCGCGCCGGAAGTCGCGCCGGGTACGGCGAGGGCGGAGTGGGACTCCGGATACCTCGCCGTTCCCCGGGTGGACGGATGGCCTCAGACGCGAGTCCACTTCTGGTTGTTCTGGCCGTTACATGTATAGATCTGCGCCTTTGTGCCATTGGCGGTGCCGCTGACGTCCAGGCACTTGTTGGCGCCGACCGCGGTGATGCTGCCGTCGGAGTTGAAGCGCCACTTCTGGTTGTTCTGGCCGTTGCAGTCCCAGATGATGACCGCGGTGCCGTTGGCGGTGCCGCCGCCGTTGACGTCGAGGCACTTGTTGCCGTAGACGCGAAGCTCACTGGCGCTGGTGGAGGTCCACTTCTGGTTGGTGCCGCCGTTGCAGTCCCAGATCAGCACCGTCGCGCCGTTCGACTGCGAGGCGCCGTTGACGTCCAGGCAGCGGTTCGACGCCACGCCCCGCAGCGCGCTCGTCCCGCCGGCGGGCGGGGTCGGCGACGCCGACGGGGACGCGGACGGGGAAGCGGACGGCGAGACCGACGGGGACGGGGAGGGGGAGGACGACGGGCCGCTCAGTTCCTTGATGCGGATGTTGCGATACGCCACCTCGTTGCCGGCGCCGTGGTTCTGGATGCCGATGTAGCCCTGCTGCAGCGAGCGGGCCGGATCGGTGTTGGTGAAATCGTTGATCTTGGTGCCGTTCAGGAACACCTGCAGCCGCTCACCCTCCACCAGCAGCTCATAGGTGTTCCACTGACCCGGCGGGTTCAGCGCCGCGTCGCGTGCGGCGAGATCCGCCGACTTGACCCCGTAGATCGCCCCGGTCGTCTTGTCCGCGGTGTCGGTCGCGTCGATCTGCACCTCGTATCCGGTGTTGAGCGCCGTGTTCGGGTCGCTGGTGGGCGGGAACCCGACGATCACCCCCGAGTTGGAGTCGCCGGTCATCCTCCAGTCGAGCTTGAGGGAGTAGGAGCCGAACTCCTTGGCGGCGTAGTACAGCATTCCCATGCCGCCCTGGGAGGTCAGCGTGGCGTCGCTGTTGGTGAACGACCCCGGCCCGACCTGCGACCAGCCCGTCGTCGACCCGTTGTACAGGGTCGTGTAGCCGTTCTCGGGACGGCAGTCGGCGTTCGTGGCCTTGGCCGCGTAGCGGATGCCGCCGAGGAGCAGGGTGCGGAAGTTGGAATCGGAGTACGACTCCTGGGTGTGCCCGAGCCCGGTGTAGAACGACCGGCCGGACGCCTGCGGGTGACACCAGGTGATCGGGTGGTCGCCCATGTTCCCGCCGCTGTAGCTGCTCTCGTTCAGGCTCTGCAGCACGTGCACGTTGGCGCGCGGGTTGGTGCGGTAGTTGTACCACTCGTCGGTGCGCGTCCAGGTCTGGCCGAGATGGGCCGTGGCCGCGTGCGCGCGGTCCTCCTCCTTGAGGGTGGCCTGCTGGATCGCCGGGTGGTCTTTGAACCAGGCGCCCATCAGCTGCCCGTAGTAGGGCCAGTCGTACTCGGTGTCGGACGCCGAGTGCACGCCCACGTAACCGCCGCCGCCGTCCACGTACGACTGGAAGGCGGTCTGCTGGGAGGCGTTCAGCACGTCGCCGGTGGTGCTGAGGAAGATCACGGCCTTGTACTGCGCGAGGTTGCCCGTCGTGAACGCGTTCGCGTCCTCCGTGGCGTCCACGGTGAAGTCGTTGGCGGAGCCGAGCGAACGAATGGCCGTGATGCCGGCGGGGATGGAGTCGTGCCGGAACGCGGCCGTCTTGGAGAACACCAGCACCTTGAAGGCGGCGGCCTGTGCGTGGGTGGCGGGGACCACCATCGTGGCGGCGGCGGCGGTGAACGCCACCGCGGCCGACGACAGGCGTCGCAGCACCGATGTCCTCCGGTCGCTCCCCGCGCCGCGCCCGGGCGCGGCGGGGGTCAGATCTCGCAGCATGGATGTCCTTTCGTCGCGGCGCCCGGCGCGGTTCCCGTTGTCTCGGCGTTGTTGTCTCGTCGAGGGGTGGGGCCGTGCCGGGCGTCGCATCAGGGGGTGGATCGGGTGGGAAGTGGTCTGTGCGAGGGCGTCAGACGCGGGTCCACTTCTGGTTGTTGGCGCCGGTGCAGGACCAGATCTGGACCTTGGTGCCGTTGGCGGTGCCGCTGCTCGCCACGTCCAGGCACTTGTTCGCCCCGACCGCGGTGATCGTGCCG
>NZ_VYTZ01000014.1:0-197692 GCF_008728085.1 Microbispora cellulosiformans | reverse complement strand
TTTCAGGTTTGTCTTGGTCGACTAACCACTTACCGGAGACCTCTCACGTTGTCGATCTACGCCCGCTCCGATGCGTCACCCGGCTCACGCATCACCGCGGACTTCGATACACGCCCTAGGAGCCGTGATGCCAATGCGCGCACGGTCAGGTATGGGCCGTTCGCGTGGCGTTGGAGAACGTCGTGGCACAGGTCCGCGACTGCGGGCTGCGCCGCGTCGACGTCCGCGACTACCTTGAGCAGCCACGACAGCAACGCGGGCTCGTCCAGGGCAGGCAGGGTGGCCGCCAACGCTTTAGCCATGGCCTCCGGGCGATGTGTAAGGAGGATCTCCACAGCTAGGAGGGCACGCCGGCGGTTCTCTTGGCCAGGATGCGCCAGGGCACCAATGACAGCTTCGCTGAACACGACGTTGATCTCGCCGGTTGAGTTGGCGGTCAGGCTCTGTAGAGGCGGCGTGTAGGGCTCGTCCGGATCGTCCTCGTCGACCATCCTCGGCGTTCGGAGAGCGATCACTGCGTGCGCCTCATCCCAGGCGGTGAATGCTGCGTCGTGTGGCTCTTTCTGGGTCCTGAGGCCGCTCACGAGGCTGGCGTGGATCAACGCTTGGCTGACGCCATAAGAGCCATGGTGGCTGCCTGCGACTACTCGAGTGACCTCGGAGGTGACGGTCGCCCAAGCGGTGTCTGCGTCGAGCCGCGTGGCGTGGCGGAGCGAGTCAAGCTCGGTTTCACCACCGAAGTTCATCCAGCCGCCGTTCCCGCGCGTTCGGGTCCACGCCAAGGCGAGGGCCGCGGCGGCGAGGCGAGATTGGCCATGGCGTTCCAGGCCCTTGCCAAGAGAGGTGAGCAGGCCACTGCGGTCGAACGTTTCTAGGGCGCCAGCAAGGGTGTGCAACGCGGCTTCTGCCTCCTGTACGGCCCCGGCTTCCGCTAGTTCGACCAGGCGGTAACCGATGATGTTGGCGAATCGTTCGGGTGCCCAGTCCGGGCTGGCCGACTCATAGGGGCGGCGCCGCCAGGTGCGGATGGCGCGAGCGACGCCGACAGCACCGCTGGGGAAACCTCCGGCAGCAGTCCGTTGCATGTCCACGGGTGGTGCCGGCCGTGCGCTGGGAGTTGGGCTCTCGTCTGACTTCTCATCGACGGCGGGTGTGGGGCAGATCTGCGGCGCGTTCACCTGTGCTGCCACCAAGTTGACCGCCTCTACACGCATGTTGTCCTCGGCGATCAACTCATCACTGTTGCTGTACGGATGGCGGAGGGGACGTTCGTCGGCGCGCGCCAGAACAAGAGTGAGCAGTCGCCCGGGAAGGTCCGCGCCGGAACCGTCGGCGATGTCGGCGAGCTGTTCCGCCATGGCAGGGTCCGCGTCGTCTAGCGGCATCGGCAGCGCCAGTCTCAGTGCGCCTGCGACGACCGGGTCGGCGAGGCGATGCCAGGATCGCCACAGGTCTTCCAGCGCGCCGTTGTAGAGGTCGTACACATGGCCGCACCGTTTCAGCAGCGCCGGTACGGCCAGCTGGGTGAGTGCGGCAGGGTCGGCCTTGGCGAGGAAGGTCCACCATTGAGTCCAGGCGCTACGGGTGCTTTTCCCATCGGTGTGGAGCACCACCCGCTCGCAGGTCGGCTGCACCTGCGCGAGCCGAATCCGGGCACGGGCCGGATCTACGGCGATGAGGTTCGGGAGCGGATCGAGGACCTCGTAAATCGTGATGTCCTTGTGAAAACCGTACGCGGTCATCAGGCGACAGGCTTCACTCCAGTATGCCTGCGCCTGGCTCGTGTCCCCGCAAATGATCGAGAAGCGTGCCGCGATGAGCCTGTACTCGGCCAAAGTCGAGTAGTAGCGGCGTCCTCCACCATAGGTGAGGGCGTTGTCGAGCAAGGCCTGGGTGGCCGGGCGGCGGGCTGGTGTCGTTGTCGCGTCAATCGCTAGCGTCAGCAAGGAATCTGGAGTCAGAGGACCGGCATCCAGGCCACGCAAGGAAACACCCACGCCCTCCGTAACTTGCTGGAGGATGGCCAAGGCCGCCGTCCAGGCGCCGTCGTCAAGTAGAGCGACGGCACGGCGAAGCGTGTCTGCGATCTGCGCGTGAATCGGGTAGAGGTCGCAAGCTCGCGGATCACCTGTGAACGGGTTCAGCTCGCCGGTGAGGAGACGGAGAGCGTCCAGTGCGAGCCGTGCTCTGTCGCTTTCCGCAGCTTCCGCCTGTACCAGCGCCACCACGAATCGCAGCCAGCACCGGTACCATCCTTCGCCACCAAGCAAGCCTTCAACGATCGGAAGGACGGTCGGATCACGGCGAGCAGCAATCGCACACTGATCGAGCCAAATCGGCACCCGATCCTCCGCGCGGAGGGCGTGCTGGCTCGTGACCTTCTGAGTGAGCGCCATCAGTGAGACTCGCATCTCGCTGATGGACGCCTTGTCGATCTCCTCGAGTGCGGCGCCGAGCTCGATCAGGCGGTGGGCGCTACCCGGCGCGTACTGTTGTGTCGCGAGGGGCACCAGCCGGGCGAGCAAGCCCTCATTGCCGGGATCGGTCGAGTGACGAGCGATTTCGGCGAGGGCGAGCGCCGCGGCCGCGGGGCTGGCCAGGTGATCGACGAGCTCCGCTGCGGGCTGGATGCCTATCACATCGGCGACGATAGGGATGACGTCGTCGGACGGGAGCTCGGTGTCATTGAGGAAGCGGGCAATGCGAGCGTGTTGTGCTTGCACGCGGGTGTCGCTGGTTGACGTCTGCCGCAGCTGGCCCCGTACCCAGGCCAGGTCAACCGCTCGGCTGGACTGAGGCCCGTAGGACGTTCTGTCGTTTGCCTGCCACTTCGCGAAGGCGCGCAAGTAGTCCCGCCAGGGCGCCACCGCTCCCGCAGCATCGATGGCCGCGCACAGTTGGAGCCCAGCTCGCGCAGGTACGGCGGTCTTGCCCTCGAACATCAGCCTGCTTGCGAACTCTTCGCCCCCAAGCAGTGCCATCGGCACGTCGATGTAGTCCACCATGGCGGAGTCCAAGCGCTCGTCCTCGAAGGACTGAGCTGCGCGAGCCAGCTCGATGCAACGGGTCAACGCGGGCAGTTCGCCCAGACGTCCGGCGCAGCTGGTCGCGACCGCGAGGTTGGCCGCAATCGCCGACGCCGGATGTCCACCAGCCACCGCATTAGCAGCGAAGTCGACATCGACCAGGTCAAGTACCTCTCGGTCGCGCCCGGCCGCGGCCAGCGTCGGCAGCAGGAAGCGGAACGCCCGCTCGTCGCTATAGAAGCCACGAGCCGCGAGCCAGTCGACAACGAATCGAAGATTGGCCGCCAGCGCACCCGGATTACTCTCGATGCGCCGCCGCAGAAAGCGCGAGAAGGACTCGTGGTAAACGCGGAGTCCGCCCTGAGCGGCCCGTTCGGCCAAGACGGGCGCCAGCGTCGCGAGCGCCTCGTCCAGCCGGTGAGAGAGGTCCGGCCTCATCTCTGCCAACTCGGCCCGGTTGACCGGGAAATCGAGCAGGCCAATGACGTCCGCCACGCCCGAACCTGGTCCGAGCGTGACTGTCAGGTGGGTGTAGTAATTCTCCAACGTGCCATCGAACGGTGGAAGCGCGCGAAGGGCGGCCTTCGGATCAGCCTCAGCATCGGGACGCGCCAGCACTTCCCGGCAAAGGTAGGTGGCGTACAGAGCGTTACCGCGGGACCGTTCCCCGAGTACCGCGAGGAAAGTACCGGTCTGCTGCTCCTCGACGATCGGGTTCATGGTCTCTGGACCGACGACCAAACCGAAGTTCGCCGCCAGCGCGCCAAGCTCCGCTTCCGTCAGACGAGGGATCTCAAAATTGCGGGCACCTGCGTTCTGCAGCGGCGCAAGGTGGTCGCCGGGCTGGCTAAGCACGATCAGGACGCTGCCGGCCGGAATATCAAGTGCAGCCAGCGCGGAGGCCACAGCCGCGGAAGGATCGGCGCCTGGCCGAGACGCCACGATCCGCGCGACATGATCAAGGCCATCGACAATCAGGGCTACCCGACGGTCGGGCTGAGCCAGTACAGCACGGGTAACAGCGTTGGCCAGCGCCGCGCGCGTCCACGGCATACCGGGGCCGCTGGGCATCCACCAAGCTCGGATCGGCCTCCGCCAGCCGCCACAGCAAACTACCGAAGACGGTCTCGACCTGCACACGCTCATCGCGCTCGTCGAGCGTGTCATTGAGATAGCAATAGTGCTCAGCGACCAGCCAACCGGCCGAGATCAGATCCCGGACAAGCTGGTCACAGACCCAGGATTTGCCCTGGCCTGGCGGCCCGGTGAGCACCAGCGGAACAGCCTGCGACGCCGCTCGCTCCGCAGCTTTGTGAACATCCGCGACAGTCGTCGGGCGAGCCACTTCGACCGACCGGTCAACAGGGTGGGCCCGGGATACGGCTCCAAAGTCTCGCCTGAGCTGTGCACGCTGCAGCATGGCTTCCGCCGTCGGCGTGCTCAGTCCCTGACGCGCTTGTCGCGCAAAGGTTGCGAACGCTTCCGCCACATCCTCCGCTGACCTGTCTGCGTTGGGATACGACTCCGCGCCGACCTCGGTACGGACCCTCGTCAGGAGAATCCGTTCCGCCGGTCCCGGCTCGAGCATGATTCCGCTCGACCTAGGTGCCTCGACCTCGACGACCAGACGCTCACATAGCCACGCCAAGTCAGCCCGGCCAACGGCCTTAGGTCCGGAGCGGAGAAACGCAAACCTAGAGCGTCCTGCTCTAGTCCCCGCCGCAGCTTCGGCCGGTTCTAGCGGCCAGAGCCGGTCAACGTCAAACCGCAGCCGCCGCGTTTGCATACCCGCGACGAAAGGGCCTGGATCAGGGTTGGCCGGCACCAGTACGGCGGTCAATGCCTCATCCACGGGATAGGTATCCCTAAGGACGACACGAAACGCAAGATCGGCAACACTGTTGCCCGGACCATCCCGATCAGCGACGGCTGCCGCCACAAGGCGATCGAGCCGCAGATCGCGTCCGTCGGTAGTGAAAGTCTCCGCCGCCAACGGCTTGTCGTCGTTGTCGGTGTGCTTGAACTGTGTACGTTCGCGCCGACCATCGATCGTTATGACCGTGAGATCGTCGAATCGGTCGTCGCCCACTTGCTTGACGTCGACGTGTGCAGCGGAAAGCGTCCCCAGCACGAGGTCGACCAGGCGGCTCGCAGAAAGCAAGTCCTGGTACTCATATCCCCGATGGGCTGCCTGGAGGCTAGACACCGACCTAGATTAGGCGATCGGCGTACGCCCGAGACGGCACGTCTCCGGCAGACCGAGGGCCCTCGCGGTCACGCAGGGCCGGTGGTGCCCACTCCTCCCTCGTCTGCGGGCCCGCCCCCGGTTGCTTCCTCGTCCGCCTCCGCGCCGAGCCAGGCAAATGCGGCTTCTACTGCGTTCTCGTCGGTCCCGAGGATCTGTAGGCTGATTCGGATCAGGGTGTAGAGCTGATTTACCCATGATGTTGCGAGGTCGACATTCCCGCCCGAGTTGAGAGATAGACTTGCAATGAGGTGCCCTCCGTGAAGCACGTTCAAGCAGCGCTCCATCGCATGGGCCTCAATTGACCACCATTCGGAGTGCGCGACCCCGCTCGCCATGGAGTACGCCTGGCGGTAGAGATCCAGAAGGCCGCATTCTTCAGCCATGGTCCGTATAGACTTTCCCTCCGCGAAGGAGTCGCGGGTATCGACAACTCGATGATCGATAACCTCGTCGTTGCGACTTAACGTCTCCAATTCCTTGATGGCCTCCTCGAAAGCAGGCCGTCTCGCTTCCTCAGGCAGTTCGTCCATGATTCGTGCGTACAGCTTCGCCTTACCAGCTCCATACTCCTGGAAGGCGCGATAGATCGATGGGTCCTGCCGCGCCATCCACTGGATGTAGATGCGGATTTCCACCAGCACCCGGATGATGTGGGCCCCGTGCTCCATACACCACAAGTCCGGCGCACCGAGCGCTGCGATCACATCGCGCCCGGCACGGGCGACAAGCCCCGCGTGAACCTCCTGCTGTTCCCGGTCGTAGAGGCGCGCAGGCGACGTCTCGAGCGCCTCCACATAACTGGAGAGCAGATCCATCGCCAGCTGGCGAAGATGAGCGCCCTCAGCCGGCACCCCGGTAGGGGCAGGTTCCTCGCCATTGGATGCTGTGCCCGTCCGCAGATTCACGGTGCTCTCCTGGATGCCGGGCTCGTCCGCATCGAATTCGCTGCGCCGCATGCAACGTGAGGTCATAGAGTTCGCACCCCAGAAGACCTTGGCCCACCTGATGGCGTTCGCGAAGTGGCTCTTGTCTTCGTGGACCAGCAACCCCTTGTGCGCCCCCCACATCGACCGCACAGCCGAGTCCGCCTTGCCGCGTGTCTCGAAGTCATTCGGATAGGCTCGCAGCAATTCGATCGTCTCGGCGCTCGCACTAAAGGTGCCAGCCTGGACGGCGCTCCAGATGTAGAGGCACTTGATAACGGCTTCGCGGTGCTCATCCTTGAGTACCCCGAGCACAGCCCGAGCAAGCACATCGATCTCTTCCTGGCCGGGAGGTGTCATCGCACGATCCACAAGCCACTCAGCCGGGCGGAGCGGGTAGGAAGCCAAGGCGCTCGCAACGGATTCCGGGAGCAATCCACGTTCCTCAGCCCGGGCCCTGACCAAGGCCTTTGCGTCCGGAACTTGGGCAGCGAGCCGGTCGAGGCTGGTAAGTCGGCCATCAAGGCACTCGGCGATGAAGCGTGGCTCGACCTCCCCCGAGAGGTCTTCCTGAACGGCCTTCTGCCAACGGACGAATTGGACGGCTTCTGCCGTCCCGAGCTCGGACAGCGTGAGCACCGGCCACAACAAATCTGGCAAGTCGTCCCGCACCCAATCTCCGATCTGCAGGACGCCTGTCGCAGCGAGCGGGGACCGATAGGTGCGGCCCTTCCTGACGTGGCCAGCGAGCGGACCGGACCTCTGGTTGGGGCGTGGAACCGACACGTGACCACTGTAGGACTTGACGCCGACACTTCCGCGGCTCTCGACCCGGTGGAGCCGCACCGATGATTGAGCAGCGCCCCGTCCGACCAGCTTGCTGCCTGTTGAGCTCCAGTCGGCCCATTTCACAGGGGAGCACGCGCACATCGGAGAGCGCGGGCATGACGCAGGCGACCCTGCAACAGGGCCATCGGATCGCCACCGTCATCTAGCGTCAGCGTGCCGCTCGTCGAATGACCCCACGGTGCCTGGTGGGCACAACAAGCCAATCCCAGGGATAACTCGCGGTAGGCCGTAGGATCGCGGTGACCGATCTCAATCTGCCTTTGATCACAGAGTTGGAATTGGTCGGAGGGCCGGTTCTTTGCGAGCCGGCCCTCACTCTTCTCCCAGACATCGCTGCAACAGCAGGAAGCCCGGCATCTCGTTCCTCGGCCGGATCCCGACCTCGAAGATCTCTGGCTCCTCGAAGACGGGCTCTCCGCTGGGGCGACGCGCGTAGGCCACTCGCCCGTAGTCGACGCCGTCACCCCGGTCGAAGCTCATCCACGTGATGGCTTCTTGCTCACCCTCCCGGAGAGGGTGATTGGAGACGGCTCGCACTGCGATCGTGCTCGGCGGCTTGAACACCCACACCTGCGGAACCGCCAGCACCCACCGGGCCGCGTCGATCTCGGCCGCCTTCTCAGCTGCCCTGGCCTCGAACGCCGCCGCAGTCGAACTGTCGCGCAGGTAGTCGTAATCGCTTAGAGTCAGCTTCCGCGCGCCCTCGATCGCGATGATCGCCGGGCACTCGCGAGCCACGATGTTCTTCTCCAGACGCTCCACCACGTCAAACAGCAGATGCGCGGTCGCCTCGTTCATGTCGCCTCTGGCCCCTCGCTCGCGGCGTTTGCAGTCCACCAGGGTTTCAGAAACGGGTCGTACGAGGGGCAGATCCCGGAGAAGCTCTATCGTTGCGGGTGGCCCTCAGACGGCTGGTGGCCCCCAGCGCGTGGAAGACACGGGCGCCAATCTGGCCCGCCGTGATGGCAGATTTGCGAGACGGCTCGAACCACGTGCCTTGCGGGCGCGAAGTGCTCGCTGCTCCGTCTCCCGAAGCCGTTTTTCACGCGAGCGTGGATTGCGGCGCCCGCTTTGGCCGACGCTCCGACGATCCTTGCTGGGTGCTGGCAGCCCTTGCGTGCGGGAGCGTTTGGGGAACAGGCAACCTCCTTCCGTTGAGTACGGCTCCCCGCCGCTTGCCGACGGGGAGCCGTGTGAGTGTGATGTCAGACAGCTATGGCGAGCGGCTGATCCAGCACGGCGGCCAGCGTGCAGAGGGTGCCGCGGTCGAGCTCGTCGATGCCGCCCGTCACCGCACGGAGCATGTTTCGCTCAGCTCGCTCGGCGCCGCGTACGTTCTGCTCGTGGTGCGTGAAAGTGTTCACCGCCTGGACCACGCCCCAGGCCGTACCACGCCACGGAGCCACTCGGAGGTCGTGGTTCCAGAGCTTGGCCAGGGCGTCTCGCTTAATTTCCGCCATGGTGCGGCTGCGGCCTCGCTCTCGCGGCATCGGTGCGTGGGCGTCCAGGAATGCCTGCCACTGCCGCTCGGTGACCACAACCCGGCACAGGTCGCGTACCGCTGTTGAGAATTCGTCGGCCAGTGCGTACACGATGTGCAGCGCCTCGCGGGCCTCGGCGAGCCGGAACTTCGAGTGCCGAGAGTGCTTGATCTTCACCTGCTGCCCGTGCTCGGCAAGGCCGGCGGCCATCGAGTTGTCACAGACGATGTTGGTCACTGCTCGTTTGAACGTCGTGGCAAGCGAGCCGTCAAAGGACGTCGCCCCGAACAGGTGGGGCCGGAACTCGACGCCTTCGGGCGTGATGACGTTCTCGGGGACCTCGACCGACACCCAGGCGACCGCTCCGCCCTTGAGCAGTCCGGCGGAACCGATCGACAGGTCGGCGTCGAGGAGCCGGGAAATGGTGTTGATAAGCCACTCCACGTAGGGGTGCGGTTCGTAGCCGTCGGAGAAGATGCCCATCACGTGGCCGTTGTCGCTGCGCAGAATGGCTTGCCGTCCGGGCACCTGTGCGAGCCCGCCGCGCGGGTCTTCGACATATACCGGGCTGCTCAGCGCCTCCCAGCCGAACAGTCGCCTCTTGACGTCGTCCACAGGGATCGAGCCGGGATAGTGGTTCGGCTCCTCGCCCTGCATGCTCGCCCGGTAGTGCCAGGCCGTACCACGCTTCTCCGTGAAGCCGATCAGGGTGTTGGCGTTCAACCACTCCAGAGACTCCTTGGACATGTTCTTCTCCAGTTCGACGAAAATGAGAAAGGCACCGGCCGTAGCCGGTGCCGTCGATGTCGCTGATGATGTTGGTATGGCGAGTTTCCAGATTTGTTCGCACCTGTAGCGGGTGCGTAGGAGCTCGGGCGAGCTCACATGGAGCGCTGTTGTACGGCGTAGGCCACGCGTTCGGTGAGTTCACGATCGGCTGCGTGGATCTCGATAGTGCTCGTGGTGTCGCCGTGCACGGCGAATGAGCCGGAGGCACCACCCAGCCGCCACCGCACAACGGCCTGTCGCCCGTTCTCGGTAAGCGACGCCACGGGCAGCAGTTCAACCAGGGTTTCAACGATCTCGGCACGCGTGCCGTTCTCAGTCGCCTTCGTCGCCAGTCGCTCCCAGCAGGCCAGCAGGTCGCGTCGATAGTCGGGGAGTAGGCGGCGTTCGATCCTCTTCGCGACGAACTTCGCCCCTCGTGCCGCCGTCACCGTGATCTCGTGCCGCCGCAGGTCAGGGAGAGTGCCCCTGCTGCCGTCCGGGTAGATGCCGAGCACCCTGATCCGTCCCCGTTGATTCCAGACCGGATGCACGACGAGGCGGGCGTCAGCGGGTCCAAGCAGATAGGCCGGATGACCGGACCGCACCAGGGGCCTGTAGCCCTCCAGATACTCGGCGACCTCGATCACCAGTTCCTCGATTTCCCAGTCGTTCACGCACAAACTCCTTTCGTATTATTGATTGACGAGTTGAAAGCGGGCCTGGCAAGCAGCGGCGCGAAAGGAATTGATGACTGCCGATCGAGCGTCATCACTGATCGAAGGGACGCTTGGCGCTAGCATCTAAATACGGGATCCGGCGAGGTCCGAACGTCCGCCGCCAAGGCCGCTATACGCTTTGACCTGCGCTGACGGCACAGGTGTGACGGCTTGGTGACCGATTTGATTCAGGACATCGCCCGTTGAGCCGGAATGCTTACGGCTGCTCTTTGTTGCGTAGTCGTTCTTGCTCAGCGCGGTATCGGTAAATGTCTCGGCCGGGTTTGGCGCATTCCTGGCAGCGGCAGCCGTAGCTGTGGATGTCGCTGAGGTGGAAGAGCTGGGTGCGGTCTTGCCAGGGTGTGGGGTAGAGCGACTCGTCCAGTTCGACGTGGGCGCGTCCGCGCTGTGCGTTGACCTGGGTCACCGTGCCCGGGTAGTAGAACGGCGATTGATACGACTCCGTCCACCATGGCCGTACCGGGACGTGGAAGGAGGGGCGGACCAGGACGCGGTCACCGGGCTGCATCGCCGTCTGCCCCCTTCCACAGGTCGAGGGCTCCCGCCGCATCGTCGGCCTGGGGCCGGTCGGCGCCGCGCAGGTCGGCCAGCGTCCAGGCCACGCGCAGCAGCCTCGATAGCCCGTCAGCCGTCACGAGCCCGGCGTTGACCGCGGACCGTAGGAGCTCGGCGGCCTCCGGGGAGACGGGAAAGCGGGCGCGCAGGTCCGGTGCGGGTATCTCGGCATTGGTCTGCCATGGTGTGTCGGCCAGCCGGTGGGCCGCCCGGTCCCTCGCGTCGAGCACCCGCGCGGCCACCGTCGCACTCGGCTCACCCGCCCGCGCCATGCGATCCCCCCACTCGACAGGCGCGCGTACGGCGACGCGCGACATGAGCGGAGCGAGACGTGCCCGGTAGCGGCGCCTGACCTCCGGGATGCAGGCACAGTCCTGCCCTTCCGGGCACGGGCAGGGGCGCGCGTCGAGAGCCAGGGTGAACCGTGCCGGGTAGCGGACGCTCCGGCCCACCCCGGCGAGGTGAACCTGTCCGCTGTCCAGTGGCCGGCACAGGCCCTCCAGGACAGGGCGGGCGAACTCCGGCGCGTCGGCCAGATGCAGCACGCCGCGGTGAGCGAGCGAGACCGCACCGGGGCGATTGCCCGCCACGCTGCCGAAGATCGCCGCAGCAGTCTCCGAATGGTGCGGCGCGGACAGCGGCGGCGTGAGCCTCGGCACCCTGTGGGAGTGACCGGCCAGCGAGTAAATTTCGGCGACCTCCCGGACGGTCTCATCCGTCAGCGGCGGCAGGATGCCCGGAAGGCGTTCGGCGAGCATCGTGGCCGGGCCGTCGCCGGACAGGAACAGGTGGTGCCCGCCCGCCGCGCAGACCTCCAGCGCGCGGCGGGCCGCCTCGTTACCGCGCACGTCGGCCAGGTCGACGGCGAACGACGACGGCGCGACCTCCGGCCCGTGGTCGTGCCGGTAGTCGCGGAGGGTTCCGTGGCGGAGGTCGTCGACGACGTCGGCCAGGCGGGTTGCGGGGATCACCACGGCGCCGGGCACCTGGGCCGCCTCCCGCGCGCATGCGGCGGGGACGACGACTGTGCTGATTCCGGCCCGGACCGCGGCGGCCACCATCGGCAGGACGCCTCTGATGGGGCGTATCTGGCCGTCCAGCGCCAGCTCACCGAGGAACACCCGCCCAGTGATCCGTTCGGGTGGGATGAGGCCTGCGGCGGCCAGCGCCGCGACGGCCAGGGCGAGATCGGCCGCCGCGTTGTAGACCGGGAGCGCCGGTGTCACGGTCACCGTGACGGGTGTGTCCGGCCAGGGTGGTGCGCCGTTGGTGATCGCGGCCCGGATCCTCGCGCGGGCGGGCCAGACCGACAGCTCCGGCAGGCCGAGCAGGTGCAACCCCGCATCACCGGGTGCGGCACCGGCGTGGGTGTCGGCGTCGATGTCGATGAGGTGCGCGGACAGGCCGGTCAGGGCGACCGTTCGGGTAGAGGCGTGGCCCATGCCAGTCACCAGCCCTCCGGCAGCACCGGGCGGGTCCCGTCCGGGCACTGGGCGGCTCTGTCGGCGATCTCGTCGGCCATTCCGGCGAAGTCCAGGCCGCAGATGGTTTCCGGGGACAGCCCGCAGTCCAGCGCGGTGCGGATCAGGCCCGCCAGGCTGTAGCGGGGATCAGCCGACAGTGCCCGTTCCACCGCGACGCGCGCCAGGGGCCCGTCTCCGGTGCGCAGGGCGAGGAACGCCAGCAGCGCGGCAGGCGGGGCGGCGAAGTCCGGTTCGGCCCTGCGGGTGAGCTGGGTCCACAACCGGATGTGGGTGGCGTCGTCGTATCGGCCGATCAGGGTCATGGCGGCGTCGCGGACCAGGATCGCGGTGAGCCGCACGCTCAGCTCGGCGACCTCGCCGGGGGACAACTCCTGCCCGGCCTGGGTGCGGTCCAGCGCGGCGGTGATGTGGTCGAGGCCCTCGTGATACCAGTCGTGGGCGTCCCCTGAGGTGAGCAGGGTACGCGCCTGGGTGCAGGCCTGCCGGGTGGCAGCCCGCACGTGTTCCCGGTCGGGGCCGCCGGTGGGGGCGAGCATGGCCGTGAGGGCCGCGCGGTCAGGCCGGGCAACGTACCCGGCGAACACCGCCGCCGCGGCGGCCGGGTTGTCCCCAACGTCGTACGGGACGCCGTCGGGTGGGCAGCAGCCGGGATCGGGGCAGGCGTAGGACCAGTAGCGGCCCTCGTCGACCCGCAGGGCGTCGATCGTGTCGATGCCCGCCTCCGACAGGGCGCCGCGTACCGCGTCGATCACGGGGGTGACGTGCCAGCCGGGACCGTACCCGATCAGCATCGCCCGCTCGGAGCCGTTGCGGGTGAGCAGTTCGGCCAGGTGCCGGGCCAGTTCCGGGGTGTCCTCGGAGTTGCCGGGCAGGTCGAACCGCACGCTGAACCGCAGCCCCCGCGTGGTGCTGTCGGGGTCGGCGCCGGGTTCGAACGCCATCACCACGATGCTGCGCTGCGGATGGAACCCCAGCATGTAGGGCACGATCGCGATGAAGTCGACCGGGCGGCTCAGCCGCACGGTGTGATCCAGACCAGAGGTCATGAGCATCCTCCTGAGCATGAAGAAGCCCCCGGCGCGGTCAGCCGAGGGCGATGGAATGAAGAGAGGCGGAGTCAGCAGCGTTCGGCGCGGACGCCGCCGCGTGGGCCAAGGCAGATCCGCCGATCGGGGTAGTCGAGCCCGTCGGCGGAGCCGTACAAGGTGATTTCGCAGTCCTCCCCCACGCACGGGGTGAGCACGTCGGCCGCCTCGCGGTGCGTGAAGGCGAAGTGCGAGGGTTGCCAGTAGCCGTACCGGTGCCGGTCGGCCAGCTTCGCGTGGGCTTCGGCCAGGTTGGCGAACTCCTCCAGATCCTCGGGCTGTGGCGGGCTGTATCCGGTGCCGCCGTGCCAGAGCCCGTACCACCGGCCCACGCTCAGCCCCCGCATCCGGAGGGGCAGCCGGGCGAGGCGTGGTCGCCGCCGCAGTAGCCGCACCACTCGTCCATCGCGTAGATCGACAGCTCTTCGGCGTACCGGTCGCGCCACTCCAGTTGAGCGCGGGTGTAGGTGTCGAAGTAGTCGGCGTCGGTGTCGCCCGGCCGCAGCGTGAGGTAGTGCAGGACCGTCCGGGCCGCGCTGATCAGCTCACCGGGCGTCAGCACCGCGCCGACGCCCGAGCAGATGTCGGACGCGGTGAAGATCGTGCGTCGGCGCCGCGACAGCCGGTACCGCCAGCGGATCCGGCCGTCATCGGTCCGCCCGGCCGCCTCCAGCTCCAGCAGGTGATCGGTGTCGATCTGCCAGGCGGGCACCAGCCGGGAGCTGATGAGCCATCCGGGTGGCAGGGTCAGGGCATGCGTCATCGCCATGGCGACTCCAAAGGGTTCAGAAACGTGGAATGGCGCCGTCAGTACCGGCGACGGCGGGGAGGTGATGCGGGCGGACGGTCGCGCTGACCGCGTGGATCTCGCAGTCCTTGACCTCCAGGGCATCGGCGAAGCAGCGCGAGCAGCGGATCAACCGCACACGCGCCCCCGATGCCCGGTTGGTGTGCGTGGCGTCGATCCACAGATGGGTCCTGGCCAGGCAACCAAGACAGGTGATCACCTGAGCGGCCGTGGGCATTCGCGTGAGGGCCACCGTCACCACGTGCTCACGCACGCCGCCGGAATGGGTGGCAGGCACCAAAGTCGCGGTGTCTGGACGGACCTCGCCCAACGCGGCCACCCGCATCACGCGGCCCCCGCCGCACACCGTCAGGTCACCCACAGCCCAGCCGGCCCGGGCGGCAGACCTCACCTCCATACAATTGCCTCCCTTGTCGGTGCCTGTCCGGCGGCCTTTCGTACGGTCCGGCGGATGCGGGAATCAGGACGCGCTTTTACGTATGGCGGATTCCGGCGTGTCCGGCGCTCTCGCGTCGCGAATTGTGCTCACTTAAATACGGTGGCCGGAACGGCCCGACCGTCCGCACTCGGCAACAATTACGCAGCATTGCCGCGCACGCCGCACCGACGGCCGACCGTTCCGGCACCGTGCCGTCCTGCGGCTACGGCTACGTGAGCCACAGAACAACATGTGAGGCGGATTTCGCTCTCATCTAAATACGGTGACCGGATCGGCTCGACCGTCCGCACCCCGCGACGTTTTACCAATGTCACCGCGCACTATACGAACGGTCAGGAGGCTTACCGCTCTACGGCACGAAACCAAGCCGTAGGACAGCACCATACGAGCGAACATCGCGCCGAATACGTGAAGGTGCACACGGCGAGTTTCGTTCTCCCTTGAATACGGGAGTTGAGGCAGCCCAAGCGTCCGTACTTGCCCGGCTACTTTTGGACTCTCAATCAAGGCGGGCATCCTGAGGGCATGAAAAAGGGCCTCAGAAGGCTCTCTGAGGCCCTTCTCAGCCGGTTGCGTCAGTCCTCTGCGCTGTTGGTTCCGCCGTGCACCATCGCGCTCCTGGCGTCGTCAAGACGCTCCGACAGTTCGCGCCACTCCGCGCGTGCGGCATCACGCACCCGGATCACGTTCCGGCGAGAGCCGTACGCGCCCCCGTAGCGCTTCTGAGCTACCTTGTTCAGGACCCCCGCACGGCCCAGATCATCGGCCTGACCCGCTACCTCCATCACATCTGTGATGGTTGGGAAGTCCTGACCGTCTCCGAACGCCTGACGGAAGATGACGGCACTGTTCTGCGCAGTGCAGAAAGCTACGGCCGCCCGTGAGACGTTCTCAGCGTGTGGCAATCCACGCATGAGCTGAGCGCCGGGTGTGGCGTCGACCTCGCTCGGAGGAACATCGATGCGGTATCCGTTCCGGGCGGCAGCATCGCGAACCGCCCACCTCTGCAAAGTGGTCCGCGTGATTGTCATCTCACCGCCATCGCGCCGGACGTAGACCCATGCGGGGGACCCTGCCGTGCCTTCAGGAGCGGTACGGCAGGAAGCGATTATGTCTCGGATCCGCTGGGCGAAGAGAAGAACCGCATCCTGCGTGACGTCATCCGAAACGTCATCGGTGCCGTACGGCGCGTGTCCCTGCTTAACTATCGTGGCGCTTCCGTCCATGCGCTTACGGGATCGCGTCGCGTCGACCGTCCGGCAATAGCCGCGTGCCAGCCGCCGGATTTCCGCCCAATCTTCCGACGTCACCCTTGCCATGTCTTCCGGCGTAAGCGTCTCCCCGGGAACGTTGGTGGGAACACACTTTCCAGGAGCCACCCCGTTGGACATCTTCTATCTCCGATCTCTTCTATAGGAGCGCGCCTTTCGCGCCCCCACTGCCTTTGATCGGTTCAATTCAATCTCAGAACGGCGTCCAACTCAACGACATTCGGCGTTTCTTTACCCTATTTGGCCAATGATAGCCTGGCCAGGCAAGGAATCGGATTGGCAAGGAAATGACACTCGGAGAGAGGGTTGAGAAATCAAGCAAGCCGGAGACAGGAGGTCAGCCAGATTGAGAGTGAGCTTTAATTGACCTCATAGGCGATACGGGAAATCGAAAAATATATATTCCGACGCCCCTGGAATCCAATAATAGAAACAGAATTACCGCGCCGGCCCCCGTCGGTCCTCTGATAGGTGGTGTCTGTCAGTCAGTCGGGCCGCCGAGTGGCTGGGGTTCTACATCCCTGACCTGGGGTTTCGCTGCCCTGCCGTCAGCCGCTCTCAATCGGCTGCCCACTGGCTTGTCATTGGTCATCTGAACGGTCATCGCCTCTGGAAACGGCGCGGAGCGCTGCCGGTTCAGAACGGCAAGCACTTCGCGCAGCATTCGCCCTGGCTTACGCAAGAGACGGGACCTGCTGCAGCAAGCAACTCCTCATCCATCGGCGTCTCGGCACTGACGTACAACCCCTGCTGATAGTGCAGGGCTCAGGCCCAGGCCATGACCAGTTGTGTGTGCCGCTTGCGGAAGATCCGGCCGACAGTTGGATTCGGCACTGTGGCGTCGGCGGGGTAGAGGCTGAAGGTTGGCTCAGGATGGTGGCGCCAGGCGTGATCCCAGACCTTGATCTGGTCATGGAGCCGGAGAGCGAGCTCGGCGCCGTAGTGGCCGTGTCCGTACACCCCGAGCTCGTAGTGCACCGCCGCAGTCGCACGTGGCTGGGCGTCGCGAAGGGTGAGGTAGGCGAAGCTGTGGGGGGTGATGAGAGCCGGGCAGTACCAGCGCAGGGCGGTCTGGACGAGATCGCGGTCACGATCGGGGTCCTGCCAGATCATGCCGAACCTGTCCTCGACTGTGGCCAGCCACAGGTTGAGGGTGTCGAACGGTTCCCCTCTGCCGACCTCGACGCCGGTGCACAGCTCGGTGCGGGGTTCGACCAGCGCCCGGTCGAGAGCGCCGATGTCGAGCTCGGGGCCGTCTTCGATCGTCAGCTTGACGGCTCCACCAGCGAGGACGGCTTCTTGGTCCTTGTGCGCCCCGGCCCCTTGCATGGGGATGAACCCGCACACGGTGGGGTCCAGGCCCTGGAGCCGGTCGCCGTCGCGGACGAAGGTGATGGACCTGGTGATGGTGGCGAAGCGTAGGGGAACCACCATCCGGCCCTCCGGGGCAAGGAGCCGCCCCCAGGGGCAGTCCCAGGCGCCGGCGGTCACGAGGATGGCGTCGAACGGGCCGTACTCGTTGGCAGCGTGCTCGGCGTCGCCGAGAACGACCTTGACCTTTGGATATTCGGTGTCGGCCAGGAAGCGGGCCGCCCGCTCGGTGACCCAGGGATCGATGTCCACAGTGACCACGAAGCCGTCTGGGCCGATGATCTCGGCGATGAGCGCGGCGTTGTAGCCGCCGGAGCCGATCTCCAGGACTCGCGCGCCGCGGGTCAGCCGGGCGGCCTCCAGCATCTCGGCTTGCAGCCAGGGCGCACTGATGGAACTGGTCGCCTTGCCGTCGGGGTCGCGTTTGGTGACGACGACATCCTGGGCGGAGTAGGCGGCGTCGAGCGGCGCTTCCGGTGCGAACCTTTCTCGAGGGACCTTCGCGAAGGCGGCGGCGACCTCAGGGGAGCGGATCGAACCCCACTCCCTGAGCGCGGTGACCAGCTCGGTGCGCAGGCGATCGGCGGACTGCGGTGAACGAGCGTCGGCGGTCACTCGCCCGACGTTAGCGGAATGGCCGCTGTATCCAGCGCGGTTTCGGCTGAACGCCGCCAGCCTGGGCCGGATCAGGATGACGGAAGCCCGTCATGACGATGCGCCTCGCTCGTCTCCCAGCAGGTGACACGGCTCCCAACGCCTCGAGGCCCGCACCCGTACGGAAGACACGATGACCAGCCCCAGAACCACCCTCGACGTTAACGATCGGCGACACCCTCCTCAAGGCGATGGCGCGCACGCTGGCGGGCCCCTGAGCCGCTGGGTCCCACTGGCGGCACCGTCCGTCCCGGCACCGTCAGCGTCATGGCCGAAGTTGTGGTCCTCGTCCGCCAAGTCGGCTACGAGCGGGCTGGCGCTGGCCCGGTCACTTCTTCCTCTTCCACGAAGGCATCGATCTGAGCTGGAGGTTGTCGGACTTCGGATGCACAGGTTGGTTCGCCCCCGGCGTCGCCGTCCACCATCCGGCAACCGACCTCGCCCGGCACGCCCCCTTCTACCGCCTCGGCGTCTGGTTCGCCGGTCTGTGGGAAGGCATGAAGGATGGGTATGGTCAGCGCCGGCCGACGTCCTGGTTTACCCGTGCTGCGGCTGACCTTCGCTGGCCGTCCCCCAATGGTGTGAGCCCGTTCGCATTGTCCTCTGGGATGCAGAATTGGGGCCCTGAAGACTACCTGCGAGTTCGCGGCGAGGTTCCGCGACAGAGAGCGCCAGGCCCTCGAAGCTAACTTGACCAGACATGACGAGCGCAGCTGTGGCACGGATTGCCGCAGGGCGCACGAACGACCTGTGCGACTTGCCGTCCTGTCTTACGCAGTCGGCGTCTCACAAATCTGATCTTCCACATTGCCGGGTTGAGATATATGCTCTCTCACCCAGTAGATCGTTCCAAGAGTGAGAGTGCGCTCCTGTGGCTCGTAGCGAGTTGACGTCAATTGACCCGAAGCGCATCGGACGTTACCGATTGCTCGCCCAACTGGGTACTGGGGGTATGGGGAGGGTCTACCTAGGACGGGCTAGGAACGGGCCGCCTGTAGCCATCAAGGTCGTGCGCCCAGAACTAGCCAACGACGACAGCTTCCTGGCGCGTTTCCGCCGTGAGGCAACAACACTCCTCCTTGTAGGAGGCAGCTTCACAAGCCGCATCATCGAGATGAACCTAGAGGCCAGCCCTCCTTACCTCGTCACCGAGTACGTCGATGGCCCATCTCTTTCTGATTACATAGCTCAAGAAGGGCCTTTAGAGGCTGAGGCCACCCGCAAGATTGCGATTGGACTCGCTGAAGCACTCCGGTCGATCCATACAGCGGGGGTAGTGCATCGCGACCTCAAGCCCAGCAACATCCTGCTTTCCGCCGCTGGCCCCAAGGTCATTGACTTCGGAATCGCTCAGGCACTCGATGCCACATCGATCACGCGCACCGGGGTCGTTGTGGGGTCTGCCGGATACATGGCCCCAGAACAGTTCGAAGGGCGGGGAGGTCCACCTGCGGACGTCTTCGCGTGGGCCTGTACGGTGGTGTTGGCCGGGACGGGTAATCCACCGTATGGCTCCGGTCCACTGGAGGCTGTGGTCTTCCGTCTCCGTAATGAAGTTCCGAACCTTGATGGCTTGCCCAAAGATCTCCAGTCGATTGTCGCTACTGCTCTGAAGAAGGAGCCGGCAGAGCGTCCGACGGCTGATGAACTGGTTAGGTTACTTATTCCGGACTCGGAGACGACCACGGATCAAACCACCGAGTTGACCTTGAATCTTCAGGTGAAATCCTGGACCGAACCGCTGCCCCAATGGGGCCGCGAGCAAGAGAAGCGACGTAAACGAATCTGGCTGTTCAGCGGAATTGCAACTGCTATAGCAGTCGGTGTTGGAGTTCCGGTACTACTTCATGAAACTTCACAGTTCGGTGGCGTTGAACCAGATTCCAAGATTCGGCAAGATCCGAGCGTTTCTCCAACAGCGCAGCCGGTAGTAGTCGCAGCGCCCACTGCACCCAGTAAATCGTCCCCATCCAACACGAAGCCGACAACTCCCCTAGAAGTCGCCCGTGCTTCTCTCGCTGTAGCCGAGGCTATGGGAACGGCAAGGTTCAGCTTGAAGTCGTCGGGGTGGGACGAGATGGGGTTCGATGCTGATGGGGAGCTGGCATTCCACCCGCCTGCTGCCACCCGCTACCGGATGGATCTGAGCTATTTCGGCAACGACGAGAATAAGTCATCCATAGCAAATATAACACTTATCGGCAACCGTGGTTTCGACACCGCGTCCGAGAATCCGACGGATGCCGATATTGGAGCAGGCGTCGCCGACGAGAATCTCCCCGAGCCCTTCATGACAGCCCGCCGAGTTCGTTGGGCGAGTTCGCCGTTCACCGTCCAAGATCTTGTGGCTGCATCTTCCAACGTCAAGAAGAGTGTGATCGGAGGGCAGATTTTTCTCAAGGGGAGCGCCCCGATGTCGAAGATGGCAAAGTCCGCCACTGTGGGGCCGCTCTACAGGTTCCTATCCACCTTCTCGAAGAATCGTAGTGTAAAATTCACAATTGTTATGGATCAAAACCTTGCCCCCACCCGGGTAATTCAGTCCATCCCGGTTTTCGAGGGCTCGGACATACCGATAACGACCACATACAGCGACTGGGGCATGCCGTCAGAGCCGGAAAACCCATGACGCCGCAGGGCCCTGGGCGCAGGGTGCGAAGAGTCCCTCATCGAGCAGAGCGCGTTTGAGCTCGTTCGTGCGGCGGCCCAGCACCGGCGCGTCGGCGCCGACTGCACCGTCCCGACGACCCGCCAGCCCCACCGCTCATACGGCGCGTGCGCCGCTACCTGCGGATGCGACAGTAGGACAGCCGTGCCCGCGGTAGGCCGGGCGCAGCATCAGCTCGATTACCGCGGCCTTCGGCGCCGCCTTCACCTCGGTTGGCGGCTCGCTTCGCACGTGCCCCACCGGTGGCCTGTCTCCGCGCCCGGGCCGCTCGAGCCCGATCACACCGAGCCGCCACCCGACCGTGTGACCTGCTCGCGACTCCGGCAGGCGGCGTCGAGGTTTACTGTGCCAGGGGAAGCTGAAGAATCAGCACGTCCATCAGGGGCGCGTCGGGCCAGCCTGGGCAGAGACGGGCGACAGGCTGCCAACCCCATCGGACGTAGGCGGCGTAGGCCGTGGTGTTGTCCGGCCGAACCAGCAGTGTGGCGCGTCGTTCGCCGCGGCCGGCCAGGAGCTCATCGTGCAAGGCATGCGCGATCCCCTGTCCAGTCCAGGCCCGCCGCACCATGATCTCCGAAAGGGCGAAGGTACGGGTGCCGTCCTCGACGATGAAACCCGGCTCGGGTTCAGCTTCCAGCCCGTTCCACCACCGCGTTTCAGGAGGCAGAGGCCAGCCCCATGCCTGGCCCACCGGCTCGTCACCCGCGTACGCCATGACGAGGTCGAAGCCGTCCCGGCTGGTGTAGGCGTCGAAGCGGGTCATGAAGGCCTGGTCACTGGCGAATGCGTCACCAGTGGCGATCCGCTCGGCGTAGGCGTCGCGGTGGATCAGTGACACGACCTCACGCTGCTCGCGGGCGCCGGCGGCGTCGAACCGCTTGAAGATCACAGGTTCGGTCATGCTGTTCCTCCGGGTTCTCAGGATCAGACGAGGGCCAGCGCACGGGCGGCCTGGTCGAAGCGTTCGCAGAACTCCTCGTCGAAACCCTCCGCCTCGTGCCGGACGGGCCGCAGTTCATTGAGCACCCGGACGGAGGTCAGCCGTTCTCCCAGATCCGGAAGGAGCTGCATGCCCTCCTTGACGGCGGTCCGGTGGTCCCCGGCTGCGGAGGTGGCCGCAGCGAGCCGGGCGCGGTAGTAAGCGCGGTCACGGGGCGAGCGGGCCGGGTCGCCGAGAACCGACCGATACAGGCGGGCGGCGCGCCCGGGGTCGCCGAGTGCGATCCTGCCCATCGCCTCGTAGCCGGCTATTTCCGACTGGGTGACGAAGGTGCTCCAGGGGTGGTCGGTGTCGTGGGCGCCGCGGTCGAGCTCGTTGCGGGCCCGGCAGATCGCGGCACGGAAGGCCACCTCGTCGTCGAGCTGGGCGTGGGCGAGTGCCTGGCGAAGCGCGATCAGCGCGTGCAGGGTGGCGGAACGGGCGTGCCGGGCGGCATCGGCCGCGCGGTCGGCGAACCGCAGCGCCTCGCGCGCGGTGCCCCGGCGGCCGGTGATCCTGGCCAGATGGGTCGCCTGCTGGGCCATGTTCACATACACGTGCACGATCAGCTCGGTGTCGCCGGAGCTGCCGGCCAGCAGCGCGGCCTGACCGTACAAGGTGCGGGCAAGGGGCTGGTTGCCGGAGTCGTAGGCGAGCCAGGCAGTGACGATGCCGAGGTCGGCGGTCGTGACCAGCAGCTGCCTGCCGACCTGATCGGTGTAGTCGGACTCGTCCAGCATCGCCCGTACTCGGGTGAAGGTCTTCATGGCCTGGCGCAGCAGGCCGGCGCCGCCGATGGTGCGGTCCTGGGTGCGCAGCCGCGACAGGACGGCCTGCAGATAGCGGACGTGCGCGCGATCGACCCGCTCGGGAGGGGGCAGCAGCGCGGCCACGACTAATCCCGAGGTCACGGCGCCGAACTCCCGGCGGTCGAGGTCCACGTCGACTCCCCAAAAACCGGCCTCATCGTCGCTTCCCAGACTGGCATCCTCCCGGCCCAGGATGAGCGGCAGCAATGCCGCTCGGGGCATCCCGAGCTCGTCGCAGACGCGGAGAATTTCCCGTACGTCGTGGAAGGTGTACCGCTGGCGTCGTTCGACTTTGGTCACCACGGATTGGGACCAGCCGAGCAGGTTGCCGAAGTCGAGCTGGCTCAGCCCCGACGCTCCGCGCATGATCGCCAGCACCGCCCCCATGTCGAGCCGGGCGAGTGCCTGCCGCAGAGGCAGCGAATCCCAGACCCAGGTGGGAGTGACGCCGGTCGACTCCCGGGCCGAGGTGAGGCAGGGGCTGCAGAGCGGGTCCGGGTTGTACCGGCTGAGCTTGGCGAAGCGGCATGCCGGGCAGACGCGGTCGCCGTTCGCACTCGGGTCCATCGGGGCCCTCCGCCAGCCAGTGATGTACGTCGTCTTGATGGTGCCCGCGCCGCTGTTGGATCGGGGAGAGCGTATCTCCAGCTCACCTTTCTCGTAGGCCAATCTGGCCTAACCTGCGACGGCCTGGCTGGGACACAACGGCGTTGGCTCTCTCCGCGGCAGGGGCCACGCTCGCAGTAGCAATCCCATGAGAGACCCTCTCGTCGCTCACGGTCACCACGACGGGGCGGCGTTCTCCCGGAAGACGCCTGCTCAGGAGACCTTGATGGATGTGCTTATTGCCCCGACCCAGACGCCACCACCAACACCCGAAGAACCAGTGCAGATCCCCGCTGAGGACCGCCTGATCCGGGTTAGCGCCTGGCAGTTGAGCCGCGAAGGCGGCCCACAGCAGGCTCGGCGTCTGTTGCGTTCGCACGTCGCCGAGCACGTGGACGGCCCCGCGCTCGATGAGGCGGACGTCGTGGTCAGTGAGCTGGCGACCAACGCGTTCGTGCACACCGGAGGTCCGTGTGAGCTGCGACTGGTTCAGTACGCGGGGTTCCCCATCGTCTATGAGATCGCTGACGTCGGCGACCAGGAGGACATCGTTGCCAAACGGCTCGCCGAAGCCCTCGTGTGCCCGGCTGTGGCCGACGACCCCGATATCGCCCACCTTGACGAAGGCGGCTTCGGCCTGAGCATCGTCGCCGCCCTGACCAAAGGGCACTGCGGCGTGCGCCCGGCCCGGCTGTATCACAGCACGCAGGCGGGCAAGGGTGTCTGGTTTGCCCTTCCCGCGCTCGGGCGCCGTTCATGCGGCTCCGCGACATCCGGATAAACCCACCGGACCCCGGTCGCCTCCGGAAAGGGCGCCCTGGGTCGCGATGCCATTGACAGCTCGGCGGTGTAGTTGAGCGCCCCCTGCCCGAGTTGGCGTAACACGTCCCCTGTCTCCCGCATCGTCGAGCACTCCGCCCGGCCCGCGCGCACCACGGCGCGGAACACCCGGGCCGGAATCTGTCCCATCCCGCTGACACGAAGATCGGAGATAGTCCATGCCGCAACCCTGCTTCGCGCTGTCCAGCGTTTCCTGGCGGAAGAGCAGCCGGAGCGCCAACAACTGCGCCTGCGTTGAAGTGGCCGTTTTGCCGAGCGGCGAGGTCGGCGTGCGCGACAGCAAGAACCAGGACGGCCCTGTCCTGCTGTTCACCCCCGCCGAATGGGACGCATTCATCAACGGGGTGAAGGACGGCGAGTTCGACCCCGAGCGGTTGGCCGCGAACGTTCAGGCTCCGTCCCTGCCGGTGTAGCTGCCGACAAGGGGCGGTGGTGGCTGGGTCCGTCTCCTGAGACGCCGGCCACCAGCACGTCCCCGAACCGGTGCGGTTCGGGGAGTCCACATCGGGAGGACGCGATCGCACGGCGGTCCGGCTCCCCAGAGCCCGGCCATCGGGCGGTCACCGAGGTCCCTACCACCAAGGATCAGGAGCAAAAATGAGCACGCAGACCATCACGCGGAGCGCCGAACCGCGCCAGCACGCCAGCGACGAGGCCGACGACCCGTTCCAGCTCGACATCACCTTCATCGAGAACACGCCGGCGACCGAGACGGTGCTGTTGTGCAGCACCGGCGACAACTGCGGGAGCTCCTGCCCGAGCGCCTGCACCACCTCGTAGCCCAGGTCCAGCCCGGCGGCGCGGGCCGGACGGACGGTTCCCTCCGGCCCGCGCCCTTCCTGTCAAGAACGGAGTGTGGGTGATGACGCGCTTACGACACAGCCTGTACCGGGTTGCCGGTGAGGGGATGCTGCGCGCCGCGGTGCACCTCACCGGGCCGGACCTGCCGCCCTGGCCGGGTCCCACAGCGCCCCTCGAGCGCTGGCGTTCGTGGCTGGCGGCAGTGTGGGCCGATGACGCCTTTCGGCAGGCTGGGTCCTGCGCCAGCCCGGATCTGGACCGCCAGGTCCAGGCGATCCTCGGCAGGCTCTCGGTGAAGGTACGCCGGGCGCGCCGGGCGGCACTGGCCACCGCCCGGTACGCGATCAGGTACGCGCGCCGCTCGACACCGTTCGGCCTGTTCGCGGGCGTCGCCCTGGTCGAGTTCGGCCACGTGGCTGAGGTCCGCTTCGGGGAGTTGCACCAGGCTGTTGCCCGGCCGGAGCCGGTGGCGCTGGACGCGGCGGTCAGCGGCTGGGAGGCGGACGGCGAGCAGGTGGCCGACGTCGACGTATGCGTCAACAACCTGGCACGTCAGCGGGCCGGGCGCGTCTACGTTCCGTCCGAGGGCGCTTCGGAGTTCTCGCTCGCGCTGACGCCCGCGGTCGCGCTGGCGCTGGATGCGGCCCGGGTGCCGATCCGGTACTCGACTCTGACGGACAAGCTCGCCGCCCAGTTTCCGGGTACGGACGAACGCCATCGGACGGGGCTGCTCGCGGAGCTCCTGCGGGTGCGGCTGCTGCGGTCGTCGCTGCGTGCACCCGCCACAGTCGTTGACCCGGCCGATGCCCTGCCGGCCGCCCTGCGGGATACCCGGAACCGGACGGCGGCGCTGGATCTGCGGCTGGACGCGACGGTGTGGCTGCCGACGACGGTCGTGACGGAGGCGGAGACCGCCGCGACGGTCCTGACCCGGCTCGCCATGTACCCGACGGGGACTCCGGCATGGCGCCGTTACATCGAGCAGTTCGCCGACCGGTACGGCGAGGGCGTCGAGGTGCCGCTGGAGCTGGTGACGGATCCCGAGAGGGGCTTGGGCTTCCCCGAGGGATTCGGCCAGGTGTCCGAGCCACCCCGCCCGATGACCCGCCGGGACCGGCTGCTTCTGGAGTTGGCCGCCACCGCAGCCGTCTCAGGCAGTCGATCGGTGGTCCTGTCCGGCGCGGTGATCGAGCGGTTGGAGGGCGCCGCGGGCAAGCGTACGGTCACCCCGCCCCACCTCGAACTGTGTGTGCAGCTGCAGGCGGCCTCGACGCGGGCTCTCGACGCCGGAGACTTTCGTCTTCGGGTGTTCACCGTCTCTCGGGCGGCCGGTTCGATGACGGGGCGGTTCTGGCATCTGTTCCCGCAGACCGGCGCGACGTACGCCGGCCTGCCCACGGTCGAGCCTGGCGCTGAGCTGGTCCAGCTGTCCTTCCACGCCGGCCGCGTGTCGGCCGATCTGCTCACCCGTGCCCCGCAGGTGCTGCCCCGGCTGGTCAGCGTCGGGGAGTTCCGGCACCGTGGGAAGGGTGTGCTGTTCCCTTCCGATCTGGCTGTCGGTCTCCGCGACGGCCGCCTCTATCTGACCGAGGCCGCCACCGGGACGCACGTGGAGGTGCTCGCACCGACCGCGATCAACTTCCTGTGGAACAACTACACCCCTCCCCTGGCTCGGTTCCTGGCCGAGATCAGTCGGGCCACCACTCCCCAGGTGACGTGGTTCGACTGGGGCGCGGCCTGGACCCTTCCGTTCACCCCGGCGTTGCACTACCGGCGTTCGATCCTGGTGCCCGCACGATGGAAGCTGCCGACTCACGAGTTGCCCGGTCGCACCGCGACGCTGGATGAGTGGACCGGGCGACTGCACGCATGGATGGGCCGGTTCGGCCTGCCGGACCGCGTGCTCCTGGCCGAGGACGACCAGCACCTTCCGCTTGATCTGCGCCAGGACATGCACCTGGACCTGCTGCGCACACACCTCGCCTCCAGTCCGACCGGTGTCGCGATCCTGTACGAGGCGCCACCATCGGATGCCGACGGCTGGATCAGCGGACGGGCCCACAGCCTCGTTGTCCCGCTGAGGGCACGCTCATGACGGCGACTCTTCCCCGCACGCAGGACCTGTCCGAGGGCACGCTCGGAGTGGCGCTGCTGCACATCGAGCGCGGTGACCTCGCATTCGCTCGAAAGACCTTGGCGCAGGCGGTTGCAGGCGGTGTCAGTGCCGGAGGCAACGCGTCGTTGTTCCACGGCGCCCCGGCACTGGAGTTCGTGCTCAGCCGTGCCGGGCGCGCCGACCGCGACGTCCGGGACGCCGTCGACCGCGTCGTGGCCGCCCGACTGGCCGCAGCACGGCGGCGGCAGGCCCGCGAGGCGCTGCCGCATCTCGCGGAGTTCGACCTCATCCGGGGCTTGGCCGGGCTGGGCGCGCTGCTGCTGACCCGCGCCGACGCCTCGCCACTGTTGGAAGAGGTGCTGGACTACCTGGTTTCCCTGTTCCGGCCGGTCCGCATCCAGGGCCGGGAGCTGCCGGGCTGGTGGTCGGATGCCGGGCCCGCCGATGAACAGATGCCCGGCGGACACGGCAACAACGGTGTCGCACACGGCATCGCCGGCCCCCTGGCGGTGCTGTCCCTCGCCGCCCGGCGCAGCATCCAAGTGCCAGGACAGCATGATGCCATCGAGGTGTTCGCGCGCTGGCTGGACAGGTACGGCTGCTGCTACTGGATCACCTGCGACCAGCTGTCCGATCCCGAGCCGCCTAAGCCGCAGGTCGCGCGCCCGTCGTGGTGCTACGGAGAACTCGGCATCGCCCGCACCCGGCAGCTGGCTGCCATCGCCCTGAACGACCCGGCCCGCCGGCTCGCGGCAGAGGACACCGTCGTGCGCGCCCTCGCCGACCAGGCCCGCCTCAGCCGGATCACCGATGCCTCGCTGTGCCACGGCTGGGCCGGCCTGCTGACCGTGGCCCGTGCCGTCGCCGATGACAGCTCCGACCCGGACCGGTACACGCCGCTGATCGAGGACCTGACAAATCGCCTGGCCGCTGACCTGGACCGGCTGTCCAAGCCCGGATTCATGGAAGGCCGTGCCGGCGCGCAACTGGCCCTGGACGGCACGAACACGACCGGCTGGGCCAGGGCCCTGCTGATCACCTGACCCCGCCGGTCATTCGATCCCAGCCCCCACTGAGAAGGAGCGCCCACGACCATGGACGTGAACGATAAGGACCTGCCGATCACGCCCGAGCAGGGCTGGTGGCATGCCAGTGTGTCGTTCCCAGGCGGTTCCGTGAGCCTGGGGGCTGCCCAGGCGCTGGCGTCCGCGCTGCACGACCAGCGGTTTCACTTCCTGCGCAAGGACGGCGGGCTGCGGTTGCGCACCGAGCGCCCGGCTGCGGACCTGCTGGACCGGCTCGTCGCCGACCAAGTGGCCGGCGGTTGGGTCGGCGGTGTCTACGAGCCGGAGAGCGAGGCGTTCGGCGGCCCCGAAGGCATGGATGTCGCCCATGAGGTTTTCTGCGCGGACAGCCGCGCAGCCCTGGCCGAGACGGGCAGGGCAGGTGCCCGGGAACGCTGCATCCTGCTGATCTCGGCCATGAACCGGGCGGCCGGCTTGGACCCTTTCGAGATCGGCGACGTCTGGGCGAAGCTCGGCTCCCTGCGGCCATCCGTCACCCCGCCTGCCATCGCCTCACGTGACCAGGCGGTAGCGGCCATGCGGCGCCTCATGAACGCCGACGCTGCTCGGCGGCCGGACGCCGAGCCCGGCTGGGCCGAGCGCGTCGCCGCGTTCGAGGAGGCCGGATACCGGCTGAGGCGGCTGGCCGCGGATGGGCGGCTGACGCGGGGTCTGCGCGCGGTACTCGCCCATCACGCGATCTTCGCCTTCAACCGCGCCGGAGTGTCCGCTGACGAGCAGGCCGCAACCGCATGGCTGGGCCGACACGTCGCCTTCGCCGACGAGGAGGCAGCTGACGTGTCTTCCCGCACGTCCACCTCACCGGACTCTAACCTCACCCGAATGGAGACCACCGTGACGCCTGCAACCGACCCCGCCGAGCTGCGCGAAGCGCTCGTGACCCGCCTCATCGACAGCGGCCACCTGCGCACCCCTGACGTCATCGCCGCTTTCCGGAACACCGAACGGCACCTGTTCCTCCCCATCGCCGACCTTCAGGCCGCGTACGTCGACGACGCCGTGCCCATCAAGCACGACGAGACCGGCGAAATGGTCTCTTGCATCTCCGCACCCTCGATCGTCGCCACACAGCTGGAGCAGCTGGGCGCCAAGCCTGGCCACAGGATCTTGGAAGCGGGGGCCGCCACCGGCTACAACGCACACCTGCTCGGCCAGCTCGTCACCCCCGGAGGTCACGTGTGGACCGTGGACGTCGACCAGGACCTCGTGAACGGCGCCCAGAAGAACCTCGCGCAGGCCGGGGCTCAGGACGTGACCGTCGTGCTGGCCGACGGCGCCGCTGGCCTTCCCGAACACGCCCCCTTCGACCGCATCCAGTTCACCGTCGGCGCCGGCGACATCCCCCTGAGGATCCTCGACCAGCTCGCCCCGAACGGACGCCTGGTCATCCCGATGCGGATCCGCGGCAGCATCTCGCGATCCTTCGCTTTCGAACGCGACGGCAAGACCTGGAAGGCCGTCTCGTGCGAGATGGCGACGTTCGTGCCCCTGCGCAAAGGCGTCTGCGACGACACCTACACCCTCGTGCATATGGCCGGTGACGGAAACGTACGCCTGGAGACCTTCAGCGAGCAGGACGTGGACCACGAGGCGATACGCACCGTCCTGGACCAGCCGCCGGCCAAGGTCTACTCCGGCGTGCAGTTCCGCCAGGGCGACCCCTGGCAGTGGCTGTATCTGTACCTGGCGTGCGTGCTGCCCAACGGCCTGTCGCGCATGCCCGGGTCCCGCCCCGGCTTCACCCCGCACTTCGGCTGGGGCTCCATGGCCGCGCTCGACGGCGACACCCTGGCCTACCTGACCGTGCGCGAAGGCGAGGACGACCAGGGCAGGTTCTGGGAGATCGGCGTCATCGGCCACGGCCCGCGCGCCGCCGAGCTCGCCGACCAGGTCGCCACCGAGATCGGCGAATGGGACCGCGGCTGGGGCAACAACGCCCCGGAACCCGACTTCCGCATGGCCGTAGGTGATGCCCGCGACAAACTGACGACCGCCGAACCGCGCTTCGTCATCGACAAGACCTACAGCCGTCTCGTCGTCGACTGGCCGCGCAGGAGCTGAGCCGATGATCCCCGCGATAGCCAGCCATATCCCGCTGGTCCGCCGACCCAAGGCGGCCGGGTTACCCCTGGCCGAACGCATCAGCCACCTCACCGAGCTGACCGTCGAGCCCACCAATGCGAGCCACCGCGCTCTGGTGGCCCGCGCCAGTGGGATCCTCAACTACGCCGCGCTGATCGCCTCCGACGTCGGGATGCCCGACCTGGCCGCGCAACTGTGCTGGAGGCAGCACCAGGTCTTCGCCAAAGCGGGCAACCTCACGGGGGACATCGCCGTGATGGCACTCATGCCACTGGTGAACATCGCCCGGCTGCTGATCCGCGAAGGTGACGGCGAAGGCGCCTACGACCTGCTCACGCGGCTGTACCGCGCTGCTCAGCGGCGCGGCACAGCCGAGATCCGCAACCACAACGTGGATCTGTCGGTGCTGATCGACACAGAGGCGGACCACCGAAAGGTCTGCGAGGAGCTGTGGGTCACCGTGCTCATCGACGGCGCCAGGGCCCTGGCCCGGATCGGCCGCTGGACCGAGGCCGCCGAAGCCATGGCCGCGCATCGCGGCGTCGGCAATCGCCTCCTCGACGGCCGTCAAATCATGATCATGTCACTGATGGAACGTGGCCTCGACGAGCAGGCTCGCGCCACGATCGAATCCACCGTCCCCGCGGAACCGTGGGAGAACGCCATCGCGGCCCTCCTGCGCATCTGCTGCCGCCCAGCGACGTCACCAGCGCCGCAGCCGGAGTTTGAGCATGCCCTGCAGGAGGCACTCGCTCTGATCACCCCGCCCGACCCCGCGACCGCGACGTTCCAGGCCCGAGTCGGACTGACCGCACTCGACCTGGCCCACGACCGGACCAGCCCCTGCCCCGCCCTTCTGCGGGACGCCGTCGTGGAGGTGTCCATCCTCGACGCCTACGCCGCCCGCGACGTCCTGAACCACCGCCCGGTCTACTCCCGCCTGGCTAATGAGCAAAGACAGAAACTCCACGCCGTACTGACCGCGTCAGGGCTCGGTGCCGGGAAGCTCTCACCTGCCCACATGCACGCTCTCACCACAGCCGTGGACACGGCCGAAGTGACACTCCGCGGGCTTCTGTGACTCGCTCACGGTCTTCGTAGTAATTGCAAAGGCGTGACGTGAGCGGCTCCAGCCAGAGCCGCTCTGGTCAGCGGCCCGTACCTTCTCGGGTACGGGCCAGATGCCTGGCGTACTCGCGGATCCGTGGTCTGTCCTCGGGAAAGGCGCCCTCCCAGTCGTGGTGCAACGGGACCCAGGCGGCCTGCTGGTGACTCTCACCGCTCAGCGGGAGCGACCCGTTGAGCACTGCGGCATACGCAAGGCCGAGCGTGGGCGCCCAATCAGAACGATAGGACCGCACGAAAACCGCCGCGGGGACGTCCGACAGGTCGCCGACGATGCCGGTTTCCTCATGCAGCTCACGGCGGGCGGCGTCCCGTGGGATTTCTCCCTGCTCGACCTTCCCGCCGGGCGCCACCCAGCCTCTCCAGCGGTGCTTGACGAGCAGAACACGCTCAAGGGCCTCGTCGAACGCCCAGACCTCAGCCGCGATCGGCTCGATAGCGCTGCGGCTGCCCAGCAGCTCTTCCAGCCAGGCCCGCGCGTCATCGAACTCCGCCTCGGCGCGGTACGTGTCAGTCACAGCCGCGCGCAGTGTGTGCTGGTCAGGGTCAGCCAGAATCACCGGCATAGGCTACTGGCCGAAGAGCACCTCACGGGAGGAACACAAGGAACGCGGGGACCGGACCGATGACGAAGAAAGCGCCTACAGGCGTCCGATGACGACGTACTCGTCCGCGCCGTCCTCGATACGCTCAACCACGACCACCTCACTGACCGCGATCGCGGGGATCACCGCGGACCGAGGCGGCCGTCATGGGTGCGGCGTTGTCACTGGTTGGTCTGGCTGGAGCCAGGCGCGCCTGGCGCAGCACCTGCCGCACCGACGCTTCCAGCGGACTGTCCTCGCCGATAACAGTCTCGCACCCGTCCGGCAGCAGGTCGCGCTCCTGATACCACTCCCGCATCTGGTCTGGGGTGAACTCCGACCGCTGGGGGCGGCTGTCATGCCGCCGGAGCGTCTCCGGAAGGGACACGTCCAGGTAGAAGAAGGCGCTGGTTCCGGCGTGGTCACGGCGTAGGGACTGCAGCATCGCCCCGTACCGGCTGGCGGTGAGGATGCCTTCGAGCAGGACGTGATACCCGTGATCGAGGGAGTACCGGACGATCGTGTCGATGAGGCCGATGTTCACACCCCCATGTACGTCCCGCTCCCGCAGCAGCTCCCGCCGTACGACGTCCTGGCCGACCAGAGCCAGACCACGGCCATAGGCGACCCGCACGGCCCGGGCGACGCTGGTCTTCCCAGAGCCGGAGTTCCCGCGGAGAACGATCAAACGGGTATCAAGAGAGCCGGTACGCACCGGCTCAGGGTACGAACAGTCCGTGGGCGACACGCCGTCTTTCCCTGCCGACCGGTGACGTCCCACCCAGTGGTGTACGAGCTGCCTCCGCGTGAGGTTTGGAAATACACCGGCGCCAAGCCGTGCGCGGCTCATAGTGTCGGAGCCGTCATGAGCGACTCCGCGTCATACCTGGCCTTCGTCGCCTCCGTACCCCGCCTTCGTGCTGCGGCAGGCGCATTGCTCCGAGACAACGAGGGGCGGGTGCTTGTCGTGCACCCGGTTTACAAGGACGAATGGGACATCCCCGGCGGGATGGTCGAGGCAGGGGAGTCCCCCGCCAGTGCTCTGCTCCGTGAACTACAGGAGGAGTTGGGCATCACACCGCCGGTAGGTCAGCTCGCATGTGTCGACTGGGTGCCACCGACACCGCCCTGGGACGCCGGGCTGATGTTCGTCTTCAATGCAGGCGTGCTCACTGATTCCCAAATCGCGGCGCTCCGTCTGCAGCCCGAGGAACTCGACGAATACGTATTCGCTCCTCCCGCTGACCTGGACAAGCTCTTGCCGCCAGGCCTGGCGCGGAGGATGAACGCGGCCATCTTGGCGGCAGACGCCGGCCAGACTGCTTACCTGGAGGACGGCCTCATCTGCCTACTCCCATAGCCCAGATTCATGCGCGAGCTCGTAACTTGACGTTGCGGTCGCGGCCGCAGAGCGTCACAGTCAGCAGGCGGTTCCACGACCCGCTGTATTTGAGCGACTTTCAATGGTTCGGTGAGGAGCATCGATGCGGAAAGACATGTCCAACTACGAGACCCGGGCCTGGTTCACCTTGCTCGAAAACGAGCGGAAGCGCCGGAACAGTTTGAGAGCACGCGGAGCCAGCAAGGTGGCACTCGTCACCAAGCGTACCGGCGAGCAGATCAGGAAGGACCCCGGCGCGGTGAAGGTCACGGAACTCGGTGACGAGACCATCATCAAGGCGCTGGAAGGCTGTTTCAAGGCCATCTTCTTGCCCGCAGTGTTTTCGACATCGCTGGAGAAGCGCGTCGAGAAGCTGCGTCGCAAGCACCAGGATCTGGGTGCGGAGTCGCCATTCGAGTCGCTCGACCTCAAGGACCTCGACAAAGGTCGGCCGATGTTGACCATCCCGTTCATCGCGGTACTCGAATCCGGCGCCGCCTCCGTCAGGATCACCGGAGCAAGGGTCAGCACGACTGTCAGGGGTGGCACGACAGCAGGAGTCGCGGTCGCGGTGGTGGCGTCAGACGCGTTGATCTCGTTGGCTCTCCTCGGCCGCGCTGTGGCCGAGGTCGCCGTCCACTATGGCTACGACCCTCGGGAGCCTGAAGAGGAGGAATTCCTGATGCGGGTCCTGAACTACGGCATGGCGTCATCGCTCATGACCAAGACGGCTACTCTCGCGAGCCTGTCGTGCCTCACCCAGATGATGATGCGCCGCGCAACATGGAACCAGTTGGGAAAGGAGCCTCTCGTTCAGGTCATCCTGCAGATCTTCAAGCTACTCAGACTGCCGCTCACCAAGGCGCGGCTCGCCAACGTCATGCCGATCGTCGGCGGCATCCTCGTTGCCGGGCTCAGCTTCAACATGCTCTATTCGGCTATCGAGGATGCGACACGGCTCTACCGCGCCCGCTACCTGGCTGAGAAGTACGGGCTGTCATGGGAGGACTGGATCAACCAGCCGACGCTGGTGGCCGACGCTGCGAAGGCCGACCCAGTCGTCGATGTGACGGCGGTTGAGATTGACGGCCTACTAAATGAGGTCACCGCCGGCGAGGAGGGGGCCAACTACGCCCCACCTGCCGAGGACGACTGACTCCACGTCGTTTCTCCCGTCTCTGCCAGCGCAGCAGGTCGTGGAGCAGGTAGTTCTACTGGCAGCCGGAGCGGCTCTGGTAGAGGATCGCGTTGACGACCTTCCGCATCTCGTAGCCGCCCTAATGGCCGCTGACCCGGGATGCGCAGCCTTCCACGCGTGATCACGGGCTCGATCAAAGCCAGCAGCCGGGCCGCTAACGGTGGACGCCGGAATGTCGTGAGCCCGTAGCCGCCCTCATTGGCGGTGTATACCTTGCCGCCCTCAGGTTGCGGTTCGAGACGTTCACGGAACTCCTGAGTACATTTAGTGCGCTATACAGAACAAGCGCCCATCAGGCGGAGAATCTCCCATTTATGGGCAATTTGGGCTCCACTTCTCGCACGGCAAGAGGCAACCACCATAAGGACTTAGCCGTTTCATAAAGCACGGGTAATGATTGGATGACCAGACCCTTAGGCGCCGCGCTTGGGCCACTACTCTAATCTGGCGACTGCTTGTAGTGGACCAATTTCTACGGTGAAGGTGCTGGCCGGTGAGGGTTGTTTCGCGATGCCCAAAACGAGCCTTGCCCTTGGTGGCGATGTTCGTCGTCACGGCAAGCGCTGTGACTGCCTGCCAGTCCAGTGGCACGGCTCCAGAACCAACCCGTACCACCACGCCGCTCTCGCCCACACCGACGGCCACCACTAGCGAGGATGCCGTTCTTGCCGTATACCGCGACCTCTACCCTGCCGGCCAACGCGCCGAGCGTGCTTACCCAGCAGAGCGCAAGGCGATCCTTGAACAGGTGGCAGCCCAGCCTCTTCTGAGCCGGATGTTGCGAGGAATCGCCGCGCTCCGCGCCACTCACCGGGTGACCTGGGGACAGCCCGAACATCACCCGTTCGACGTACGGATCAAGGGCGACCACGCCACCCTCCACGACTGCCAAGACGCCCGGAAAGGCGGTCAGGCAGACGATCGGACAGGAAAGCGCCTCACGCACGGAACGAGTCGCATTCATCTTGTTGCCACCATCACGAAGGGGGCGGATGACACCTGGCGAGTGTCGAAGGTAGAGCAGGTGAAAGAGCCTTGTTCGCCTACGGCATGACTTATGTCCTTGTCGCCGGACTTGCCATTGCCCCGCTCGGGGACGGAGACGGGGACGGCGTCGGCGTGTCGAGCGACTACACGGGCTACATCATTTCGGCCAAGCGCCTGCCCCGTCCCGGGTCACAGACTCCGACGGGCAAGGGATCGAAGGTCAGATGTTCTTACCAGCGGTGGTTCGCTGACGGGCGGGAGAACGGTGGTCTGGAGTTCGTCGATCCTGGCAGCAACCTGAGCAGCGAGCCGACCGGCAAGGGCGCCTACTACCTGGTCGAGTGCTCCGACGGCTACCGAGATGTCGTCTGGATCAAGAAACGGCGTGATGCGGTAACCCCTGAGCAGCTCGCTCGTCGCGCGTACAAATTGATCCCGATCGCGCCGCCGACAGTGCTCACCGCTCCGCCACGCGGACAGAACGGGCTGGTCGGGCTCCCGCAGTGGTTCTTCCTACCCGACGGGCAGTGGGCGCCCAAGTCCAAGCGGCTGCACATCGGCGCTGTCTGGGCCGCGGCCACTGCCACTCCCGAGCGGATGACCATCAGTACCGGCGACGGCCAGACGCTCACCTGCGACGGGCCCGGAACCGCGTACGACATCACCCGGCCCGCCGATCAGCAAAGCTCCACCTGTTCGCACACGTACCAGCATCCGGCCAGCGCCTACCGGGTGACCGTGTCAGTGACCTGGAGCGGCACCTGGCGCGGTTCAGGTGGCACAGGCGGCACGCTGCCGCCCATCACGAAGTCGGTCACCTTCCCGATCCGCGTCATCGAAGCCCAGGCGCTCGTCACGAAGGGATAGCCCTATGCTCCAGCGCTCCACGCCGAGCAGGGAAGCGGGCCGGGCCACACACGTGCGCCCGCTACCGAGCAGGCGCAGCCCGGTGATGCTCGTGGTGAGCATCGCGCTGACCGCTCTCGGCGCGCTGATCGCTTGGCAGGTGTACGGCATCGCCGGGCACCGGACGCCGGTTCTCGTCATGGCGCGCGACGTTCCCATCGGCCAGCAGTTGCAAGCCCAGGACCTTCGGACGGTCGCGCTCGGCTTGGACTCGGGAGTACGGGCCGTGGAGGCTACCGACAAGAGCGCGGTCATCGGCAGACGCGCCGCTGTGGACCTGAAGGCCGGCAGCCTGCTGGCACCCGCGCACCTGACCGGGACACTCGTTCCGGCACCGGGACAGGTCGTCGTGCCGGTGGCGCTCAAGCCCAGCCAACTGCCTGCCAGGGGAATCCAGCCCGGTGATCGCGTCGTGGCCGCCGCCGTGGCGCCCGCCATCTCGAACGGGCAGGGCACCCCGGCCGATCACCAGGCTCGGGTCGACCGCGTCGGCGAGCCCGACGCTGACGGGCTCATCGTGGTCGACCTCGTCGTCCCGGCCGGCGAGGGCAGTGCGCTGGCCCGTCAGGCCGCGGACGGGAAGATCGCGCTCATCCTCCAGTCGCGGGCGAGGTGAACATAGATGCTGACCGTCTTGTGTTCGGGCGGCCACAGTCCGGGCGTCACGACGACCGGACTCGCTCTCACGCTGGCCTGGCCGCGTGAGGTTCTGTTCGCCGAGTGCGATCCTGCTGGTGGCAGCGTCCTGTCCGGATATCTGGTCGGCCAACCGCAGGAACGCGGCCTGGGCGAGTGGGCGGTCCAACTCCGCCGCGGCGCCGACCCCGGCGCCACGCTTCGCGAGCAGCTCTTGCATCTGGCCGGGACCGTATCCCGCCGTATCCTGCCAGGCCTCGCCGACCCTGCTCAGGTGGCCTCGGTCCGGCAACTCTGGGTGGACATCACCAAGACCTTCACCGCGACGCCCGGGGATGTGATCGCCGACGTCGGACGCGTCGGCGGCTCGGACACGCCTACCTCGCTGCTCGTCGACGCGGACCAGGTGCTCGTGGTCGCACGTCCCACGCTCGTGGATCTGTCCGCGCTGGCTCCCCGCCTAACTGAGATTCGAGCCCTGCGCGGTCGTCGGTCCGGTCCGCGGGCTCTGCTCGTCGGGGCCGGGCCGTACGGCCGCAAGGAGGTGGCGAAGACGCTCGGCGTGGATGTGGTCGACCACCTTCCCCACGATCCGCGGGCCGCCACGGTGCTGTCGCACGGCAGCGGCAACGAGCGATACGTCCCCCGTTCTCCACTGATTCGGGCCGCTCGTTCGCTGGCCGATCACCTCTGTGAGGAACCGGCACGTACCGAGGTGACAGTCTCGTGAGCTTCGAGGTCCAGCAGGCGGTACGCGAGGTCCTGCCCACGGTCACGCAGGCGCTTGATGCTGCAGCGGTCAACGGGGACGAGGCCGTACGCGAGTACGCGAGAGCAGTAATCACCGACCTGGTCCGTGAGCACGTGGACAGCAGGGCGCTGGCAGGCAGGGATGCGCCGACGCTGCAGGAGGAGCGCCGGCTCGCGGAAGCGGTCTACAACGAGATCTTCGCGCTGGGGCGTCTGCAGCCGTTCGTCGACGACCCCGAGGTGGAGAACATCGACGTCAACGGCTGTGACCAGGTGTGGATCACCTACCGGGACGGTCGCAAGGCGCTCGGACCACCGATCGCCGACAGTGATGAGGAGCTGGTGGGCAACGTCCGCCGGTGGGCCGCCTACCAGGGACAGACTGCCCGGGATTTCTCGATCGCCCGGCCGCGTCTTCACCTGTCCGTCGGCCACCGGACCCGCATTGCCGCGCTGATGGGAGTCACGCCGCGGCCGTGCCTGTCCATCCGCAGACACGGCCTGCTCGAGGCCGACCTGGACGACCTGATGGTGAACGGCACCGTGGACAAGGGGCTTCGCGCGTTCCTCGCCGCCGCCGTACGCGCCCACAAGGACATCGTGATCACGGGTGGGATGGGCGACGGCAAGACCACCTTCGCCCGGGCACTGGCCGCCGAGATCGACCCGGACGAGCGGATCGCCACCGTGGAGAAGGAGTACGAGCTCTTCCTTCACCTGCAGACCGACCGGCACCGAGACGTGCTCGCGATGGAGGCCCGGGAGGGCAACACCGAAGGACTGGGCGCGATCACGATGCGCCAGCTCATCGAGGACGCCCTTCGGTTCAACGCACGCCGGATCATCGTCGGCGAGGTCCGCGGCGACGAGCTGGTGCCGATGCTGGAGGCGATGAACACCGGCGGCTCCGGCTCCATCTGCACCATGCATGCCGACTCGGCCGACCAGGTGTTCGCCCGGATGCTGATCCTCGCCGGTTCCGGCGGCCTTTCCATCGCGCCGGACACGCTTTTCCGCACGATCGGCATGGCCGTGGACTTCGTCGTCCACCTGCGGCACGAACTCCGTCACGACATCGACGGCACGGTCAACCGCCGCTACGTCGCCGAGGTGAACGAGGTGCTCCCGCCGGGAGACGGACTGGAACCGGCGGTCAACCACGTCTATGTCCCGGGGCCGGACGGACGGGCCGTACCGAACACGATCCCGCAGTGCATGGAGGAACTGGTGGCGGCGGGGTTCGACCCGGACCTGTTCGCGCCTCGTGGCTGGGATCGAGGGTACGCATGACCGGCTGGCTCGCCGCGCTGGCCGGCGCGGCACTCGTCGCGGGACCTCTGCTCGCCATCGCGGGAGTGCGCCGAGCCCCGGTTCGGCCTCCGCGCCCAGTACGGTGGCTGCCACGGATACCGGCGATTCCCGCGACCGCGGCTGCGGGAGTTCTCGTGCTGACGTGGTGGTTTACGGGCTGGCCGATCGCCGCCCTCGGGGCTGCGGTGGGCGCTGTGACGCTGCCGCGGATGCTCAGCGCCCGCGACAGCGGGCGGCGGATCGAGCGCCTGGAGGCACTTCAGACGTGGACCCGCCATCTGGCCGACGTGCTGGGCGGCAGCGCGGGCATCGAGGAAGCGTTGCAGTCCAGCGCGGACAACCCGCCGCCGGCGATCGCCCCCGAGGTGCGGGCGCTGGCACGGCGGCTCGCCTATCGCACCCCGACCGAGCATGCCTTGCGAGCGTTCGCTGATGACCTGAACGACCCGACCGGGGATGTGATCGCTGCAGCGCTGATCCTGGCCTGCCGCGCCCGCGGCAAGGGACTGCGAGAGGTACTCCAGGGCCTTGCCCGTACGGTGGCCAAGGACGTGGCCGCACGCCGGGAGATCGACGCCGAGCGCGCCACCCATCGCACGACCGCCCGATGGGTCATCGGCGCGCTGCTCGGATACACGGCCTTTGCGCTGGTCAACCGGGCCTATGTCGCCCCGTTCGGAACGGTCGGCGGCCAGCTCGTGCTCGGCATCGTGATCGCGCTGTACGCGGGTGCCTTCATGTGGCTGCACCGCCTGACCAGAGCGCCGAAGGGACATCGCTTCCTCAACCCCGCAGGTGATCCATCGTGATAGCGCTGGTTCTGACCTGTGGCGCATTGATCGGCCTCGGCGGAGCCCTCGCCATCATGGCGCTCTTCCCCGCCCCGCCCGCGCTCGCACCGGCGATGGAACGGCTCAGGCCGGGTGGGAGCCGCAGCGAGCCGGATAGGGACTGGCGGTCGCGCATGGCGCGGAAACTGTCCGGAACAGTAGTCGGCGCGCGCATCCCGCAGGCGGATTTGGCGGTGCTCGGCAGGACGGCCGATGACTACCTCACCCAGAAGGGCGCGATGATCGGGATCGGGACGGCTGGTCCGGTCGTCTTCTGGGCGTGGTGCGCACTGCTCGGCGTCGCCCTTCCCTGGCCGGTCTCCTGGGGAGCATGCCTGGCCTTCGCCGTCGCGGCGTTCTTCGCTCCCGACGCCTCGATACGCGGCCAGGCCGCCAAGGCGCGGGCGGCGTTCCGGCAGGCCATCGTGGCGTACCTGGATCTGGTGGCGCTCGCTCGCGCGGCAGGATCGGGGCCGGCTGAGGCGCTGGAGTCGGCCGCCAAGGTCGGCGGAGGGTGGACATTCCAGCGGTTGTGTCTCGCGCTGGACCCCACACGGCGGGCCACCGCGAGCGCATGGGATGAACTCACCCGGCTGTCTGAGGAGATCCGCGTTCCCGAGCTCGCCGACCTGGCCGCCATCGCCCGGCTCGCCGGAACCCACGGCGCCGGCATCCTCGACACCCTCATGGCCAAGGCCCAATCCCTGCGCGAGGTCGAACTGTCGGCCGAGGTGTCCAAGGCCAAATCCCGTACCGAGACCATGACCGTCCCGATGGCCCTGTCGGTCCTCGGGTTCCTGCTGCTGCTCGGCTATCCCGCCTTCGCGCGGATGACCGGCGGCTGACCCTTTCGGAGGTACCCACCGATGATCTACAGAGCCATGCTCGCGCTGGCCGTACAGCTGGAGCGGATGTCGCTTGTTGTCAATCGGTACGCGCAGCGGCGCGCCGCGAACCCTGAACGCGGTGGTTCGACGGTCGAATGGGTGATCATCGCAGCTGTGGTGTTTCTGCTGGCCATCGCCGTAGGCGCAAAGATCACGTCCGTCGTCAACGAACAGCTCGCCAAAATCAAATGAACGGGCGCGAGCGAGGATCAGCGACGCTGGAGGCCGCGCTGGTCTATCCCGTGCTCCTCCTGCTGGTCCTGCTCGCAATCAACGCCGCGTTGTGGTTTCATGCCCGGAACCTCGCGTTGGCGGCGGCTCAGGAAGGACTGCGAGCCGGGCGCGCGTACGGCTCCAGCCTTTCCGCCAGCCAGGCGACAGCCGAACGCTTCATCCGGCAGGTCGGCGGGTCGTTCCTCACCTCCGCGAAGGTCAGCGTCGAGCGCACCGCGGACAGCCTCAGCGTGGCGGTCAGCGGCCAGGCGATCAGCCTGATTCCGCTGCTGCCCCTCGATGTCGAGCAGGTCGCCCGGGCCCCGGTGGAGAAGTGGACATCCGAATGACGGACCTGCGTGAGCGCGGCTCGATGGCCTTGGAGACGGCGATCATCGCGCCTGCTCTGGTTGCTGTGCTGCTGATGGTGGTCGGACTGGGCCGCGTCACGCTCGCCCACGGTGCCATCGACGCCGCGGCACGGGACGCGGCCCGCCAGGCTTCCATCGCCCGCGATCCAGCCGCGGCACGAGCGGCCGCTCTGTCCAGTGCGCGGGCGACGCTCGACCGTGAAGGACTGGCGTGCTCGCCGTCGGTGGACGTCGACACGGCAGGGTTCTCCACTCCGCTGGGGAGGCCTGCTGTCGTGGTCGCACGTGTCACTTGTGACGTGGACCTGGCGGACCTCGCCGTGCCCGGAGTTCCCGGCTCCAAGCACCTGACCAGCAGCTTCAGTAGCCCGATCGACCCGCACCGCGCAAGGAGCGGATAACCGTGACCCGGACCAAGGAGCGAGGTTCCGTCACGGCGTTCACCGCGGTGCTCGCCCTGGCGCTGCTGATCTGCGCCGGACTCGTCGTGGACGGCGGAGCCAAGATCCAGGCATATCGCGAGGCGTACGCCGTGGCCGAGGAGGCCGCCCGCGCCGGAGCCGGACAGGTGGACATCGACCACGCATACGCCGGCGGCCGATTCGAGATCGACACTTCCAGGGCGTTGGCCGCCGCCCGGGCCTACCTGTCCTCCAGCGGGCACGCGGGCAACGCCTCCCTATCCGGCAACCGCACGGTCCAGGTGACCGTCACGGTGTCCCGGCCCACCATGCTGATCTCCCTGATCGGGATCGGCAGCGTGACCGCCACAGCCAGCGCCTCAGCGCGAATGTTCCAGGGCATCGAGCAAGGACGATCATGACGATGTACGGGCTGCGTCACCCCATCCTCGCCAAGGCGGCGGCGATCGCGGTGCTTACTGGGCTGCTCGCCGGAATCCCCGCCATCCTGCTGACCTTCTTCTGGCCGGTGGACCTGCCCACTCTCGACGACCTGGCCACGCCCGCCGAACCCGTTGTGATCAAGACGCTCCTGCTCGCGACCGTATGGACGTGCTGGGCCCTGTTCGCCGGGGCCGTGATCGCCGAACTGGTGGCAACGGCCCGCGCCAGGCGCGGGAGGGTACGCATGCCGTTCCAGCGACTGGCGGCCTACCTGATCACCACGATCACCCTGGCGACCACAGCTCCGGTTGCCGCATCCCGCGGAGCCATTCCGGCGGCAGCGGTGGCAGTCACACCCGCGGCTTTGCCCTCGCACCACCTCACAGCAGCCGAGCCGAAGACCTCTGAGCCGGCTAAGCCGTACGCGACCTATGTGGTCCAGCCGAGAGACACGCTCTGGACAATCGCCGACAAGCAACTCGGAGACCCGATGCGCTATCGGGAGATCGTCGCGCTGAACCAGGGACGCACCATGGACGACGGGCAGACCTTCACTCGAGGAGACTGGCTGAGACCCGGATGGACCCTACGTCTGCCTGACGACGCCGCCAGGAAGGAACCTCGCGCATCCCAACGCACCCATACCGTCAGGCCGGGCGAAAGTCTGTGGGAGATCGCCGAACAGCACCTCGGCGATGGCACGCGATACAAAGAAATCTTCAGGCTGAATAGAGATCGGCCGCAGCCGGGCGGCGCCCGGCTGACCGATCCTGACGTGCTGGAATCCGGATGGCACCTCGTCCTACCCGAACGCGAACGGGACACCAGGAAGGCCGATCCGACCCGCCATCGAGCCCCTTCGCCTCTTCCCACGACTACGTCGGCAACGCGGCCCGCTCACCACGATGACGTCTCACCTCGTCCCACGGCGGACTTCTCGCCGCAGCCAAGGAGATCGGCCGTCTGTTCCAGCGTGGTCGTGCTGCCCGAAGGCGGGATTATGGCGATGTCTTTCGCCGCCGGCGTGGCCGTCGCGCTCGCCTCCGCCCGGCTCCGCCATCGGCGACGCCTACCCGTCCCGGCCGTCGACGAGCCGCTCAGTGTGCCTGCTCCCGAACCGCAGGCGCCCGCCGTACGAGCGCTGGAGCAGTCACACCGCCGCAGCTTCGCCGAATCGGAAGATGGTCCGCCGGAGGACTTCGAACTGGTCACCTCCGCGTTCTCCATCGACCCGCCGCTCATGCTCAAAGCCGGGATCCGTGGCGAGGAGCCCGTCTCCCTGGAGCTGTCCGGGCTGAATCTGGCGCTGATTGGTCCGGGTGCCGAAGACTGCGTACGAGCGATCGTGCTCGACCTCCTCACCCAGGCAGACCAGCACCGCGCCGAGATCGTCATCCCCTCACAGGACGCCGTACGGTGGTTCGGCGAGGCCATTACCGCACTGATCGGCCACCTCCCGGGCCTCCGGCTGGTCGCCACCCTGGACGAGGCGATCGACCACCTGGAGGAACAGTTCGTCGCCCGCCGCCGCATACTCCGCGACCACGACACCGACGACATCCCCCAGCTTCGCGAGGCTGAGCCCGGCGAGCCCCTGCCCGCGCTGCTGTTGACCGCCTGCGCTGCGGACGGCCACGCGTACCTGGACACCCTCATGAGCTTGGGGTCCACCTTCGGCGTCGGGTCCGTCCTGATAGGGCGATCGTCCTCCGGAACCACCTGTGAGATCGACCGGGACCACCGAGTGGCCGAGGCGACCGGCACTCTGGCGAAGGAACTCCGCGACGTAACGCTGTTCCACATGCCGGCCAATGCGGCGGCGACAGTGCTCCAAACGCTCGCCGCCGGGAACGGCATGCCGGCCGATCCAACCGCAAAGCCGACAGAACTCGAGGTCCCGCTACCCAGCACCGCACCCCAACCGGTCCGGTTCGCCATCCTCGGCGCACCGGTCATCGAGGTGAACGGCACGCCGGTTGACATCTCCGGCCGCGCCAAAGCACTGGAGCTGTTCGTCCTCCTGGCCGTCCACCCCAAGGGCCTGGATCGCGAGGAGATCTGCGAGCACCTCTGGCCGGATCTGGAGGAAACGCTGGCCGGGTACCGCTTCCATGCCGCCCTCAAGGACCTGCGCGCCGCGCTGCGCGGAGCCTCCGGCCTGGGCGAGAAGGAAGCCAGTTTCGTCGAACGAAGCAGCAAGACGTACCGCATCGAGGCGCAGTGTGTCGACGTGGACCTGTGGGCCTTCCACCGCGCGCTCGTCGACGCGCGTACCGCCGGGAATGACGAGGCCAGGACAGCCGCGCTGGAGGTGGTTGCGGGCCTGTGCCGGGGACGCCTGTGCCAGGGCCTCAAGTACGACTGGCTCGATCAGGACCACCGCTGGCCGCTGACCGTGACCAGTGTGAAGGCCCTCCTTCAGCTCGGAGTGCTCCACGAACGCGCAGGGCGGAACGAGCGCGCGTTGGAGGTTTACGACCAAGCGTGCGCTCTCGACCCGGACATGGAGAGCGCAGCCAGGTCGGCCATCCGGCTCCTGATCGACCTCGGCCGCACTGATGAAGCCCGGATGCGCGCTCGCCATCTGAAGGCCCGCCTCGACGCCCTCGGGGTTACGTGTTCCTCCGAAACCCAAGCCCTTCTGGACCGGATGAACACGGCTTCAAAGCCGCGGGTCGAGCTTCAGACGCCACGGGCTTAGGGTTCGCTGTCGGTCGCGCCGGATCAGAGGGCGTGCCACCTGCGCGTGCTGTCTCCTGCCATGAGGGAGGACAGCCGGTTGAAGAGCTCAGCGCGGGCGGCGGGGTTGTGTTCGGCGCCGCGGATGAAGGCGCTCAGGCTGCGAACCTCGCGAATCTGTGCCAGCAGGTTCAGGTCACCGTCCTCCACTGGGTCGGTTCCGTAGGCCGTACAGAAGTCGTGCCATAAGGAGTGCGGGTAGCCGAAGCGGCGGGGTCGCAGGTAGATGGGCATGAAGTCGTATGCGGGCGGGCCGACGCCGACGGAGTCCCAGTCAATGAGCACCCAGCCGCCTGTGGGATGGGGGAGAAGGTTGTTGGTGTGGGCGTCGCCGTGCACGATCCCCCATGACAGCGTGGCCGCGAGCCGCGCGAAGCCCTCCTCCAGCTCCTCGCAACGCGCGACCAGCCAGTCCCGCTCGCTCCCCGACAGGATAGCGGACGCGCTCGCCTCGGCTGCGGTGCTCCCCACCGGGCGAATAGAGGGAAGCGGTAACGGAGGCAGCGAATGACGGTGCAGCACGCGCAGCAGGCCGGCGAGATGAGTCACGTCGGCCGACCGTCCGTCGACGGGCGGCAGGTACTCCCAGAAGGTCGCCAAGTGGGCGCCGACGATCACGGGCTGGGTCACGTCGAGCGGCCTTAGCGTGGGAAATCCCTGCTCGGCGAGCCAAGCGGCGGTCTGAACGGCGATGCGCATGCGTTCCAGCGCCGAGGCGTTGCGGACGCGCGCGACGGCCTTCTCCCGGGGCAAGTGGTAGATCGCGTTGGCGTGAACGCGTAGCAGGCGAGCACCATCACAATCCAGCCCGGCCTGTCGACAGGCGTCTACCAGGGCTGTCCTGTAGGGGGCGTCGACCGGCTGCGTACTCATCGTGAGAGTTGGCGCTCCCCGTGTTGCCCGGCTCACCAGACGGCACTTCGCCGTCTGGTTCCCGGAGCTCTACGCAACTCCGGCCAATTCATCATGCACGCGTTCATTGAACGCGACAACGCGAGGCTCCTTGGCCGGTAGCGATCGGCGGAAACTCCGAAACCGGCTTCGGACCCGGGTGGAGGAAATGGTTCCGGCAATGGGGAGAGCCTGCTCCGCGACGGCCAAGGCGGCGTCGAGGTCGCCGGTCTTGAGATGGGCTGCAGCCAGGTTGAGCTGGCAGAACAGCCTGTCGCGGGCGCGGTCGGTGCTCTTGCCGGTGAGTGCTGCATCGAGGTGGGGCAGCGCGGCGGTGGTGTCGCCGATCACGACCAGCGAGTGCGCTAGCTCCGCTGCGAGTTCGGGTGGGTCGAAGTAGCCGATCCAGGCAGGTTCACCGCCGGGATCGCCGGCGTCCAGTTCTCGTTCGGCGGCGAGGAGGGCCTGGCGGCAGGCTGTGGCCGCGTGGGTGTCGCCTTTCTCGTACAGCCGGGCGCACGCGCGAGCCTCTGCGGCGTAGGCGAGGGCGCGTACGGCCGGCGTCGTGGTGGAGAGGGCGATGTCGTCGTGGGCGGCACGAGCGAGGTAGAGGGCCTCGTCGGCGTGGTCGCGGTTGAGCGCCTGCTGGCTGAGCCGTACCAGCACGAACGCGTCGAAGCCGCGAGACTCGGTGCCGGATGCCTTTGCCAGGCGCAATGCCTGGATGTAGTAGCGCTGGGCCAAGCCGTGCCGTTCGAGGTCGTAGGCCATCCAGCCCGCAAGCTGGAGCATCTCGGCCGCTACAGCGAACAGGCTGCAGCCTACGGCATCGGTGTAGCTGCCGCGCAGCAGAGGGGCTACGTGATCGTGCAGGTAGGTTGTCACCGCGCTGCGTACCAGTCCGCCGCCTCGGGCATGGTCGAGCCCGGAGAACCATGCGCACGTCTCTCGGATCTGGGCGACGTGGCGGTGCGTCACATCCCGGCTTTCCGTCTGCCTGCCTGTCACCGAGTCGACCAGACCGTACCGCCAGCCGGTGATGGCCTCGGAAACAGCGGGAGAGGCGAAGTCCAACGCGGCCAAGGCCCGGGCGCGTGCATGGTCCACCTCGCATGCCAGCAGCTCGGCGACGCATTCGACGGTGACGGGCAGGGATCGCTCGTACCGCAGAGCGAGATCGGAGACCGCCGGGGCGAAGGTCACTGGCCACACGTCGTTCAGCGTGAGCGGCCGACCCAGGCGAGCGGCGAGCACGGCCACGATGACGCGACCCACCGCCAGGTCTGGCACGGTCGTCCTGGACAGGTAGCGCCCGATGCTCACCCGGCTCACGCTCACCCCGGATTCCCGGGCGAGCGGATGGGAGTTGACTGCCGCGGCGAAGCTTTCGTGCTTGCCGAAGCCGGCCTCTGCGTACAGGCGCGCGAGTCCGATCATTTCGTCCTTCCCTTCGTCAGGAGGAGGACAACGGAGCCCGCAGAATAACAGGCTGCAATCGCCCCATCACTGTCATGTTCACCGATGAACACGGCGAACTTTCTGAACCCGCAGCGGACGCGAAACGCCTGGTCACGACGCTGCGGATGAGATTTCCTTGGGCCTCGGCAACCGAGCGGGAGTGCGGTTGGCCCTTCATTCCGAGGAGACAGCAATGACCCCTGGCTGGTGCCAGCGCGCCTTTCGCGGCGAGGCGCGCCAACTCCAGGAGGTTCGCCGGTATGTCGGCGGCCTGCTGACCGACTGCCCGGACCGCGACGCCGTCATCACCTGCGTGGCCGAACTGGCCTCGAACGCCATCATGCACACCCACTCCGGAAACGGCGGCACCTTCGTCGTCCACGTGCAGCGCAGCACCAACGAGCTGCGCATCGCTGTTGCGGACGCAGGAGCCGCGACGCAGCCGACCATCCGGGTCGCCCAGACCGAGAACCTTCTCGAAGGCGGCCGAGGCCTCGCGATCGTGGCGGCTCTGAGCGAGCAGATGGGCGTCAACGGGGATGCGCGAGGCCGGACTGTGTGGGCCGAGTTCCGCTGGCCAGCGCAGCAGCCCGTCGCCCGGACGTCACCGGAGGCCGAGCCCGCCCGCGCCCTCGTTGAACTGGGCACCAAGTTCGGCGCCTGGGTCTGCTGGTTCGGCAACCAGACACGTCAATGGTGGGCCATGCCGCGGATACCCAAGCCGCTTCTGATCTCCGCTTCGTCTGCGCACGACCTCGCACGCCGAATCGCCGTTATCGAGCAGGACGGCGCATAGACCGCCGCGTGGCCGGAGAATTGTCCACCCCCGGGACGTACCCCCGACTCCGGCCACGCGGCCGCTCAATTTTTGCGCACCCGGTCGTGCACGATAAGCCGTGTATAGGGTATGTCGAGAATTCAATGAGGACAGTCCGCCATTTAGACCATCCGCTACCTGGCCCCCACTGGACGCCTAAACGGGGGATTGAGAGTTCTAGCACGACCACGACGATAAAGATCGGCAGGCCGACCCCCATCGCGATTATGACGTTTCCGACCAGTCAATTCAACAAAGCCTTTGATTGTGGCTACTTTCCGTCGGAAATTACCTGGGTCCATGGTGACGCCCCAGACAAGCTCAAAGACCCGCCGCAATTCAGAAAGGGTGAACACCTGAGGACAGAAAGAAGTTGCTAAAGGCGTGTACTCCAATTCGCTCCGAATCCTTTCCATTGCGTTGTCGATGATAATCCAGTGATCGAAGGCAAGCTGTTCCCGCAAGGAGTCGTCGACCTCAACCCAGTCAGCGCTTCGCGCGTCCGTTCCACCAGCCACCGTGGGCAGATCCGGAGCAATCGCAAGATAGGCGGTCGTTATGACACGACCACGGGGGTCACGATCAGGGTCAGAGTAGGTATGAAGCTGCAGCAGAGGCAACTGATGCGCCTCGAGCCCCGTCTCCTCAGCAAGCTCTCTGCGAGCCGTGCGCTCCAGGTCCTCTCCCGGCCTTAGAAATCCGCCAGGCAGAGCAAGCCGACCTCGGAATGGTTCGTTCTCCCTAACCACGAGAAGTATCTTTAAAAGATCATCGCGGATCGTCAGAACTACTAGATCAGCAGTGTGTTTGGCATCGATACGAGGCCGATGGCCGGAATGAGCGCCTGCTTCCACCTCTAGGCCCTCCTAAGCTCCATAGAGTCTCAGCATCATGCTCGCAAGAACGGCGGGCTGGAGAACTGCGCCAGGAAGAATCTCGATGGGCAGATCCCGAACCGGTTCCGAGAAATAAACGGAGACCCCACGCTCATGGACGCGCCCCAGTTCGTAACAAGTAGTTCGTCCAACGTAGCCTCCAGGCGCAACAACATAAACAAAGTCAGAAGCGAGAATTTTTTCCAGTGTTATGCTCTGAATATGGTGATCCAATGAATGGGGTGGATCGCTTTCGAATCGCACATACTCTTCGCCAGGATTAACGATACGCGATACAGCGGGCGAATTAACAATCATCCCGACCGCCTCGAATTCTTTTACGGCAGACAGGATCTCCGCATAATGCTTCCTAAAACTGCCAATGATGGAAACGGAAGGCTTAGCCATCACGACTCTCCCTCGAGTTCGCATCCTTCGAGCTATTCGCATCGCTCTCACGGATACGGCGCAGCAACTCGACCGCAGTCAGACTAGCCCCAGTGACTGCGCCCGTTGCGACAGCTGGATCATAGCCAGCCAGAATAAGGAGGAGCACCAGCCCAAAGACCGCGAAGATGACCACTAGCGAAAACAGATCTCGGGAAAACTGTGGAGCGGCGGCGGACCGCCGAAGCTTCCGTGGCATTCCAGCTAGCCTTTCGTCCTGGGCTCGGCAGGGTGCTAGCAAGCTTCTCAGAAGGCCACACGTTGAGCCAGCGCCCAAAGCATCAGAATGACTCAAACCCTAGGTTTGACAAGCTAGATGGCCACATGCGTATAGGTCTACAAGACTAAAACCCCAACTGTGCTGATCAAGGAGGCCCAGGCATTTCCATACTGATCACGCTGGTCAGGATAGGCGCAGGAGGCGAGAGGACTGGAGGAGTTGGAGCTGGGTGAGGCTCTCTGTAAAACAGCAGATCGCCAAGATCCGATGACCTAGCAGGGCAACCTCGTTGCTTGCTGTCACACCCCGCTGATTCCACCTGTCGAAGCGCACCCCTGTCCGCCTGGCCGACCTCGCCTACGCTAACCTGGACGGACGTCCGAGTGATGCCGGCGCCTAAACCCGCGTGGCAGGCGTCACCGGCGCTGGCCCACTTGCGCAACGCGACACCTGTGCCCATATGGCCGGTGGCTTCCCCCTCGACACCACCATGGCCGGGTCTAATGTGCGCGAGTCGGTTGACCTGCTCGTCGTCGCCGACGACGTCCACGGCACCCTCATCACATGGATTGCATCGCCCATCAGAAGCTGTGTTACCAGCTAAACGTGAATGTCCAGGTACTCGCCGACGCCTGCCAGCCGTCTCGTCTCCGTATCGCCAGTCCTGCCCGGAGCCGCCCCACGATCTGACCGCCAGAGCGCTCGGCCTGATTGATACCGCGACCAGAAACCCCGTGAAGTCCTTCGCCGAAGAGAACTACCAAGACGCGGGCGGAACCAGCGCACCCTCGTTGAAGAGCCACCGGCACCGGCCGTGGCTGCCACGGGGCAAAGGACGCCTACCATACTCGTTCCAAGCCATCGGCGAACACGTCGGCCCTGAAGTCATGGAAGCTCCGCTGCCGCCACGCCACGCCACGCCACGCCACGCCACCATGATCATCAGGCCATCCTCGTCCTGCACACCATGGGAAGCCGACCGCTACGCAGCATAAAACGCTCACTGATCAAGACGATCGGGTTCGACCGATCCAAGTATCTCATTCAGAGCGCCCGCCTCAACAGGACCGAGCTCCGTTGGATCATACAGCCAGTAGTTATTCCCCTCCTTCTCCAGGGCGCCGGTAATTCGCAGGAGGTCACCGTTTTTGTGCGCAGAAATGGCGTGTTCATAATCTGGCCTCGAAAGCCGGACTCGAACCCGAGAAACTGACACGCCATAAATGACGTTGAGTATGATCGTTCCGTGCTGCCCAAATCTGGGACGATTGAGATTAGTGACTGTCCCGACAACCACGACAGTCCTGCGCGGCTCAGTTGACGCAAGTCGAGAACTAGCCCTTTCTAGAGCAGGTAGATCGTCTGGAACAAACTCCATCTGCCACGTATCGTCGGAAGGCATCGATTGTCCGCTGGCTGGAAACCAGCGCACGGATACTCGTGCACCCTCAGAGTCCTCAACGAGGGCAGCCAGGGCGCGAGTAAGCTCGCAGGAAACGCCCCTGACCACGCCGGCGTCGAATCCTGATAGGGAGCCGGTGTTGGCGAAGTGGTCCACCCCTTCTCTTGCGGCCACTAGAGATGAAGTTAGCCGCTCCATCACGTCTCTACCTGTCGTTGTTGCACCGGACATCACCGATTCGCCGCCTTTGTCAATCTCTCGAATTTGACCCAGGGGCGTATAGGCAGTGACTATGTAGCTTCCAATTTGCGTTTGCCCCATGAGCACTTTGTTGAGATACTCACGGGCAAATTTCCATTCCCGTTGCCCATGGTATGCCGAAGCATGCCTCGTGGCCTTCGCAGCTGCCACGAGTATTTGCTTTGCTGATGCGATAAGAGCTTCCCCTTGAGTCCATGGGATAAAACCAGGGACTGTACGTGGTTCTTTCTGCCACTGAACCTCGTCGCCCGGAACACGGAGTCTGGATACTACTTTTTGCGCACTGGAAAGTCGTGACCGCTCGAGTGACGACAATGCCTCTTCTAGAAGATCTGCATAGTCATCACGCCCGGGATCGAGGGGTACGAGAACAGCCAACTGCTGGTCGTCCTCATGGATTGCCCAGCGCTCGTAAACATTGGACCGCCCACCCTGCTTGTCCCAGCCCGCACCAGCGAGAAGCGTGATCAAGTCCGATGGGTTAAGCGACAGGGTGCTGATTTCAGAGTCTTCGGCCCGAGTCACGGTTTCCCTCCAGCCCCGACGCGCAACATGATGTCGCATAGAGCTACATCATCGAAGATCTGCGCCGTGGGAATCCGAATATTAGTGCTTTCTTTCCCGCTGAGCTCCACTCCGGCGAGGTTCACCCAGTAACAACAGCGGCGCAGTTCAGTCCAGTTGTGATCTGCCTTGATCCACTCTGCCATTTCTGCAGGAGCAAGCATGGCAACCAGCAGTCTAGGGACCGTAGGATTTTTGTAGTTGAGCTTCGCCAGATGCTGGTTACGCAAGGTCAACGCAAAGTCTTCTCCATCAGGCGGAAGCGGGTACTGGGTAGTGGCCTTGAGCTGAACCTTGATCGTGGCCTCCCCCTCCTCAGAGTGGTGTAAGGAGGCCCCGTGTGTCACGTCCCAGTCGATTCCTCGATAATCCTGATTATGAGGCTGAAGAGAGCATCCCGCCGCAGCCGCAACCGCATGGAGATAGCCGATTTGCAGCGTTTGCATGCATTCCGTCTTGGGGATGTCGCCTCGCACCACTAGCGAGCCGCCATCGGCTGCGTTGCGTTCACGGGTCATACATGTGGCTCCCAAGGCGGGGTAAGAACAGCCAAGTCTAACCCGCCTAATCGCCCAAATACTACCAAGTGACATCTTGTAACGATATGGGTGTTTTTGCCCTATATGCCCGCAACCTGCCGAAAGGTGCATCGAGCGTGCGGAGCCGGCTGTGCGCGCACTCGGCAAAACGCCGTTCTTTCGGCGCCTTTCTCGTTGACGCAATTTGACGTCTCCTGCTAGTTGCAGGTCCCGGCATCGCAAGTGGGTAGTCAGCCGAGCCCCTGGCCTAAGGTCGAAGTTCTCGCGCGCAGTACCTACACGGTTGGACCACGGCGAGAGGAGCGCAAGCATCTGCGCTGGTCCGGCACAGTGCTCTTCTACACGATAGGGGGAGACAGAGGTGTCGTCTGCTCGCAGACCTCACATGTGCGCCTCCCCCAGGTCCACGGCGGCGACGATCAAAGAGATGATTGTCGAGTATGCTCGCGCGCGGCCTTCCCTGCGACCTTATTGAGTGAGATGCAGGGGCCGCAGTCACCGGTCGAACCAGTCTGACCCACACCCAGGGGTCCGTTCATCAGGTTTGATCACACGAGGCTGAAGATGGAGAAGCAGCGGGCGGCGTCTTGGGCACGGCGGTGGTTCGCTTGGGCGATGTTAGCTCCAACCGCAGAACCGAGCTTCCGATGGCCAGGTTGCGCAGGGCTGCCATTGCGGCGGGCCGAGGTGCGGACCTGGAAGGCTCGCGATGAGTGACGTCGCGGATGTGATGCAGGGCTTCGACCCTGCCAGTGGGTGGATGCATACAGCCAGTTCCCCGGGGCGGGCCTGGTATGCGGTGAGGCTGGTGCCGGAGTAGACGGTGACGCTTTACTCTTCCATCGTCCGCCGCAGCGAGGCCGCACCATGCGGGTGACCTGAGCGGCGCGCGGAAACAGCAGCACTGCGGCCACAGAGCAGACCATGATCGCGCGCCTTGCGGTATGGCCGTGCTCGTAGGCGTTCTCGGTTGTCACTCCTTGAAAGCGTGGAGACGGTCCTATGCTACAGCGGTCCTCAGCAGGGCCTTTGAGGCTTGCCTCTCCTTGATCATCTGACGCTCGTATTTGTCCGCTGCTGATGCCTCCTGCTGAGGTTGCAGAAGCCTATGATCCAGGTTGCGATCCTGATGGCAGCCTCGGCCCGGGTCTGGCAGTCTTGGTGCTCCGGCTTCGATGGGGCTTGATGTGCCTCCTTTAGGTTCCTCTCGTGCTGAGTGACCGGTTTTCTCTCTAATTTGATGCCACCCGCAGCGAACGCACGTTCCGCGTCACGGGTGGAACGTGCGATGTCCACGATCGCACCGTGGTGCTATTGCTGAGAGAAGGACGACTCGTCTGCGCCACGGTGCTCATAGTTTCTTCACGAGGTGGGCAGCGATCAGGGATGCACACCGTTGCGCGTCGCGTACGATTTCGCCTCCCCAGAACGACAGGACGGTCCAGCCCGCTGCCTCCATCGCGCTTCGCTTCGCTCTGTCTGCCGCCTGGCGCTCCGGCGAGTGATGGTGCTTCCACCCATCGCAGAACACAGCGATCCGCTGCTCTGGCCAGGCGAAATCGGCAACCGTGACGGGACGGGGGTTGCCGTCGGTCGAGCCGCGATCGCCCCACTCGTATTGCGCGTGCCCTCGGGGAACACCAGCAGTCATGAGGGCGATGGCCAGGCGGCGCTCGATGGCCGAACGTGGACGTCCTACGAAGACATCGGAGTAGGTCGAGACCCGGCGGCCGGAGACGTCAGGAGCTCCGGCGAAGCGCCGGAGGAAGTCTGCTGCCACCCGTCGATCCAGGAGGTCCTCTTCCAGCTGATTGCCGTACGAGCGTAGGCAGGCGTAGCAGGACCGCTCACACGAACAGCCGTCAAGGACCGGGACGAGCACCTGCGCCACTTCACCGAAACGCTCGGCGAGCTGACGGAGATAACCGGCGCCGCCGGGCACCTCCTCATAGAGGACGGCGAGGCGGAGCGACGCGTCGTCGCTCTCTGGATCCGGCCGGGGCCAGTCGAACCCGGCGACCTCGTCCTCACCTGCTTGTAGGATCACGCGGCAGCCCAGGTCGAGGGCCGCGCGGATGCTGGCGAGGAACTCCTCCAGCCGATTCTGTGGAATGCCGAACTCTTCCAGGTCAGGCAGGATCTGCAAGCAGTCGACACGCCGATCGACCTGGAGGACGCTCGGCTCCAGGCGCTGGTTTTGGCACATCGCATCATGCAACTTGATCCGGTTCTTCTGAGCCTGAGTGGGCTTAGGCCCAGGGATGGCGTCGAACCAGAGGCCACAGCCGGTGCAGATGATGAAGCGCTCACTGTCCCGGTGGTCCTTGGCCAGCCGGCCGCGGTTGAGAATGGTCAGGTCTGCGCCGCGCTCCCAGTGGAGCACCAGGCCGGGCCGCTCGAAAAGCCAGGTCTCGGCGGTGTTGGGAGCGCCGAGGTGGTGGGTGACATCGAACGGCGAGCGTGCTCGATGCTCCTCGTCGGCGGTGATTCGCTGGCGGCGGACGGCCCGCATCGCGCGCATGGGCACGCTGAGTTGGGGGTTCAGGTCGTCGCTGTTGCACGACAGGCAGTGGGCGTCGGTCGGGGCGTTCACCGTGTCACAACGGGCGCAGAGGTTCACGAAGTCGAGAGCGCCAACGCCTTCAGAGTTGACGAGGTTTGCGCGGTGGAAATCCACCTGATCGACCAGCCACTTGGCGCCCCGGGCGTACACGAGCTGTCCGGGGGCGTAGTCCTTGAGCGCCTGGACGGAATCCTGTGCGAGTTCGGTAGCCTCCCGCTCCAGTGACAGGGTTGTGGTGTCCGTGGGAAACGCGTAGGACGGCAGGAACCCCACGTTGCCGAGGTAGGACAGCACGTAAGCACGGGTCCGGTCCGTCCGGCGCATCGCCTCCAGGCTGGCGCTGATGCTGGTGAGCGCCCGGGCCGCGTCCCTGTGGCCGGCCCGGCTGGTCGCCTGCGTCCACTCCTCCAGGAGAGTTTTCTGCCGGATCCGGTACGGCTCGACCGCCTTATCGAGGTGGGCGACCCACGAGTCGACGACGGACCTGGCCCACTCCTCCGTCAGCCATGGGAGCTCATCGTCCCGCAGCCCAAGTCGGAAAGTGCGGTGAACGCGATCGGCGATCTCCGCAGCATCTCGGGTGAGGGCGTTCCGAACTTCCTCGACTCCTTGCAGGTCACCCGCGTGATCGGTAGTGACCAGGTCCTGCATCCAGATGGGGAGGTCTTCACCGCAGAGCTCCAGAGCCATAGCCCGGGCATGCCGGGTGATGACACGCTTGTTGTCCAGCAGGAAGGCAGGCGGGCGGATAGCGCCTCTGATCATCTCGACCGGACGTGCATAGTAGTAGCTGTCGTGCGGCATTCCGCCCGCAAAGGTGACGATCAGCGCGACACGTTCCTCACGGCGGCCGGCACGTCCCGCACGTTGCGCGTAGTTACTCGGTCTCGGGGGGACGTTGCGAAGGATCACGGCGAGGAGCTGTCCGAGGTCAACTCCCAGTTCCAAGGTCATAGTGCAGACGAGAAGGTTCAGATCCCCGTTCTTGAACTGCTCCTCGATTTGCTCACGCCGCTCCAGCGGCACCTGACCGGAGTGCTCCTCCGCCTTCACCACGAGGGGCGCGACACCATTGACCAGCAGTCGCTCATGGTCGGAATCGTCGCCGTGCCAGGGCTCCGGCTTCCCCTTGCAGTTGAAGGTCGTGCAGCGGTCCCTCGGCGACGGGTCGGGGTGCACAACCCGGCAGGCGCGGCAGCGGTAGAGGACCTCGCCGGGGGTGCGGATCTCAATCTCCTGCGGCGCCACCTGCCGCAACAGCACCTTCGCTCTACCGGTCCCCACATAGGTGTCGACGAGCAGACCGCGACTGGCGAGCAGCTCAACCGCAGCGCGCATGGCCCGTTCCTGATCGTCGCTGCTGAGGAGCGCCGGAAAGGCGAGCTTGAGGATGCGTACGGCGGAGCCCTTGAAACCCAGGCTCAGGATGTCGGCGCCCGCCGGCTTGACCGTGGTCTCGCCAAGTCCGGTGACGGCGCCGGCCCCGTGCAGGGTCGCCCCCGCCTCGACAAGCTCGGCCTCGATCTTCGCATCCAAGCGAGCGCGGAGCAGTTCGTGTCCCACACCTCCCCGGGTCCTGACCAGATCGAGGACGCGGGCGAGCATCCACTTGATGGCGATGGTGTCCGGTCCCAACAGCTTGATGAGCGGTCCGAGGTTGCTCTCAGAGAGCCGCTCAAGAGCGGGATAACCGATGGTGATAACACCGAGCCGTTCCAACGAAGGCGGTCGCCGCTCATTGCTGGCGATCTCCCCGAGCACGTCCCACTCGCATACCCGCAGAGCTCGCTGACGGGCGTCCGCTCCCGCCGGGTCGGCGTATAGTCCTGTCTCCTGTCCGCGCCGGAAGACATCCTGCACGAGGCCGTTGAAGCTCGGTGACGGCTGTCCAGCGTTCGCGCGGGCGCGAAGGCTCTCTACGATCATGCGGCGGACCCGCACTGCGCGGGATCTGTCGCGCGTATATCCCGCCTGGAAGGCCGTGTCCTGTCGGGAGTCAGCGAACACCAGGAGCCGCCGGAGCATGTCGTCTTCGCTCTGCTCGGCCAGACCAGTGTGCAGGCTGAACGCCGCCGCGGTGACGGCGGCGGCGGTCCGCGCGGTGAATCCCTGGACGGCTCCGCCGTTCGGCCGGATGTAGCCGCAGACGGGACAGCGGGTCAAGGGGCGCCCAGGGTCGGCTACCGCGACGAACACCTCACGGGTGGCGGCTCCGCAGCCGGGACAGATAGGTCCACTGGCGCCAGCACCGCAGACGGTGCACCGGCAGTCCGGGTACCAGACTCTGCTACGCGAATTGGGCTCCTCCATCGGATCGTCCGCGATCAGACGGCGCGCAACGTACCGGACCGGAGCCCCTTCCGGATCATCCCTTTCAAGATCGTAATCTTGGCCGCATCCGAGGCATACCCCCAGAGCCGTTGTGGCCCTCGCATCGCAGACAGAGCATGTGGTCGCTCCGTCAAGCAGCAGATGTTCGCCTTCGCCCGCACACCTCACGGGGTTGGGCAGCCCACGCAGGAACAGATGGACCTTGGCCTCGAGGACGGGAGGGCCAGCGGGCGAGTGCGTCCCCGCGCCAAGCAGCAACCAGCCCGCGACCTCATCGTGCAGTGCGGCGAGGTCCGCGCCCGCACGGTGCGGCAGTTTGGCGAACGCCTCGACCAACTCGGCTATCGTCCGCGGCTCGGACAACTCGGTCCTGAGGAAGTCCAGGACGGGGCTCCGCTCCGGATCCCCGAGAATTTCTCTCAGCCGAGCCACGTCACCGCCGTCCGCGAGCGCCGCCTGGAGCCGTTGGCGATCGGGAACGGCACCGATGGCGTTGAGGTCGGGGAGGGGATGCGGAACCGCGGTCTCCTCGACGATCGCATTCACATCGAAGGGAGATGCGAAGAGCCGGGTCGCGAAGTCAGCCGTCCTCCGCAGGTCCGCATCGTGGTCGCCCCCGGCGCTGACGGTCGCGGAAAGCCCGACGCAGACCAGACCGGAAGCATCGACGTGCCCGCGCAGGCGGCGGACAAGTCCGGCAATCTCCGTTCCAAGCGCACCCTGGTACGTGTGCACTTCGTCCAGGACCAGGTAGCGCAGGACGCCGTCACCGAAGAGCTTTCGGTCGTCTCTCCGGGTCAGGATGTACTCCAGCATGGAGTAGTTGGTCAGCAGGATGTCTGGCGGATTGTCCTGAAGCCGATTGCGTTCATGCTGCTGCGTTGCACCGGTGTAGACGCCATAGCTGAGGCCGAGCGCCTGGCAGGCTACCGCGACGCGATCCTGCTGGTCGTTGACGAGCGCGTTCATCGGGTAGAGCAAGATGGCCTTTACCCCGCGCGCGTAGCGGTTGACGAAGGCGTGCGCGACGACGGGGATCAGGAACGACTCGGTCTTACCGGAGCCGGTGCCGGTCGCGACCAGAGTGTTCTCGCCCCGGTGGAGCCGTGTGACGGCCTCGACCTGATGGGTGAAGAGCCGCTCCACCCTCGGGAAGGCATTGACGATCTCGCCGGGGAGACCGATCCGGCCGGCGAGCTCCCCAAGTGTCGCATCAAGCTGGAACCGGGGCTGCACCGACAGGTACGGCCCGCGCCACAGCAGCGCCTGCTCATCCAATAACCGGTCGAACTGTGCCCTGAGGCTAGGGTCCGCAATCGGGTAGGTGGTCCACGTGAAGCGCCGGTAGTCGTCACGCAACCGCTCGGCCAGCTCCAGCGGGTTCATACCGGGCGCCTCCAACGACCTGTCATGCTTATGACTACGCGTAGGTAAGCCCCAAGCTAGGAGCTACCCGACGATCAATGTAACCGATGCCACGTTCCAATTGACCTGGAACGAAAAGGTCGTCACCCGTCCAAGCGCATGAAGTGGCTTCGGACAAGGTGTTTGTATTCCTCATCAGGGCGGACCGGGCTGCCCTCGCTGTCGGCACTCTGCTTGAAGTCCGCGAGGATCAGCTCCAAGTGATCCGCCGATAGCCCGTAGAGGTGCGCCACTCGAGCGTCCAGCTCGGCCCGGAGGTCCCGCTCCTCCGCCTTGCTAAGAGGTGCGCACTCGACGCCAAGCACCTCGGCCAACTCGTCGAACTCCGGTGCACGGCAGGTTAGCCGCGCGGAGAGCCGTACGATCTCCGCCCCGGGGCCGCGATCGAGGGGGACATCAGCCACTGGCAAGGAAGCCATAATCGATTTCGTCACATGCGACCCGGCCTTTCTACGGACGATGAAGTCCAGCACAAGGCTATTCATAAGCGCGACTACATATACCATCGCCTCCGCACCCAGAATGGTCTCATAGCCACCTTTTACATGATTCCATGAAGACCGATAGAAGAAGTGGACTGACTCTGTAACTGCGATGCCCGGAGGAATAACCGCAGAGATGAGGGTTCGCTCATTAGTTGCACTTGCCACTTGCCGAAGACAGGGGCGATAATGGTCTACAGGAGGCTCGAGAATCTCTCGACGCAGAGAGCCGCCACAAAGGCACTCCTCTCCCTTCTTCCGTGCGAGCGACAAGTAGAGGGCACGCGCCTTCCTCCTCTTCGCCGCCCTCTGCAAGAGTAGGTCAATTCCATCAGGTTCGATAAGCCGATATGATGGCTCCGCAAAGTTATGCACAAACTGATGGAAGTGTTTACCTTCATATAGCAGAGGCCCGGCCCCATCTACCGCAAACAGCTTCCGATTATCATGAATATGCAACTCCCGCCCCCATTCAACTTGCCATTCCCCGGCTTCCATGAGGCTTAAGAACAGCGGATGCCCGGCATAGATCACCCGAAGCAAGTCCAGGAGCATACTGTCGCGGGTGTCAGGAATTGCTAGCGTCTCCGGCGCAAGCGCCTCGATGACATTCCGCGGGATATTGAGGGTGCGATCTGGCAGATCCATGAGATGCTCAAAGAGAGAGACACCGCTAGTAAATGGCAGTGGATCCGTCGCGCCGCCCTTCTCCGCCACCAAGAGCAGAAACTGCTCGCGACTATCGATCGGAAAAATTTTATTAACGTTATCGCACAGCACGAAGTGCTCCACGGTACAGCGATCTAGCAGTTCTCGACGGTGGTATTGCGTTCCCGCATCGCCCACAACTCCGGCGTCAATTACGACACCAATTCGTCCCTTAGGCGACAGAAGCGAGAGTTCGCGCTCAAGGAATGCCCTGTAAAGATTGTAGGTCCCCTTGGTTCCGAGCATCCGGTATTCACCGGAGCTCTTGACAAATGCCTTCATCCCCACAAGATAGGCATCCACCAACTCCCGAGCGCTCTGCACCTCTCTCCGCCCGTCAAGCTCCTCCTGCCGAGCCTCCTTTTCTGCTTTCTTCTTGAGAAGGGAGTATGAAGGATCAAATCGACCATAGAACTCAGCCGCCTTGAACGTGATGCCCTCCCAAGGGGGATTGCCGATCATAACGTCGAAGCCGGCGTCGGACCGTCTCCTGCCCTCGCTGTCGAAGAAGACCTCGGGAAACTCGATTTCCCAGTGGAAAGGACGGACCTCCTTCCGGATCTGCTCGGTCACCCCCTGCAGGTGCGGAGGGAGCTTCTTGCTCCCCTTGATGTCCTCCCGGCTGTTCACCCACTGGGCGCTGTTGCCTCTAAGTCGTTCTACAAAGAAGGGGGCGACCCACCAGTCTCCGAGCTCCTGAAGCCGACGGAAATCAGCGCCCCTCAGAAGGCTGCTAAACCGTTGTTCCTTGGCCCGGATCTGGAGCCGGTCGTCTGAGGGATCCGTGGCGAGGCTCCGCCGTACCCGAGTGACCAGAGCGAGGTCGGGTGCCGGCACATCGAAGAGTGAGACCTGAAGCTCGTTCTCCGACTTGGTAGCGGCCTTGCTCACGCGTCCGCCCTGCGCTGGTGTAGGGACACCCTCCCAGGCATCGAGGCTCGCGCCGACGACAGCGTTGCCGCACCGTAGGTGCGCGTCGAGAAAGGAGAGCGGTTTGCCGGCAGCCGCCGCGGCAAGCCAGAGTGATACTTTGGCCAACTCCACAGCCATTGGGTTGAGGTCTACGCCGTAGATGCACCGCTCGACGATGAGGCGCCGGTAGGCGGCCCGCTGGGTGTCGTCCAGCTTGTGGTCGAGAAGCTCGCCCTCGCGTGCAAGGGCCTCGCCGTACGCCTCGGTGAGCCTGTGCACGGCGGGCACCAGAAACGCGCCAGAGCCCATCGCAGGGTCGCAGACCCGAAGATTGAGAATCTGCTCGGGAGTGGCGTTCTCAGTGAGCGGGCGTAATGCCTCACCGACGACGAAGTGGGCAAGCGGTCGGGCGGTGTAGTACGAGCCGGACCCCTTGCGCTGCCCCGTGGCTTCGAAGAGATAGAAGGTGCCTGCGTCGTAGTGCTCCAGCGCCTCGGCACCCTCGGGAAGTCGATCCGCGTCGAGGACCTGGTAGACGGCCGACTGGCCGCGACCGACCCGTGCCAGGGCCTTTGGCCCATCGGCGATCTGCGGCTCGAAGGAGAGAAGCCCTTCGTAGATGCTGCCGAGCTGTTCGACACCGAGTTCCCGGTAGTTGACCGGGCGGCGTCCGACAATCTGCTTCCCCTTGACGCTCTTTATCGGCTCGGTGAAGGAAAGGGCGTCGATGACGTCCCGGACGAAGGTGTCACCGACGATGAGGGCCGGGTCGTCGAGCAGGGGACATTTCGCCGGGTCGAAGAGCCCACCGTCAAAGGCCGTGATCTGGAGCTCTCCGGCGTCAGCACCGTCGCGGAGCATGCCCCACTGAGCGCGTAGCGTGCTCCACAGGTACCCCCCGTCAGGGGTCCACACAGAGCCTGGATCGATGATCTGCTTGCGGAGGCTGCGCAGAGAATAGCCTTGATCATAGGCGGGGGTTCCGACTGGGAGTAGGCCGCGATCCTCCGCATACGCGACGAATAGCAACCGGTAGGCAATCTTGAGCGCGTCAGCGAACAGCTCGCGAGGCGCCGGAGCCGGCTCACCACGTCGGCGCCAATGGGCGAGTGCTCCGTTCGCGATGGCTCTCAGAGCCTTTCGCACGCCTCCTGACAGGTTCTCGCTGACTGAACTGGCGGCGTCAGCGCTGGCTCTCTCGATCCTGTCCCACAAGGACGCCCCATCGCCGTCAGGGAGGAAGGCCTCAGGACGGAGCAGCGCCCACAAGACCCGCCATTCATGGTCGTCGCCCAGCTCCGCGAGCCCGGCAAGATCGACAGCAAGGTAACTCGCCTCTCCCCCGAGCCCGGGATCACGCCGAATCACCCGCAGCTCGGACCCATTGCTGAGCAGAACGGCGGGCAACGTTCCTTCGCGGGCGCACACTTCAGCCTGACGCTGGGGACGCAGATTCCCCCCACGCCGTCCGCTGGGGGCAGCATCGAGGTGCTGTGCGGGGGGTGTGATCAGCACCCATACCAGGTCGTCCGACTCTGCCTCTGCCCGCGCAATCAACGGGTCGTCGGCTCCGGGAAGGGTAGAAGGAAACCGCCAGCCGAACGAGCCGAGCCAGTTCAGCATGTGTTTACGGGTCTGACCTGCCGTACTGGTCTCGTCGATGTCGGCGACGAGACGACGGAGCTCCCGCCGGGCCTGCCGGATGCCCGTTTCAGCGTCCTCTGAACCGATCTGGCCGCGTTCTTCCCGGAGGAAGAGTCCGGGATCAGACAGGTAGTAGGTAGACAGGGTGGTGCCGGCGACCGTGATGTTCAGCATGTTCAGGCCTCCACGCACACGATGCAGCCCACCGGTTCGGCCGGGTCCACCTCAGCGATCGCGAATCCGCGTGACAGCGCTTGCCGACGGCGGTCGAACTCGGCATCGACCATCGCCTTGGCTTCCTCCAGGGAGTGGAATCCCCCATGGCCGAGATCGGCGAAGAGTCCGAACTGCACCATATCTCCATAGCTGGAGGCGAACCTCCGCTCTGCCTCCGCGAGCTCGGCCTGGTGCCAGCGGTCCATATCAGCCTTGAGGCGATCGGCTTCCACTGAGAGCTGCCTCCGGACGTGCTCCACTCGCTGGGTGAGCCGACGGTTCGCCTCCTGCTGAGCCAGCGCCGTGGCGGTTTCGAAGCTTGCCGAGAACTTGCGCCGAGCTTCCTCCCTAGCCTCGCCGCCACCGGAGACACCACGCTGTCGAAACCGTTGGAGGTCGAGCTTTTCATCTTGGCTCGGCGTCCCAGGGGCGTTGCCGACTGCCAGCGGGACGAAGACCGGGATGAGCGGCTCTTCCAAGATTCTCCGCTCATCAGAAATGATTCTCCCGACGAAGGTGAAGAGCCATCCTTCGTCTCCCGTAGCAGGACGTACCGCCACCCTGTCGGAGGCCCGCTCGTCGTAGAGGCGAGTGCGGACACGCTGCAGCGCTGCCCGGACGAGGGGGTGGACCGGGGTGAGGAAGGCGATGCCGCGGTTAGCCGGATCAAGTGCGACGGCACGGTTGAAGGTGGCTTGGAATGGCTCCACCGGAACCTGGGGGTACTGGCTGAGGAGCGGACCGGGGTTGATCTCGATCACGTCTCCAGAGCCCGAGACCCAGCCACCGCTCTGCTGGACAACGGAGGTGACCAGTCGCCGGAACTCTTCGAAGTCTGGGAGCAGCCAATGTGCCTGCTCACGAGCGGCTGTGGTGTCCGCCTCCGCTTCCTTCTCATTGCGCATGCCCTGCATCAGAACGAGTGCACCGCTGCGTTCCAGATAGTCGCGAACCTGCTGGGCGACGCGTTCGAGCCGCTCCTCCAACTCCTGATCAGAGAGGTCTTCTAGGAGGCCGTCAATGATCTCGCTGTGACCACCAACCCCGAGTACGTCGCTGCTGGAACCTAGCTGCTTAGAGATCACCGCGAGCTTCTCGCGCAACCGCTGAAGGATCTCCTCGTCCCGCGTGTCGGTCAAGTAGAGATAGCTGATTTCCACGACATTGTGCTGGCCGTACCGGTCGACGCGTCCGTTGCGCTGCTCCAGACGGTTCGGATTCCACGGGAGTTCGTAGTGGACTACGACGTGGCAGGCATCCTGGAGGTTGAGCCCTTCCCCTGCTGCGTCAGTAGCCAGGAGGATGGCGCCTGGGGTCGCGGCGAATCGCTCTAGCACCGCCCGCCGCTTAGCCAGCGAGACCTGCCCGTCGATGCGTAACACCGGGCCGAGCCCAAGATTCGCCTCTAGGTAGTCCAGGGTGTCACGGTACTCGGTGAAGATGATGACCCGCTCACCACGGCGTCCCGCTCGAAAACCTTCGAGCCAGCCGCGCAGTCGGGTGAGTTTACTGTCGTCTCCTGGCGTCAGCGCCTCGACCATCTGCAAGAGAGTCCCGACGAGACGGCGCTCCTCCTGCAGATCCTCCTCCTGAAGGTGTGCTGCCACACCTTCGAGAGCGATCTCTTCGGCCGTACCGAGTTCGACCTCCGGAAGGACCGCATCGCCGCGATACTGCTGCAACGCATCCCGCCTCCGACGCCCGATGCGCTCAATGGCAGGCACGCCCATACTCTGTGCTCGACGGCGCAGGCTCTGGCGCAGGGCGTACGGGCTGGAGAGCGCCCGCTTGCGCAGCACTTCCAATGCGAAGGCCTGAACATAGTAGGAATCCTTGCCACGAAGCGCCCGCAGCACGCGCTTGCTATGACCCCGAAGACGTTGATGAATCTCCTTCTCTCTACCGGTCGGAGTGACCTCGATCGGCTGAGGTGGATGCCGGCGGCTGATCGGCTGGGGCGGGTTGCCCCGGGCAACGTCGTCCTTGAGCCGACGCACGATGTACGGGCGAACCAATTCCGGGTCGAGGCGGCCGTCGTCAGCCGCCAGATGCGGGGACAGTAGTTGCACGAGGCTGGCGAAGGACTCCTGGTAGCCGTTGTGTGGCGTTGCTGATAGCAGCAGCAGTTCTCGGCTGTGATCCGCGAGCACACGCGCGAGACGGCTCCGGTCTGTGGCCGATGAGCGACCCTCGCCCGCGTAGGCACGGGCCACGTGATGCGCCTCATCGACGATCACCACGTCGAATGGCGGGGCGGCCTGAATCGCCGTGAGATGGTTCTTGAGGTAGTCAATTGAGGACACCGCGTACGGCACGGCCGTCCACGGGCTGACCGTGGTTGGGTTGTCACGGCGCAGCTCCAACCACTTCTTGCTGTCGACCTTGGCGAAGTCCAGGTTGAAGCGGAACCGCATCTCGTCGACCCACTGATCCTGCAAGCCAGCAGGGCAGGCGATAAGGACCCGGTCCGCACGACCACGCCGGGCAAGCTCCAGCAAGACGAGGCCGGCCTCGATCGTCTTGCCGAGACCGACATCGTCGGCGATCAGCAGTCGGACCTTCGGGTGACGCAAGCCCGCTAGAACCGGAACGAGCTGGTAAGGCTCCACGTCGATGCGTCCATGCTCGACAGCAAGGAGGTCGCCTCGTCCGTGAGCCATGGTGAGCGCGAGGGCGTCGTGCAGCTCGGCAAGCCGCACCGGGTTGCCCACCTCGAAGCGGAGGCGGGTCGTTGTTTCTAGTTTCAGTGTGGGCTCGGCTTTGGCCAGCACAGTGAGGCGACGTGGGCCGGGACGATCATCGGCGCGACGGAGATCCAAGAAGGTTTCGGCACCAGCCCCGCGGACCCCTTCGACCTCCCACAACCGATCTCTGAGCCGCACCCGCATCCCGCGTTCAAACATGCCCGCGTGCTCTCCCCACTCGCCATAATCGCCGGAGGTCAGGCTATCGGCAGTCGTCCCATGGCGGGACTGCTCATGCTCGACCTCTTGGTCCACTAATGTGGCCTCGTCGTGGTCATCGGACTTTACGGGGTATCACCATCCGCGGCTACCGTCATGGTGCCGCCGAGAAGTCCGGCCAGGAGCGCGCTCCGTAGCTCATCAATGGCTACGCCTGCGCGCAGAATCTCACGCTCTTCAACTTCGAGAGCCTGCAGCAGGGCACCGATACGATTCTGCGTTTCGACTGCCAGGCGTGGGATCTGCAGGCGTCGAACATCAAGATGGGCGCGGCCGCTCCGGAGAAAGCGTGAGTTCGTTGCACTACGCAAAAAACCCGCGATGAAGTAGGAATTGAAGGAATCGGCTGCAGCGCGTAGGATCAGCACTCCTGACGCCGGCAGGAGGCCACCTTCTTCAAGGACAACCGCGACGACTCGATCCGACACCAACTCGGCAATCGCGACATCACCTGGACGAGTCAGTTCTGGAGCATCCGGCAAAGAATTAGCTTCTATAAATTCCGGCTCACCCCCCGGCCTAACCAAGTCCCGCCCCCGCAACAGTCTGAGGTCGTTACCAGTTGATTGACCTTGGGTGCGCAGAAGAGGCCGATATCCTCTGATTATTCTCAGCAGGCCCTCCTCGGCCAAGGTCCCGATCGTGACCAACGGCGGCTGTGCCACCTCTTTTTTGATCACGCTCTCGAGGTTGATACTGCCAACCTTTCTGACGCTCGCTGCAAGTCGGTGAGCGGCGTCTATAAATCGCCCGACGGCATCCACAGGGTCGCTCGCTGATTGAATGATGTGAATGGCTGGAGTGAGATCCACCGCATCGTCCATCAATTGGACGGCCGGAACGGCGCGACTGAACCCGACTTCGTCAGCGGCCGTCGAATCTCTGCGAAACTCCTCACAACGTTGAACTATTCCCTCAACCGTCGACGAATCGAGTTCACGATTTCGACCGCTATAGCTTCCATCGATGAGTAGAATTCGACTTGGTGGTAGCTCGCCGTAGTGGGGGCGATGAAGAACCCAGAGATTGATCTGAAACGACGCGTGGATTCCAGAGAACTGGCCTCTAGGCAGGCTTATGATCGCTTCCAAAGCTCCCTGACGCACCAGCTCTCTTCTGATCGAGCGGCCTGAGTGAGAGGCCGAGGCCGACCCTGGCATAAGGATGATCCCTCGGCCGCCTGGCGCGAGATGTGCGTAGGCATGCTGGAGCCAGGCAAGCTCGGGGGCAGGCCTTGGCGGACGCCCGAAGTGCCATCTCACGTCGTGAACAAGGTCATCGAATCCCCAGTCTCGGTCTCCGAATGGCGGGTTCGAAACGACTGCGTCTACCTGCTGTGCAGAGAAGCAGTCCTTGCGAAGTGAATCCCCTTGACGGATATCGGAGCTGAATCCACAGAGGGCCAGTAGCGAAGAGGAGATACTGACCATGTTAGGGTCAATTTCCTGCCCGAGTAGTCGTGGAGCTTCAGCTCCTTCCGCGGCGTAACGCTGAGCAACTGCCGCCAACAGGCTTCCGGTACCACAAGCTGGATCCAATACCCTGGTTGGGGCATCACCAATTAGCCGAACCATTAGGGCCGTCACGGCTTTCGGTGTGAAGTATTGCGCGGCAGTTCCACTCTGGGCATAGTGCGTCACAAGCTCTTCCAGAACCTTCTCCGCGCCTTTCTCGTTACTCAGCCGCAGCATCTCTTCAACGATAGGCGCCAATTGCTCGGCAGGGAGTTTGCAGATCGGATCACCGGAATCCAACAGTTTGAGCACCGCGTTCGCATCCTTGGATTTTCCACCGACCTTAGTAAAGGCCGCTAGGAACCGAGCAGCGAAAGCGAGACCGCCCTCCGCTTGCCCGATGGTGTCCAGAGCGTGCCAGAGGCGCAGCTCCGGGCGAACCACGGCACGATTTTTTGTGGTCTTTTTCTTCGCATGCCCTGCAAGCCACTGCTCGATCTCTGAAAGACGGAAGAGAGGTCCATCTTCTGCTGGCTGCGGAAAGTCCTCGTACCGCTTACGCCAGTTGGCAACCACTGAACGAGACACTCCCGCGATCCTGCTCACTTCAGCGGAAGTGACGAGTGCTTGCGAGCCCGTATCAGCGGAGGTGTTCTTGCCGTTCATCGAAGCCTTCTTACTCATGCGACCACTCCTCCATTCAATGCCGAGGCGCCGATCTCGATAGCAGCGACCCGATGACCGACAGCCATCAAGAGCTTCCTACTGAGCGCTCCCGCTCCGAAGACCACCTGAACCTCACAAGAAGCGGCAAGATAGGCGGCCGACTCAGCGAAAATCCCATCACCGGAACCGATAACAACGCGGCCGTAGCGCGCGGCAATGTGCTCTCGATCCGACAACTCCTCAAGGAGCGCCAAGTCCGCACCGTCCTTCCCGTGACGTACCACCAGCCGGCTCCCCGCCGGACGGGCCCATCCGACCCAGCGTGCAGCCATGGGGCTACAGCCAACGATCATGTGGTCGCGATCCGCCACGAGGGCTACAGCAGCGTAAGCCTGCATCGCCTGCTCTGCCTGTGCAGCCGTGGGATATGCAGCGCCTACCAGGTTCTCGATGTCGACCACGTGCAGGGCCCGAGCCTGACCGCCGTTAGCGCGCATCTTATCCGCTCCTCGTGTTGACGTAGATCAGAATTTAGACTCTTGTGAGCGCGCTGTCAACAGGCATGAGGGCAGGTTGCGCTTTCGGCGTTTCGCCCTTGTGAGCGTTCGCCACCGTCCGGCACCACACCGACGTCACCAAGAAGCCTGAGTCGCAGGCGGTCGGACTGGCGATGGCTGATGTTCACCGGCTTTCGTGGAGTCCCTTTGGTCGACTGGCATGCCTGGACCCCCGAGAGAGGTCAGCATGCCGAGGAGCTATCCCCCCGAGTTCCGTCGCAAAGTCCTGGACCTGCTGAGGGCCGGCCGGACCGTGCAGCAGGTGGCCGCCGATCTGCAGATCAGCGACCAGACCATCTACAACTGGCGCAGACAAGAGCGCATCGATGCGGGTCTGGAGCCCGGGATCACCTCCAGCGACCTGGCCGAGCTGGTGGCCGCCCGGCGTCGGATCGCCGAGCTGGAGACCGAGCTGGCGGTGACGCGGTGGGCCGGTGAGCTGCTGCGAGAGGTGGTGTCCCCAAAAAGGCGGTTTGAGGCCATCGCGGTGATGGGCGGTGAAGGGCTGCCGGTGCAGGTGTGCTGCCATGTCATGGGTGTGTCGGAGTCGGGTTACTACGCCTGGCGCTCTCGCCCGCCGTCGCCGCGATCGGTACGGCACGCCTGGCTGACCGAGGTGATCCGGGAGGCCCATGCCGCATCCCGCGGCGTCTACGGTGCCCGCCGCGTGCATGCCGAGCTCATCCTCGGCCGCGGTATCGCGGTTGGGCATGGCCAGGTGACGATGCTGATGCACCGTGCGGGCATCAAGGGGCTGCCCGGTAATCGCCGACGGCGCCCGGTCCTCAGGTGCCGACGGCGACCGACATGGTCGATCGGCTGTTCGCCCGCTCCGGTCCGGATCAGCTGTGGGTCACCGACATCACCGAGCACCCGACCCGGGAGGGCAAGGTCTACTGCTGCGTCGTGCTGGATGCCTATTCGCAGCGGGTGGTGGGCTGGTCCATCGACTCCACCCAGACCGCCACCCTGGTCACCAACGCGCTCGGCATGGCCATCCACAACCGTAACCCGCAGGCCGGAACGGTGATCCACTCCGACCACGGGGTTCAGTACAGCCGACTCCACGGAACCCGAGGCACATCACGGCCTCCACGAAACTCGGCGCGGTTCGACTTGCAGTACCTTCCGCAGCACGTCAATTTCATCGGCCGAGTCCGTCGCCACCAGGAAAGCATACTTAAGAGCCAATAGGGCGTAGCTCTCAGATATTGGGTGACCCCCGAGCGTTAGCCAGTGTCGGCAACACGTGAAACGTATTTGATGAGGGAGGCTGAACCGCGCCGGGTTTCGTGGAGGCCGGGTTAGCTGGCTGGGGTGAGGATAGCCGGGTCGGTTTGTGTTCGGTAGTGGGTCTCGAATTCGGCTGGTGGGAGGTCGTTGCAGGCGCTGTGGAGGCGCCGGTTGTTGTACCAGTCGACCCATTCCATGGTGGCGATCTCGACGTCGTCCAGGCCGTTCCAGGGGCCGCGCCGGTGGATCAGCTCGGTTTTGTACAGCCCGATGGTGCTTTCGGCCAGAGCGTTGTCGTAGCTGTCCCCACGGGAGCCGACCGAGCAGACCGCCCCGGCGCCCGCGAGACGCTCGGTGTAGCGAATCGACAGATATTGGCAGCCGCGGTCGGAGTGCACCAGCCCCTCCAGCCGCCGGCCGTCGCCGCGGCGCCAGATGGCCATCTCCAACGCGTCCAGCGCCAGGTCGGTACGCAGATGATCGGCCAGCCGCCACCCCACGATCATCCGCGAGAAGGCGTCTATGACCAGCGCCGCGTACACGAACCCTGAGGCGGTGGGGATGTAGGTCAGGTCGGCGACCCACAGCCGGTTCGGGGCGGGGGCGGTGAAGTCGCGTTTGACCAGGTCTGCGGGCCGGTCGGTGAGGGCGTCGGCGATCGTGGTCGGTCGCTTGTGGTCCCCGCGGACCGCCCCGGCCAGCCCCAGGCGCTTCATCAGCCGGGCCACGGTGCACCGGGCCACGCGGGTGCCGCGCCGGTTGAGCTCTTTCCACATCTTGCGCACGCCATACACCTCGAAGTTGTCGTTCCACACCGTGGTGATCTCGGCCATGAGCTGCTGGTCCCGCACCTGCCGGGCTGAGGGCGGGCGCACCTTGGCCGCGTAGTACGTCGATGCCGCCACCTGCAGCACCTGGCAGATCGGCTCGACGCCGAAAGCGTCGCGGTGAGCGTCGATGAAGGCGACTACCTGGGCGGCCGTGGGTCGAGTTCCGCCGCGAAAAAAGCGGCCGCGGCCTTGAGGATCTCGTTGGCGCGGCGCAGCTCGCGCACCTCGCGCTCCAGCTCGGCGATCCGCTGGGCGTCGGTGGTCGAGGTACCGGGACGCTGTCCCTCGTCGATCTCGGCCTGGCGCACCCACCCGCGCAGCGCCTCGCGGTGAACACCGAGCTGGTCGGCCACCCGGGCGATCGCGCCGGGGGCGCCGCCGGTCTGCCGGCGGACCTCAAAGACCATGCGCACCGCGCGCTCACGAAGCTCTTGGGGGTACTTCCTCGGGGCTGGCATCGTGACGTAATTCTCCCTTCCGCCAGCAGATGATGCTGGCTTCAGGGCCTCCACGAAAGTCGGAGTGGTTCAGGCTGCCATACTGCCGGAAGGCCATCGCGATGGCGTCAATCCCGTTGAAGACCCGGAGTCAGTCAGTGGTTGGGGTCAGACCCGGCCGGGGGGCGCTCACCTACACAATCACTATCAGCGGTGCATGTACACCTTGCGGGCTCGCACGTGATCCGGAGTTGACACGTACGCGCTGCCGACTCCAAGCTGCTCGATCTGCTGGCTCAGGTCCTGCCCTTCCCGACTACGCAAGAAGCCAGCTGTGGTCTTGGATTCCGGATAGTTCGTTCGGAAGATAATCTTAGTACCAGCATTACCGAGGACGTCCCGATGGAAGTCCGCCGTTCCCTGGCTGGCGACCACCACGGGGACGCCGTACTTGCGCCCTTCCTTCATCAGCTTCGGCAGGGTGACATCCTTTGCCAGCCGGTGGGCCTCGTCCAGGATGACGGCCAGCCGCAGGACGTCCGCCTGTCCCCAGCGGAACATTTCCCGGTAAATCTTCCGAAGCAGGAAGGCCCCGGCCGCGAGCTGCACGGTCTCAAGGTTGAGCCGGCTCAGGTCAACGACCGCTCCGCTGTTCCAGGATGCCTGGAAACTGTCCGATGGCTCGTCCGGGAACAAGCCGAAGTCAGTCAGGGGCCGGATGCGATCCCGGGCGTTCCGGCCACGTGCCACCTGTTCCGCTTGTTCCACTGCGGCAGCGAACTGCTGCATGCTGGGTACGCCCCCGGCGGTCTCGTAGGCACTCCGTAGTCCGTCGTAGACATGGCTGCGCTGGATCTCGCCCAGACCGCAGACATATCCGATGATCTCGGCGACCTCCCACGCGGTCTCAGTGCGCGAGCGTGTCTCCGCCGACGGAAGTTCAAAGGGGCTGAACGGCAACCCCTCCGCGGCGTCGATGACCTGGGCTCCCGGTGGAGGGGCCGCCGCCATGTCGCCGTGGAAGTCCACGATCAACGAGGGCAGCCCCTGACCGGCGAACTCGCCAATGATCCTTCGGGTGGTTACTGACTTGCCCTGGCCTGGTATGCCCAGGACGAAGGCGTGTGGGCTCCCCTTCGTGCTGATGTTCCAGATGACAGGTGCGCCCCCGGCATCTCTGCCCAGCTCTACCTCGACCGTGGAGGGCCAGGGCTTAGCGGGTTCGTCTTGCTCGGCGGTTTCGAAGATGACAGGCGCGCTGTCACCGTCGGGTGCCTGAGAGAACGCATCGCTTTCCGAATCTTCCACGGCGGCTTCCCCGGCAGCGGCCGGTGATGAGTCGGTGCTCGGGGACGACTCAGGAGGTGTTTCCGGGCTTGGCGGAGTGGCCGCACCACCTACCGTAGTGAAGCCGGCTTTGCCGAGATCACCCGCAGTCAGAACCTTGATCGACACGTCTCTGTGCTTAGCGGGGAAACCGGCGGCGCCGCCGGGGCTGATGACATACCCCGTCTTGCCTATCTCGGCGGGCTCGGCCGATTCCTCGATCCGGTCGATGTTGCGGTGTAGCTCGGTGAGCCGACCAGCTTCGATGAGACCATGGCGGGCGGACCGTTCCGCGTAGTAGTGGAGCAGCCCGGCCAGCCGAGAACGTTGCAGGGCGCCGTCCAGCCGCGGCGGGTCGACAGCGAAGAACTGGCGTTGCAGCACCCTTTCGGTGTTCTCAAGCTGGTCGACGATGTCGTCGGCCAAGGCCTCCGGCAGCTGTGCTGCACGCCGTCCCTTCACCTCGATGCACTCGATACGCAACGAACGCTGGGTGACGCTGACGAGCAGTAGGTCACATCGCCGAGCCGGTTCGTCCTCATTCCCGGACCGCACGCCGAAGATCTCCGGATGCGCGTCAATGGGCACCACGATTCGGCCGTCGAGCTGCCCGCGAAGCTCGAGATGCGCCATGACAGCGGCCAGACTGACCGCCTCGACGGACAGCGAGGTCTCCCGAAGCAGGCGTAGCACGAGCCTGCCGGAAACTAGCAGTAGTCGGCTGAGCGCATGCGACACCGACTTCTCATCTTGAGCCAGGCCGAGGGCGCACATGGCCTCACCCAGGATGCGCCGTACTTCACCGTGATGCGCGGTGGTGACGGTGAGCTTCTTGCCGAGCCCTTCGAGGAAGTCCGGCGTGTAGTCGAGAAGGTAACGGCTGTCGTCCGGTTCGTCGGTGGTCGCCTCCTCGAACAGCTCCGGGCCGATCCCCCGGTCCAGGGTGACGACCCAATCCGCGCGGTTATGGGCGGCACGGAGCCTGCGCAGATCCTGCGGATCCAGCTGGATCGCCAGCGCCGGTACGGCTGCCCTCAGGCCCAGATGGGCGGCAACGGCGGCCTGGTGGGCGCGGTGCGCCCCCACAATGTCGGCCTCCAGCCGACCGGCACCGCGCGGCTTCAGCGCCGGTGTCACGAACCACATGGCGGAGCCGTCAGGCGCGCGCTCAGAACGCAGCGGGGTGAGCAGATCCTGGAAAGTCGTGGTCCATGGTCCGGCCTCCGCTGCCGGGTCGGTGACTTGGCCACGGGCCATGTCCTGCACCAGGGCGAGGTGGTGTCCCTCGCGGTCCTCGGCCAGGCGGCCCAGATCGCGGGCGGACAAGCCCATCGAAGGTACCAGGTGCGTGGCGGTGCGCCGGATCTCTCCTGAAGCGACGGACCGCTGCAACTCACGCAGATCGGCGACCGGGTCAGTGTAGGAAAGCCGGTCGCTGTAGGCGATGAGTTCAAGGCGCTGCGGATCGTGCGGCGGCGGGCCGTCCTGTTCGGGTGCCTCATCAGGCAGAACGAGCGGTTGCAGGGCCCTGCGCAGTACCGACCCCGAACCTGGGTTGACTGCCATGATCCGCAGTGTCCCGGTGCCGGGATGAGCATCCCGGTAACTGCGGATGCGGTCACCGAGCGCCTGGGCGGAGACCGACAGATCCACGTTGTCACGGGCGATCTCGATCGCCCCGCAGATGACGTCCGAGGCGGACTGTGGTTCCCTGACATCCGGAGGCAAGTAGAGGGCCGTTCCGTGGGTCAGTTCCTCGGTGTAGACGAGCGCCTTCCCGTCACGATCCACCATGACGAACGGCATGTTGGAGGGCGACAGTCGGGACACCATCGCCTGGTCGACCCGCCCGGCCCGGTTCGACCTACGTTTCCCCTCCTGGGCGACCTCGCCAGCCCATTCGCGCAGCAACTGGTCGTGCGCCGCCGCCCAAGCCAGGCGCAGCGGGTGGGTGGGTAGCAGGACGAGCCCCCGCACCTCGTCAGTCGCGGTGCCGACCCGGACCGCCAGCGTGTCCATCGTCAGGAGCGCGATACGCGTCTGCGGTGCGGCATTGTCCAGGATTCGGCGGTAGCTCTGCACATAGCTTCGTACCTGGTCGCGAAGTTCGTCGTCCCAGCTCAGCATCTCGACCACATCTCGGGGTGTGCGTGCCTCGAGGGTGGTGAGCAGCTTCCGGCGGCGATCGGCCAGGGTCTGCGGGATTTCCAGCGGGCGCTGCTCCGCCTCGGCCGGGTCGATCGGCTCGCCGAGCGGGGAGTGGACGTCGAAGGCGAACACATCGGGGGACTTGAGCATCCGGCGCTGGAGCTCGACGATCACCCGCGAAGCCTTGATCTGAGCGCGACGGCTGCCGACCCGGAGATCGAACACCTGACGGGCAGCGTCCCATGCCGGAGTGCCCTCGGTCAGGTCTCCGCCAGTGTCGATCGCGATAGTGAGCACCGCCTCGGGGAGGGAAGCGGCACCCGCCGCGCGTAGGACGGACGGGGGCATGTGCTCGTGCAGTCTGACCTCGAACTGGTCGCTTTCGGCCGCCGCCTTCTCATCGTGCAGGTCGAGGTCGTTGCCGTCGGCGTCCTGTGCACGGACACGGATCACGAACAGCGTGCCCGTGGCGAGGTCGTCCTCTCCGAGGTCCACTCGCAGCGTCGCCCGCCGTTTGTCGCCCTTTACCTTCGTGGTGGCTACCGGCGGCGTATCAGTCGTACGGAGGTCGGACGGAGGCAGCATCTCCACCCGCCACGACGCGACCGAGGTCGTCTTGGACGGCTCGGTCGCCCACTTGACGGTCACCTGGCCGGGCTGGTCAGGTGCGACGTCGCAGTACAGCTGACCGTCATCGTCCGACAGCCGGAGCTTGCACTGAGGATCGACCTTACCGTCGTCCCGGCGGAACGGAGTTACCTTGATCTTCTCCAAGCCGGCCTGCTGGACCTCCGTAAGCGGCCAGTGTTCAAACGTCAGCCTCCCTGCATGACGTTCCTTGATCTCACGGCCCCACGTGACCGGGTTGGCCAGCATTCCGGCCGGCTGCCGTTCGAGAAACGCCAGCAGTTCCTGCCGGAACGAGCCGGCCTTCACCTCTCCCTCGGCCAGGCGGTCAACGACCCGTGCGGTCGGCCGCGTTGGCCGGGCAACTGCTGCGACCGCCTTCGCATTGCGCCGCAGCCGTGCCTGGATTCCGTCGTCCCCCAGATCGGGGACAAGCCCGACCTGCCACAGCTCACGGCCGACCGTGTGGACACTCGGGTCCGCCGCGACCGCGCCCAGGAAGCGGGCCCAAGTCTCAACCTGGCGAGTGCGCCCGAGAACCCGCTTGACCTCGTTGACCAGCGCGGCCACGGCGGTCGCCGACAGTTCCTTCTCGAGGGTCTCAGTGACCGTCGTGAGCAAGGTGATCAGCGGCAGTGGTTCGAAGGAGTTGTCCAGCGAACTGGCCGCATGGCCCGCGCCTGCCGGAACGAGCAGCAGCAGCGGACGGCCCTTGCGGTTGCGCAGTTCAATCGCCCGGTCAGCTCCGATCTCCAGTGGGTGCCGCGGCTCGAGATGCGCGAGCACGTGAACCTGGCATTCGATGCGGTGGCGTTCTACCTCGTCGGCGACGGCATGAGCGTCCACGGTGGACAAGTCGTCGACCCGGACGCAGTGTCCCGGCTGCCGCTGCGCCAGGCGGCTCCCCAGGTGGCCCGCGATGCGGTCGATCAACATCCGCGGCAGCTCTGCGTTCACTCTGTCTCCAAGGGGTTGCGAACGTACTGGGCGGAGAAGTCGTCACTCAGGCCGTCGAAGCAGCCGAGCAGCCGGAGCCGGCGTTTGAACGCTTCGAGATTCGCGGCAGCCGCGGCGCGGTTGTCCACACTGTCGAAGGCCGCCGGCGGGCGGTCGATGAGAATGCCTAACCGGTCGCGTAAAACCTTCAGCAGTTCCACGATGGGCATCCTGCCGCGAAGGCGGACCTCGGGACCCTGGGCTGTGGTGAAAGAGACTAGGAGAAGGGCGTACATCAGGTCGTCCGACGGCGCGTACCGCCACGATCGGCGGGAGTTCGGCGAACCGGTGATCAGCCCGTACGGCTTCTTGATCCCGCCAGTGGACGAGAACCACCCGACCTGGTTCTTCAAGGCTGTGCGAGACAATCCTTCGACCAACAGAGTGGTGAGCTGCTCGATGGAAAGCGCTTCGGAGTCCCTCACCGAGGCGATGAACTCCAGGTCCTCATCGGTGCCGTTCTCCTCCGTCTCCGTCTCGATCTCTTGAATCCTGATGTCCGCGTAGGTGTTGATCCGCATGTCCTCCCGCAGGCCGACCATGGCCACCAGGCTGTCCGGCATCGGTAGGTTTCTGATCTCTTCGCCGCGCTTCCGAAGGGTCGCCAAGGCCGCTTCGCGCAAAGAACGCAGCAAGAGGCGGTCGGGCATGAAGCCGCTCATAATCTCCAGGTCCCGCAGCACGCACTGACGGGCCAGCTCGTCCGATGCCGACCCGCGTACCCGAGTGAAGTCGCAGTACAGTTCCAGAGGGTTGGCGACATCGGCGTCATCCCTCATGTCCTCGGATCGCTCTCCGGTGTTGAGGACATGCCGCGTTGCCCGGGCGACGCGCAGCGGCAACTGAAACAGCCGCAGCGAGATCAGCGCCGCGAACCGGTCGACGAAGGCCGACGGAGTCAGTCGGCCCCCATAGGCGACGAGGTAGTCCAGCAGGTCGCGGGCCAGCCCACGGGTGGCTCCGGGTACGACGCTGCTGCGGAATCCAGAAGTGGCCTCCCGCGCGCCGAGCGGAGTGAACTCCTCTAGGAAGTACAGCGACAGCAGGGCGTTGATGTCGATGTCGGTCCGGCCGTCGTACTGCGGTACCCATTGGCCGTCGATGCCGATCTCTACTCCAGCTCCGATCGCCTTCTCCAGTGCGTATCGGAGGTTCTTCTCCGGAGCTTCGACGCCGAACAGCTTCATCCGCTCGATGAGCAAGTGGTAGATCAAAGTGTGCGCATGGCGATGGCGGCGTGTTTTGGGGAGGCCCGCACGGTAGCTGGCGATGGTCAGCGGCTGGATGTAGTCCATCTGCGTGCCCGACCGAGCCCGCCCCTTGGCACCGATCCGCACGATGGACGATCGCAGCCATCCGTCAAGCACCTTCATGCCATGCTCGTCGTCAAACCCCTCCAGGCGTTCGTTGGCCGCGAGCGCACCGAGGTAGCGGCCGTAGTCGTCGGCGTCCTTCGGCGCCGACGACATCCGGCCCTGTTTAACCACCAGCTCCCACAGGTGTGGTAGCAGGCGATCCACGTCGATGTCGTTGAGCTCCACCAGCGTCAGCTCGGTGAATTCAAGACTGCGCAGCTGTTTTGGGATGACGATGGTCATGCTCGCTCCAAGACGATGCGCCGGTCGACGGTCATCGCACGCCGTGCCGTCCCTGCGGGGTTGACTATGCTGACGGCATTGGCCGGGCTCCGCCGCAGCGCGGCGGCGAACGTCTCGACCTCCTGACGGACGGAGTCGGCGGCACTGTCCCCGATCAGCTCCCCGTCAGCCGCCCGTATCACCAGCTCGAAGGTGTCCAAGGTGAGGGTGAGGGAGTGCCTGCTGACGTGATCGAGCCGGAGCGCATCCGGACGCCACTCGACGTATTGAGAAGGGTGCTCCACCCGTTTGAGGGAGAACTCCGTGGCCGGGATCTCCTTGAGCACCGCCCACGTACCGCCAGCTCCCTGGTCGGCAACGGCCAGGTCACCACCCCGGTAACCTGGCGCGCCCAGCAGTCTGCTCAGTCCTAGCAGGACCCGGCCACGGATCTCCTCAGGCCGTTTACCGGAACCGAGCAAAGCCTCCTCGAACTCGCCGAGATGCCTATAGACCCGGACGGTCTCGCGTCCCAAGCCACCAGAGTTCCAGAGCCCGAAGAAGAGCCGCCGCTGGACTCGCTCACGGTCCCGATCACCGAAGGCCGTCGGGTCGGCCACCACCGACCGGTCGGCGCGGGCGGCCCGCTCCACATCCGGTGCCGCGGTGTTCGCTGGGTCGAGGTCGGCCCACTCCCGCACCAAGTAGTCGGCCGAGCGGGGGTCGAAGGCCAGGTCCTCGACAAGGGCGTCACCGGCCCGGCGCAGGTCCATGCCCCGTTCGCGGGCCTGATGCACGCCGTCGCAGGACCGGTCGCCCGTGATCAGCCAGGCCAGAGCCGAGCGCACGTCCCGGAACGTGGCGCGGCGCTGGCGCCGCAAATGCGAAGTGGCGACGAGCTCCTCGACGGCCTCCCGCGCCGGGCCGCGCAGCTCCGCGGCGTTCCGCACCATGGGGCAGATGTCCCGGGACAGGCAACTCTCACACCGCTGCCACTGCTCCGGCTTGGTGAAGCTGTCCAGGATGCGACCAGCAAGGCTGGGGGTATCGCCGGGCCTGCGTGCCAGGGTGCGCCGCTTCAGGTCTACCAGCGCGACCGTCTCATCGCCGGCTGGCTTCCCCGACATCTGGCCGAGAACCTCACGAGCATCGTCCTCGTACAGGTCCTCATAGTCGGTGAAGAACTGCAGCAGCCGCCCATCGTTGATCGCGAGCAGGACGGTGCGCCGCTGCGGGTCCTCTGCCAGAGCCGGGTCCAGCGCCTCGCGCATCAGATCATCGGAGGACTTTCCATCGTGCGACTCACTGGCGTCGTAGACGGCCACGAACGTGTGACCATTCAGGTTCATCCGCCATCCGGCAGCGTTCTCACTGGTGATCCGTGCACCATCCTGGTGGAGTCTTTCGCTGATCTTCACCAGGAACGACGTCTTGCCGTCACCGGGGTTGCCCGTTAGCAGCACCAGGCGCAGCTCACCCCGGGCGATCGCGGGCAGCAGCTCGGTGTCCAACAGGGTCGGCACGTAGGTCCGGTGCGCGAACTCGTCGTCCAGGCCTCGATTACCGCTGTTGCCCACGCTGCTGGCCCGGTAGAGGCCGCGCAGGTTGTCCACCACCGGGTTGACCAGACGCTCACCCTTCGGCGCAACAATCTCGTCGAGCAGCCGCAGCTCGACCGCCAGCTCTTCCGCGGACGCAGGACGCATGGCGGGGTCGGCGTGGACTGCGGTGAAGAGTACGTTCAGCATCGCCTCGCCGAGCGGCCCCCAAGCCTGGCGTTCGTCGTCGGTAGGCGGGAGCAGCCGTTCCCGGTCGTCGTCGCCGCGAGCAGGGTCCCCGGCGTAGGGGAGGCGCCCCAGCATCGTGTAGATCATCGTGACCGCGAACCCGTAGATGTCACTCTGTGCGGTAGCGCCTTGGGCAGCGCGCAGTTCTGGGGCCATGAACGGCGGTGTGCCGACCACGGTGGTCGCCCGAGGGCGGCCCGCGACTCCGAAGTCGATGAGCTTGGCGCGAGCCTCCGGAGTTATGATCACATTGGTCGGAGTGACATCACGATGCACGAGGTTGCGGTCGTGCAGGTGAGCGAGGGCGGACAGAACGTCCAAGGCGATCGTCCGGTACCGCTCCGAGTTCGGCGAGGAAGCGGCGGCGAAGTCCCTCAGATTATCGCCAGGGATGTACTCCAGTACCAGGTAGCCCGGCTTGTCGCGGCTGATGTCGTATACACGAGCACAGTGGTCATGCCGGATGCGATCCGCGGCCTTGTACTCCTGCTGAGCATGAGAGGCGGCGGCGTCGTCATGGAACTGCTTGATGACCCGGTCGGCCTCGGCGGAGGTGTCCCATGCCCGCCAAGTGTGCGCGAAGCCGCCCTGCCCCAGGCTTTCTTTGATTTGGTACCGGTCGGCGACGACGCCGCCGACCCGGAACTCTTCCGCGGCGTCGGTTTCCCCCACCGTAACGCGCTCCTTGTTCATCGCCTCGACGATCTGCCCAATCCGCGTGACCGCCGTGGCGGCGTCCGGACGTTCGCGGGGGTCGTCAGCAAGGCAGTCCGCTAGGACGGGACCGACGACGAGAGTTCGTGCGATGGCCCCCCGCACCGCCTCTACCTGGGGTTCAGCGGCCAGGTCACCCAGCACCCAGCCACTGAGCGCGAGCGCTAGGGAGTAGACGTCCGAGGCCGGTGTCGCGTTCGCGATGCTGGCGCGGCACTCCGGCGCGCGATACGGCACGCCGGGATCGGCATCGGCACTCATCTGGGGAGCGATGGTGTGTTCCCCCTCCACTCGGGCCAGGTAGAAGTCGCTGAACTTCACTCGCAGACCGCGGCCGAGGAAGATGCGGCGAGGGTAGAGCCCGCGGTGCACAAGCCCCGCTTCGTGTACTTCGGACAGGCCTCGGAGGGCGTCGGTCACCACGTCGATCGCCACCTGCTGCGGCAGCCGACCGTCCTCCCTGACCGGGTCATCGATCCGCAGCGAGGTGGCCAGGCTCTTGCCGCGAGCCGGGACGACGGGCACGACGATCCACTGCCGCGCCTCGTACTCGAAGCTGGGGTGGATCTGCCAGGCGCGGTCGCGTTCCTCCAGCCGGTCGAGTGCGAGCCGCTCTCGCTCCATGATCCCCTGCGATGATGCATCGGGCCCCCACCCGTGCATCGGGTAGCACCGGAGGATCACCGTGCGATCGCCGTCCTTGGCGTGGAAGCAGCGGGCCGTTTCGATGGGCTCGATCTCACCCATCACCTGGTACGGCCCGATGCGCTCAGGCTTCGGCTCACGTCCAGGCAGACCGAGGAGGAAGGCGATTGTCTCGTCCCGCGCCGCCTGCAGCCCGGTTCCGCACGCATTGTCCTGGTCCCGCAGCCACGACGCAGCGTCGGCGAGCCTGACGACGGCGTCCCCGTCGGCGTAGGTCGGGCCGACCACCAGCTCGACGGTGTCGTGCGACAGGACGATGCCAGCGATGACAGGACGGCCGCGGACCTTCGATCCGTAGCCAGGCACCCGGGAGCGGAGCTGACCTGCGAGTACTCGTGCCAGGTGATTGGTCCGATCCAGCGGATTCCGACGTTCCTCCCCCTTGACCCGCCAAAACTGATCTCCGAGTTCGATGCGCGGCCCCCATGCCTTCTCGTCCAGGACGAAGATTGCGTGGTCTCCGACCACCACGAGATCGAGGTCGTCGCGGCGGGGACCGCTCAGCTTGCGACCGGCGATCACATGCCAGGAGCCGGGGAGGTCACGGGCAAGACTTTCGGCGGTTTTGCGCTCACCGGGGCCCTGGTACTCCCCCATCACTGTCAATTCAGCCACGCTCACACCTCATAGTCATCGGGCCAAGTCGATGAATGGACTCCTGCACATCTATGGAGTCGCCCGAGATGCGGGCTATCCCGGGTGTAGGTCACGAGGAGCTGGTCACGAGCCCGGGTCATCCCGACAAAGCCGACCTTGCCGCGCTGGGCCGCCTGCCGATCGCGTTCAGGGTCGTCGCCGGAAGGGCTGGGCAGGGTCTCCAGACCGAACAATATGACTACGTCGAACTCGTGGCCTTTGGCCGAGTGCACCGTCATGATCTTCACACTCGGAGTGCACGGGTCGAAGGTTGCGGCATTGCTGCGGGTGACGACGAGATAAGGCACCTCGGCCCCGTCGAGGGCTGCCCGCAGGCGTCCGAGCGATCCTCGCCACTGGGTGATGAGGACGGCGATGTCCTGCGGTTCCCGCTCCCCATGGTCGAGCATGCGACGAATCTCCCACGCCACGGCGGTGGCCTGCTCGTTCCAGCTTTCCGCCCAGATCAGTTCGACCGGCTCACCGTCCAGAACCGCGTCGTCTGCCGCCGGCTTGGCATCCGGTTGTGTGGTGGACGCCGCCTGAAGGATCTGCCGGGTGCTGCGATAGGGACGTTCAAGCCGTAGTTGCGTTACCCGCCGACCGGTGAGCGCCGGAGGGCGGTCCGCGTCTCGGTAGAGGGCCTGTCTCTGGTCACCCGCAAGAACAGCACCGCCGCGGCCTGGTCTCACGGTCGCCAGCGCGAACCTGATCCAAGCTTCGTGGAAGTCCTGGGACTCGTCGATGAGCAGGGCGTCCACGGTGTGGGCGATGCCTTTCGCCAGGGCCGCGGACACATCTTTCTCAGCCTGCTCCGGGTCGTTGAAGGCGATCCGATGACTCATGGCATAGGAGAACTTCCCGAACGTCGTAACCTCGACATTCGGGTGGTCCTCGACGAGGCGGCGCAGGTACGGCACCAGCGCGTTGTTGTAGCACAAGAGCACGATGCGCCAGCCAGGATGCTGGGCAGCCAAGTGCCGTGCCCGCCCGGCCAGCACTAGCGTCTTGCCGCTACCCGGCGGACCGGAGAGCAGGAGCACGTCGTCCACCGGGATCGTGGCGGCAGCGGCCTGCTGGGCGTCCAGCTCGATCCGCCGCCGATGCCGCTCCCCCCGTCCTGGATCGAATGCACCCCGGCGGGAGCGAGCGTTGAAGGTCAGGGTGGGTGCCAGTGCGGAACGCAGCGACGTCAGATCGTCCGATTCGAGTGGACGCGGTTCCAGCCGGGCCAGCCATTCTCCATCTTCTACGTCCGCGAGACCGAGCGCACGTAGCGGCCCGCCCGGCGACGGCGCCGCGAGCGGTTCGGAACAGGCGCCGAAGAGGACAAGGCGGTGTGGCCGGCAACGCTCCAGGATCGGCACTTCCAGTCGCAGATCCGAGATCTTTCGGTTCAGCCGGGAGAACGGCTCACGCGCCGCCGGATCGTGCCCGGACAGGTCAATGTCGATGGCCACCAGCCCATAGGTGCGATCGACCACGATGAGGTCGGGCCGGTCATCGCCGTCGGTGCACAGCACCAACGCGTCTGGGGCGAGATTCTGCGTCAACCGGCGCAGCATCGTCTCCCGCAGCGGCTCCGTCGCCGCTTTCATGCGCAACTCCCCACACAGGACGGCCACACCCGCCTAGACCGCCGGACAGATACCGCGTATTCCATGGACGTGACAAGACATATACGACCAGTGACCGCCTTGTACAAGGATTCCAAATTTTGGGCTGCCGATTGCGAGCCAGCCTCGTCCAGTGCAGGGACATGCGCGGAATGATCTTCCATCTGGGTGCGAGTAGCACAAAGTATTTGGGCAGATCAAAGCACGCACGTGAGCAGTGCCGCCGCAGTGTCTCGTACCGATGCTCCTATGTTTGTCAAGCGGCGACGCGAAGATCGTTGTTCGTGGCGTTTGGGCTGGTGAGGACTTTGAAGAGCTCTCGGGCGACGTAGCGTTTGAGGCAGCGGATGATCTCTCTCTTGGACTTGCCCTCTGCCGTGCGGCGGACCACGTAGGCGCGGGTGCGGGGACACCAGGCCATGCGGGCGAGCACGATGAGGTAGAGGGCACGGTTGGCCTGGCGGTCTCCTCCGCGCGAGAGCCGATGCCGGGTGGTCTTGCCGCTGGAGGCGGACGCCGCACAGGGCGGCGAAGGCCGCTGAGGAGGTGAGCCGGTCGGGGTTGTCGCCGCAGGTGATCAGCAGCTGGGCGGCGGTCTCGGGCCCGACTCCGTGCACGGCTAAAAGCTCCGGGCGGGCCTGGGCGACCAGGGCCGCCAGGTGGGCATCGAGATCTTCGATCTCGGGCGGTCGGGGCCTGGTAGCGGCGGGCCAGGCCGCGCAGGGCAAGCTTGGTGCCCTGGAGGGGGTCGGCGAGGTCTGCGGCCGGGCGCAGCCGCGCGCAGGCGGCGGCCAGCGCTTGGGCGGACGTGCCGGCCATCCGCTCGCGCAGATCGGCGGGCGCGGTGACCAGCAGGCTGCGCAGCTCGTTAATGCAGGGTGTGCGGGCCTTGATCGCGCCCGAGCGGGCCAGGTGCACGGCCCGGATCGACTCGGCGATCCCGTCACCGCCCTTGGGCAGCGCGCGGGCTCGGCCCGCCAGCACGGCGTCGGCTGCGGCGTAGGCGTCCAGCGGGTCGGACTTGCCCAGGTTGCGGCGCTGACGCCGGTCGGGCCGGTTCACCTCGACCACGTGCACGCCCTGGCCGCGCAGATACCGGGTTAGGCCGGCACCGTAGGACCCAGCGCCCTCAACCCCGACGGCGTACAGCCGCCCATACGAGCGCATCCACACCAACAACTGTGCGTATCCGTCGGCGGTGGCGGGAAACCGGGCGTCGGCGATCCGGCCACCGTTCATCAACTCCACCGCGGCGTGGTGGGTGTCGGCGTGGGTGTCGACTCCGCCCACGATCCGCCGCTTCTTCGGCTTCTTGCCGCCTCGTGCCATCCTGGACCTGCCACCTTCGTCTGAGGGAACGATTGAGGTGGCACGCGCCGGGCCCGTGAGCGGACAGACCAGTGACGGGACCTATTGCCAGGCTCCTGACGAAGTCCAGGACTACAGCGTCCTTCGGAGTTGCCGACCGGAGCCAGCGCATAAGGACGTTTACGTCCTTTTGGTTGGGAAAGCGTTTATCTCCAAGGATTTTTTCAAGGTGCTCGCTGCTGACCGGCCCTGGAAAGCTTTATGCAGGTTTGGTCATCGCCGGAGAACGGCAGGAATGCGGGGGCGGACCGGGTCATCGGTTTCTCCGTCGGGTACGCGCCCGGCGCCGGCGTGCGTATTCGCAGCCGTTGATCCGTAGCGGCTGGGAGTTCCCGCCCGGGTTGCATGCGCGGCAGCGGCGCCCGGTGCCGGGCGTGCTGATCGCCGTAGTCCTCCTCGAGCCGCTCGCGGGTGGTCTCCTAGGAGATGGTGAACCCCGGCAGCTTTCCTCTCACCCGTTGGATGGTGCCGCCGCCAACTTCAAGATCTCATTCCCCCGCAGCTCACGGACCTGCCGCTCCAGCTCGGCGATCGGCTGCACGTCATAAGTCGAAGTTCCGGGTCGCTGCCCGCATGACAACTCTGGCCTTTCAAGATCTATATCCCATGTCGCTCCTACTGTCCATCTTCCACAGGCGACGAGATATCCGCTTCGATTTCTTCGACATCCTCGATGAGATCGAGAGGCATGATGTATTGAGCAATCTGCTTGGCTACGGCGAGTGGCCAAGGCAGCGAGATGGAGTACTCGTAGTGCGGTGTGGCCCAACGGAGGTCGTGGACGAGCGTGGCCCATTCTTCCGGATCATCGTTGGGTTGGATCGCCGCAACGGTGAGTTCGAGAGCACGAGCGTTCCACACCATCGACTTGGTCGACGGGTTGACGAGCTGCCCTTTCCTCCACCGCGGGACGACTTTTGATGCGCTCTTGACGGCGCTGCTGGCACTCCGGGGCTTTTCGCCGGTGCTGAAGAAGATACGGTTTTCATCGGGCCAGCAGCCCGGCGCGTGCCCTTCTTCTTTGCTGTTGACGGCCCAGGTATCGGGCACCTCGTCGCGTTCGGTCGTGCGTAGGCGAACGTGACGCAGCCCTGGGTAGCGGGTGATGTCCTGGGGTTGTTGGCCGAACTTGATGGTGTCTATGGCCATGTCGGGGTTGTTGAGGTGTGGCCAGCCCCACCTGAGGTTCTGGGCGCTGGTGAGCAACAGCAGAGACGGGTACTGGCGGGCGACGCCGCGGAGGACTTGCTCGAAGAAGCGGGTGATCTCTTCGGGTGTGCGCTTCTGGTCGGTGAGCATATGGTGCCGGCTGATCTCGTGCTGGGCCCGGTGCAGGGGTGTCCATCGGACGTTGGGGGCGCAAGCCTGGATGTGGCGTCCGGTGGGGTCAATGAGGACGGCGACCGGAACTTGACGGGTGATGCCTTCCCAGCGGCTGCGCTGGTTTTGGCGGATTAGCCAGAAGGCCAAGTAAGCCGGTTCTTCCCGGATGGTGGCCCCGCCCAGTTGGACGGGAAGGTCGGCGGTGCGGACTCCCAGTTGACGCAGGAGGTCGTACCAACTGAATCGCATCTTCTCCAGGCTGGAGTCCGAAGTGGGTGCTTCTTCGTCACCTTCGAATGTTGTCGATTCAGGAGCTTCGGTGACGCACTGGGCCAGTCGACCGGTTCGGGACAAGCCGGCCTTGATGGCGAACTTGGGGTCGGAGGTCCGTTGTTTGCCGGCGTAGGACTTTCGACCCTTAATTTCGACCAGGGAGATTGTGGGCACTCCGGCGTCGCCGAGTTCTTCGCCGATCTTATCGATGCGGTTGTGGACAGCGGCCTGGAAACGATCTTTGTCGGTGATCGCGGTGTCGCCGGCCAGTCCGCCACCCCAGGCGCCGACGGGGCGCACGGTGATGAGGACTGTGAGTTCCTCGGTGGTGACGGTCGCGGGTTTGCCAGTGAGGCGATCGGTATCCTCGGGCACTTCGATGCCGAGGAGTTTGGCCAAGGTGACGCGGGCGTAGTTCTTGGTGTGTGTGGTGTCGTAGAAGATGTCGACGCCCAGGGTGTCGCCGACGGTGTCTGCGATGGACCGCCGCAGTTGCGCGGCTTCCGACGCGGCGAACTTGCTCTCCTTGAGCTTCTTGAGGTCCAGCACCGTCTTGGTCCCTTTGCGCAGGGGTTCAAAGAGGACCATTCGGTCGGTGAGGGTGTTGGCGACCCAGTCGACGATGGGGACTTTGTCCGCGAGCGACGTTCCCGGAGCGACGGGGTGGTCGAAGGGGTACATGCCATTGCTGTAGACGAGCGCCGCGGCATTGGGTGCCGCGAGGTACTTGGCGGGCGTCTTCTTGAGCACCTCGGGATCGGGCAGCTTACCGTCGACCGTGAGTCCGAGTTCCCGAAGGATCTTTCCGATCTTGCCGCCAGCCCAGCGAGCCGAGTACTCGAAGCCATCATTGGTGTCGGGTGCTTCCTTCTTCCAGGATTCGATGGATGCGACGAGGAAGCTGCGGGATCGGTTCAGCCCTGGCAGCCACGGCAGGGAGGGCAGCATGTAGACGCTATGCCCATGACTGAAGCTCAGTTTGGCTTCCTTGTGAGCCCACCTGCGTGTTCCCACCGAGAGGTGGACCAAGGGCTGCGAGCCGAACGCCCGGCTCTGAGCCGTGATGTTGATCATGTACGACAGTGGCCGCTGGGGCATGCGGTGTGGGGGCCAGTTCATGACGCATGCGCCCTCTTCGGAGGGGGTGCGGTGGAACCGTGAGATCACCTGCTCGACTTCGGTGGACTCGTCGCCGGGATCCGCATCGGGGTTCTTCGGCATCAGGTGGACGTGCTGGAGGTCCGGTGCGCTCAGCTCGGCGGCGATGACGTGGGGCAGAAGACGGTAGAGCTCGTCGGAGCGGATTCGGTCGTCGGTGTCGGATGTCAAGGCGGTGAAGTCGACGTCCAGCGGGGTCCAGGCCAGGTCGGAATGGTGCAGCTTGCCCAGTATCGCGTCAACCTTGCGCGGGTCGCTTGCGGTGGCTCGGACCCAGGTGGCGATGATGAGGAACAGCGACTCGGTGTCCACCTCGACATCGCTGTAGATCCACGGTGCGTTCTCGCCGATCGTCGCGCGGGTGGCGACCGTGATGACGTCGGGTACGAGAGCGGCGATGACGTCGTTGAGCAGCGCAATCGGGATGGAGCGGATCTCCTCGCCGTTGCGGCGTGGTTTGGCCAGGGTGGTCAGCGGCTTCTTCCATGCCTCGGGGAAGCGCAGCAGGTACAGGCGGCGTTCCCAGGGGACGTCGGTCCGCAGCCGGAACGCGGCGAGTTGGAGCTGTTCGTACTTGGGCTTGGGTGGCATGGGTCATAGTCCTTCGAGCTGGGCGAGTGCCTCGTGCAGGCAGCCGTAGAGGGTTTCGACAAGGTAGGTGTCGGGGTCAGTGCAACCGTCGACGAAGTAGGGCGACAGAACGTCGCGCAAGCCGATGAGCAGGCTCAGCGAGGCGTCGTCGCTGGTGTTCTCCGAGCGGCGGGCCGCGTTGGGGGCGAAGGCCGCGTCGCAGAAGTAGACCTCGGCGGGCACTCCCCCGCGTACGAGTCGGCCGATCACCTGCCAGATGGTGACCAACTGCGTCCAGGCCAGGGCTTCTCGCTCATGTACCGGGAGGTTGCTGTAGGCGAGCTTGAGGTTGAGCAGCCACCTCCATTGGCGGTGGCCTGCGGAGCGGAATGCGGTGGCGCATCGTCCAAGAGTGGCGCGGTCGGCGGCTTCGACCGCCGGGAACCTGTTGCGAATCTGGTGGGTGGCCCACCGGTTGACGCGCTGGATGACGTAGCTGAGGTCGTCGGGGCGTGGGTGAGGGCGGACGAGGAAGTAGGCGGCCCCGAGGGCGGCCTGGCTGTCGTGGTTGAGGATGTTGTGCCCGCGCTCGACGGCCAGCAGCGGTGCCACGAGGATCCAGGCGGATGTCTGGGCCAGGGTGTGCACGTCTCCGCGTCGCAGGCCGTTGGCGCCGTCCCATGAGTCCGTGAACTCTTCGTCGTCGGCCACCAGGTGTAGGACGTGGTCCTGCCAGCTACTGCGCAGCGAGACGAGGTGCTGGGCGACCATGCGGGCTTCGGCGTAGCTGCCGACCAGCAGCAGCAGTCGTTGCCGGTTCGCCGGTAGGGAGTCCCGATGTTGCTCCAGGATGCTCTTGCCTGCGCCAGGGTTGACCAGCTCGGCGATCATCTGCCGCAAGGCCAGTTCGCGTTTCTCACCGAACTTGCCCGACACCTTGATCGGGGCCGTAGTGTCGCCAGCGAAGAGGGGAAAGAACTCGAAGCGGCTGGCCCGGACCGCGGCCAGTTCCTTCTTCGGGGGCGTCAGGATCGCGGTGACAGGGATGTCAATGTGGTAACGGGCCGAGGTTCCGGCCCAACTGGTGCCCGACAGCAGCAGCACGTTGGGGCCGCGGTCGGAGTCGGTGCGGAACAACTCGTGCAGGTGAAGCAGTATCCAGCGGCCGATGCCACTGCAGCGGAAGAACCGCAGTCGCCCCATCTTGGAGCGCCCCTTGCGCTGGTCGTGGTCTTCGTCGAGGTACTGGAAGCCCAGTACGTTGCCCATCGGCGAGTCCGGGACGACGGGCTGGTAGTCCGCCGGGGCGCGGTGGAACAGCGCGGAGCTGGTGCCTTCCAGGCCCAGCTCCATCTCCACGGCCCGGAACATGTCCATCGCCTGATCCAGGGACTTGGCCAGTACCGCGACCGCGAGGGTGAACTCGAGGCGGACGGCTTGGCGCTCCAGATCGTCGATGGTCAATGCTAAGCCCTGCTCGGCAAGTTCTTTGGCGGTGGCTTCTAGCCAGTCACCGACCCTGCGAAGACGAACGGACTCGTTGGCATCCCGAAGGACCTGTGCGGTGAGAGTGATCATCCGCTCGGTGAGCTCGTCGTCGGTGTCCTTCGCACCGAGCGGGTCGTCAATCACTCCATCAAAGGCACGGCGCAATCTGCGGTAGACCGGGTTGTCCTCCCAGCCTTCGACGGGGCGGTGGCTGTTGCTCTTGGCCGGCCCGAACCCGGCCCACGACTGGGCCAGCTGCTGTGACAGCGTCCACTCGGTGAAGTACGCCTTGTCCAGCCATCGGCGGGACAAGGCCGGTTGTGGTCGCGCGCTGTCACGTGACAGCGCCGAGTACATGATGTCCACCGCGATGTTGGCGTTGTCGAGGTTGACCAGCCAATGCCGCACCAGCGGTTCGTGCATGGGCTCACGCCCGGCCTGACGGATTGTTCTCTTGGTGCGGTCAATGACCTCGTCGAGCCAGGCGTCGTAGTCCTCTCCGATAAGTTGCTGTTCAGGGCTGAACACCGAATCCAACTGGGCCTGAACCTGGTCAGCCTCGTCGACGATGATCAGGTCGCTGCGGCGCCACGCGAGTTCGAGGTAGCGCAGCCGTTCCTCATTGAGCTGCTTGGGCACCGAGGTGTGGATGAGGCTCGCCGTGGTCGCAACCCAGACCGTCGCCTCCACCAGGTCACGCGAGGGCTCATGCCGTTGACAGGTGTGCCACGCCGGACACGACTGGACTTTCAACTTGTCGTCCACGCCGTCACCGGCTTCGGGGATCAGACCCGAGCAGGGTGAGTGCCGCAGCTCCCAGGGCGTCGCGGCGTGGTCGCGCAACCCGTCCAGCGAGCACGCGGTGCTGGTCAAGTCGAACATCCGGCCGCCCACGGGTGTGATACGGCCGTTACGGGGGTTGGTCAACCGGTGCAGGCGCGTCAGGTGTTGGACGCGGTTGGACTGTCCTAGCACGGGAGCCGTGCGTACGCCGAGAGCCTGTAGATGCACGGTCTTACGCAGCACCGATGTCACGTTGTCGGCAATAACGCACACGCGCTTGTTGTTGAGGTGGCACCACAAAAGCAACACTTCCACCAGCGTGCTCTTGCCAGCCCCGACCATGCCGATCATGTGTATGATCCCGGCGATAGTCAGCTCCTTCGACTCGGAGAAGCTGTTATCGGCTTGACGGACTTCGAGGGTCACCCGCGTTAGCCTGTCCACCCAGTTCGACCGCATCTTCTCAGGCCACTTCAGCTCGGCCTCGCGATCGTCGCCCCACTGTGCCGCAGCGACCAGTTCCGACCACTTCAGGTCAATCGGCTCGCGGTCGCGTCGGGCCAGCACATCGTGGCTGCGGCCACGGGGGCGGCTGGGGAACCAGTCCGGGATCGTCACACTGGTCGTCGGCTCGGCCTGGTTGAAATAGCGCCCAGGGCCGGCGGTCGTGATTTTGCTCGCCAGATCCGGAGGTGCGTTGGACAGGACGTCCTCGTAGTAGTCGAAGCGGTCGCCCAGCACGGTAGGTTCACGCTGTGAGGCCGTACCGGCGATCAGGTCCACCTCGTAGCCCCGAATGCTTTCCGGGTAGTCGACGTACTCCTCCAGCGCGGTACGCCAGTCCTCACGGTCTTTGAACCACAACACCAGGTGCCGGGCCACGCCGATCATGGATTCGTGTTCGGCGGGGATGGGTGTGCGGCCAGCGTTCAGAAAGGGGTATCCGCCCAGCAAGGCCCACACATCGAGGATCGATTGGTCCGGCGCGACCCGCTGGACCAGGTACAGCACCAGCTCAATATCGATCAGCCGCAGGACTGCTCGCCCTTCCGGGGCATCCGATTCCCGCCGCAGGGTCCTGGCGAAGTCCTTCTTCCACGTGCTGCTGTCCCTCACGCCTGCGCCTTCCGGAACTCGCGGATCACCCGCTCGATGAACGTCTTCTCCGACACCGCCTCAACGCGGGACTGCCCCTTCAACCACGTGCAGTGGTTTCGCAAAGCCCGCAGGTACTCGGGGCGACCCGCCGTCTGCTCCTTCGCGATCACGATGAAGCCACGTTCCGCGCCACGCGGGATCATGAAGGGGCGCTCGGTCAACCGCCACGCCAGCCGAACCGGATTCGTCCACGACTTGACGTCGGCCGCCCACGGCACCTCCACCGGCAGGACGTCGCAGGCGTCGAAGTCGGGCCACAACCGCGCGGTGACTCCCGCGCGCTCCAGCGCCTTGGCGATCCGTAGCTCCGCACGTCCAGGGCCGGACACGAACGTTCGCAGCTCGCGGCTCAGCCACACCACACCCTCCGAGGCGGGCAGGCGCTTCCTGATGGTCGTAGGCGCTGGGCAGTCCCACTCACCGCACCGGCGGGCACTGTCAACCTGCACGGTCCACAGGTGTCCGCAACCTCCACACACCACCGCCTCGCCATCGACCAGCGCTTCCGCGGGCGCGGAGCGGTAGGCGTTACGCAGGTGGTGAGCGAGTACCGCGTAGCCGGGTTTGGCCATTGTGACCAGCAGATCCCGCTCCGACATGGCCGGCTTCTCCACCAACAGCTGCCGAAAGCGCACGTACGCGTCAGGATCATCGTTCGCCTTGCACACGTCCAGTACGCCGTGGATCAGCAGGCGTTCGCGGATCTCGCCCTCGACGTCTCCACTCACCACCGCCCACTCCAAGCACGCCTTGCTGGGCTTGCCGTCCACCAGAAGCGACTCGTCGTCGTTCAGACCCTCCACGTCGGGACGGAAGGGCCACTCCGAGAACGGACGATGCGCCCACGCTGCCAAGTCCATGACGCTGCGTGGTACTTCCGCCTCGGCCACGACGCCCATCGCCGTCAACCGGTCGAGGCCGCGCTGCAAGGCCGACGGATACGGAACTGGGAAGGTCCCCTGCCGGTCCAGTTTCTGCGACAGTTCGACAAATCCGCTGGCCACAAGGCTCATCGCCACCGTGTTCCACTCTGTAGGCCACGGCCGGGCCAGCTCTGTCGTTCGCTCAGTCGATGACGTGCGTTGCGCCATGCGCGGCAGCATAGACCTCGGCACCGACAAAAACAGGCTTCCGGACAGCCGTCATCCACAAAAGCGGCAACCTTCGACTTTTGAGCATCAGCAGGGCATTCCTCGTTACCCTTAAGCGACGCTGCTAGCCGACCACAGGTGACGGAATGTGAGCAATCGTCCATGTAACTTGCGGAGACCGCCAGACGATCTTCAGGCAGCGAGTCTGGCGCAACATGGGTGGGCTCGGGCTGTCCTTCCTATTTATGCACATCGGTCTATACCTGACGCAAGTCGGTAAAGAAGTGGGAGCGTCTATAACAAAATCTTTTACGTAACTACACCGGCCGCGCCGGTTCTGTCAGGAATCTTCGGACTTGGCGGCCGACGCAGACCCAGCCTGAGCGCAGCAGCTCTGAAGCCTTGCCCACTCTAGCAACGGCTCATAATTCGGAAGCGATCCACGACAGCGGCCCGCCGCTCCTGCCGTACCGGCCGCCAACAGCAGCGACATCGACGCCGCGATGATCGTGCCATCCACTGACAGCGGAATCAGCGCCGCCGCCCAGTCGCCCTCTCCATACTTCCGCACCAACTCGTGCATATGGTGGTAGGAGACGATGGCGGCAACCAGGAGCACGCTCAACGTGGCGGTGATACGAATCCATCACTCTGCCTGAAACACGGACCGCACCCGCTCACCTTCCCTGACCAGGAAGAACGAGCACTGCAGAATCGCCTGCGGATCCCATGCTTTTGATCCAACGGCCCCGTCTAGCGCTGCGAGAGAACTGCATGGCTATGGTCTTACCCGATGGCAGGACGCCATCCGGACGGCGATTGGCCTGAGCCCACTGCCATGCCATCCGATGCGGGTTCTGTACCCGATCTCCTGCTTCCTCCTCATCTCCGTCCGACGAGTTCGGCGGTTCAGCAACCGGGGATGGCAGCGCAGGTGCCACCTGACGATTCTGCCGAGTCCTCTCCGCTACGGCACAGGTCCTGCCTGATCTGACCCAAGAGCATCTCGTACGCGCCGATCAAGGCGAAAGATGGCCAGGCCGCGACGATACGAGCGATCAACGAGGGATCGGCGACGGCGACGTTGGCGCCAAGGCTCGCCAGGCTGCCGACGATCGGAAGGATCCAGGGCAGCACTCCCCCACGGCTGCCATACGGCTGGCGAGCAGGATCGACATCTACGAGGCCACGATCATGCCGTCCACCGCCAACGGCACGAGGGCCGCTCCCAGCTCACTTTCGCCCTGCCGCAACGCCAGCTCATGTATCTGTCGGTACGAGACGACCGCGGCGATCACGGCCAGCAGGTTCACGGATGCGGTTGTCGTCCATCGAATGCAGGCATCCACCCGGGAGCAGGGACTCATCGCGCCCCGCCTCCCTTGGCCACCTCGGCGCGGGCTTCGACGACGAGACGGCCCGAGGAAACCGCAGGTGAGAGCGCCGTAGATTTGCGTCGTGCCTGGCCGGGGGCACATAGCCCATCGAAGTGTGGGGATGAGCGGCCACTTGCCAACGTGTCCGCGCACAGATGACAGCGATCCAGCCGCCGCCTGCCGTCCCTCGCCCTCACCTCTGCCGCCCAGCACATCACGTGCCCCGCCCAGGCTGCCTGGCGAAGACGTACGTCCGCTTGCAGGTCCAGGCGGAGCTCCGGGGTCGGCGATTCCCCCATGCGGTGTCGTGGCTGATGAAGAGGAGCGCAAAGCCAGTCGAGGCCTGCAGATCCCGGACCAGTTTCTTGATCCGCGCCTCGCTGGTGATGTCGTCAGACGACGATCACTTCGAGGCCGGTGTCTCTCAACCGGGCGACTTCCGTGGGGTCGGCGCCGTCGTCGGTCACGAGCACGTCGATGTCCTCAATAGGGGCGATGGGAGTGAAGCCGCGGCGCCCGACCTTGCTGGAGTCGGCGACGACGACCTTTCGGGTGGCCCGTCGCACGATTGTCGCGCCGACCTCGGCCACGAGCTGGTGCGGTGTGGTCAGGCCCCCGTCGGCGCTCAGGCCGTCGCACCCGAGGACGGCGACGTCGGCGCTGACCCCCTCGAACGCGGCCACCGCCTGGGGGCCGACGAAGGCCATGTAGGCGGGCAGGTACAGGCCGCCGACGGCCACCAGGTGAGGATCGCCCCAGGCGCTGACGTCGTCGATGATCGGCAGGGAGTTGGTGACCACGGTCAGGGACGTCTGCGCGGATGCGTCCAGGCTTGCGGCGACCCGGGCAACCGTGGACCCGGAGTAGAAGAAGACCACCGAGGCGTGGTCGAGGAGGGTGGCGGCTCGACGGGCGATCTTGAACTTGGCCTCGGCGTTGCGCTGGGCGGCCTCGGCGTACTGCCGGGAGGTCGGGGTGTGCGCGGGGCGGCCGGCGCCGCCGCGAACCCTGGTGATCAGCCCCTCGGCGACCATGGCGCTCAGGTCGCGCCGCACCGACATCTCGGTGAGGCCAAACTCGTCGGCGAGCTCCTTCACGCTGACGAACTCCTTGCCGTCGAGGAGCTCGAGCACGCGCGCACGGCGTTCACGCGTACGCAGTCGGGGAGGGCTGAGCTCGGACTCACGTACGGAAGAGGACTGGGTCACCACACCGCCCATGTTCGCATCCTGTTCGGTTCATGCACAACACAACACCGGGGTGTGCGTTCGCACAGTTGGGCTCGACGTACGCCATGGAACTGTCGAGCGTGCCTAAAGGACGTCGGGGCGCCAGCCGGTGGCGTCCTGCTCGGTGATCTCGCGCAGGATCCGGGCGGGGTTGCCGGCGGCTATGACGCGTGCGGGGACGTCCCGGGTCACGACGGCCCCGGAGCCGACGATCGCGCCGTCGCCGATGGTCACGCCGGGGTTGACGGTGACCCCGCCTCCTATCCACACGCCGTCGCCGATCGTCACGGGTTTGGCGTAGCAGGCTCCGGCGACGCGCTCGGCCGGATCGATGGCGTGGTTGGAGGTGTAGATGCTCACGCGCGGTCCGAGCAGGACGTTGTCGCCGATCGTGATCCGTGCGCCGTCGAGCATGACGGCGTCGAAGTTGGCGTAGAAGCCGGCGCCGACGCTGATGTTGTAGCCGAACTCGCACCGGAAGGTGGGCTCGAAGTGGGCGCCGGGACCGACGTTGTCGAGCAGGTCACGCAGGAGGGCCTCGCGGTGGGCCTGGGGAGCGCCGAAGCTGTCGTTGTAGGCGTTGGCGAGCAGCACGGCCCGCTGGCGGGCGGCGACCAGTTCGTCGGTCAGGTCGTTGTACATCCGCCCGGTGAGGATGTGGGCGCGCTGTGCCTCGAGGCTCACGGTTGTCTCCTGCGGCGTTCGGTCTTCGTGTCGGTGCACGATGTGGGGTGGTGCGCGGGTGCCTGCGCGACCGGCTTCGAGCCAGGCCGCGCAGGCGCGGGGTCAGGCGCTCGTTGAGGATCAAGTGTTGCGGACGCCGGCCACCGACGCTGACGGGGCCTCTCCCGCGGTGAGCATGACCTGCATGCGGTCGTAGCGTTCGCGCGAGCTTCGGCGAAGCCACAGTGCGTACCCACTCCCGAGCAAGCCGAAGAGGATCAGCAGGCCGATCAGGATCCAGGTGAGAACCTGGGAGGCGCCCAGCAGGAGGTCGAGGCTGGACAACGCCAGGACGAGGATGCTCCCGAGGCCCGCGATGGCGAGCAGCGGAGCGAGGACGGTGTGCCAGCGCCGCTTGTCGACGTCGTTGCGGCGGAAGAAGACGAAGATGGCCACGCCGGCCAGGATCTGCGCCGTGACGATGCCGATGGTCCCGATGCCGGCGAGCCAGGTGAACAGGGTCGTGTAGGGGTCCAGGCCCGCGATGGCGAAGCCGGCGACCACGGCCGCGGCGCTGATGGTCTGAACGGTGGCGGCGACGTGAGGGGTCTTCTGGACCTTGCGGGTGTGGCCGAGACGGTTCCAGACCAGGCCCTGGCGGCCCAGCGCGTACAGGTAGCGCGAGAGGTTGTTGTGGAAGGTGACGATCGCGGCGAACAGGGCGGTGATGATCAGGACCTGGAAGGTGTGCGCGATCCAGCCGCCGAGCACGGTGTCCGCGACGAAGAAGATCAGGTTGCCGGACTCCTTCTGGGCCACGGCCTGGGCGTCGTCGACGCCGATGGCGTTGATGACCAGGTAGGAGGTCAGCGCGTAGACGCAGGCCATGAAGACGACGGCGAAGTAGGTGGCGCGGGGGATCGTGCGCCGGGGGTTCCTGGCCTCCTCGGCATAGATGGCCGATCCTTCGAACCCGATGAACGTCGTGTGGGCGAGCATGACGGACACCCCGACACCGGCGGCGAAGACGGTGGGAATGGAGAACGGGGTGAGGCTGAAGCCCTCACTCGCGGCGGCGGTGTCGGAGCTGAACACGATCCCGGCGCCCAGGGTCAGGAGCATGGTGCACTCGAGGGTGATGAGCACGCCCAGGATGACGCCGCCGGCGTGGACGCCTTGTAGTCCCAGTGCGAGGCAGGCGAGCATCGCGACGATCGCGCACACCCACCAGGGCACGTCGAGGCCTGCCGCGTCGTGCAGCAGTGAGGACAGGTAGTAGCCGAAGCCGCCGTACAGGGAGAACTGGATGCAGCTGTAGGCGAAGACGGTCACCGCGGCCGACCCGAGGCCGACGACGCGGCCCAGGCCGAGGGTGGTGTAGGCGTACAGGGCGCCGGCGTTGGTCACGTGCCGGCTCATGGCCAGGTAGCCCACCGCGAACAGCAGCAGGATGCCCGCGGCGATGATGAACGCGCCGGGGGTGCCGGCGCCGTTGCCGAGGCCGATCATGATCGGCACGAGGCCGACCACGCCGGTCAGGGGCGAGGCCGCGGCGATGATGTAGAAGGCGATCGCCGGCGCGCCGAGCGAGTTGGGCTTGAGCCCGTGATCGCCCGAGTGCGTCTTGCCTCCATCGGTGAGGGCGGATGAGGAGCCGGGGCCCGGTGCGGCCTGGGGTGAGTCCTGATGGGGCTGCGTCTGCATCGATGTGCCCACTTTCTTCTTGCGGCACGGCACGTGGGGCGTGCGGGCCGCCGAACGGTCCGAGGCACCCAGATCTCAAGGGCAGGGCAGGCCCCGCTGCCCGGCCCTTGACGCCTCGTTGTATTGCGGAGCATCGAACATCGTTCTGGTTCACATGTCAACACTTGCCTGTTTTTTGCGATAGTGAGTAATGTTCGAAACGAACTTCAGATCCACCACTTCGAACAGAATTTGATCGTAGGTGGTGGGTCCGGCCGCGGGTCGCGGATCCCGCGGCGATGACGCCGCCCGGCGTCGTTCTCGAGACGGAGGTGAGGCCGATGACCACTACGCGCTACGACGTGGTGGTGGTCGGTGGCGGCGTCCTCGGCACAGCCGTGGCCGAGCGGCTGGCGCGCACCAGCGCAAGCGTATGTCTGCTCGAGGCCGAGGGTGACGTCGGGGAACACGCGAGCAAGGGCAACGCCGGGGTGGCGGTGTCGTACTACGGTGGCCCGGGCACGCTTGAGACCGACCTGATCAACGCCTCCAACCCCTTCTGGGAGGAGCTGTGCGAGCGCCTGGACGTGCCCTACCGGCGCATCGGCGGTTTGATGGTGGCCCTGAGCGAGCGCGAGGCCGAGCGGCTGGAGCACACCAGGGCTGAGGCGGCCGCGTGCGGTGTGCGGGTGCGGATCCTCGGCGCCGGCGAGGTACGCGTGGCAGAGCCGTTGGTGACCCCCGACGCGGTCGCCGGCCTGTCCCTGCCGGACGAGGGCATCATCGACCCGATGCGCCTGACGGCGGCGTTCGCCAGTCTGGCCGCCGTCAACGGTGCGGTGATCCGGCTGCGCGAGCGGGTCGAGGCGATCGAGCACGAGGACGACGGCACCAGCACGGTGATCACCGGCGCCGGACGCTACCGCGCACGGTTCGTCGTCAACGCCGCGGGCGTCGGCGCGGGCGCCGTGTCGCGGATGGCCGGTGGTGAGCCGCTGGTGACCTGGCCGCGCAAGGGGCAGTATGTCGTGGTCGACAGGGCCTTCGCCGGCGCCCTGCGCCAGATCGTGTTCTGCACCCACCTTCCCGACACCAAGGGCATCAACGTCGTGCCGACCACGCACGGTTCGGCGCTGCTGGGCCCGACGGCCACCGACATCACCGACCCGGACGACCGGGCCACCGATGCCGAGACGATCGCCCGGGTCCTCGCCGAGGCGGCTCGGCTGGTGCCCGCTGTGGCCGAGGCGTACGCGATCAAGACCTTCGCCGCCAACCGCCCGGCCGGCGACGAGCCGTACCGCCTGCGTGTGGACGCGCACGTGCCGAACCTGGTGCACGTCACCGACCGCTCGGCAGGGGTGAGCATCTCCCCGGCCGCGGCGCAGTACACCCTCGATCTGCTCCAGGCCGCCGGCCTGGACGCGGTCGAGCGGCCCGACGCACAGACCGCGCTACCGCGAGTCCCACGCCTGCGCACCGCGCCCGAGCCCGAGCGGCTCACGGAGGTCGACCCGCTGTACGGGCAGGTCGTCTGCGCGTGCGAGCACGTCAGCGCCGCCGAGATCGAGGCGGCGCTGAGCGCGCCGGTCCCGGCGACGTCCATCGACGGTGTGCGCAAGCGCACCGGCGCCGGCTACGGGCGTTGCCAGGGCTCGCTGTGCCTGGCCGGCATCTCGTTCCTCACGGCGATGGCGACCGGATGCGGGCCGGACACCGTGCGCCACACCGTGCGCGGGACGGTGGGGTCGTGAGCCGCCTGCTGGTCGTCGGCGCCGGCCCGAGCGGCCTGGGCTGCGCCACCGAGCTCGCTCGAAGTGGTGGACACGACGTACTGCTGATCGACCGGGTCCCGGTCGCCGGGGGCGAGTCCGGGTGGGACGAGCCCGAGGTGCGCGATCTGGTCCGCGCCGCGACCGACACCGGTGTCGGGTTCCGGTTCGGGGCCGCGGCCGCAGTCTGGACCGACCGGCGTCTGCTGCTGACCGCACCGGGCGAGATCCGGTGGGTCGAGGGCGACCACCTGTTCTACGCGGGAGGACTCCGCCCCGCCACCGCTTCCGACCTGAACATCGTCGGTGAACGGCCCGCGGGAGTGCTGCCCGCGACCGTGGCCGACCACCTGCTGAGCACCGGCGTGCGACTGTGGAAGCGCGCCGTGGTCGTGGGCGACGGGCCGTGGGCGCCGCACATCGCGGAGCGGATCCGCGGGGCCGGCGGCCACGTGGCCGCGGTCGGCGCCGGATCGCCCACGTGGGCCGACCAGGTGGTCGCGGGAGGAACGGGACTGGAGGTCCTCGGGCGCGAGCGCGTGCACACGCTGCGCGTCGTCGACGGGACCCGGGTCAGGGACCTGGTGTGTGACGTGGTCATCCTCGCCGCCGGGCCCTTGCCGAACCGCAACGTCGACGGCGCGCTGGCCGAAGGGGCCCCGCATGTCACGTTCGTCCAGCCCCTCGACGCCCGGGGAATCGCACCTCGCGCCCAGGCCGGGCGCGCCATCGCCGCCCACTGGTCCCGTACGAACGGAGGAAACCCGTGAAAGTCAGCTCCCCGATCGGCGAGCTGCCCTTCGAGCCGCGCAGCCTGCGCGTGCGGGACGGCGGCATTCAGATGGAAGGCGTCATGGGTGCCTGGCCCGCCAAGGTGGAGATCGACGCCGACGACATCCCCGGCCTGCTGCGGCTCGTCCTGCGCCCGGGTGTCCTGGGCGTTCTGATCCGGATCGCGTTCGCCCAGGCCCGGCGCGCCCTCTTCCGCCGTCGCTGATCACCCCGCCTCGCGGAGCTTCGCGTTCCCGGACGCGCGCCCCGGCCGTTCGCGAGTCCGCTCCCTGCAGTTCCCGACCCATGACTCGACTACGAGAAAGAAGACCCGATGAGCACCAAGTGGCTCGACACCCGTCAGAAGGTCGTCGCCTACGCCCGCAAACTCCAGGCCGAGCGCCTGGTCTACTCCACCGCGGGCAACATCAGCCTCCGCGTCCCTGGGGAGCCCGGGCTGCTCGCGGTGACGCCGACCTCCACCCAGTACGACTTCCTGGAGCCGGAGGACATCGCCATCATCGACCTTGACGGCAACGTCGTCGACGGCCGGCGCGCCCCCACGTCCGAGACGCCGATGCACACCCTCATCTGCAAGCGCCGCCCCGAGGTCGGTGCGATCGTGCACACCCACGGCAAGGCCGTCATGACGATGGCGAACCTGGGCTGGACCCTCCCGCCGATCCTCACCGGCCTGGTCGAGGCCACCGGTGGCCCGGTCTACACCTCCCCCTACTCTCAGCCCGAGACCGACCAGATGGCCGACTTCACCGCTGAGGCGCTGGAGGACCGCGGCGCGACGTTCATGCGCTTCCACGGGCTCATCGCCATCGGTGCGGACCTCGAGCACGCGTTCCACACCGCCTCGGTCGTGGAGGGCGCGTGCGAGGTGTTCCTGACCATCAAGCAGCTGGGCGTCGACGTCGAGGAGCTGCCGCAGGAGCAGGTCGACTGGATCGCCTCGTACTGGCGCGCCCAGTTCCCCGGCGCGCCCGAGCCGCTCCCGGCTCCCGAGCCCAAGCCCTATCCGGGTCTCGTGCGATGACGTACCTCATCGGCGCGGACGTCGGGTCGTCCGCGCTCAAGGCCGCCCTCGTGCACCCCGAGCAGGGCGTCGTGGCGATCTCCGAGCAGACCTACCCGATGCACCGCCCTCACCCTGACTGGGCGGAGAACGACGCCGACGACTGGTACCGGGCGCTGGCTCGCGCGATCCCCGAGGTCCTGTCGTCCGCCGGTGTCAGCGCGCGGGAGGTGAGCGCGCTGTGCCTGGTGGGGCAGCGTGACATCGCCGTCCTCCTGGACGAGGCCGGGCGGGTGCTGGCTCCGGTGATCCACTGGACCGACCGCCGCGACCCCGAGGAGACCTCGGCGCTGTACGACGGCCTGGGACGCGAAACCCTGATCGAGCGTTCGGGCACTCTGCCGATTCCCGGACTGGTGCTGGCGAACCTGACGTGGACCCGGCGGCACCAGCCGGAGGTCTGGCGCCGGGTCCGTCACGCGTTGCAGCCGAAGGACTACCTGGCCTACCGGCTCACCGGCGACGTCGCGACCGACCCGACGGGTCCGACCCGGTCGGTCCTCAACGACTGGCGGACGGGGACGTGGAGTCCTGAGCTGTGCGCCGCCGCCGGGATCCCGCGCGAGATCCTGCCCGACGTGCGCTACGCGCCGTGGGAGCCGCGCGGCGAGCTGGGCGGCGCCGCACACGAGATCGGGCTCCTACCCGGAACGGTGCTCGTCGCGGGTGGGGGTGACGACCCGGCGGCCGCGCTCGGGTCCGGTGTGATCGACCCGGGCGACGTGTCGATCGGCACCGGCAGCTCGATGAGCTGGCGTGCCGTGGACTCCCGGCCGCGATTCGACCCGACGGGCATCGTGGGGCTCATGCCGCACGTGGTGCCGGACCGGTACCTGCACGAGATGGTCGCCGTCGGCTCGGGCACCACCCTGCGGTGGCTGCGCTCGACCTTCGGCGGAGCGCTGGACTACGCCGAGCTCATCGCCGGCGCCCGCGAGATCGCGCGGGGCAGCGACGGACTGCTGTGCTTCCCCTACGTGGAGGGAGCCACCGTCCCCGTCCAGGACGACCAGGTGCGCGCCGCCTACCACGGCATCTCCGGTCACCACCGGCTGCCGCACTTCGTACGGGCGACGCTCGAGGGCATCGCCTATCAGTACCCGGCGCTGCTGGACGTGCTGCGCGATCGTGGCCTGCGGGTGGACACCATGACCATCTCCGACGGCGAAGCGCGGTCGAGCGAGTGGAACCAGATCAAGGCCGACGTGCTGGGTCAGCCGCTGGTGCCCGCGCTGCGGGTCGAGGCGCCGTCGATCGGCGCCGCGATCCTGGCCGGCCTGGGAACCGGTGCCTTCTCCTCGGCGCGCGAGGGTGTGGACCAGGTGGTCGAGGTCGCTCCCCGGGTCGAGCCCGGCGTGCAGGGCACGGATCGGTACCGGGAGCTGCGCCGCCAGTGGGAGGAGGTTCGTGCTGACGTGTTCCCCCGTTTCAGGCTCCTGGTCTCCTGATCCGGTCACCTCCCGGTGCGGCGGCGGGCCCTCGTGTACGCCACCGCGTCGGCCGCGTCCTCCGGCCCACCTCTCGCGTCATCTTCTCCCCAGAAAGGCAGTGTCGTGACACTCTCCCTGCCCGCCACTGTGCGGACCCAGGCGTACATCGACGGCGCGTTCGTCGACGCCGGCGACGGTGGCACCTTCGTCTCCGTCGCGCCCTCGACCGGCCGGCCCCTGATCACGGTCGCCTCCTGCACGCCTGACGACGTCGACAAGGCGGTCGCGGCCGCACGCGCCGCGTTCGACGCCGGCACCTGGAGCCAGGCGGCGCCCGAGCAGCGCAAGCAGGTCCTGACCCGGCTCGCCGAGCTGATCGAGGCCAACGCGGAAGAACTCGCACAGATCGAGTCGGCCGACGCGGGCAAGCCGATCAGCGAGTGCCGGCAGTTCGACATCCCCGACGTGGTGACGACGCTGCGGTTCTACGCCGAGGCGGTGGACAAGGTCTTCGGCAAGGTGTCCGCCACCGGGCCCGAGCACCTGGGCCTTGTCGTACGCGAGCCGATCGGCGTCGTGGGCGCGGTCCTCCCCTGGAACTTCCCCGCCGCGATGCTCGCGTGGAAGATCGCCCCAGCCCTCGCCGCGGGAAACTCGGTGGTCGTCAAGCCACCGGAGCTGGCGTCCCTGACGACGCTGCGCATCGCCGAACTGGCCACCGAGGCCGGTCTGCCGGACGGCGTGTTCAACGTCGTCCCCGGCATGGGGCCCGTGGCGGGCAGGGCCATCGGCCTGCACCCCGACGTCGACATGGTGACGTTCACCGGGTCCACCGCGGTCGGCCGGCAGTTCCTGCGCTACTCGGCCGACTCCAACCTCAAGGAGATCGTGCTCGAGTGCGGCGGCAAGAGCCCGCAGATCGTCATGGCCGACAACGCTGACCGCATCGAGCAGGTGGCTGCGGATCTGGCCGACGCCGCCTTCTGGAACTCCGGGCAGAACTGCTCGGCCGGCTCCCGGATCCTGGCCGACAACACCATCAAGGACCGGTTCGTCGCCGCACTCGCCCGTGAGGCGCAGTCGCGTGTCGTCGGGGATCCGGCCGACGAGTCCACCCAGCTCGGCCCTCTCATCGAGGAGGCCGCACTCGAACGGGTCCTGCGCTACATCGAGGGCGCGAAGGCCGACGGGGCAACAGTTGTGACCGGCGGCACGCGGCTGCTGACCGAGACGGGCGGCTGGTACGTCGCGCCCACCGTGGTGGACGACGTACGCCCCGGCATGGCGGTGGCTCGCGAGGAGATCTTCGGGCCGGTCGTCGCCGTCCTCGGGTTCGACACTCTCGAAGAGGCGATCTCGCTGGCCAACGACTCCGATTACGGGCTTGCCGCCACCGTGTGGTCGCGCGACGTGGACACCGCGATCCGCATCGCCAGGGGCGTGCGGGCCGGCACCGTCGCGGTCAACGGCTACTCCGAGGGGAACATCACCACACCTTTCGGCGGATACCGTACGTCCGGTTTCGGCGGCCGCGACAACGGCATCGAGGCCTTCGAGCAGTACACCGAGCTCAAGACGATCTGGTTCACCATCCGCTGAGCACCGCGCCGGCACGACGAACGCGCGAAAGCCCGTGGGCCCCCGCTGAGGGCGTGCGGGACCATCCGGCACCTCGGTCTGAGCGATCAGCCGCCGGAAGTGGCGGGGGCCTGGCCGAACGGGATCGGTCTGTCCGGCCTCCACCCGCTGCCGAGAACGGGCAGCGACCACCTGCCGATCACCGCCCAAATCCGCCTCTGACCGGTACGGCACGTCATCCCAGGGTCAGGTGACAGGCTGCTCGCGAAGATGTGAATTGCTCACTGTTTCCGCCGCCGCGCCTGGCCGAGGATCGAGACGTGGCAGCGATTCAGGTGAACCACCTCAGCAAGAGCTACGGCAGTTTCCAGGCGGTCGACGACATCTCGTTCGAGGTCGAGGCGGGCACGGTCTTCGCCCTGCTCGGCCGCAACGGCGCGGGCAAGACCACGACGATGGAGCTGCTCACCGGGTTCCAGAGGCCGGACGCCGGTTCGGTCAGGGTGCTGGGCCTCGACCCGCTCAGGGACCGCGCCCAGGTGCGCGGCAACGTCGGCATCATGCTGCAGGAGGCCGGGTTCTTCCCCGACCTGACGGCCGGGCAGACGGTCGAGATCTGGCGTGACTTCACCCCCGCCGCGCGGCCAGCGAGCGAGGCGCTGGAGCTGGCGGGCCTGACGGCGAAGGCGAAGACGAAGGTGCGGCAGCTGTCCGGTGGCGAGAAACGCCGCCTGGACCTGGCGCTGGCCCTGCTGGGCCGGCCCGATGTGCTGTTCCTGGACGAGCCGACGACCGGCATGGACCCCGAGGCCCGCCGCGACGTTTGGGAGGTCGTCCGCGACCTCGCCGCCCGGGGGACGACCGTGCTGCTGACCACCCACTATCTGGAGGAGGCCCAGCAGCTCGCGACGAACCTGGCCATCATGGACCGGGGTCGGATCGTCGTCGGCGGCGACATGGCCGAGACGCTGGCCGCGCGGGTGGGGCGGGTCTCGTTCGAGCTGCCGTCCGTGGTCCAGCCCGGGGAGCTGCCGCTGCTCGCGACCGTGCGGGGCAAGGTCGCCGTGGTCCAGGCCGCCGATCCCGACCTGGCCGCCCAGACGCTGCTGGGCTGGGCGAGCGCACGCGGCCTGCGCCTGCGCGGCCTGGAGGTCCGTACGGCCTCCCTGGAAGACCTGTTCCTGGAACTGGCCCACAACGGCGAAACAGCCCAGAACAGCACGACCACCCGTGACGGCCGTGCGTGACGTGTTGGCCGTCGCGCGGCTGGGCGGGCGGCTGTTCTGGCGCGACGGGCGGGCCGTCGGCGGCGTCGCGGTGCTCGGCGTCTGCCTGGGCGCGGGCCTGCCGTTGCTGGTCGCCGCCTCGCTCAGGAGCCGCGACGTGGAGGTGGTGCTCGGCCTGCATCTCGGGATGCTCGCCGTGCTCCTGACCATCGTCGCGACCACCCAGACGGCCGTGACGCTGTCGGCGAGGCGAGAGTCGCTGGTTCTCAAGCGGCTGCGCGCCTCGGGCCTACGCGGGCGGGCCATGGTCGGCGGTGAGCTGGTCAACATCGTGACGCAGGCCGCTCTCCTGTCGGCCCTCGTCTCGGTGATCCTCTACACCTTCACCTATCTGCCGCCGCCCGAGCTGCCGCTGCTGTTCGCGGCGTGCGTCGTCGTGGTGGCCGGGGTGCTGGCGCTGATCGGCGTCGTCTTCTCGATCGTGACCCGCCGTCCCGACCTGAACGCCCCCGCCACGATCCCGTTCCTGCTGGCCGGTGCGCTCGGGGCGGGAGCGTACGGGCCGTTCGTCACCGGCCTCCTCCCCGGCTGGGTCCGGTGGGCACTCGACCTGCTGCCGACCGGGGCGATGGTCGAGATCGCCGGGCTCGCCTACAGGGGCGGCGAGCCCGCGACGCTGACCGGGCCCGTCCTGAACCTGACCGTCTGGGCCCTGCTCGCCCTGGTCGCCGTCCGCTTCCTCTTCCGATGGGACCCACGCCGATGAGCCTCACGGCCACCTACAAGCTGAGCGCCCGGCTGTTCTGGCGCGACAGGGGCATGCTGCCCGCCTCCGTGATCACCCCGCTGGGCCTCGCGATCGGGATGCCGACGCTGATGCGCAACGTCCAGGCCGACGGTGTCACGGCCGCGGCGCAGATGTTCGTGGGGACGCTCGCGCTCATCCTGTCGGGGACGGCGTTCCTGAACATCACCGTCGCCCTGACCATGCGCCGCGACCAGCTCCTGCTCAAACGGCTGCGCGCCACCCGGCTCACCGACCGGCAGATCCTCCTCGGCGAGGTCGCGAGCACCGCCACGCAGACGGTCATCGTCATGGTCATCTCAGTTGTGGCCGTACACCTGCTGGCCGATGTGCCGCTGCCACGGAATCCGGTGCTGTTCGCGGTGTTCGCGGTCGCGGGGGCGGCGGTGATGGCGACGCTGGGGGTGGCGTGGACGGCCGCGATCCCGCGCGGGGAGCTCGCGGCGCCCATGACGCTGCCGTTCTTCTTCCTGGCCGGCCTCGCGTCCGGGGCGATGGGCTCGATCGTCGACCTGCTGCCTTCCTGGCTGCATCCGGTCTTCGCGGCCCTGCCCACCAGCGCGGTCGTGGACGCCGTCCGCGCCTCCTACGGACCGGGCACGCTCGGCTCCGACCTGTCGGCGGCGGCCGTACCGGCTCTGGTTCTGGCGGTGTGGGCGGGGGTCGCGCTGCTCTCGATCAGGAGGTGGTTCCGGTGGGAGACCAGAAAGTCATAATTGGCCGACCATGACCTCCATCTCCGCACGACGGCTCGGAATCGCGCTGATCGTCCTCGTCTCCGTCGGCTACACGATCATCCCCCTCGTGGCCTCCCTCGCGACCGCCCCCGCGTCGCTGAACGCCCGGCTGCTCGCGGGGCTGGCCGCTTTCTACCTGCCGCACTTCCTCCACGTACGGCAGGCCTTCGCGGGCACCCGACCCCGGTGGCTGCCCGCGACGCTGGCGGTGCAGGGGGTCGCCACCTACCTGCCGGAGGTCCTCGGGTTTACCGGCTGGTCGGCCGGGACCGCGCCGCTCCTGGCCGGGCCGGTGCTCCTGCTGCTCCCGCTGCGCTGGGGCGGGGTCCTGGTGACGACGATGGCGGCGGCGGAGTACTGGTGGCTCCAGGGCATCTTCCACAACATGACCGGCTCGTACTTCTACGCCCTCACCATCGTCATCACCGGCGCCATGATCTACGTCGTCGTACGGCTGACCCGGGTCACCGCCGAGCTGGAGCAGGCGCGGGCCGACCTGGCGGAGGCGGCGGTGCTGAAGGAGCGGTTGCGGATCTCCCGCGACCTGCACGACGGGCTCGGCCACAGCCTCACCTCGATCGTGTTGAAGGGCGACCTGGCCGCCCGGCTCGTGGACCGCGATCTCCCCGCCGCGAAGGCCGAGGTCGGCGCCCTCGTCCAGGTGGCGCGGGAGGCCGCGCAGGAGGTGCGTCAGGTGGCTCGCGGCTACCGGCGGATGACGCTCACCGACGAGGTGCACCGGGCCGCGGCCCTGCTGGAGTCGTCCGGGATCGGTTGCCAGGTCAACCTCGCCGAGATCGCCCCGTCCCGCGAGCAGGACGAGGCGCTCGCCTGGGCCGTACGCGAGGGGATCACGAACATCCTGCGGCACACCCGCGCCACCACCTGTTCGATCGCCACCTCGAACCACGCGGGACGCATCCACCTGGAGATCGTCAACAACGGCCTCCCACCCGACGATGCGCGGACCACCGGGCCTCTCGGCGGCGGGCTGGTCGGGCTGGTGGAGCGGGCCGCGCAGATTGGCGGCACGGTCGAGGCCGGGCCCACGTCCGAGGGCGGCTTCCGGCTGACGATGGAGGTGCCCACGTGATCCGCGTCCTCCTCGCCGAGGACATGCACATGATCCGGGCCGCGCTCACCGCCCTGCTGCGCCTGGAGCCCGACCTGGAGGTGGTGGCCGAGGTGACGCGCGGGGACGAGATCGTCCCCGCCGCGCTGCGGGTGCGGCCGGACGTGGCGATCGTCGACATCGACCTGCCCGTGCTGGACGGCATCACCGCCGCCGCGCGGCTGCGGGAGGTGCTCCCCTCCTGCCGCGTCCTGGTGCTGACCGCGATGGGCCGGCCGGGCCAGGTACGGCGGGCCCTGTCGGCGGGCATCGAGGCGTTCCTGGTCAAGGACGCCCCCGGCGACCGCCTGGCCGACGCGATCAGGCGTACGGCCGCCGGACTGCGGGTGCTGGACGCGGAGCTGGTGGCCTCGGCGATGGAGTACGGGGAGAGCCCTCTCACCCCACGCGAGGCCACGGTCCTGCGCGAAGCCGCCCGCGGCGCCTCGGCCGAGGAGATCGCCGCCCGGCTGCACCTGTCGGCAGGCACCGTACGCAACTATCTCACCGGTGCGATCACCAAGGCCGGCGCCCGCAACAAGATCGACGCGGTGCGCATCGCCGAGGACGCGGGCTGGCTGTGACCCCGGTGGCGACACCGCGCGAAGCCCGCCCGTACCACCGTGCCCTCGCCGGTCGGCACCGCGACCGGGCCCGGAATCACACGGGCTTCGGCAGGTACGTCGACAGGCACGCCTCGGCCGCGCTCGTCGGCTTGTAGCAGGCCTTCGCGGTGAGGCCGCCGTCGAGGTTCCAGCGGGAGAAGTAGGCCGCGGTGCTGGTGCAGGTCGACCCGCTCGTGGTCACGTCCCCCACCTTGACGCTGGCCGAGGCGCAGCCGGAACCGGTCGCGGTCTTCTCCAGGGTGTTCAGCGTCGACCGGCCGCCGTCGTCGGAGCCGTAGCCGGTGAGCCGCACGCCGGGACGCACGAGCGAGTACGTGTAGTCCGTCGCCGTGTAGTAGGACCAGCTCGCTCCGGTGCCCGTGGTGCGCACCCCGGCGTCGTTCGCCGAGCTCGGGATGCCGACGAAGAGGGACTTGTCGGCGTTCGTGGTGCCGGAGATGGTCCGGTAGACCAGCACCAGAAAACCATTGTCGAAGATGCCGGATCCGGTGCTGAACGTCTTGTAGGTGCCGTTCCCGCAAGTCGTCTCGTCGATGAGATCGGAACCGTTCGCGCGGATCACCACCCGGGAGCACCGGCCGTCGTTGGCGGTGTCCTCGATCGATCCGTAGAGGTTGCGCGAGCCGTTCTGGTCGCTGCCGAACCCCGTCAGCTTGACTCCCGGCAGCGTCGCGGCGACCTGGAACGCGTCCGACTGGTAGTAGTTCCACGAGGCCGACATGCCGGCTCCGTCGGCGGCCTGGGCCGGTGAGGCGGTGAGCAGCGCGCCGGTCACCACCGCGACCAGCGTCGCGCCGACGGGCGCGAGGCTCCGGGACGTGGAACGGAAACGGGTGGGACGGGAAATCGTCGACATTATGCCCCTTTTGTGTTGCGTGGGTGTTTTCGGACGTCCGATGTGCGCCCTTCGCGTTCCATGTCAGGATCTCTGCATCGGGGTGCCCGTAATGGGCCACGTCGCCACCGCATTCCATGGACCAGTAATCACCGAGTCCGATGATTTGGTGCGCAATAACCACCAATTTTGTTAGGCTGTGAGAAGTGAATCCCGGTCCGTCACCGCGGTGAAACGTCGGCGCCGAACTCGTCGGCACTCCACCGCCCTACCACGAACGCAGGATGGTCCCGAGATCGGCGCACCCGCCCCTACAGGAGCGGGACGAGGGCGTCTCCGTCCTGGTCGACGCGGCGCGTGCCGCCACCCCCGACGCGGGCGGGCGGATATTCGTCGTCGAGGGTCCACCCGGAATCGGCAAGACGCGACTACTGACCGAGGTACGAGAACGGCTGCGCCACGGCGGCCATTCCGTCGCCCGGGCCCTGGGGTCGCCGCTGGAACGCGAGTTCGCCTACGGCGTGACGCGGCAATTGTTCGAGCCGATGCTGACCGCGGCAGCCGAGTTCGGCCGGGGTCCGCTGTTCGCCGGCGCCGCCGCGCAGGCCGCCTCGGTATTCACCGTGGAGGCGATCCGGCCGGTCGGCGACCTCGCGGTGCTGCACGGCCTGTACTGGCTGGTGGTGAACGCGTGTACGGCGGAACCGCTGACCCTCGTCGTCGACGACGTCCAGTACGCCGACCCGCCCTCTCTGCGCCTGCTGGCCTACCTGCTGCCCCGGCTGGACGGCCTGCCGCTGACCATGATGCTGGCGATGACGTCCGGCGCGCCGGTCCCCGACCTGCTGACCGAGATCCTGCGCACGCCCAGCACCGAGTTCGTCCGGCTGCGGCCGCTCGGGCTGCCCGGCACCGCCGCCGTGCTCGCGACGATGTTCGGCACCCGGCCTGACGACGCCTTCGTCGCCGCCTGTCACGACTCCAGCGGCGGCAACCCGCTCCTGCTGACCGAGCTGGCCCGGGGCTGCGTCGAACAGGGCATCACACCCACGACCGGCAACACCGCCCGGCTGGCCACGGTGCTCCTTCCGTCCCGGGTGAGGCCCCACCTGGGGAGCCTGCCGCAGGACGCCGTCGATGTGGCGCATGCCGTCGCCCTTCTGGGCAACGAAGCGGACCTGCCCGCGATCTCGGCCGTCTCCGGCCTCGGCGTCGAGGCCACCGCCGCCGCCGTCGACCGGCTGATCCGGAGTCACGTGCTGGTCCGCGCGCCCGCCGGCCGGTTCGGCTACCCGCACCAGCTGTTGCAACGGTCGGCCTACGAGCACCTGGACACCACCCGCCGCTTACGGGGACACCGGGCGGCGGCGCTGCACCTGGCCGCCACGGGCGCGGAGCCGGAGCGGATCGCCGCACACATCCTGCAGGTGCCCCCGGGCGTGGTGCCGGACGCGGCCGGATACCTGCGGCGCGCCGCGGAGACCGCACTGTTCCGCGGTTCCCCCGACAGCGCGTACACCTATCTGCGGCGGGCGTTGCCCGACGTGACCGGCGACCGGGACCGCCAGGTCCTGGTCGACCAGCTCGCCGACGTCGCGCTGCACAGCGATGTCGAGGCCGCCGCGCGCTACGGGGAGCAGGCCCTGGCGGCGGCCGTCGAGCCCGCCGCCCGGGCTGCGGCCGGTCTACGGCTCGGGGAGGCGTTGCTGTTCGGCGGCGACACGGAGGCGGCCGTACGGGCCTGGCGTGACGCGCGGCAGGCGCTGGACAGGACGTCTGACACGGGGCTGCGCCGCCACCTGGACGCGTACCTGGTCAACGTGACCGTGCTGGAACCCGGTCGGCTGCACCTGCTCGACGAGGTGGGGCAGGCCGCGGGCGACGACGAGCCGCCGAGCGCCGGCGGGCGGGCGCTCGACTGCGTGCTCGCCCTGCGGGCCGCGTTCGAGGCCCGCCCGCAGGCGGCGCAGGCCGCCCGCCGCGGCCTCTCCGACGGGCTGCTGGTGCGCCACGGAACCGGGGACAGCCCTCTCGTGTGCGGCTGGCTGGCGCTCCTGGCCGCTGAGGACGACCTGGCCGGCCCGAGCATCGACCACGCCCGGCGGGAGGCCTACCGCCGTGGCAGCGTCCGGGCGCACGGGCCCGCGCACGCCCTGGCGGCGCTCCACGAACTGTGGCGCGGCAATCTCGCCGAGGCGGAGCGGGAGGCGCGCACGGCGGTGGAGGCCGTCGAGCGTTCCGGCGTACGGCTCGGCCGGCCGTTCGTCGCCCCGTTCCTGGCCGACATCCTGGCCGAGCGCGGCGACCTGGCCGGCGCGCGGTCCGCGCTGGCGTGGGCCGGTCTGCCGGAGGAGCCACCGCCGGCCGGGCCCATGTACTTCTACGCCGACACCCGGGCGCGGCTGCTCCGCCGTACGGTGGGCGGCGAGCGGGCGGTGGCCGCGGCGCTGGACGCCGGTCGCCTCTTCGCCCGCTTCGGCGGCGACAACCCCGCGTTCGTTCCCTGGCGCACCGAGGCGGCCCGCACCCTGCACCGGATGGGTCACGGCGACCAGGCGGCGGAGCTCGCGCTGGCCGAGGTGGCCCTGGCCCGCCGCTGGGGCGCGCCCCGGCCGCTGGGCCGCGCGTTGCGGGTCGCCGGCGTCGTGCTCGGCGCACAGGACGGCTTCCCGTTGCTGGCCGAGGCGGTCGACGTGCTGGCCGGATCGCTCGCCCGGCTGGAGTACGCCAAGGCGCTGGTGGACCTGGCCGCCGCGGCCGACCGGCGGGGCCGGCGCGGCTGGGCGCGCGAACTGCTGGACGACGCCGCCGAGCTGGCGGCCCAGTGCGACTGTCCCCCGTTGCGTGAGCGAGTGGACGCCATGTCGGGGGCGGCCGGGTCCCGGACCGCGCCGGCCGGACCCGGCACCACCGCGCTGACCTCAACAGAGCGCCGGGTCGCCGAGCTGGCCGCCACCGGCCTGTCCAACCGCGAGATCGCCGAAACCCTGTTCGTCACTCCCAAGACCGTCGAGCTGCATCTGACCAACACCTACCGCAAGCTGCACATCGGCGGCCGGGTCGAGCTGGTCCACGCGCTGGACCGCGTTACGGCGGGGGCCGCCAGACCGCCGCGGACCCGCGGATGACCGGGCGGGAGGCCGCGGCGCGCCGGGCACGAGCTCGGTCTTGTCGCCGGCGTGCGGGCGGCGGCCGGACGCGGGCCGTGCCGGACACGGGTGCGTAGGCCCACCGTCGACGCCCCGGCCGGCCCGCACCCGGGTCAGCCCGGCCAGCACCGTGCGGACGGCCTGGAGGCCCTGGTGCAGTTCCTCGTCGGTCAGGTGGCCGAAACCGAGGACGATTCCGTCAGGGGCGTCGGCCGCCCGCACCTGGTACAGGTCCGACAGACGGCCCACGGTCACACCCCGGCCGGCGAGTTCGGTCACCACGGAATCGACGATCTGGCGGGGTAACAGCAGTGCCGCGCTGGCGCCGCGGGGGCCGAGAACCAGGCGGGCGGGCCGCCCGACATGTGCCAGCGCGGCACGCACCTCCTCGCGCCGCCGGGCGTGCAGCCGCGACACGCGCCTGACGTGCCGGGCGACCGCCCGGTCACCGAGCAGGCGGGTGAACGCCGCCTGCGCCGTCCCGCCGAGCCGCCCGTCGTCACCCCCCGCGACCTGCGCGACCACCGGCACCAGTGGGCGCGGCAGCACCAGGTACGCCAGCCCGGGCGGGGCGAGACCGTCACCCAGCGTCCCCGCGAGGATCACTCGCCCGCCCGCCAGGTCGAGCAGCGAAGGAAGCGGTCTGTCGCCCGCCCCGGTCTGCTCGGTGCAGATGTCCACCAGATAGCCGCCCGTCCGCCGGGCCCACTCTGCGAGCATCCGCCGGCGGGCCGGCGACAGCACCGCGCCGAACGGATGGTTGCCCTCGGCGAACACGACGGCGGCGCGCACCCCGTCCATCCCGCCCAGCAGGTCCACCCGGGCGCCCTCCATGTCGGCCGGCAGCGGGTGGGTCGTCCATCCGGCCTGCCGGGCGGCCTGCACGGGATATCCCGGCGCCGGCTGCTCGACGGCCACCGTCGCCGCTCCGGCCTCCCGCTGTCCGATCTGCTGTCCGATCTGCTGCCCGGTCGGCTGCCCGATCAGCCGTCCGATCGCCTCGAACAGGAACCAGCAGGCCTGCCGCAGCCCGACGGCCACCACCACGTCGCGGGCCTCGACATCGAGCCCGCGGGTCCGGTGCAGGTGCTCGGCGACGGCCTCGCGGAGGGCGGCCGACCCCAGTGGAGCCGCCTCGCCGTTCGGCGGCAGATAGCTGGCCTGGCGCCAGGCGGACCGCCATGCGGCCAGCGGGAAGCCGCCGGCCGTGGCGGCGCGGGGAGTGAAGTCCGCCACGACCGGCCGGACGGGCGGCGAAGGGATGCTCCGGCGATGCGGTGACGGCTCGCCCGTGACGTACGTGCCCGAGCGTGGCCGTCCCTCGACGAAGCCACGGGCCAGCAGCAGCTCGTAGGCCGACACCACCACCCCGCGGGACACCCCGAGCAACTGGGCCATCGCCCGAGTGGACGGAAGCCGCGTCCCGGCGGGCAGGAGGCCACCGCGGATCGCCTCGGCCAGTTGCTCCATGAGCTGCTGCGGCAGGTGTCCGCGCGAATTCCGACGGATGTCGAGGTAAGCGGCGAGCCCTTCTGCCGTGACCATGCGCCCTCCTTCTGCTGTCGGACGCCCGCCCCGAGTGGGCGCCACCATCAGAAGATCGGCCAACCGGCGGCACCGGGGCATCGGGATCCCCCCCAATGTCACCCCCTGTCTCCGCCGGTGGCACGTCACCGCAGCTCAGAGGGGCCTGCCGAGCATCGTCGCCGCGGGACGCCGGGCGGATTCGAAACCATTTCTAGGGAAATCCCTGAGGCGGTCCGTACGAGATCGCTCTATCATCCCCGGCTGGCAGACTTGACGGGTGGATCACGAACTGTCCTTGCTGGAGCGCGACGCCGAGGTGGGGCGGATGCGGGGGCTGTTCGCCGCGGCGGCGCGCGGACAGGGCGGCGTGGTGCTGATCGAGGGCCCGGCCGGCATCGGCAAGAGCGCGCTGGCCGGCGCCGCCCGCCGGCTCGCCAGGACGGCCGGCTGCCGGGTGCTCGGCGCCCGCGGCAGCCGGCTGGAGCAGCGGTCCGGCTACGGCGTGCTGCGTCAGCTGTTCGAACCGGTGGTGCTCGGCGCCGACACCGCACAGCGGGTGCGGCTGCTGCGTGGTCCCGCCCATCGGGCGCTTGCGCTGCTCGACTCGCACCTCGACGGGCCCGGGCCCGGTGACCTGGGGGCGTTCCACGTGCTGCACCGGCTGCTGGTGAACCTCGCCAAGGGCGGTCCGGTGGCGCTGGTCGTCGACGACGTGCACTGGGCCGACGACCCTTCGCTGCGCATGTTCCTGCACCTGCTTCCCGGCATGGCCGAGTCGCCGCTGGCGATGGTTCTGGCCGGCCGGGCGTCCGCCGCGCCGGGGCCGTTCTCAGAGCTCGCCGCCGATCCGTCCGTGACGGTGCTGCGGCCGGCTCCGCTGACGCCGGCCGGCACGGCCCGCCTGGTGCGCGCCGTCGGCGGCGAGGCGGCGGACACCCGGCTGTGCGCGGCCTGTCACCGCCTGACCGGCGGCAACCCACTGTTCGTACGGGAGCTGGCGGCAGCCGCCGGTGCCGCCGGCGGCACGGCGGCCGAGGGCGACGAGCAGGCGTTGCGTGCGCTCGGCGGCCCGGCGCTGAGCCAGTGGATGGGCGCCGTGCTCGCGCACCTCACCCCCGAGGCTGCGCGGGTCGCTCAGGTATGCGCCGTACTGGGCGAAGAGGCCGAGCCGCGGCTCGCCGCCGAACTCGCGGGCGGCCCGGAGACACTGGCCCGGGGCCACGACGAACTGGTGGCCGCGGGCGTCCTGCGCGGCGGCGGGCGGCTCGAGTTCGTCCACGACCTGACGCGGCACGCCGTGTACTCCGGCATCGCCGTGGTGGAGCGCAGCCGCCTGCATCGGCGAGCGGCCGAGCTGCTCGCCGCCGGGCAGCCGGCACCGCTGGTCGCCGCCCACCTGCTCGAGACCCTGCCCTCAGGCGACGGCTGGGTGGTGGACACGCTGGTGACCGCCGCCGACCACGCGTCGAGCCGGGGGGCGCCACGGTCCGCGCTGGCGTTCCTGGAGCGGGCCCTGCAGGAGCCGCCCACCCCGGAGGCGACCGCCGGCCTGGTGCGGATGGCCGGCGAGATCGCGTACTGGTTCGACTGGCCGGCCGCGATCGGCTATCTGCGACGCGCGGCCGCGCTCGCCCCGGACGCGGCCGGGCGGGCCGAGATCACCGAGCTGCTCGCCCGTGCGGTGATCATCAACGGCCGCAGCGCTGACGCGATCACCCTCATGGAGAACGCCCTCACCGAGTTGGGCGACGGGCATGCGGAGCTGGAGCACCGGCTGCGGATGCAGATCATCGCGGCGGCGGCGACCGAGCTGGACCTGCGGCACACCGGTGCGCGGCACCTGGCGGTGCTTTCGGCCGCGCCGAGGCTCAGCGACGAGGCGCGGTGCCAGCTCGACGCGTTCACCGCGTTCTGGGCCGCCGCCATCGATCTCGACCGGGACGCGGCCGTCTCCGCCGCGCTGCGGGTGCTGCGGCTGCGCTCTTCCGGCATGGCCGAGCAGGACGCGTCGTCGTCGCTTCCCTATCTGGTCCTGATCGATGCCGACCACGACGACACGCTGCGGCGGCTCGACCGCGACTGGTCCGCGGCGCGAGAAGCGGGCTCGGCGTTCGTGGCCTCGGTGACAGGCCACCTCCGGGCGCACGCGCTGCTGGCGCGCGGTCACCTCACCGAGGCCGAGGCCGGCATCCGGCAGGCGGTACGACTGGTCGGCAGGGTGCCGGTCCCGCTGGCCCCGGTCTACGCCGGAGAGATCCTGGCAGAGGTGCACCTCGCGCAGGGACGGCTGACGGCCGCGGCCGAGGCGCTCGCCGGGGCGTCCGCCGACGTCTCGCTCAACAGAGCCCTGCACTGCCGGCTGGACCTGCTGGCCGCCCGGATGGATCTCGCCCATGGGCGGGCCGAGCAGGCGGTCCGGCGGGCGGAGCAGGTGGGCCGCCGGTTTCTCGCGGACGGCTGGCTGAACCCGGCCCCGCATCCGTGGCGGATGGTGGCCGCACTGGGCAAGCACGCTCTCGGGGCCCGTGACGCGGCCCTGGCGCTGGCCGCCGAGGACCTCGACCTGGCCCGCCGATGGGGCGCCCCACGCACCCTCGGCCGTGCGCTGCGGGTGGCGGCGACGGTGGCCGGAGGCCGGGACGAGCCGGAGTTGCTGGAGGAGGCGGTGCGGGTGCTGCGGACGGGCCCGGCCAGGCTGGAGCTCGCCGCCGCCCTGCATGCCTTCGGCCGCCGCACGTGGCGGCAGCACCCCCAGGCCGGGCGGGCCGCCTTGGCCGAGGCTCTCCGGCTGGCGGAGGAGTGCGGAGCCGCGGAGCTCGCGCGACGAGCGCGGAGCGCACTGACCGAGGCCGGTACGCGGCCGCCGGAACCGCACGCGGCTCGGCTGACCCCCGGAGAGTGGCGGGTGGCCCGGTTGGCGGCCCGAGGCAGGACCAACCGCCAGATCGCCCAGGAGCTGAACGTCACGCCCAAGACGGTCGAGACGCACCTCGGAAACATCTACCGCAAGCTCGGCGTTCGCAACCGCACCGCGATGGCCCGGGCGCTGGCCGCCACCGACCTCGACCATCCGGACTGAACCGCGCCGCCGGGTGCGCCCGGGGTCACTCGCGGGCGGTGGCGGTGGAGCTCATGTCGGGGTAGCGCGCGCCGGCCACCTTCGCGGCCAGCGGCTCCAGTGCGGCGAGCTCGTCGTCCGACAGGGCCAGCGTCGCGGCCGCGACGTTCTGCCGGAGCCGATCGGGAGAACGCGTGCCGGGAATGGGTAGAACCGTAAGGCCGTGGACCCGGGAACGCTGGTGGACCCAGGCGAGCGCGACCTGCGCGGGAGTGACCTCGCGCCGCGCGGCGATGTCGCGGACGGGTTCGAGGAGCGCGGCGTTCGCGTCGGCGTGGTCGCCGGTGAACCGCGGCATCTTCAACCGGACGTCGCCCGTGCTCAGCCCCTGGGCGCCGGTGAACGCTCCGGTGAGGAAGCCCCGGCCGAGGGGCGAGTAGGCGACGACCGCCACGCCGAGCTCCGCCGCCGCCGGGACCACCGAATCCTCGATGTCGCGGGTGAACAGCGACCATTCGGACTGCAGCGCCGCGATCGGGTGCACGCCGTGCGCCGCGCGCAGTTCGGCCCCGGTCACCTCCGACAGGCCGAGGTGCCGCACCTTGCCCTCGCGCACCAGTTCGGCCATGGCGCCGGCCGTCTCCTCGATGGGGACGGACGTGTCGCGGCGATGCGCGTAATAGAGGTCGATCTCGTCGATGCCGAGGCGCTTCAGGCTCGCGTCGACGCTCTGGCGCACGTACGCCCGGTCGCCGCGGACCTCGCTCCAGGACTTCTCGCCCGGCCTCCGGACGATGCCGAACTTGGTGGCGAGGAAGACCCGGTCGCGGTGCGCGCGGACGAAGGGGCCGAGGAACCTCTCGTTGTCGCCGTCTCCGTACAGATCGGCGGTGTCGAACATGGTGACGCCCAGGTCGAGGGCGATCCGCAGGGTCTCCCGGGCCTCGTCCGGCGCCGTCGGCCCGTAGAACTCGCTGAAGCCCATGCAGCCGAGGCCCTGCGCGCCGACCGGCGGGCCGCCGGCGCCGAGGGGAACTGCCGGGAGGATCGAAGCAGACATGCGAAGGTCTCCTTTGGTGTGCTCCCGGCGGCTGTCCTACTCCGGGGAGGCGGCGATGGAGGCGAAGAGCAGGCCGCTCATCTCCGCCCAGCGGCGGGGCAGGTCGGCGCGCTGGTTGAGGACGTCGCAGACGTGCTGCAGGCCGAAGAACGCCGACACGAGCATGTACGCGGCGGACTCGGGGTCCATGCCGTCGCGGAGCTGGCCGGCGCCGCTCGCCTTCGCCAGCAACGTCGAGATCGTGGCGATCCACTCGACGTACGGCTCGGGCAGGGTCGTGTCGGACAGCGAACGCTCGGCCTGGATCCTGGCTCCGGCCTTGACGATGTCGTCCTCGAAGAACTTGTTGGCGGCGTTGTTCAGCAACGCCTGGACGGTCTCCATCGGCGGCAGGCCCATGGCCTGTGCCTCGTCCAGGCGCACGCGCCACCGGTTGTACAGCTCGCGCACGATCTCGGCGGCGATGTCCTTCTTGTCGCGGAAGTGGAAGTACACCGCGCCCTTGGTCATGCCGACCTGCTTGGCGATGTGGTCGATGGAGGTGTGCGGATATCCACGGTCGGCGAACAGCTCGGCCGCCGAGGCGAGCACCTGGGCCCGGGTCTGCGCGGCCCGTGCTTGCTGCGGCGCGTTGCGGGGCTGCCCCCGCTGCGCGATCGTGGTTCTGGGAGTGGCGATCTTACTCACACGCATGATCCGTTCTGTCCGGGTCCGATTCAGCGTACCGCCTTCCCGGTATGTTTCGCCTCTGTTCACTGATCCCCTCGTCGGCTCGCGAGTCAATCGTCCAAGCCGTTCCAAAATATACCTTCGCGGACGTATATTTCTCTCGTGTGACCTAGGACACCCTCGTACGCGATCGCGCAAGTCCTGTTCAGAAGGGATTAGAGATGAGTGCTCAACTCTCGGCGGAAGACGTCACCCTGCCGGCTCCCCGGCAGTCGTCGTCCCCGTTCGGCTGGGGCTGGGATGCGATGCCAGAACCCGCCCGCGGCGCGCGGTTACCCGGCCCGCGCTTCGTGTCCCGCGAGCTGGTCCACAAGTCCGCGGCCGAGCGCGTGCTGCTCACCGACGGGGTCCGGCAGACGCCGGACAGTTTCATCATCGCGGCCATGCTGCCGCGCGACCACTGCCTCTACCAGCAGGACGACTCCGGCTGGACCGACCCGATGCTGCCGACGGAGGCGCTCCGGCAGGCCGGCTACTACATCCAGCACCGCTTCTACGGGGTGCCCGAGACGCACAAGTTCATCCTCGGCGGGGTCACGCTCGGCATCGACGGTACCGCACCACCCTCCCCAGCGCCGTGGCTCCCGGTCAACCTGCGGGTCATCTGCACTCCCACCGCCAAGTGGACCAGCCGCCGGCTGTGCATGCGGCTGGAGGTCGAGGTCAGCGTGGCCGGGGTGGTCTGCGGGCACGGCAGCCTCCTTTCGCAGGCGGTGGACCCGCGTGTGTACCAGGCGATCCGCGGCCGGAAGGCGGCGTCCGCGCCGCACGAGTCCGTGCCCTTCTTCGGTTGCCCCCTCTCCCCCGGCGAGGTCGGCCGCCGCCGCAAGGAGGACGTGCTGCTGGCCGACGACGGGAACGCCGACGGGTGGCTGCTACGACTCGACGACAGCAACACCGAGATGGTCGACCACCACGTGGACCACGTGCCGGGCATGGTGGTGCTGGAGGCCTTCCGGCAGGCCGCGCTCGCCGCGGCCCGGCCACCCGCCGGTCTCCGGGCCTCGGTCGTCGGCCTGCGGAGCGAGTTCGCGGCGTTCTGCGAGCTCGGCACCCCGGTCCGGATCACCGCCAGCCCGCAGCGCGGGTGTCTCGCCGCGGACCGGATGCTGGTCCACGTGGTCGCCGAGCAGGACGGCGACGAGGTCGCCGCGGGCACCGTGGAGCTCAGGCTGTGCCCCGACGCGAGCGGTGGACAGGACCGCCGATGACACTGACCTCGATATCTCCGGACCACCGTCTGGACGTGACCGGACTCGTGGACTGCGCGGCCCGGCACGCCGCCGAGGTGGACGCCGCGCGCCGGCTCCGCCGGGAGTCGGTGGCCGCGCTGGTGGAGGCGGGCTTCCCCCGGCACTTCGTCCCCAGCCAGTGGGGTGGGGCGGCCGGCGGCTTCGCGCCACTGGTGGAGGCGGCGATCACGGTGGGCGAGAGCTGCCCGGCGACCGCGTGGTGCGCGACCCTTTTCGCCGCGCACGGACGGCTCGCCGCCTACCTGCCCGAGCGGGCGCGGGAGGAGATCTGGGGCCCGGGCCCCGACACCCTGATCGCCGCGTCCGTCATGCCGCCGTCGGGTCAGGCCACCCCCGTGCCGGGCGGCTGGCTGCTCCGGGGCGAGTGGGGCCGGGCCAGCGGGGTGGACTTCGCCGACTGGGTGCTGCTCGCCAGCACGGTGCCGGACGGCGACGTGGAGACGGTGCGGATCTTCGCCGTTCCGGCCGGGGACTACCTGGTCAAGGACACCTGGCGGGCCGACGGCATGCGGGGGACGGGCACCAACACGGTGACGCTGCACGACACGCTCGTCCCCGAGCACCGCACGGTCGCGTTGCCCGAGCTGCTCGGCACCCGGCGCGCCGGCCACGCACGCTGCCACAACGTGCCCTACACGCTGGTCGCGGCGGTGATGTTCGCCGCCCCCCTGGTCGGAGCCGCCCTGGGCGCGGTGGGCGACTGCGGGTCCACCGGAGCCGGGCGCCCGTCGCCGGATCCGGACGTCCTGCGGGCGCTCGCCCGGTCGTCGCCAGAGGCGTACGCCGCCCGTCTGCTGCTCAAGGAGGCCGCCGGCCGGGCCGACCAGGGCCTGGTCGACGCGCGGACGATCGCGCGGAACCGGTGCGACGCGGCGGTCGCCGCGGAGCTCTGCGTCAGCGCCGTCGACCGGCTGTTCACCGCGTACGGCGGCCAGTACGGCGGGCACGGGCCGGCCGAGGACGATCCGGTGCACCGGCGGTGGCGCGACGTCCACACCGGCGCCGGTCACGGCGCCCTGCGGTTCGCCCCGGCGGCGGACGCGTACGTGAAGGCCTTCCTCGGCTGACGGTGCCGCGACCGGCCTAGTCCGTGTCCGAGCCGCCTTCCCGGGGTCCGGACACGGCCGTCCACAGGTCGTCGAACCGTTGCGCGGCGTCCGCGTCGTCGCGGGGGGCGGGATGCGGGATCTCGAAGAACAGCGATATCAGGAGCCGGGCGACGGTGTCGGGGGGGTGCCTGCCCATCACCCGGCTCTCCGCGTGCGCCCGGGCCACGGCCCGGGCCAGCGACCGGGAGATCCGTTCGACCAGTCCGAGAGCGCGCCGGTCCAGCTGGGGGGCCTCCACGGCGAGCCGCAACGCGGACCTGGCGAGCGGGTCCCGGCGCAGGTGACGGGTGAGATCGAGCATGGTCTCCCGCAGTGCCAGCAGCGCCGCCGCGTCCTCGGCGCGCCGTTCCGCGCGGGCGACCAGCTCGTCTCCGGCCTCCTCGATCAGGGTGGCCGCCAGCTCTTCTTTGGAGGAGAAATGTCCGTACAACGCACCTTTGGTCATGCTGGTGCGTTCCACCACGTTGAGCAGCTTCGTGCCGTCGTAGCCGTGCGCGGCGAATTCCTCCGCCGCCGCGGCGAGCACCAGCGCCCGGGTCTGAACCGCACGGTCCTGAGCCACTCTGCCCTCGCTTGGGTGAATCCTAGGAAAAAACCTTTGCGAAGGTATGTTACTGGGATCTTGCTGTGAAAAGGCCGAGTGCGCCCCTTCGGGTGGCCTTCTTCGACGTGGACGAGACGCTGCTGGCCGGAAAGAGCATGATCGAGTTCCTACGTTACTGGCTGGATCCCGATGACACGGCGTTCCGCGGCGCCCTGGCCGAGCTGGGTGCGGTGGCGGAGCGGGAGGGCAGGGCCGCCGCGAACCGCGCCTACTATCGGCTCTTCGCAGGCGTCCCGAGCGCGGCGCTGGCGGAGGCGGGCGGCCGCTGGTACGCGCGGCATCGCCGGAGGCCCGATGCCTTCGTGAGCTCCACTGTGGCGGCGCTCGCCGGACACCGCGCGGCCGGAGACCTGGTGGTGCTGGTCTCCGGCTCGTGCCGGGCGGTGCTCGATCCGCTGGCCGCGGACGTGGGCGGCGACGAGGTGCTGTGCACGGAACTCGTCGCCGGTGCCGACGGGCGGCTGACCGGCGAGGTGGCGAGATCGATGATCGGCCCGGCCAAGTCCGAGGCCGCGGCGGAGCTGCTCCGGAGTCTCGGAGTCAGCCCCGCCGTCTGCTTCGCGTACGGCGACCACTCCAGCGACCTGGACCTGCTGACGGCCGTCGGCAGCCCGAGGGTCGTCGGCGGCGACCCGGTGCTGGCCTCGTGGGCGGCACGGCACGGCTGGCCCGTGTTGCCCGCCTAGGCTCGTGTTACCCGCATAGAGCCAGTGCCGCCCGCTTGGAACAGGCTCAGACGAGGTTCAGGTGGCGTAGGTCCGACACGTACTTCTCGATCAGCGTCCGGGACAGGTGCGGAACGTCCCGTACGGCTTCCTGGAACCGGTCGGCGGGGAACGCCGACCCGGCCCGGGGCGTCGCCGGCTCCCGCCAGGCGCGCATCAGCGGGAGGAGCGAGTGCTGCCGCTGCTTTTCCGGCAGCTCGCGCAGCGCGGCCTCGAACCGCTCGCACCACTCGTGGTAGTCGTCGACGCGGCGGAGGGCGATCCCGGAGCCGGCCAGCCAGTCGACGACGGTGTCCAGCGAGACGCCGTCGTCGTGCGGGTTGACCACGTTGAACGTCCGATACCCGGCCGCCCCGGAGCCCTCACCGCATCCCAGGGCGGCCACCGAGGCGGCGACGAAGTCGCCGGGCAGGCCGTCGTAGTGGGCCCGGCCCGCGTCGCCGCCTCGGTAGAACGACCCGGGCGCGATACCGGTGGCGATCAGGCTCAGCACCAGGCGGGTGAACGCGTCCGGCACGTTGAGCTGCCCGGTGTAGCGGCTGTGCGCGAGGATCATGCCCGAACGGAACACGGTCACCGGCAGCCCGCACCGGTCGTGCGCCTCCCGGAGCAGCACCTCGCCCGCCCACTTGCTGGTGGCGTAGCCGTTGGCGTGGCTCTCGTCGATCGGCCGGACCGGACTGGCCACGCGGATGTCGGCGTCCTCGGGCACGCCGGTTCCGTACATGCCGGTTCCGTGTGACGCGACGGCCACGGAGGACAGGAAGCCGACCGGCTTCAGCCGGGTGGTCACGGCCAGCCGGACGACCTCGGCCGTGCCGGCGACGTTGGGGCCGAACAGCTGCCGGTAGGGCAGCACGTGGTTCACCAGCGCGGCCGCGTGCACGACGGCGTCCACCGTCGCGGCCAGCCGCTGCCAGGTCTGCTCGGGCAGGCCCAGGTTCGGCGCGCCGACGTCGCCGGCCAGCACCTGCAACGCGCCGTCGCCGGCCAGTTCGGCGAACCGCCGCTTGAGCTCGACGTCTCCGCTGTCCAGCGACTCCTCCAGCCGCGCGCGGGCGGTCGCGTCGTCGGCGCCGCGCACGAGGCAGATCAGTGTGCCGCCGCTGCCGGCCAGCGACCGCAGCAGCTCCAGGCACAGGAAACGGCCGAGATAGCCGTTGGCCCCGGTGAGCAGCACCGTGGCGGGAGCGCCGGCCGGCCGGGGAAGCGCCGTGGCCGCGGTCAGCGTCGCCTCGTCGACGAACCTGTCCAGCGTGAGCTCCCCGGCCCGCGCCTCGGTGGCCCGGTCGCCGTGCACATCGGCGAACGTGGCCCGGCGCGCGGACGGGTCACGCAGCCGCTCGATCTGGCCGGCGATCTCGCCGAGGCTGTTGGCCGGGCCGAGCAGCGTGCCGACCGGGACCTCGGTGCCGAAGATCTCCTTGAGCAGGTTCGAGAGCGACAGCGCGGTCAGCGAGTCTCCCCCCGTGTCGGTGAAGCGCGTCTCCGGGCCCGGCTCGCCGGCGGACGCGCCGAGCAGCGCCCGTACGGCGCGGCCGACCGTCTCCACGACCGGGCGGCCCTCGTCGTGCCGCAGGCCGCGCAGGCCGTCGATCTGCTCCTCGGCCAGCTCGGCGTAACGCCGCTCCAGCCGTTCGCCGTAGTGCTCCTTGAGCCGCGGGCGCAGTTGCTTGGTCGAGTCGGAGAGCAGCCCGTTCTCCTGGCTGAACGGCACCGTCTCGACGAGCAGGTCGCGCGGGATCTCGTACGGCTTGAGGTCGGCGCGCTTCGCGATGCGCTGCAGCGACTCGTGGATCTCCGCCTTCAGCGCCGCCTCGCCGGACGCCCGGCCGAGCGCCTCGGCGGTCGGCACCACCACGGCGAGCAGGTAGGGGCGGGAGCTGTTGCCGTACAGGAAGATCTGCTGCACCAGCGGGCTGGCGACGTAGGCCGCCTCCAGCTTCGACAGCGCCACGAACTCGCCCTGGGAGAGCTTGAGCACGTTCTTGCGCCGGTCGACGTAGTAGAGCCGGTCGGGCTCGACCTCGGCCATGATGTCGCCGGTGCGGTAGTAGCCGTCGTCGTCGAAGGCCTCGGCGGTGACGTCCGGGCGCCGGTAGTAGCCGGGGGTGATCAGCTTGGTCCGGACCAGCAGCTCACCCCGCGGATGCGGCGTGTCGGTGGTGAAGTAGCCGAGTTCGGGCACGTCGACGAGCTTGTAGTCGAGCACGAACGCCCGCTGTACGCGGTGGTCCAGCATGACGAGCCCTGTCTCGGTGGTGCCGTAGCTGTCGAAGAACGGGACGTCCAGGCAGGACTCGACGAAGGCGGCCAGCTCCGGCGCGAGCGGGGCGGAGCCGCAGGGCGTGTGGATGACCCGGCCGCCGAGGACCACGTCGCGGAAGTGCCGCCGCAGCTCCTCGGCGTGCTCGGCGCTCCCCTGGTCCAGCCGGCTCAGATAGCTCTGGTGGAGCAGCTCGCAGACGCGCGGCACCATGGCGAACTCCGTCGGCCGGATCAGCGCGAGATCCTCCAGCAGCGTGGAGAGGTTGCTGTCGGCCACGAAGTACGCGGTGCCGCCCAGCGCGAGCGTCTTGATCACGAGCCGCCTGGCGACGAGATGGCTCTGCGGCAGGAAGTTGGCCGTGATCATCGGATGGTTCTGCTCGGGCGGCCGCCACATCAGGGACACGGTCGACTCCGGGAAGATGACGCCCTTCGGAGTGCCCGTGCTGCCGGAGGTGTAGATCAGTGCGGACAGCACGTCTCGCGTGTCCTCGACCGGCGGCAGATCCGGCGCGGGCGGCAGCGCGCTCCCGCGCTCGACGACGTCGGACAGCAACTCCAGCGAGATCGGCGAGGCGGCCTCGGCCAGTCGCCGGCGCGCGTCCGCCACGCTCTCCCGGTGCTCGGCGAGCTCGGGACAGTGGTCGAACACGATCAGCCGGACGACGGAGGTGTCCCCCTCCAGCGCTTCGAGCACCGTGCCCAGCCGCTCCGCGCTCGTGGCGAAGACGCGTGGGGCGGCCTCGCCGACCAGGTGGCGGATGTGGGCGACCGGGGCGGTGTTGTGCAGCGGCACGGCGACCGCGCCGACCTGACCGCACGCCAGGTCCACGGTCGTGTAGTCGACGCCGGCGAAGCCCAGGATCGCGACGAGGTCGCCGGCGCGCAGCGGGTGCTCCGCGTGGTGGTGCCAGTCGGCGGCGACGGCGCTCAGCCGGGCCCACAGCTCGCCGTACGAGACCGTGTCGAACCTGGGCAGCCGCCGCAGTTCGGTGTGGCCGGCCACGGAGACGAACTCCTTGGCGCGCTCGGCGAGCGCGGGCCGGTCGGCGTATCCCGTCAGGGTCCGCTTGACGATCTCCGGCAGCCGCAGGCCGGGTTCGGCGGTGCTCTCAAGGACCTCGTGCAGCGGCATCCGGTCCGCGAGTTCCGGCGCGGCCCGCAGCATCTCGATGCGCCGGTTGCGATTCTCCTCAAGCCGGGCGCGGGTGGTGTCGGCTCGTGAGTCGTTTCCCATGGTTTTCCCCCTTCGGGCGGCCGGGACCTCTTCCGTGTACGGCCGGCCGGTGTGGCTCCGGCGGCCTTGTGCAACCGGGGACAATCCTCGCTTGCACAGCCGAAAACATACCGTGGCAAAGGTATGATCAAGAAGTAGAGACGCATATAAGCGCAGGTCAAAGTGCGTTTATAGAAAAATACCTTGTGTAAGGTATGATTTTGCGAAAGAGTGCTCTTCAAGACACGACAGGCTCCGCTGAAGACGAGGGGTGAGTCACGTGGCAGGCGGCGAAGCGATCAGTAGCGAGCGGGAGACGGGCGTCGGCACCGACGTCGAGTTGGTCCCGATCGCCGAGCTCGTCCTGAAGGGCTCACCCCGATCCACCGGGGAGGACGCCGAGCACGCGCGTTCTCTCGCGGAGCTGGATTCGGAGGCTGAACTGCCGCCGATCGTCGTACAGCGGGGCACGAACCGGGTGATCGACGGGATTCACCGGGTGCGCGCCGCGCGGTTGCGCGGAGAGTGGGCGATCCGGGCCCGTTACTTCGACGGCGACGACGCCGGCGCCTTCGTGCTCGCGGTGGAGTCGAACGTGCGGCACGGCCTGCCGCTTTCGCTCGCCGACCGGAAGTCGGCCGCCCGGCGCATCCTGCGGGAGCACCCGGGCTGGTCGAACCGGGCGGTGGCCTCGGTCGTGGGGCTCTCCCCCAAGACCGTCGGCGCGCTGCGCGAGCAGCACGGAGCGCAGGTGACCGAGGTCAGGATCGGCCGGGACGGCCGGGTGCGCCCGGTGAGCGCGGCCTCCGGGCGCGAACGCGCCAGGGAGATCCTGCTACGCGATCCCACCTCCTCACTGCGCACGGTGAGCGCCGCGGCCGGGGTGTCCCCCGGCACCGTACGGTCCGTCCGGATGCAGCTGACCGGGCAGGCCACGGCCGTCGTCCCGGAACAGCGGGCCGGAGAACAGCGGGCCACGGCGCAGCGAGTCACGGCGCAGCGGGCAGCCGAGCAGCGGGCCGCGTCGCCCAAGCAGAACCCCGATCCACGACGCGCCCGGGGCCCGGCTCCGCGGCCCGCCGGGCCGGACCGGACGAGCGCGATGCTGCGCGCGCTCCGATCCGACCCGTCGCTGCGGTTCAACGAGTCCGGCCGGCTGCTGCTGAGCGTTCTGGCGGTGGCCGCGATGGACGCGAACACGCGGGAACGCCTCGTCGGCGACCTGCCGGACCACTGCGTCGACTTCGTCGCGGAACTCGCCGAGGCGAGCGGACAGGCCTGGCAGGAACTCGCGAGACGCCTGGCGGAGCGACGGTCCGCGACCGCCGATCCCAACTGAATTCCCGATTGGAAATGGGGTGTGAAGAGATGGCTGAAGCGTACGGCTGGTCCGGGAAGACCCTACGGACCCAGCGGATCATGCACTCGGCTTCCGGGACGACGTTCCTGGTCCCGCTCGATCATTCGCTGGCGGACGGCCCGGTGTCGGCCGCCGCCGACTTCGCCGGGCTGGTCACGGCGATGGCCGCGAACGACGTGGACGGCATCATCGTCCACAAGGGCCGGGTCCGTTTCCTTCCCACCGAGCTGCTCGGGCGGCTGGCGCTCGTCGTGCACCTGAGCGGCAGCACCAGGCACGCACCGGACGCCGACGCGAAGACCCTGGTCGGCGCCGTGACCGAGGCGGTGGCGCTGGGCGCGGACGGCGTCAGCCTGCACATCAACCTCGGGTCGAGCAACGAGGCCCAGCAGCTGGCCGACTTCGGCCTCGTCGCCGACCGGTGCGCGCGCTGGGGCGTCCCGTTGCTCGCGATGGTCTACCCGCGTGGCCCGCGCATCGCGGACCCGGCCGATCCCGCGCTGCTGGCGCACGCGGCGAACGTCGCGGCGGACCTCGGCGCCGACATCGTGAAGCTCCCGTTCACCGGCTCGTCCGTCACGATGCGCGAGGTCGTCGAGGCGAGCCCGATCCCGGTGGTGACCGCCGGCGGCGGCGTCATCGACGACACCGGCACATTCCTCAACCTGATCGACTCCGTGATGGCGTCCGGCGTGCGCGGAGTCGCGGTCGGGCGCAACATCTTCCGCGCCCCCGACCCCGGGAAGCTGGCCCGGTCGGTCGCCCAGCGAGTCCACGCCGGACTCGGTTCCCGCAAGCCCCTGACCCCCCTGGACCTGGCCCTGGCCGGAGCGACAGTCGCCTGACGAACACACTCACCCACGACCGAAGGTGCGAACATGAAATCCGCTTGGATCGACCTGCGCGGCCTCGCCGCCGAACTCGCCACCGCCGTCATCGAGGAGAGCACCCACCTCGGCATCGGCGCCGTCGTGCTGGACGACCCCGATCTGGCCGCGAAGGTCCCGCCGACCCTGGAGAAGGCCGCCGTCGTCACCGGCGAGACCCCCACGGTCCTGATCGACCAGCTCGTCGACGTCGTCGACATCCTGATCGCCGACCACAGCATCGCCGAGAAGTTCGAGGGCGTACGGCCCGGCCTGCGCACCGGCGTCCTGGTCAAGGTGCTGGGCGAGGAGACACTGCAGCTCGCCTGCAAGATAGCGAACGAGGCGGACCTTACCCTGGTCGAGTTCCGCCAGGACCCGAGCAAGATCCCGCTGGAGATCCTGCTGGCGGCCGCCGACAAGGCCAAGGGCTCGATCGTCACCGTCGTCGAGGACGTCGAGGACGCGATGGTCACCATCGGCGTCCTGGAGCGCGGCTCCGACGCGGTGATGCTCGCCCCGCGGCGGGTCGGCGACGCCTCCGAGCTGGTGCGCGTGTGCCAGGGCGAGGCCGAGACGCTGGAGCTGGAGCCGCTGGAGATCGTCAAGCTCACGCACCTGGGGCTCGGCGACCGGGTGTGCGTGGACACGTGCTCCCACATGCAGCCCAACGAGGGCATCCTGGTCGGCTCGTACTCGACCGGCCTGATGCTGGTCAGCAGCGAGACCCACCCGCTGCCGTACATGCCGACCCGCCCGTTCCGGGTGAACGCGGCCGCGCTCAGCTCGTACACCCTGACGCCCGGGAACCGCACGCGTTACCTGTCGGAGCTGCGCTGCGGCTCGGAGATCCTGGCCGTCAACACGAACGGCGGCGTACGCCGGGTGATCGTGTGCCGGATCAAGATGGAGACCCGCCCGATGCTGCAGATCGAGGCCCGCACGGCGGGCGGCGACATCGTGAACATGGTCGGCCAGGACGACTGGCACGTGCGCGCCCTCGGCGAAGGCGGCAGCGTGCACAACTTCACCGAGCTGCGGCCCGGCGACCACATCCTCGGGCACACCATGACCGACCAGCGTCACGTCGGATACGCGATCCGTGAGTTCCTGCACGAGCAGTGAGACACGAGCCGGCTCCGCTCTGAAGGAAGAGAGTGCGTGACATGGCGCTCATTGTCCAAAAGTACGGCGGAACCTCGGTCGCCACGCCCGAGAAGGTCATCGAGGCGGCGCGGCAGATCCTCGCGGCGCGGGCGGACGGGCACGAGGTCGTCGCGGTCGTGTCCGCCATGGGCGGAACCACCGACAGGCTGCTCCAACTGGCCTCGTCGGTGTCCGACCAGCCGGATCCCGCCCAGCTCGACGCCCTGCTCACCACGGGCGAGGCCGTGTCCGCCGCGCTGCTGTCGATGGCGCTGAACCGCCAGGGCGCCGCCAGCAGGTCGTTCAGCGGCGCCGAGGCGGGGATCCGGACGGACGACCGCCACGGCCGGGCGACGATCCAGCAGGTGGACCCGCGGAGGCTCAAGGAGGACCTCTGCCGGGGAGCGATCCCGGTCGTCGCGGGCTTCCAGGGTGAGGCGGGCGCCGGAGGGCCCTGCACCACCCTGGGCCGCGGCGGCTCGGACACCACCGGCGTCGCCCTGGCCGCGGCGCTCGGCGCGGACCACTGCGAGATCGTCACCGATGTCGCGGGGGTCTACACCGCCGACCCCAGGAAGGTCGCCGGCGCCCGGCGTCACACCGCCCTGCTCTACGAGGAGATGGCCGAGCTCGCGGTGAGCGGAGCCAAGGTGCTCGCCGCGGACTCCGTGGACTACGCACGGACCCACGGCGTCGACCTGAAGGTGCGGGCCAACCACACCGCCCGCGGCCCGGAGACCTGGGTCGGATATCGCCGCCGCGCCGCCGCGATGGCGATGCCCGGCGACTCCTGGACTCCGGCCGGGCTCGACGAGATCCCCGCGATCGCCGGGGTGGCCACCAGGACGGGTCTCGTGCGCTGCGTGCTGCGCCGGATCACCGCGGACCACGCGGTCCGGATCCTGCGCGGGCTCGCCGAACGCGAGATCGAGGTCGAGCTGCGCCGCTACGGCAATCTCGGGACGGAGGACGCCAGTGACGTCGCGATCACCCTGCCCGCGGAGAGCGTGGAGGAGGCGCGGACGCTGCTGGCCGAGGCCGACGGGGAGACCCGCCTGGGCGAGGTGCACTGGACCTCGAACCTGGCGCGGCTCTCTGTCGTCGGACTCGGGATAGGCCTGCTGCCCGGTTCGCCGCCGCGACTGCTCGACGCGCTGCGGTCGGTCGGCGCCGCGCGCACCGATCTGCTCGTCACGTCCAACAGGCTCAGCGTGCTGACCGGGGAGAGCGGCCTGACCGAGGCCACCCAGAGCGTGCACGACGCCTTCGTCCACGAACCCGCGACGCCCCGGATCGACACCACCCCCCTGTGGGCCGCCGATCGCAGGCAGCTGAGTGCCGGCGTGCCCGCGCTGGCCGCGGCCGACTGAACCCTGCCGACAAGAACCCCGCCGACCGAACACCGCTGCCTGAACCGCGACCCACGACCGGGCCGGCCGGTCCCCCCGCCGGCCGGCCCGGCACTCCGGACGAGCACTCCGGACAAGCAGTGCCCGCCGGACGAGAAGCCACCCAAGCGGAGCGACCCCGATGACTAAGCCGACATTCGATCCCACATCCGACGGCCAGCTGGCCGACCCCTATCCGGCGTACGCGCGGATGCGCGATCGGTGCCCCGTGTTCCACGACGAGAACATGAACGTCTTCGTCGTCACGCGGCACGAGGACGTCGTACGCGTGACCCACGATCCGGAGACGTACTCCTCGGAGAGCGCGGTGAAGGCGACCGCGGGTCCGGAGGCCGACGAGGTCAAGCAGATCCTGGCCGAGGGCTGGTCGCTGACGCCCAATCTCACCGAGAGCGACGGCGGCGAGCACACCCGGCTGCGCCTCGCGGTGAACCGGGTCTTCACGCCCCGGCGGGTGGCCGAGCTCGAACCCTTCATCAGGGCGACCGGCGAAGAGCTGATCGCACGGTTCGCCGCCGCCGGTTCGACCGACATCATCGAGAACTACGCGTGGCCGCTGCCGCTGGCCGTCATGGCACGGATCCTCGGCATGCCGGCCGGTGACGTGCCGCTGCTGCGGCAGTGGAGCCACAGCTGGCTGAAGCTGTCCGTCGGCGGCGGCGACGTGGCGGAGCGGGCCGCCTGCGCCCGCGAGGTCATCGCCATGCAGAACTACGTGATGGCGATGCTGCTGGACCCGGCGCGGGCCGGCGACGGGCTCGTCGCGTCGCTCGCGGCCGACCACGGCGAGAACGGCCTCGACAACGTCGAGCTGATGCGCATCGTGATGAACCTGATCATCGCGGGGCACGTCACGGTCACCCGTTCCATCGGCAACGGCCTGGTGAGCCTGCTGGAGAACCCGGCCCAGCTCGCGGCGCTGCGCTCGGGCGAGGTGTCGCCCGCGGCGATGGTCGAGGAGATCCTGCGGTTCGAGTCTCCGGTCCAGGGGCTGTTCCGCACCGTCACGACGGAGACCGAGCTCGCCGGCCGCTGTCTGCGGCCCGGCGACCGCGTGATGGTGCACTTCGGCGCCGCGAACCGGGACGAGCGTGTGCTCACCGACCCGGACACGTTCGACATCAGGCCGCGGGCCGGCCGCAACATGCTGGCCTTCGGCCGCGGCATCCACACCTGCCTCGGCGCCGGGCTGGCCCGGCTGCAACTGCAGGTCGCCATTCCGCTGCTGTTCGACCGCCTGCCCGGGCTGCGTCTGGGGCCCGCGGACTCGCGCAGCCGGGAGCGGCTGGTGATCGCGCGGGGATTCGACGAGCTCCACCTGCAATGGGACGTTTCGCAAGTACAGGAGGCAACACAGTGACCACGCAGGAACAAGAAGTCGCACCGGTGGCGGTCGAGAGGAACGCCGCCATGGTTGGGACGCCACTACTGATGGTGGGCGTCGCCCTGGCGGCGGCGAACCTGCGTCCCGCCATCACCACCGTCGGCCCACTGCTCGACGAGGTGCGCCGGTCGCTCGGCGCCTCCCTGCTCTGGGCGAGCGTGCTGACCGCCGTGCCCACCCTCTGCTTCGGCATCGCCGCCGCGGCGGCGCCGCTGGCGGCCCGCAAGCTCGGCCTGGCCCGGGCGGTCGGCGCCGGTCTGGTCGTGCTCACCGCCGGGCTGCTGCTGCGGGTCGTGGGCGGCCCGTGGGTGATGCTGGCCGGCACGTTCGTCGCGGCGTCCGGCATCGCCCTCGGCAACGTGCTCATCCCGGTCGTGGTCAAGCAGGCGTTCCCAACGCGGATCCCGTTGCTGACTACGGTCTACACCGTCGCCCTGATGGTCGGCGGCGGGGTGGGCGCCGCGGCGACCCCGTGGCTGCAGGAACAGATCGGCGGCTGGCGGGTCACCCTGGCCGCGTGGTCGCTGCTGTCCATCGGCGCGCTGCTGGTCTGGGTCGCCGGGACGCGCCGCACCGGCCTGCTCGGCGCGAGCCCGGCCGCGCCGGCGGAGCGCACGCTGCTGCTGCGCAGCCCGCTCGCGTGGCTGATCACCGGGTTCTTCGGGCTGCAGGCGGCGGGCTCGTACGTCCTGATGGGCTGGGCCGCGAACGTGTTCACCGGCGCGGGCATCAGCAAGCAGGAATCAGGGCTGCTGCTCGCCCTGCTGGTCGCGGCCGCCCTGCCCGTCACGATGGTGGTCGTGCCGGCCGCGATGCGCAGCCGCAGCCAGTCGTGGTGGATCGCCGGGCTCGTGGGCCTGGAGATCGTCGGCACGATCGGCATGCTCGTCTCGCCGACGTCGGTGCCGTGGCTGTGGTCGCTCCTGTGGGGAGCGGGCATGGGCGTGTTCCCGATCGCGCTCGGCCTGTTCGCGCTGCGCACCCGCACCGCGGCCGAGACCGCCGGGATCTCGGCCATGTCGCAGGGCTTCGGCTACCTGATCGCTATCGGCGGGCCGTTCCTGTTCGGCGTGCTGCACGGCTCCACGGGCGGCTGGGCCGTCCCGATGGTAATGCTCACCGTGGTCTTCGCCGTCGACCTGGTCCTCGGGTTCGTCGTCGGCCGCCCCCGGTACGTGTAGGACCGCGTCGAGGGAGGAGTGACCATGACCTACGACGTCATCGTGATCGGCGGCGGATCCGCCGGCTGCGTCCTCGCCAACCGGTTGAGCGCGAATCCGCGGCTGTCCGTCCTGCTCCTGGAGGCCGGACCCGATTTCGCGACCGTCGAGGAGTTGCCGGCGGAGGTCGCCGACGCCCACTACGCGCCGTACTCCTATGACTGGGGTTACCGATCGGTCCCGGACGCGTTCGGCAACGAGGTGCCGGTCCCCCGCGGCCGGATCATCGGCGGGTCCTCCTCCGTCAACGTCTGCGTGGCGATGCGCGCCCGGCCGTCCGACCACGAGGCGTGGGCGGACCTGGCCGGGCCCGAATGGGGCTACCCGGAGATGCTCCCCTTCTACAAGGAGATGGAGCACTACCCGTACGGCGAGGAGAAGTTCCACGGGCTCGGCGGGCCGTACCGCATCACGCTGAGCACGGCGGCGGACCTGGGCCCGCACGTCGCGGCGATGGCGGAGGCGAGCGCACGGCTCGGCTATCCGATGGTCGACGACTTCAACGCGCCGGGCGCGCCCGGCTTCGCGCACACCCCGCTCAGCGCGGCCGACGGCCTGCGGCTGAGCACGGCGGTCGGCTACCTCAACCCGGTCCGCCACCGGCCCAACCTGCGGGTGCGCGGCGACGCTCCGGTCGACCGGGTGCTTTTCCGGGGCACCCGGGCCCGCGGGGTCCGGCTCGTCTCGGGTGAGGAGATCGACGCCAGGCACGTCGTGCTCAGCGCCGGCGCCTACGGCACCCCGGTCATCGCCATGCGGTCCGGCGTCGGAGACCGCGCCGGGCTCGCGGCGCACGGCATCGACGTGCTGGCCGACCTGCCGGGTGTGGGGCGCAACCTCACCGAGCACCCCGCCTTCTGGAACATCCACGTCGCGAAGCCGCCGGAGGGCGGCGCGCGGCAGATGTTCGGCAGCGTGCTCAGTGTCGCCACGGGACCGGGCGAGCCGGACTTCGACGTGCAGATTCTGCCGTCGGCGGCGGTGCCGACCGCAAGCCTGCCCGCCATGATCGTTCCGCCGGTCGAGAACCACCCGACCGGCTGGGACATGGTCTTCTTCGTCTCCTGCGTCCAGCCCCGTTCGCGGGGTAGCGTGCGGCTCGCCTCGCGCGACCCGGAGGACGCGCCGATCATCGACCTCGGGCTCTACACGGCCGCCGACGACGCCGAACGGGTCGCCGACGCGGTGCGCATCGCCCGCGGGATCGCGCGCACCAAGCCGCTCGCCGACCTGCTGGTGGACGAGCGGGTGCCGGGTCCGGGCGTGAGCGACGAGGAGCTCGCGGACGCGATCCGGCGTGCTCCGGCGCACTACAACCACGGCAGCTCCACGATGCGGATGGGTCCGCGCCGTGATCCGGACGCCGTGGTCGACACCGACGGCGCCGTGTACGGCGTCGAGGGACTCACCGTCGCGGACGCCTCCGTCTTCCCGGCGATGCCGCGCGTGGCCACCAACGTTCCGACCATTGTGATCGCCGAGCGGATCGCCTCGGCGCTGAAAGAGAGGCTGTCGTGACCACGACCTTCGATACCGCTCAGATCGTGCGGACGCGCTGGTCCTCGCAGGACGAGGCGGACCGGTTCACCGTGCACAACCCGGCGACCGGCAGGCCGCTGGTGGTCGTCCAGGGCGCGGGCGCGGAGCAGGTGGACCAGGCGGTCCGCGCCGCGCACGAGGCGCACTTCGCGTGGAAGGCCCGTACGCCGCGGGAGCGCGGCAAGTGGCTGTGGAAGGTCGCCCAGGCGATCCGCGAGCACGCCGACGAGATCGCGGCGCTCGAGTCCAGCGACAACGGCAAGCCCTTCACCCAGGCGCGCAACTTCGACCTCGAAGGCGCGCCCACCATCTTCGAGATGTTCGCCGGCCTCTGCGAGGCGATCCCGAGCCAGGCGCGCGACTCGGGCAGCATGATCGACATCACGCTGCGCGAGCCCTTCGGCGTCATCGGCGCGATCATCCCGTTCAACTGGCCCCCGCTGCACACCGCCGGCAAGATCGCCCCCGCGCTCGCGGCCGGCAACGCCGTGGTGATCAAGCCGCCGGAGCAGGCGCCGCTGTCGGTGATGCGGGTCGCCGAGATCGCCCAGGAGATCCTCCCCGACGACGTCGTGCACATCGTGCCCGGCACCGGCGCGGTCGGGGCGCAGCTCGCGGGGCACAAGCTCGTGGGCAAGGTCTCCTTCACCGGCGCGCCCACCACGGGCCAGGCCGTGATCCGTACGGCCGCGGAGAACCTGACGCCGACCCTGCTGGAGCTCGGCGGCAAGAACGCCCTGGTCATCTTCGAGGACGCCGACCTCGACTCGGCCGTGCCGTGGGCGGTGGAAGGCGGCTACTTCAACCAGGGCGAGGCCTGCACCGCCGCCTCGCGCGTGCTGGTCCACGTGGACCGCTACGAGGAGGTCGTCCGGCGGCTCACGGACGCCGTCAACCGGCTGAAGGTCGGCGACGGCGCGGACGCGGGCACGCACGTCGGACCACTGGTGACCCCCGAGCAGCGGCGGCGCGTGCTCGACTACATCGACCTCGGCGTCCGCGAAGGCGCCACGATCGCGGCCCAGGCGGCGCTGCCCGCCGACCCGGAGCTGGCGGACGGCTACTACGTCCCGCCCACGTTGTTCACCGGCGTCACCCCGGACATGCGCATCGCCACCGAGGAGATCTTCGGGCCCGTCGTCTGCGTGATCCCGTTCCGCGACGAGGCCGAGGCGGTCCGCATCGCCAACGGCACCGAGTTCGGCCTGGTCGCCGGGGTGTTCACCCGCGAGACCGAGCGCGCCATGCGGTTCAGCCGGGAGCTGCGCGTGGGCATCGTGTTCGTCAACCACTACAACCGCTCGTTCACCGGCACCCCGTTCGGCGGTGTGGGCGCGAGCGGGTACGGCCGCGAGCACGCCGTCGAGACGCTGCAGGAGTACAGCTACGCCCGCAGCCTGCGACTGCCCTCCGGACGCGGCGAGATTCCGCGCTGGGCGCCGTCGCTCGAGGTCACCGGAGGCTGAACCGAGATGAGCGCGACGATGCGCGCCGCCGTCTGTGTCCGGGCGGGCGGCCCGGAGGTGCTCGAGATCCACGAGCTGCCCGTGCCCTCGGTCTACGAGGGCTGGAGCCTCGTCCGGGTGGAGGGCGCCGGCCTGAACCGGTCGGAGCTGAGGACCCGTCAGGGGCACTCGCCGAACGTGAAGTTCCCCCGGGTGCTCGGGATCGAGTGCGTGGGAACGGTGGCGGTCTCGACCGACGCCGCGCTGCCGGTCGGCCAGACCGTCGCGGCCGTGATGGGCGAGATGGGCCGCGAGTTCGACGGCGGATACGCGGAGTACGCGCTGCTGCCGAACTCGCTGCTCATGCCGGTCTCCACCACGTTGCCCTGGGACGTGCTGGCCGCGCTGCCGGAGACGTACCTGACCGCGCAGGGCTCGCTGGACGCGCTGGGCATCGTGCCCGGCGCGCCCGGCCGCCTGCTGATCCGCGGCGGCACCTCGTCGGTCGGCATGGCGGCGGCGTCGATCGCCTCCGCCCACGGCCTGCGGACCGCCGCCACGACCCGGCGCCCGGACAAGGCCGGCGCCCTGAGCGCGGTCGGAGTCGACCACGTGCTCGTGGACGACGGCGGGTCACTGGCGGACGCCGTGCGCGAGGTCTGGCCCGAGGGCCCCGACTACATCCTCGACCTGATCGGGACGGCCACGGTGCCGGACTCGCTGAGGCTGGTGCGCCGCGGCGGGACGGTGTGCGTGTCCGGCTCGCTCAGCGGCTGGCTGATCAGGGAGTTCGAGCCGATCGCGATGATCCCGCCGGGCACGAAGCTCACGGCCTTCCACAGCGACAGCCTCAGGGGCGCCGCCGGTGCGCCGGTGCTGCAGCGGGTCGTCGACGAGGTCCAGGCCGGCGTCTACCGGCCCAACGTCGACCGGGTCTTCGACCTCGGCGACATCGCCGAGGCACACCGGTACATGGAGAACGACCAGGCCACCGGGAAGGTCGTCGTGCTGCCCCGGACCCAGTTCTGATTTCGCTGTTCTGATTTCGCTGCGGAGAGGAATGAACGGATGGGAACGGAGTTCGCCGAGACAGTGGTGATAGGTGGCGGCCAGCAGGGATGCTCGGTCGCGGGCGCGCTCTCCCGGCTGGGCTACCAGGCGTTGGTGATCGAGCGTGGCGAGATCGGCCAGGCGTGGGCCAACGAGCGCTGGGACAGCCTGCGCGTCAACACGCCGAACAGGACGGTCGCCTTTCCGGACTGGCCGTACGACGGGGACGATCCCGAGGGGTACATGCCGGCCCGTGAGGTGGCCGGACGTCTCCGGAGCTACGTGGCCGCTATGGGCATCCAGGTCCGCGAGCACACCGGCGTCCGGATGGTCGAGTTCCCGATCGGCAAGGCGCTCCACGAGGGCGCGCGCTTCCGCGTCCACCTGGACGACGGCGAGACCGTCGAGGCCCGGAACGTCGTCGCGGCGCTGGGTGGGTACTCCTCGCCGCGCGTGCCGGAGGTGGCCGCGGGCGTGGACCTCTCGGTCACGCAACTGCACGCGCGGTACTACCGCAACCCGGAGTCCCTGCCGAGCGGCGCGGTTCTCATCGTGGGCGCGGGGAACAGCGGCCAGCAGATCGCGGACGACCTCCGCGACGCCGGCCGGGAGGTGTACCTCGCGGTCGGAGGACACAAGACCGCGCCCCGGCGTTACCGCGGCGCGCAGATCCTCGACTGGCTGCAGTTGCTGTTGCCCGAGGGCAACCTCGAGACCGCGTCGGGCGGACGCGGCGACTCCCCCGTGCTGCCCGGTGTGTCGGTGCTCAGCGGGAAGGACGGCGGCCAGGACCTGAGCCTGCCGATCCTGGCGGCGAAGGGCGTCACGCTCGTCGGCTCCGTCCGCGGCGCGCATGGCGGCGTGCTGCGCCTGGAGGACAACGTCCGTGCCGTGGCGCAGGCGGCCGCCCACAAGGAGAGCGAACTGCTCAAGGCCATCGACGCGGCGATCGAGCAGCAAGGGCTGGTCGTCCCCGCGGCAGACCCCGCCCCCGAGTACGACCCCTCGCTCATCAAGGACTACGGCAGCACACTGGACCTGGTCGCGGGCGGCATCACGACGATCATCTGGGCCACGGGCTTCGTGCCCGACTACGGGATCCTGCCCGCCGAGGCGCTCGACCAGGACGGCCTGCCGGTGCACCGCAGGGGAATGGGCACGCTGCCGGGCCTGTACTACGCGGGCCTGCCCGAGGCAGGGTCGGTGATGCCGCTGCTCATCGCCGCCACCCGCAACCAGGCCGAGCGCGTCGCCCGGCACATCCAGATGGACAACACCCTCCGCCACCGCTCCCCCATGGCGATCGGCGGGCTGTGGACCTGACCGTATCGGCACAGCGCGAGGGGTGAACGAGGCGGCGATCAGCCAGATCGCCGCCTCGTTCGCATTCCCGCCGAAGCCTCGTGTTCCTGCCGAATCCTCACGTTACTGCCGAATCCTCGCGCCGAATCCCCGCGCGTTCGCTGGCCGAAGCCTCGCGTTCCCGCCGACGCCCCACGCTCCCGTTGACGCCCCGCGCTCCCTCTGACGCCCCGCGGTACCGCCGACGCCCCACGCTCCCGCCGACGCCTCTCGTCCCCGGCCGGAAGCGTCTGGCCTCCCGGCGCCGGTCCGCCGCCGCGCTCTCCGCAGGGGCCGCGCCTACGCCGGTCGGCCGCCCGGTCCGGGACCGGGACCGGGACCGGGACCGGGTCCACGCTCCACCGCAACTGCGCGGGTGCCACTGTGCCGGCCCCGCTTTCCCGCGGCTTCGGCGCACGTTCCCCCGCGCGCCTCCGGCAGGAGCTCCCACGCGGCCTCCGGCACGAACTTTCACGCAAGCCTCCGGCACGAACTTTCATGCGCGCCTCCGGCACGAACTTTCATGCGCGCCTCCGGCACGACGTACGACAAGGTCGGGCGGCCCAGGTGGTGGGCCGGCGGCGAGGCCCGGGACGTCCTCGGACCGGGCGGCCGGCGGCATGACAGTGCCGCCGGAGGCGCGGTGCGCCTCCGGCGGCCGGATTCCGTACGGTCATGCCGGTCCGTACGGTCATGCGGGGTGGGGGACGACCTCCAGGCCCACGGGGCCGTTGATCATGAACGAGGTCAGGCGGGCGGGCACGTCTCCGGGGTAGGCGAGGGCGAGATCGGGCAGCTCTCGGAACAGCGTGGTCAGGGCGATCTCCGCCTCCAGGCGGGCGAGGTGCGCGCCGAGGCAGAAGTGGGGGCCGTGGCCGAACGCGAGGTGCTCCTTGCCGGCCCGGGTGGGGTCGAAGCGTTCCGGGCAGTGCGGGTGGAGCTCCGGGTCGCGGCCGGCGGCGGCGAAGCCGATGGTGATCGCGTCGCCCTTGCGGATGACGACGCCCTCGCCGAGGTCGATGTCCTCCAGCGCGGAGCGCATGGGCATGTGCATGACCGGCCCCTCGATGCGCAGCGTCTCCTCGATGACGTCCTGCCAGCCGATGGCGCCCTCGTGGATCCGGGCGAGGTACTCGGGATGGGTGAGCAGGCCCTGGACGGCGCTGGTGATGAGGTTGACGGTGGTCTCGTGACCCGCGCCGATCATGAGGAAGAGGGTGCCGAGCAGCTCGGACTCGGACATCGGCTCCGCACCGGGCTCGGCCGGCAGGAGCAGGTCGCTGGTCAGGTCGTCGGCCGGATGCTCCCGCTTGTACCGCAGCAGCTCGCCGAGCCGGTCGTACAGCGCGGTGTGGGCGGCCACCGCCTCTTCCGCGTCGAGCGAGGAGTTCAGCGCCCCGTCGATTCCGCTGCCGATCCCCGCGCGCATGTGTTCGGGGACGCCGAACAGGTCGCAGATGACGGTGATGGTCAGCGGCAGCGCCAGGGCGTGGCGCACGTCGGCGGTGGCCCCGGGGGGCAGGGCGGCCAGCGCCTTGACCAGGCGGTCCGCGGTCGCCTGCACCCGCGGACGCATCCGTTCGACCTGCCGCGGCGAGAACGAGGGGGCGACACGGCGCCGGGACCTGCGGTGTTCCTCTCCGTAGAAGTTGAAGAAGCTCTCCTGCATGGTGAGCGCGGCGAGCGACCAGCCCTCGGGCACGTCGGCCAGGCCGGGCCAGTGCCGGCGGGAGTCGCGCGAGACGCGCGGGTCGTTCGTGAGCGCCTGGATGACGCTGTGCCGGGTGATCGCCCAGGCGCGTACGGGCCCGGGAAGCTCCACCAGCACCGCCGGCCCCTCGGCGCGCAGCGCGGCGGCCTCGGCGTGCACCGAAGCGCCTGTGGGATCGAGAACAGGACATCTGGGAGCGGACAGGGACGACATGCGATACTCCCTCACTGGGGATTGCACGGAGACCTCCACCGGTTCCGCCTGAGGCTTGGAATCAGCTTCTGGCGGTCGTGAGGCCGGGGGACGTGGCGGTCGCCGACGGTACGGCGGCACGCCGTACGGCCGTGCTGTCGGAGCGTTCCCGCAGGAACGCCGAAGCGGCCAGAGCGATCACGCCGGCGGCTGCCATGTAGACGGCGATCGGCGTCCAGCTGTGGAACCTGTCGAGCAGCGACGCGGCGATGATCGGGCTGACGGCGCCGCCGAGCAGCCCACTCACGTTGTAGCTGACGGACATGCCGGAATACCGCACGACCGTGGGGAACAGCCGCGCGCAGAACGCCCCCTGCACGCCGTAGCTCGCGGCGAACCCGGCGAACAGCAGCAGGAAACCGAGAGCCATCAGAGGGAGGGACCTGGTGTCCAGCAACGGGAACCAGGCGAACGGCGTCACCGTCATGGCGACGACGCCGCCGACGAAGACCGCCTTGCGGTTGAAGAGATCACTCAGCCATCCGAAGAACGGCATGGCGACGATCAGGAAGACGCACGACGCGACGAGCAGCACCAGCATGACGGGCCGGCCCACGCCGACGGTCGCGCCGTATTTGAGCGAGAACACCGACCCGAGGTAGAACACCAGGAACATGGGAAGCATCGCCAGCGACGCGCCCAGAGTGGTCAGGCCGTACCGTGACAGGACGTCGATCGCCGGCCGGTTCCTGACGGCGCCCTCGGCCTTCGACCGCTCGAACTCGGGGGTTTCCGCGAGCCGCGTCCGGACGTGGAGCGCGACACCCACGAGCACGGCGCTGAAGATGAACGGCAGTCGCCATCCCCACGACAGCACCTGCCGGTCCGGCAACGCGGTGACGAGGAGGAGCGCGCCGTTGGCCAGCAGCAGTCCCCAGGCGTTGCCGGTGCCGACGACGGCGGTGAGGAAGCCCCGCCTGTTCGGCTGAGCGCTCTCCAGCGCCATCAGGAACCCACCGCTCGACTCTCCGCCGAGGGAGCATCCCTGGATGAACCGGAGGACGCTCAGCAATATCGGGGCGGCGACGCCGATGGTGGCGTAGGTGGGCATCAGGCCGATCAGGACCGTCGCGCCGCCCATCATGACAAGAGTGGTGACCAGCGTCGCCTTGCGGCCGATCCGATCTCCGAAGTGCCCGAACACGAAGGCACCGAGCGGCCGTCCCGCGAAGGCGACCGCGAACGTCGACAGGGACAGCAATGTGCCGGTGGCGGGGTCGAACGAAGGGAAGAACAGCTTGTTGAAGTAGAGCGTCGAGAACGTGCCGTAGACGAGGAACTCATAGCATTCGATGCTGTTCCCGATGAGGCTGCTCAACACGGCTCGTCTGCGTTGGTCCCTGCTTATGATGACGGCATTCATTTCGTCTCCGAGGAGTAGTCGGCCCGGGCGGGCGAGCTGTGCGGGGAACGCGCGCCCGTCGCACAGCCCGCTCACGTCGCCGGGGGGCACTAGTTCTGAAAGTCCTCCTCCCACCACTCCTGCGCCGACCGCGAACTCCGCTGCTCCTCCCGCCGCCGCAGCTCGGTGCGCTGGACCTTGCCGGTGACGGTCTTGGGCAGCTCGGCGAACTCGATGCGGCGGATCCGCTTGTAGGGCGCGAGCTGGTCGCGGGCGTGGGCGAGGATGAGCTGTGCGGTCTCGGCCTCCGGCGGGTAGCCGGCGGCGAGCGCCACGTACGCCTTGGGCACGGCCAGCCGCAGCGGTTCGGGTGAGGGCACCACGGCGGCGTCGGCGACGGCCGGATGCCGCAGCAGCACGCTCTCCAGCTCGAAGGGGGAGATCCGGTAGTCGGACGCCTTGAAGAGGTCGTCGCCCCGCCCGGTGTAGCGGAAGAGGCCGTCCGCGTCACGGGTGGCGATGTCGCCGGTGTGGTAGTAACCGCCGCGCATGCAGTGGGCGGTCGCCTCGGAGTTGCCCAGATATCCGCTCATCAGACCGAGCGGGCGACTGGCCAGCGGCAGGCAGATCTCGCCCTCCCCGGCGCCGTCCGGGATGGGGACGCCGGTGTTCGGGTCCAGCAGCGCCACCTCGTAGCCCGGCAGCGCCCAGCCCAGCCCCCCGTCGACGGTCGGCATGCCCGGCGGAGTCCCGATCTGGGCGGTGGTCTCGGTCTGCCCGTAGCCGTCCCGTACCGTCACCCCCCACGCCTCGCGGACGCGGCGCACCACCTCCCCGTTCAGCGGTTCCCCGGCGGCCACCGCCTCGCGCAGCGAGACCGGCCACTGCGTGAGGTCCTCCTGGAGCAGGCTTCGCCAGACGGTGGGCGGCGCGCAGAAGGTGGTCACGGCGTAGCGCGACATCATGTCGAGCAGCGGCCGCGCGGCGAACCTCGGCTGGTTGACGACCATGACCGTCGCCTGTGCGTTCCAGGGGGCGTACAGGTTGCTCCAGGCGTGCTTTCCCCACCCGGGCGAGGAGATGTTGAGGTGCACGTCGCCCGGCCGGATGCCGATCCAGTACATGGTCGACAGGTGGCCGATCGGATAGCTCACGCTCGTGTGCCCGACCAGCTTGGGACGGTTGGTCGAACCCGAGGTGAAGTAGATGAGCGACGGCTCGTCGGGCCGGGTCCGCACCGCCTCCCGGAGCGGCTCGGCGGCATAGGCCCCCTGGTAGTCCAGCCAGCCCGGCACCGCGCCGCCGACGGCGATGCACGTGCGTCCGCCGCTCAGTCGTGCCAGCTTGGGGGTGAGGCCGGCCTCGGCGACCACGTGCCCCACACCGCCGCGTTCCAGCCGGTCGGCCAGGTCGTCGGGCGTGAGCTGGACGGACGCGGGGATCACGGCGCAGCCCAGCCGGAACGCGGCCAGCAGGCACTCCCACAGTTCCACCCGGTTGGGGAGCATCAGCAGCATGCGGTCCCCGCGCCGTACGCCGGCCGCCCGCAGCCACCGGGCGACCCGCTGGGAGCGCTCGGCCAGCTCGGCGAAGCTCAGCGCGGTGTCGGCGACGACCTCGCCCCGCTGGTCGAGGTCGACCACGCGCAGCGCGATGGCGTCGTTCCCCTGGGCGATCACATCGAACCAGTCCGCGACCCAGCTGAAGTCCTGTCCGACCGCGGGCCTGGGGAAGGCCCGGGCGCGCGGCAGGTCCCCGTAGGAGGACAGCAGGTGGTCGCGGGCGCGTTGGAACTCGACGGTCGCTGGATTCATGGTGACTACCTCCCGGTGAAGCGTGCGCGGCCGGGGCCCTCAGTGATGAACCCCTGCATGCCGCTCGTACGGTCCTGAGTGCCGAACAGTCCGGCGAACACCGACCGTTCGATGGCGAGTCCGGCGGCCAGATCGGTCGCCAGGCCCGCGTCTATGGCGGTCTTCGCCGCGTGGAGGGCCAGCGCCGGGCCTGTCTCGAAGCGCCGCGCCCAGCGCAGTGCGCTGTCCAGTACCTGATCGGTCGGTACGACCTGGTCCACCAGGCCGATCTCCAGTGCCTCCTTCGCGCCCACCTGGCGCCCGCTGAAGATCAGCTCCTTGGCCCTCGCCGGACCGATCAGCCGGGGCAGCCGCTGGGTGCCACCCGCTCCGGGAATGACGCCCAGCAGGACTTCGGGGAGCCCGAGCCGCGCCTCGCTGCCGCAGATGCGCGCGTCGGCGGTCAGCGCCAGCTCGCAGCCGCCGCCGAGAGCGGGCCCGTTGATCGCGGCCACCACCGGCTTGGGGATGGCGGCGACCGCGTCGAAGGCCGCCTGGAGCACCGCCGCGTGGCCGACCATCTCGGCGTGCGTCATCGCGGCCATCTCCTTGATGTCGGCCCCCGCCGAGAAGACCGTGGGCCCGCCGTACACGACCACCGCGCGGACCCGCTCGTCGGTCGCGGCCCGCTCGGCGGCGAGGCGCAACGCGGCCTGTGCCGCGCGGTCCAGCACGTTGAGCGGCGGCCGGTCGAGGCGGAGGACGCCCACCGCGCCGTCGACGTTCAGCCACGCGGCCGGGTGATCCACCTCGGGGGCGGGTGTCATGACCACAGCAGGCCTCCGTTCACTTCCAGCACGTGGCCGTTGACGTAGCAGGACTCGGGACCGGCGAGGAAGACCGCCGCGTCGGCGGCTTCGTCCGCGTGGCCGGGCCGGCCGAGCGCCAGCCTGGTCTTGTAGCGCGACCAGATCCGGTCGTTGCCGGTGAGCTGCTGGCCCATCCCCTCGTCGAGGATCCCCGGGGCCAGGGAGTTGACGAGGATGCCGCGTGGGGCGAGCTCGATCGCGCTGACCTTGGTGAACATCTCCACCGCGGCTTTGGTGGCGCAGTATCCAGCGGCGCCGATGGCGACCCGGGTCGCCATGCTGGACGAGACGTTGACGATCCGGCCGGCGCCGCTGCGCTCCAGGTGGGGGACGGCGGCCCTGGTGCAGAGGAAGACCCCGGTCAGGTTGGTGGTCACCATGTCCTGCCAGTCGGCGACCGGCAGCCGGTCCACCCGCCCGTCCCGGCTCACGCCGGCGTTGGCCACCAGGATGTCGATGCCGCCGAAGCGCTCGACGGCCTCGTCCATCAGCGCGGTGACCGACTCGTCACTGGTGACGTCGACCGGGATGTAGGCGCAGCGGCCGGGTGCGAGGTCGAGAACCTCCTTGATGTCGTACGGGTTGCGGGCGGCGCAGACCACCCGCGCCCCCTCCTGCAGGTAGCGTTCCGCGATCGCCCGGCCGAGGCCCCGGGAGCCCCCGGTGATCACGGCGGTCTTTCCGCTGAGTCTCATCGTGATCCTCCGCGCACGGGTTCGGGTGTGGGGAGCATGGCGGTGCAGCCGGCCGTGCCGATCACGTCGAAGGTCGAGCCGCAGCCGCGGCAGTCGTACGGGACCTTGCACACCGCTCCGCCGAAGCGGCCAGCCTGCTCGACGTCCTCGCTGCCGCAGTAGGGGCAGCTGGAGGCGGTGCCCGCCACGCGATAGCCGCCCCTGCTCAGCGCGTCCCGGCCGGCGACGGTCACCGCCGCGGGCTGCCACGCGCCGCGCTCCCAGACGATCTCGATCCCGTATCCCGGTGCCGCCTCGGCGAGCGCGGACCGCACCCGCCGGGCGATCTCACCGACGGCGGGGCAGCTGATCCGCGTAGGGGTCAGGTGGACGCGGATCCGGCCGTCGGTCAGCGACACCGAGCGCAGCACTCCGAGGTCGCGCAGGCCCACGTCGATCTCCGGATCACTCACGCCGGCGACCACGTCGGCGAGCCGGTCGGTGAACCGGCCGTTGAGCCGGCCGGCGCGCTCGTCAGTGAGCTGGTCGGCGTTCAACTGAACACCCCCGGGGCGTACTCGTCACGGACCGTGCGGCCACGGGAGAGGGAGTCGGCCAGTGCGCTCCCGCCCACCCCCCAGGTCCGCGTCCCCGGGCCGTCCGGCAGGCGCGATCCGGGTCCGCCGTTCTCGCCGACCAGAGCGGCGAGACGCTCGTGCAGTGTCACGGCCAGAGCCGGACCCGCGGTCGCCGCGCCCGCCGCGACTCCCTGTGCGTGTGACTGCGGCCGGGCACCGAACATGTCGCCGGCGCGCTCGGTCACTTCGGCGTAGGCACGCGCGAACTCCGTCCGGGTCTCGGGCCAGGCGGCCAGCGCCCGCGCCCACCGCCGCCAGTGGTCCAGGTGGACCAGTTGCTCGTCGCGGATGGCGGTGATCGCGGGCAGCCACGCCGCGCCGGCCTCGGCCCCTGCGGTCTGCTCGGCTCCTCCGGTCTGCTCGGCTTCCGCGGTCTGCTCGGCTTCCGCGGTCTGCTCGGCGAGTACGGCGACGGCCGCGGCGATCACGAGGCCGCCGGCCACGAGGGACGGCCAGTCGGTGAGCCGCTCGACGACGCGCGACACCTGCCACTGCGCCTGCGCCCGGTCGAAGAAACGGGCATCCACAGCGGGCTGGTCGAAGCCGCACAGCACCAGGATCGTCCCGGCGTGCGCCAGCGCCTCCTGCCCGATGGAGCCGACCGCCAGCGCCTCCTCAAGGTCGATGTAGTCGACGATGTGTTCGCCCAGCCGGTTGCCCAGGACGAACAGATCGTCGGCGAGCGCCAGCCACAGGTCGGTGAGCCCGGGCTCGCGCGCGTCGTCGCGGCGCTCGGTCAGACCGCTGTCACGACGCTCCGGCGGGGCGGCGGCAGGTGGGGAGGCGGAGCGGTCACGGCGGCGTGCGGTGGGGAAGCCGGGCTGGCGGTACGGCATCCGGGTCTTGGCGGCGAGGAGGCCGCGGTCGTCCGCGCTGGAGACGATCATGTCGGTGCGGCGGACCACCCAGAGTTTGACGAGGTCGTCGCGGCGCCCGTAGGTCTCCTTGGCCAGGTGCCAGGCGGCGTCCGGGCGCGGCGAGACGATGGAACCGACATGGTTGAGAGCCGTGCCGTGGCCGCTCTGCGCGAACACCTCGTAGACGTCGGAGTCGGTCGGGATGTGCGGCATTCACGCCACCCCCTGCAGCGCGCGCCGGTACGGCGCGTTGCGGTCCAGGGCGCGGCGCACCCAGTCCAGCCGCCGCTGCGACGACGGCCCGCCGTTCGCGATGACCTTCTTCACCTGGACCCAGTCGGGCATCTCGAACTCCCACTCGCCCGAGGGCGCCTGACGCACCAGCGCGGGGTCCACGTGCAGACCGAGCTTCCGGACCACCGGGATGATCTTGTTGAGCCAGGCCTGGCGCACCTCGTCGTTGCCGTCCGGCTTCAGGCCGACCTGCCACATGCGGTTGGTGTGCAGGGTGTCGGTGTCGGGCGGCCCGAGGTAGGCCAGGATTCGCGGCAGCCACAGCTCGAACCCCTCCTGCACCCGGCGGCGCTGCTCGGCGTCACCGTGCGTCAGGATCTCGTGGGTCAGGTCCAGGGCGTGCTGGTAGTGGAAGGACTCCTCGCGTTCGACCTTGCGCAGCGCCCGGGCGTACGGCAGGTACACGCCCTTCGCCAGGGACTGGAACTGCGTGATCGCGGCCGAGTTGGTCAGGAGCAGCCCGGGGCCGACCTCCTCCCAGGTCGCGAAGGAGTAGTGGAAGATGTTGTGGATCTTCGTACGGCCCTCCAGGTAGTCGAGGAGGATCCGTTCGCGCGGCATGCCCAGGTCTTCGGCGACACGCGCGACCACGTGCCCGTGGCCGACCTCGTCCTGGATCTTGGCCATGAGCATCTGCCGCCTGGTGTGGCTGGGCGCGCGGTCCAGCCACTCGACGTACTGCAACACGCCCACCAGCTCGTTGAGCGCCTGTACGGCGGCGAACCGCCTGGCGCCCTCCCGCACCTCGTCGGGCATCGGATCCCACAGCTCGTAGCAGCGGTGTCCCGCCGCCGTCGCCATCGGCATTTTTGTCTCCTTTCACGGCACTTGCGCGATTTATCAGCAGGTGTCCGGCGGGCTCAGAACCAGCGGACGACGACGGCCCCCGCTGTCATGCCGCCGCCCACGCCGGCCAGCACCAGGAGCTCGCCGCGCCGGAAGGGACGGCGTTCGTGCTCCGTACGGAGGGTGAGCGGGATGGAGGCCGCGGCGGTGTTGCCGAATCGCGGTGCGGTGAGCGGCACCTTGGCGGGGTCGACGCCCAGCTCGCGGTAGCACTCCTCGACCATGCGGGTGTTGGCCTGGTGCAGGATGAGGCGGTCCACCTCCTCCAGCCGGAGCCCGGCCGAGTCGAGCGCCTCGCCGATCACCTTGGGGAGGGTGCGCATCGCGTACTCGCGTACGGGACGGCCCTTCATCCGGAACAGGTGCTCCCCCGCCTCCCGGGCCTCGGCGTCCAGCGGCCGGCGGGTGCCGCCGCCGGTCACCTCGACCAGATCGCGGTGCTCCCCGTTGGTGACCAGCCGCCAGTCCAGGACGCCGTACCCGTCGGGCACCGGACCGAGCAGCACCGCCCCGGCCCCGTCGCCGAACAGGCTGACGGTGCGCCGGTCGGAGGGGTCCATCAGCGAGGAGTAGACGTCCGCGCCGACCACCAGGGCGTACTCGCCGCCCTGCCCGGACAGCCGCGCCGACATCATCGAGTCGGCGACCCCCAGCGCGTAGAGGAAGCCGGAGCACACCGCGTTGACGTCGAACGCCGGGAAACCGGACAGCCCGAGCTTGTCCTGAAGGATCGCTCCGGTGGAGGGCTGCGGCTGGTCGGGCGTCGAGGTGCCCACGATGATCAGCCCCAGCCGGCTCGCCGCGTCGGGCCGTGCGGCCAGCGCCTCACGGGCGGCGTGCAGCGCGAGGTCGGAGGTGACGGTCCCGGGCTCGCGGTATCTGCGTTCCAGAATGCCGGTCCGCTCGACGATCCAGTTCTCGTCCACGCCGGCCCACTCGGCGACCCGCGCGTTGTCGATGACGACCGGCGGCACGTGGCCGCCCAGGCCGAGGAGTCCGAGGCCCATCAGACGCCCCTTTCCGGCACCTGCACGACGGCGCAGGCCCAGGTCCACGCCGCCCCGCCGCTGATCACCAGCGCGAAGTCGCCCGGCTCAAGCGGCATCTGGTCCCGCAGGTCGGCCAGGTTCGCGAGGAAGTCCCCGCAGCCCATGTGGCCGGTGACCGCGCCGAACCACAGCGCCTCGGCCTTCAGCACCTCACCCAGCACCGGCATGTAGATGCCGTCCAGCAGGCCCGTTCCGAGCCGCGGCAGCGCGATGTACTTGATTCGCGGGTCATCGAGCTGCAGCCCCGCGTCGTGCACGCTGTCCACGATCACGTTGCGGATCGACCGGCTGGCGATCTGACTGAACTTCTCCTTGCCGTGCACCGCCATGTAGGACTTCTTCGGACGGCGCAGGTCGATGTACTCGTTGTGCCACAGGGGCGTGGGGCTGAAGTCGTCGCCGTGCCGGAGCATCAGCTCGAGCTCGGCGGCGGTCTCGGTGGCCATGGACACGAGCGCGTAGTCGTCGGGTCCCGCGTCACTCTCCGAGTCGTCGTGGTGGTCGTTGTGGTGCAGCAGCACCGCGGACCCCCCGTCGCCGAAGCCCAGGCCGTAGTCGCAGGCCCAGCGGTCGAAACCGGGCGGCAGGAAGCGGTCGCCGGTGGTGATGAGCGCGGCGCCGAGCCCGGGGTCGGCGGCCAGGTTCATGGCGGCCACCTGAAGGGCCATCGCGCCCCCGTTGCAGCCCTGCTGGACGGCGTACGACAGGGCGTCGGGGGTGCCCACCTCGTTCGCCACGTAGTGCGGCGGCGACCACATGTCATGTCCCTGGTGGTAGATCCAGGTGTGCAGCACGAGGCCCACCTTGGAGGGGCTCCAGCCCGCCCGGCTGATCGCGTCGCGGGCGGCGGCCACCGCCATCTCGGGACCGGACCACCCGGACGAGACCGGCAGCTGGGTGAGTCCGAGCCGCTCGACGTCCGAGGCGGCCAGCTTGCCCGCCGCGACGGCGTCCTCGACGGTCTCGCAGTCCGGCGGAAGCCATGAGGTGGCGGTCTTGATCCGCAGATTGTTTCCGAATTTCATCAGGTTCCTTCGAAAGCTCGGGATCCGTGGGGTGATCGGGGAGTGCGGACTTTCCGGCAGACGGACGCCGGAGTGGCCGGCCGGCGGCCCGTCTGGCCGGGGAATATGGCGCGCCGAACCCGGCGGAGCGCGGTGCGCGGTCGTTCACCACTAGGGAGCTGACACTGGTGCCCTGAGTCACCGGTGGTTTCTCGCCCACTATCGCATACCTTCGCGTAGGTATGTAACTTTGCGGACGGCGCCACCCGGGAGCGAGAGGCGGCCTTCACAGGCAAGACCAGCGGCGCTGACCTCAGCACTGTGTAACTGGGGGACATCCTCACTTGCACAACGAGGAGGCGTGACGTCTTAGGAGGAGAAACCTGTCCGATGGTATTTTTCAGGCAGAACAGGAGGGTGCCGGCGGCTCACGTCCTGGACGTCTCGGCACCGGTCAGCCACTCGGCGAGAACGGCGGCCTGGCTGTGTTCGACGTCGCGGGTGGCGGTCAGCAGCGTCAGCCGGTCGTGGCCGGCGATCTCTCGCAGACGGTCCACGGCCTGCCGCCGCGCGGGCTCGCGCAGCTCGGTGAGGTAGCGCCGGCGGAACTCGGCGAACCTGCTGGGCTCGTGGCCGTACCAGCGGCGCAGTTCGGTGGAGGGGGCGACGTCACGCAGCCACTCGTCGATCCGCGCGTCCGCCTTGCGCATCCCCCGGGGCCAGACGCGATCGACGAGCACCCGCCTGCCGTCCTCGGGGGAGGATTCCTCGTAGATCCTGCGGTACGTGACGTCCTTGGTCATGGCATGCTCCCCCACTGGCTGCACCCATATGCCAGTTGACGCCGCGACGGGACCGTCCCGCAACCAGGCCGCGGACCAGTGCTGTTCACGAATCCATGGCGTCCCGGGGCTCGGGGACACGCCCGGACGGTGCCGCGCCACCCCCGCGAGTAGCGTGGTCCACATGCGGATCGAGGACTACGCCCTCATCGGGGACACGCAGTCTGCCGCCCTCGTCGGTCGCGACGGGTCGATCGACTGGCTCTGCCTTCCCCGGTTCGACTCCCCCGCATGCTTCGCCAAGCTCCTCGGTGACGAGTCCAACGGGTTCTGGCGGCTCGCCCCCGCCGGGCACGAGATGGCCACGCGGCGCGCGTACGTCGACGACACGCTGATCCTCGAGACGATCTGGAAGACCTCCACGGGGACCGTCAAGGTCATCGACTTCATGCCTCCCCGGCACGCCAACCCCGCCCTGGTCCGGATCGTGGAGGGCGTGTCCGGGATCGTGCGCATGACCACGGAGATCAGCATCCGGTTCGACTACGGCAGCATCGTCCCCTGGGCCCGCCGCCTGGGCGGCCGCCTCCACGCCATCGGCGGGCCCGACTCGGTCTGGATCGACACCGCCGTCCACCTGAAGGGCAGCGGCGGCCGGCACACCGGCGTCTTCACGATCGCCGCGGGGCAACGCCGGTCGTTCGTGTTCACCTGGCACCCCTCGCACCAGCCGGAACCCGGCATCATCGATCCCGGCGAGCAGTTCACCGAGACCAGCCGGTTCTGGACGGAGTGGGCCTCCCGCTGCTGGCTCCCGGGCCGTTGCCGCGCCACCGTGATCCGCTCCCTCATCACGCTCAAGGCGCTCACCTACAGCCCGACCGGCGGCGTCGTGGCGGCTCCCACCACGTCACTGCCCGAGCATCTCGGCGGGGTGCGCAACTGGGACTACCGCTACTGCTGGCTGCGCGACGCCGCGATGGCACTCGACGCCCTGACCGAGTCCGGATATGTCACCGAGGCCGGCGCCTGGCTCGACTGGCTGCTCCGCGCCGTCGCGGGCCGCCCGGAGGACCTCCAGATCATGTACGGCGTGGCGGGCGAAAGGCGCCTGCCGGAGCTGACGCTCGACTGGCTCGCCGGGTTCGAGGGCTCCCGGCCGGTGCGGATAGGCAACGGCGCGGCCGGCCAGCTTCAGCTCGACGTCTACGGCGAGGTGCTCAACTGCTTCTACCGGGCCCGCAAGCTGGGGATGCCACCCCACGACTACGCCTGGACCATCGTCAGCCGGCTGATGGACTTCCTGGAGCGCAGCTGGACCCAGCCCGACGAGGGTCTGTGGGAGGTGCGCGGCCCGCGGCGGCACTTCGTCCACTCCAAGGTCATGGCGTGGGTGGCGGCCGACCGTCAGGTGCGCGCGATCGAGGAGCTCGGCCACACCGGTCCCCTCCGGCGCTGGCGGGCCATGCGGGCCCGGATCCACGCCGAGGTCTGCGACAGGGGCTTCGACCGCGAACGCGGCACGTTCACCCAGTCGTACGGCTCCCGCGAACTCGACGCGGCGCTGCTCCTCATCCCGATCGTCGGCTTCCTGCCCCCTGAGGACCCCCGGGTCATCGGCACGATCGAGGCGATCGAACGCGAGCTGATGACCGACTGCTTCGTGCTGCGCTATCCGATCTCCGAGAGCAACGACGTCGACGGCCTGCCCGGATCCGAGGGCGCCTTCCTCGCCTGCAGCTTCTGGCTGGCCGAGGCGCTCGACCTCGTGGGCCGCAAGGACGAGGCCAGGGACCTGTTCGAGCGGCTGCTGACTCTCAGCAACGACGTCGGCCTGCTCCCCGAGGAGTACGACCCCGTCCAGGGGCGCCATCTGGGCAACTTCCCACAGGCCTTCACCCACCTCCACCTGATCCACACGGCCCTCGCGCTCTGCTGACGCCGGTCTTCGGACCGGCCCCGGAAACCCCGGACATGACGGGGGCGGGCCCGGCGCTGTGCCAAGCCCGCCCGTTTCAGGTCCACCCTCACACGTCAGGACGTACGGGCGGGACCTGTGTCATGCCTTAGCGCTGCAGGGTGAGCAGGCCCGGGCGGTAGGGCAGGAGACCGTAGTCGACGCCGTCGGAGCTGGGGCTGCGGCCCTGGTAGAGCAGCTGCAGGTTGCAGGGGTCGACCGTCTTGGTCTGGTCGGGGTTGTTGCGGACCAGGTCACCATGGCTGATGTCGTTGGTCCACGTGGCGCCGCTGTTGGCCTTGCCCGCGAACGGGTTGCTCTCGGTCGCGGCGTTCGGCGTCCACGACCCGCTCAGGCTGTCGGCCGTGAACGAGCGGAAGTAGCGGCCCCGCGAGCCGATCGCCTCGACGAGCATGAGGTACTTGTTCTGGTTCTGCAGCTTGTAGACCTCGACCGCCTCGAACAGGTTGTTGGTCGAGTCGCTCATGATCTGGGTGTAGTTGGAACCGAAGCTGCCCGGGAAGTTCCCGATCGGCATGCTCTGCCGGTAGATCTTGCCGTTGTCCCCGGCGAAGAACAGGTACATGTTCTGGCCGTCACCGATCAGCGTCTGGTCGATCGGGCCGGTGCCGGAGCCGGAGATGCTCGCGGTGGACAGGGTCTGCGCCGCTCCCCAGCCGTTGGGGTTGGTGGGGTCGCTGGAGGTCCGGTAGGTGAAGGCGGTCCCGCCCCACTGGTAGGCCAGCACCCAGATGTTCTTCGGCGCGAAGTAGAACAGCGTCGGCGCCACGGTGCCCGAGTTCATCTTGGTCTGGGTGGCCGAGCCCATGTCCGACCAGTTGGTGAACGTGCTGAAGGCCATCGAGCCCCAGCTCGACCCGTTGTCGTGCGTGGTGGCGTAGACCAGGTGCTTGCCGTTGATGACGACGTTGGTGAAGTCCTTGAGCGAGACCCACCCGGACTTCGGCTGCGCCAGCGCGCCCGTCGAGGTCCAGCGGTACGACGTCGGCAGGTTGCAGGTGCCGGTCGGCGTCGTGCTCGGTGTCGCGGTCGGCGTCGCGGACGGCGACTGGGTCGGGCCGCCGGAGGTGGTCCACTTCTGGTTGGTCCCGCCGTGGCAGGTCCACAGGTAGACGGGGGACCCGTTGGTCGTGCCGTAGTTGCTCACGTCCAGGCACAGGCCCGACTGCACGCCCGTGATCGTCCCGTCGGAGTTCAGGCGCCACTTCTGGTTGGCCTGGCCGTTGCAGGACCAGATGACCACCTTGGTGCCGTTCGCGGTGCCCTGACCGTAGGCGTCCACGCACCGCGTGCCGTTGAACGTCCGCAGATCACCGGACGAGGTGAACTCGAACGCCTGGTTGGCCTGGCCGTTGCAGTCGTAGATCTGCAGACCGGTTCCCTGCGCGTCGGTGTTGCCCACCACGTCGAGGCATCGGCCCGACCCGACGCCCACCAGCGGCGCCGCCGCCGCCGACGCGGGCCCCGCCGACACAAGCGCCGCGGCCAGCACCGTCACCAACGCGGCGGACACACGCGCCGCCACGGTGACATGGGAACGCCACCGGCCGGCGGCCGAACGGATGGGGGGTGAATGCATGGTCTACTCCTGAGGGTGGGTCGAGGCGGAGGCCTGCGTCTTACGGGAAACTGTTAGCGCTAACATTTTCTATGGCACGAGAGGTTGCGTCCACAGGCGTCAATGTCGGTGGTTAATGGCGGAGCAAACTAGGGCGTACCGGGTGGCGTCAAGAGGCCGTCCGAACGCTCCGGCGGCGCTTCGGCCTTCGGGAGCGCGTCTATCTGGCGTTACCGGCCCGGCCCGCACAGTACGCGCGACAACCTCGTGATGAAACTTTCACCCGCGCGCTATGCCGCTGACGAGCCTGCCGGGGCCTGCCGAAGGCCGCCTCCGGCGGCGGCAAGAGGTCTGCTCAAGACCAGGTCAAGCGTAGAGGTCGTCAAGGGTGATCAGGCGCACGTCGCTCCCTGGTTCAGCGCCGAGTTCCGCCGTGAATCCGGCGCCCGAATAACACGTGAGCACCGTGTCGCGCGTGTCGTACCCCTTGGCCGTGAGCAGATCGCGCGCACGACGGAGCCGGGCCACATGCTCGGCTCCCATGAGCCTGTCCCACCTGACCTCGCCCAGCGACAGAACCCGTCGCGGGATTCACTACCGGTGCCGGTTTGCTCGTACGCGGCGGGAGCCCATGGTCAGGGCCAGGGCGGCGGCGGCACAGGCGATGGCGGCGAGCAGCGGTGGTGCCCATGGAGCCGGGCCGCCGCTGGTCCAGTCCGGTTGGCTGCCCGCGCTGACGTCCGCAGGGGTGAACGGCCACGGGCGTTCGTCCACGAAGACCACCAGGTTGACCACGGCCATGAGGCCGAGAAGCACGGCGCCGGCCGTGCCCGTTCGCCACCACAGCCAGGAGAGGCCGGCCGCTGACAGGGCGAGCAGCGGCAGGACGCCCAGCACGAGGAGATCGAGCGCGAGCAGGTAGCGCGCGTCGACTCCGACGAAACGCCAGGCGAAGGAGACGAGCGGCAGGTAGTCGATGCCGCCGCGCGCGGTCATGGCCATCAGCGTGAACGGCACCGCTGAGAGGAGCACCGCCAGGGTCATCCACGGCCACGCCCGGCGACCGGCCCGGTCTCGCCCCGCCTTCTCGATCACCAGCGAATCGTACGGGACCGCCTCGCTGAGGGCTTGCCCTCACGGTGCCACTGCACCGAATGACGAAGGCCCCGGGACTCCGTGAGGAGCCCGGGGCCTGATGCCGTCGGATGCGGGCCTCACCTCAGTGGGCCCGGCATCGCCGGTGTGAAACGCTGCTTAGAGCGGCCGAACCTGCTCGGCCTGCGGGCCCTTGGCGCCCTGGCCGGCGGTGTACTCGACGCGCTGGTTCTCCTCCAGCGAGCGGTAGCCGCGGCTGTCGATGGCCGAGTAGTGGACGAAGACGTCCGGAGTGCCGTCGTCGGGGGCGATGAAGCCGAAGCCCTTCTCGGCGTTGAACCACTTGACGGTTCCCTGGGCCATACTGCTTTCTCCTTCATGAGACGATCTCGAGAGGCCACGGGTGTGATCCCTCGGGCTGCTGCGACCGACCGCCTCGGGAAAGCCTCGGCTCCGAACGGCAACGCCCGCTGTCACTACTCAGCAGGCGCTTCAACGCATACTGGTACTTCGACACAACCTCTGACTACGACACTACACGCCGCGACGCGGTTCGCGCGCCCCCCTTTCGCAAAACCCCGTACGCGCCCTCAGCCCGTGCCCGTCCACCGCCCGAAGGCACGCTCGGTGCCGCTGCCGTGCCGCCGGTCAGACGCGCTCGTGCATGAGGGCGGGCTCTCCGTCTGTGACGACTGTCATACACGTCACAGACGGGGAGGTCGTCCTGTCTTTGCTCAGCAGGACGGAACGCATGGCGACCAGGGGGGTTCGCAATGGAAGTACCTGACTTGAGCGGAAAGCTGGCCGTGGTGACCGGGGGCAGCGACGGTATCGGTCTCGGCCTGGCCACGCGCCTGGCCCAGGCCGGGGCCGAGGTGGTGCTGCCGGTCCGTAACGTCGCCAAGGGCGCCGCCGCGCTTCAGAAGATCCACTCGGCCGCACCAGAGGCGGTGATCTCCACTCGTGAGCTCGACCTGGCCTCCCTGGAGTCGGTCGCGAAGCTGGCCGACGCCCTCCGGCGCGAGGCCCGCCCGATCGACATCCTGATCAACAACGCGGGTGTGATGGCTCCCGCCGCCCGGCACACCACCGTGGACGGTCTGGAGTTGCAGTTCGGCACCAACCACATCGGTCATTTCGCGCTGGTGGCACGGCTCCTGCCGCTGCTACGCCTGCGCGGAGCGCGGGTCACCACCATGACCAGCAGCGCCGCCCGCTCGGCGAAGATCGACTGGGCCGACCCGCAGAGCGAACGGAAGTATTCGCCGGTCCGCTCGTACGGCCGGTCGAAGCTGGCCAACCTTCTCTTCGGGCTCGAACTGGACCGGCGCAGCAGGGCAGGCGGGTGGGGCATCGTGAGCAACGTCGCCCATCCCGGCACGACCCTCACCAACCTCTACGCGTCCGGGCCGAACCTCGGCCGCGCCCGCTCCGCGCCGTACGAGCGGATCATGAGGCGGCTCCTGCGGTGGGGCCTGTTCGTGCAGCCGGTCGACGCGGGGCTGCTGCCCGCCCTGTACGCCGCCACCAGCCCGGACGCCCGGGGCGGCCGTCTCTACGGCCCCGACGGCATCGGCCAGTTCACGGGCGGCCCCACGGAGCTGCCCCTCTACAGGTCGGTCCGGGTCGATTCCGACGCGGCCCGCCTGTGGGACGTCTCCGAGCGGCTGGCCGGGGTCGAGTTCCCCACTTGAGCCGTGCCCCCTGATCTGCGCCTCCTGATCTGCGCCTCCGATCTGCGCCGCCTGACTTGGCCCGCGCTCGCCCGACCGGGCCGCCACCCGGATCACCGCGCGGCACCCGCCCGGCTCATCCGGCGTCCGGGGAGGAGAATGCGGCGATCTTGGCGGGGTTCATCATCCACAGCACCTGGCCGATACCCTCGTCGGAGGCGTCGACGGTGAGCACCGTGAACGCCTCGCCGTCGCGGCGCAGCACGGCCGCCGCCTGCCCGTTGACGTCGGCCCACTCCACCTCGGCCCCGGCCCAGAACCGGTCCGCGAACGCCCTGACGTACTTCGCGACCCGCAGCGCGCCGATCACGGGGATGCGGGAGGCGCGGACCGCGCCGCCGCCGTCGGAGTAGCTGACCACGTCCGCGGCGAGGATCCGCTCCAGCGCGGCGAGGTCGCCGGAACGGGCGGCGGTGACGAAGGCGGCGAGCAGCCGGCGCTGCTCGGCCTTGGACACCGGCGCCCGGCGCTCGGAGGCGAGGTGCTTGCGGGCCCTGCTGACCAGTTGCCGCACCGCCGCCTCACTGGCCTGGATGATCTCGGCGATCTGCCGGTAGGGGTAGTCGAACGCCTCGCGCAGCACGTAGGCCGCGCGTTCGGTGGGGGTGAGCCGCTCCAGCAGGAGCAGGACCGCGAAGCCCAGGGCCTCACCCCGCTCGGCGCCGAGGTGGGGGTCGTCGCGGGTGTCGACGGGTTCTGGGAGCCACGGTCCCACGTACGTCTCGCGGCGGACCCGGGCCGACTGCAGGACGTTGATGGCGAGGCGGGTGGTCACCGTCGCCAGGAACGCTCCCGGTTCGGCCACCGTGTCGCGGTCGTAGGCCTGCCAGCGCATCCAGACGTCCTGCAGCAGGTCTTCGGCCTCGGCGGAACTGCCCAGCATCCGGTACGCGATCCCGAACAGGCGGGGCCGTACGCCCTGGAACACGGCCGCCGCCTGGTCGAGATCGTCCACCTCGCCGAGGTGTCTCCCCGATCCGGTGTCCCCCATGACGTCGCTCCCGTTCCGCCGGCGATGGACCCGCCCAGCCTTTCACTCGCCCATCTCGCGGCTTCGACCGGGATCCGTCAGCTCCAGGGGCCCCTGAGCAGGGTGTGGAAGCAGTCGGCGCCGAACTCCAGCGCCCGCACCGAGACGCGCTCGTCAGGGCAGTGGAGGCGGTCGCGGTAGACAACCTCGGGCCCGTGCAGCAGCGGCATCCAGCCGTAGCACTCGATGCCGAGCCCGCGGAAGACCCGCGCGTCGGTCGAGGCGGGCGTGATCACGGGGACCGGGACGCCGCCCGGGTCCCTGTCTTTGAGCACTCCGGCGAGCCGGTCGTAGAAGCCGCCGAGTCGCGGTGGCGGGCTCTTCTCGCCCTCCACGAGCATCTCGATCTCCATCTCGCACCCGGCCAGGGCACGCAGCTCGGCGAGGAAGTCCTCCGTCGAGAAGTCGCCGGGCAGCAGCCGTCCGTCGAGCTCGACCGTGATCTCGGACGGGTGCACGTTCGTCACCGTGCCGCCACGCAGCACGGTGGCGGTTACGGTGTGCCGGACGAGCGACTGGAGATAGCGGGAGGCCGTGTCGCCCAGCCCGGCCAGCGGGCCGGCGTTCCCGGGGTCGGCCCGGAACGCCTCGACCGCGCGGCCGGCCTCGGGGGGCAGCGCCCGCGCCAGCTCGCCCAGCATGTGGTCGACGACCGGGGTGAGCCGGACGCCCAGGCCGCCGCCGGAGATCGCGTCGAGCAGCCGCGCGAGTTTGCGCACGGCGCCGTCGGCGGACGGGACCCGGGAGGCGTGCCCGCCCGGCCCGCGCAGGGTCACCCTCACCCAGCAGGTGCGCTTCTCCCCCACCACGACGGGATGGACGCGGGCGTACGCGCCGAGCCCCAGCTCGGCCCCGCCGTCCTCGCCGATCGCGTGCCTGACCCCGGCGAACAGCTCCGGATGCCGGCCCACGAGGAAGCGCGCCCCCACCGTGCTCCCGGCCTCCTCGTCGGGGACGACGGCGAGGATGACGTCGCCGGGCGGCTCCTCGCCCGCCGCCCGCATGCGCAGCAGCGCCGCCAGCATCATCGCGAGCTGGCCCTTCATGTCGACGGCCCCGCGCCCCCACAGCTCCCCGCCGACGATCTCCCCGGCGAACGGCGGACGGGTCCAGGGCTGCCCCTCCACCGGGACGACGTCGGCGTGCGCCTGGAGCAGCAGCGGCGGTTCGGCGCCCCGGCCGGGCAGCCGGGCGACGAGGTTCGGGCGGCGCGGGTCCGCCGCGAGCAGCCGCGTCTCCAGCCCGGCGGCGTCCAGCAGGTCACGGATCCAGCCGACGCAGTCGGCCTCGTCGCCCGGCGGATTGACCGTGGGAAACCTGATCAGCCGCTGCGCGATCGCCGTGGCCGTCGTCGGCGCAGGGGACGGCTCGTCCGGTGAAGGCGAGGTGGCCTCCTGTGCGGGAGCCTTCTGAGAGGCGGCCTCCGCCGCCCGCGGCGTCACCACCGCCGCCTCCCCGCCCTGTCCGGGACCGGCGGCCGATGCGAGCCCGCCGCGTACGAGACCGGCGCTCACGAGCCCGGCGCGTACGAGACGGCCGCCGTGCATCGAACGGCCGTCGTCTGCCGGCTGGCCGCCGCGTACGAGATGACCGCGCTGGGTGAGGCCGTCGCGCAGCCGGGTGAGCGCCTCGCGCATGACCGTCTCCTCGTGGACGAGGGCGACGCGCAGGTGCCCGGCGCCCGGGTTCACGCCGTCCGGCCCCTCGGCCGCGAGATAGCGGCCCGGCATGACCGACAGGCCCTGGTCGCGCCACAGGTCCCGGGCCGCCGCCTCGTCGTCGGCCACCGGCAGCCAGAGGAAGAAACCCGCCTCGGCCCGGTGATAGCCGGGAAGCCCGCCGGAGCCCGTGAGCCCGTCAGAGCCCGAGAACCCACCGGAGCCCGAGAGCCCGAGGAAACCGGGGTGCCCGCCGAGGATCTCGTCGGCCAGGTCCCAGTTGCGGGCGAGCGCGGACCGCAGCCGCGCCACGTGGGCGTCGTCGGACCACAGCGCGGCGGCGGCCGCGCAGACGGGCAGAGGGCTGGAGACCCCGCAGGCCCGGTTGTGGGCGGCGTACGCCGCGACCGTGGCGGGGTCGCCCGCGGCGAAGCCGCTGCGCAGCCCCGGCGCCGCCGACCGCTTCGACAGGCTGTGCAGCACCAGGAACCGTCCGGGCGCGACCGTGCCACGCTCCACCAGAGAGAGATAGCCCGGGGGTTCGCGGCCGGTGGACAGGTCGGTGTAACACTCGTCCACGACGAGCAGCGCGTCGGCCATGGCGGCGATCTTCGTGATCTCGCCGAGGGCCTCCTCCGGCAGGATCTCCCCTCCCGGGTTCCCGGGGTTGCACACGATCAGGGCGGCGACAGGGGAACGCGCCGCGTCCACGGCCGCCGCGACGGCGGCCGCGCCGTCGCCCCCGGCGAAGAACTCCGGCCGGGCGCCCGCCGCCTCGGCTCCCGCGAGGTACGTCGGGTAGAAGGGGTTGGGCATGACGACCGTGGGCGTCTCGCCGTCGCGGCGGGCCCGCGCCCTGGTGAACCCGACGGCGAGGGCGACGGCGGCCGCGACGGCCTGCTTGGTGCCGGGGGTCGGCTCGATCGCGATCGTCTCGTCGTCCACCCCGCGCCGTACGCCGAAGCGGCGCTCCAGCCAGCCCCGGTAGGCGGCCCGCAGTTCGGGGGTGCCGCCGAGCGGCGGATAGCGGGTCCACCCCTCGGCGTCGTCCAGGAGGCCGGGCGGGAGCGGGGGCGTCACGAGCCGCGACTCGCCGAGGTGGAGCCGCACCGGTTCTCGGCCGGCCGGCGGGGGGACGCCGTCGAGCAGGTCGCGCAGCAGGGCGAACGCGCTCCGGCCGCTGGTCACCGGTCCAGGTCCCGTACGAGGTCGTTGAGCGCGGTCTTGCCCCGGGTCCGCTCGTCGGCGTACTTGACGATCACCGCCGCGTACGTCGAGAGGCCGGGCCGTCGGGGGTCGGTGCGCGCGCCGGGGATCACCACGGCGTTCTCGGGCACCTCCCCGTAGGTCACCTCGCCCGTGGCCCGGTCGACGATCGGGGTCGAGCGGCCCAGGTAGACGCCCATCCCGACGACCGCGCCGCGGCGCACCCGCACGCCCTCCGCGATCTCGCTGCGGGCGCCGACGAAGACGTCGTCCTCGACGACGACCGGGTCGTCCCCGATCGGCTCCAGCACGCCGCCGAGGCCGGCGCCGCCGGAGATGTGGCACCGCGCGCCGACCTGCGCGCAGGAACCGACCGTCGCCCAGGTGTCGATCATGGTGCCCGCGCCGACGTACGCGCCGACGTTCACGAAGCAGGGCATCAGCACGGCGCCCGGCGCGACGTACGCCCCGAAGCGGACGACGGCGCCGGGGACGACCCTGATCCTCGCCTCCTCGAAGTCGGGTTCCTTCCAGGTCTCGAACTTCAGGGGCACCTTGTCGAAGGTCCGGGGGCGGCCGGGGCCCGCCTCGGCCATCTCGCTGCGGCCGGTCAGGAACGACAGCAGGATCAGCCTCTTGACGAAGGTGTCCACGACCCACTCCTCGCCCAGGGGGCGGGCGGCGCGCAGTTCGCCGCGGTCGAGCGCGCCGAGACCGGCCTCGATCTCCGGCGCGAGGGCCGCCAGTTCGGCCTCGGTCAGCTCGGCCCGCCGTTCCCAGGCGGCCTCCACCACGGCGTGGCTCATCGGCTTCATTCGTCTCGTCCCTCGTGCTCGTGGTCCGGAAGGCCGGCCGGCGCGCTCAGCACCGGCTCCGGCTGCCAGCGGGCCGTGGCCAGGTAGTCGTCGACGGTCTCGGCGCGGCGGATCTCAACGACGTCGCCGCCGGGGGTCATCATCAGCTCGGCCGGCCGCAGCCGGCCGTTGTAGGTGAAGCCCATGGCGTGCCCGTGGGCGCCGGTGTCGTGGACGAGGGCGATGTCCCCTTCACGCGGATCGGGCAGCATCCGGTCGATCGCGAACTTGTCCATGTTCTCGCAGAGCGAGCCGACCACGTCGAACCGCGACCGCTCCCGTCCCCGGGCGAAGGGCAGGCTGACGTGGTGGTACGCGCCGTACATCGCGGGGCGCATGAGCGCGGACATCGACGCGTCGACGCCGACGATCTCGCGGCCCTTGCGGCAGCGGTTGACCACCCGGGTCACCAGCACGCCGTGGGGCCCGGTGACGAACCGTCCGCACTCCATGAGGATGCGCGGGGCCCGCCGCGGGAAGCACCGGCGGCGCGCGGCCACGATGGCGTCGGCGTACGCCGTGAAGCTGAGCGGTTTGTCCTCGGGGCGGTAGGGGATGCCGAGGCCGCCGCCCACGTTGACGTACTCGACGTCGACGCCGGCGGCCTCGGCCACGTGCGCGCCCAGCTCGACGACGTCCACCGCCGCCCGGATGGCCCGGTCGACGTCCAGCTCGTTGGCGCAGGTCATGCCGTGGATGCCGAACCGGGTCACGCCGCGCCGCCGGGCCTCGCGGTAGGCGTCGGGGAGCTCGTCCAGGGGCACACCGAACTTGGAGCCGGTCGGGTCGCCCATGAGCGACGAGCCCGCCGCGAGCCCGTTGGGCGAGGCGCGGAACGCCACCGTCTCCGGCAGGACGTCCGCCTTGTCGAGGAACGACCGGTCGTCGAAGGTGATGAGCGCCCCCGCCTCCAGGGCGGCGCGATACTCGATGAGCCGGGTGTTGTTGGAGGTGAAGACCACCTCGTCGCCGGTCGCGCCGACGCGGGCGGCCATCTCAAGCTCGATCGGGGACGCGCAGTCGAGCCCGCTGCCCTCCCGGTGCAGCAGGGAGAGGATCACGGGATTCGGCAGGGCCTTCACTGCGAAGTACTGGCGGTAGGGCTCGCCCCGGAAGGCGTCCACCATCCCCCGGTACGTCTCGATGATCCCCTGGGCGTCGTAGATGTGGAACGGCGTGCCGTACGCGGCCACGACGTCCGGGAGCACGGGCAGGAGCTTGCGGGCGAACCCGTCAGAGATCGGCACGCTGGTCTCCCTCGGTCACGGCACCCGCGCGACGCAGATGGTGCGGTTGCGCATGCCGCTGATGGGCCGCAGGTAGGGGAAGTAGTAGCTCTCCAGCGGCTCGAACCCGAACGCCGACAGGGTGTCCTGCAGGTAGTCCTTCGAGACGAACCAGAAGCCCTCGACCCGCTCGTGCGGGGCGAAGGCGACGCTCCGGTCGCGCGGCGCGTCGTTGGAGAAGACCAGGCGCGTCCCGGACCGCAGGCCCAGGCTCTCCAGCTTGCCGAGGGCGGGCCGCAGTTCCTCCGCGGGGTCGAAGAGGTGGCCGAGCAGGCCGTCGGCGTAGACCGCCTCGGCGTCGCCCACGTCGCCCGCCGTCAGCGCGAAGTAGTCGGCGGTGAAGGCGTCGACGCCCTTCTGCCGGGTCAGCCGCACCGCCTCCTCGTTGTAGTCCATCGCTCTGACCTTGCGCTCGCAGTGCACGAGGTCGGCCTCGACGAAGCCGTTGCCGCAGCCGAGGGAGAAGACGCCGGAGCCGTCCGAGGTCAGCGAAAGGATCTTGAGGACCATGTGCGAGCGGTATTCGGGGACGTACGTGGAGGGGGTGATGGAGTCGTTGTACGCGCCGCCGCTCTCCCATATGTCATAGATGGTGGCCTCGGCCCCGCCGACCTCGCGCTGCGTGCAGTAGTACTCGCGCACCGCGTCGAGCGCCTGTCGGGTCTGGGTCATGTGCGTTCTCCTTGATCAGGCGTCTGGTCAGGCGTCTTGGTCAGGCGTCGCCGCGGGCGTGGAGGTGCTCCTGCAGGTAGTCGATGGAGCGGAAGGGACGCGAGCGCATCTCCTCGATCAGGGGCAGCAGGGGCGCGGCGTTCGCCGGGCCGAAGGCGCCGTACAACGCGACGGCGGGCTCCCCACGGCCGGCGAGCAGCGCGTCGGCGAGGACCCGGGCCAGCGAGCGCAGCCCCGCCAGCACGACCTCCGGGTCGCCCTTCAGGCGGCCGTCCTCAAGGGTGAGCGCGCCGAGCTGGACGAAGTAGGACAACTGGAGGAACATGCCGTCGCTGTCGGGGAAGTGACCGAGACCGCGGTCGACGTACCGCAGGCACTCCCCCAGGTAGTAGGTGACGGCGTCGGCGCCGGACAGGTCCATGCGGGGCGCCCACACGTCCGCGAGGATCAGGATGCCGAAGACGTCGGCCGCGACCTCCTGGAGGACGACCGACGCCCAGCGGTCGGCGGCGTTCAGCTCCTTGTAGGCGGTGGCCGGGCGGCGCACGCAGTGCCCCAGCTCGTGGCCGAACACGCCGAGCGCCGGGATCCGCGCGAAGCGCTCCCCGCCCGGCTCGTACGGCTCGCCCAGGTCGAGGTGCCGCGCCGCGAGCGGCCCGGAGAAGCCCTCGACCATCGCCCGGTGGGTGTTCCCGAAGTAGTAGGTCTTCTTGAACGGCGAGCGCTTCACCCCCTCGTCCTCCGGGAGGAAGTAGGCGATGTGCTTCGGGTGGAGCGCGCCCTCCCCGGCCATGAAGAACAGCCGGGTCGCCGCGAACGCCGGCACGTCGCCGAGCCGCAGGTCGGCGTGCAGCCGGGCGAGATACTTCGCGACGTCCTCCTGGTACGTCAGGGCCTCGGCCACGTCGGCCTGGCGGTCCGGATCTCGGCGGCAGGCGAACGCGGTCGGCAGCCCCCGCAGGTCCTTGCCGTACCAGGTGGAGATCGGCCCGGCGACGACCGCGACGTCCTCCTCGACGCCCACGAGCTCCTGGAGGATGGCGTCGGTGTAGCCTTCCCGGACGGCGTCCGCGCGCAGGGCGAGCGCCCGGCGGTCCACCTCTCCGGGCAGGTGCTCGCCGATCCGGCGCATCGCCTCGGCGACGGGCAGCGGGTCGGGGAGCCGGGTGCGGGCGGGGGCGCCCACGATCTTGACGCTGCGCCACCGGTCCTCCACGGCCGCGCCGAGGGCGGCCAGGTCGCGGAGGAAGCCCGGCCCGAGGTCGGGGGCGGCGTCCGAGAGGTCGAGCCGCCGCAGCTCGTAGCGGTCGGACGGCGGCCAGAACGCGTTGCGGTGGTCGCCGTAGGTCGTCGCCCTGGCGAGGTTGGCCGGGTAGTCGAAGCGATCAGCCGGGGGCTGCTCGGTCACCGTTGCACTCCCATCCTGTGTCTGCGCGTCAGCCGGTCGTGAACAGCCGGCCCTCGCGTTCCCATCGCCGTACGGTCTGGTGGTCGGCCCGCAGGACCTCGGGGTCCGGGTGGCTCATGAAGACGATGCCGGGGCTCGAGTAGAGGTCGGTGGTCCGCGTGACGGTGTCACCGGCCTTCGGCGCCCGCTGGATCCAGGTGGTGCTCTCCAGGGTCGCCAGCAGTTCCTCGTAGCAGGACCGGGTCACCACCCCCGACTGGGCGGAGATGAACTGGACCTGCCACAGCGGGGCGTGCAGGCCCTTCTGCTCGTCGGCGAGCCGGGCGGCGAACGGCTCGCCCTCCACGACCAGGCGGGCGGCCAGGTCGAGCATGCTCGCGCCCACCGCGTGGTTGGCGGCGGGCCGGTTGAGCCCGCCGGACAGGCGCGAGGCGCACTCGATCAGGATCGGCCCCCGGTCGGTGACCATCAGTTCCGTGTGGTGGGCGCCGTACCGGACGCCCAGGGCGTCGAGGACCGCCTTCACGTAGTCGACGATCGGCTTCATCTCCGGGTCGACCGGGTCGAACAGGACGCTGCGGTCGTAGATCAGGCCCGCCCCGGGCACCGGCACCTTGTCGGTCCGCCAGATCTCGGTGACGACGTGCCGCCCGTCGCCGCTGATCCCGTTGACGAAGTACTCCTGGCCCGACAGCAGCCGCTGCGCGAGCACGGCGTCGTTGCGCTCGCCGAGCTGGTTCACCGCGCCGTACAGGCGGTGGAAGGTCTCCTCCAGCTCGCCCTCGCCGGCGCAGAAGGTGACGGAGTCGGTGCCGGCGCTCGCCGGCGGCTTCACGACGACGGGCCAGGCGCCGGCCTTCGCCCAGGCGAGGAGCCCGCCGTAGTCGTGCGCCAGGTAGTGGTCCATGGCGGGCAGGCCCGCGCCGATCAGGCGGTTGTGCATCTCGTACTTGTCGCGCCGGGCGGCGCTGGACGACGGGTCGTTGCCCGGCAGGCCGAGCGCGGCCGCGAGGAGGTCGGCGACGACGACGCCGCTCTCCGTGCCCGGCAGCACGGCCGCCGGCCGGTACGCGCCGACCGCGCGGGCGAGGGCCTCGACGTCCCCGTCGTTCTCGAACTCGGCGAGGTAGTCGCCGGGCCGGTAGGTGGCCCGGAAGTACTCGCGCAGGCTCGCCGACGCCCGAACGTGCACGCAGTCCCACCCGTGCTCGGCCATCACCCCCGGCAGCTGGGAGCCGGACGAGTAGCCGTCGACGATGACCAGGACCGGCCGTGGTGTGCTCATGTCGCGTCCTTCGTGACGTGGGGGCCGGGGCGCTCGTCCGCCGTGCCCGGGCGCTCGCCAGTGGAGTGCGGGCCGCCGCGCCCGTGGTCGGCGAGGATCATCGCCGCGCCCTTCTCGGCGATCATCAGGCTCGCGGCGTTCGTGTTGCCGGAGACCAGCGTCGGCATGACGGACGCGTCCACCACCCGCAGCCCCTCCACCCCGTGCACCCGCAGCCGGTGGTCGACCACCGCCATGGGGTCCTCGCCCATCCGGCACGTGCCGGCGGGGTGATAGGAGGTGTCGCCGTGGGTGCGGGCGTAGGCGAGCAGTTCGTCGTCGGTCCGCACGCCGCTGCCCGGCGTGAGCTCGTCTCCCCGGTACGGGTCGAGCACCGCGCTCTCCACGATCTCCCGGGCGATCCTGATCCCGGCGATCAGGCGGGAACGATCCATGCCCGACTCCAGGAAGCGCGGGCGGATCTCGGGCGGGGCCATCGGGTCGCGCGAGCGGACGTGGATGGAGCCGGACGACTCCGGGCGCAGCGGATAGACGCCGAGCGTCATGCCGGGAGCGGTGTCGAGCCGCCTGCTCGACCCGGGGCCGTAGCTGGCCGGTGCGAAGTGGAACTGGATGTCCGGCCGCGTCTCGTCCGGCGAGGAGCGGACGAAGCCGAAGCCGAGCGCGATGGGCAGGCTGAGCAGGCCCCGGCGGGAGGTCAGGTAGGTCGCGACCTCCCGGGCCAGCGCGAGCCCGCGGCTGCGCTCGTTGAAGGTGATCGGCCGCCGCACCCGCCACCGCAGACGGGCCGCGAAGTGGTCGCGGAAGTTCTCTCCGACCCCCGGCAGGTGGCGCACGACCGGGATGCCGAGGCCGCCGAGCACGTCGCGGGAGCCGATCCCGGAGAGCTCCAGGAGCTGGGGAGACTGCACCGCGCCGGCGCTGACGATCACCTCCTTCGCACAGCCGGCCCGCTCCACCTCGCCGTCCCGCACATACGTCACACCGGTGCAGCGGGCGCCGTCGAACCGCAGGCCGGTCACGTGGGCCCGGGTGAGGAGGGTGAGGTTCGGCCGGAGCCGGGCGAGCCTCAGGTAGGTCCCGAGGGCCGACGACCGCCGTCCGCCGTCGTGGTTGACCTGGTAGTAGCCGAAGCCCTCCTGGTCGCCGGAGTTGTAGTCGGGGTTCGCGGGGTAGCCCGCCTTGGCCGCCGCGGCGAGGAAGACGTCGCACAGTTCGTCGCGGTCGCGCGGCGGCCCGACGGCGATCAGCCCGTCCCGGCCGCGCGTCTCCCCGCCGATCCCGGTCACGCGTTCCAGGCTGCGGAAGTAGGGCAGGACGCCGGCCCAGGACCAGCCGGGGTTGCCGAGCCGCTCCCAGTCGTCGTAGTCCTCCGCCTGGCCCCGTACGTAGATCATGCCGTTGATCGCGTTCGAGCCGCCGAGCAGGCGCCCGCGCGGGATGCGCACGCTGCGGCCGTCGATGGTGGGGTCGGGGGCGGTCTCGAAGCACCAGTCGTACTTGGGGTTGCCCATCAGGATGGTCTCGGCGGCGGGGATCGACAGCAGCGGGCTGCGCCGCTCGTGCCCCGCCTCCAGGAGGAGCACGCTGACGGACGGGTCCTCGGTCAGCCGGCCGGCGAGCACGCAGCCCGCCGCCCCGGCCCCGACGATCACGAAGTCGTACGTCTTCATGAGGCGATGGCCTCGCCGACCGGCACCGGGCTGCCGGTGGAGAGGTGCCCGGCGATCGTCGTGCGGTGCATGAGGCGGCGATAGGCCGCGTAGTCGTAGGGGGTCGCCCGGTGCATCGCGCTGCGGTTGTCCCACAGCAGGATGTCGCCCGGCTGCCATCGGTGGCAGTAGGTGAAGCGCGGCTGGACCGAGAACTCCTGCAGGAAGGTGACGAGCGGGGCGCTCTCCACCTCCGGCATCCCCTCGACACGCCAGGGGACGTTGCCGCCGCTGTAGAGGGCGTTGCGGCCGCTCACCTCGTGGCGGCGCACGATCGGGTGGCGCATGTCCACCCACGCCGCCCGCTCCTCCGGCGTCGGCGCCGGACGGTCCGGATAGTTGTACGGCCGCGACTGCACCCGGCTGATGACGACCTTGAGGTCGTCGATCCGCTCCTTCATGGCGGCCGGCAGGGCGTCGTACGCCGCCATCATGTTGGCGAACCAGGTGTCGCCGCCCTCCGGCGGGACCTCGATCGCGTAGAGCATGGTCCCGGCCGGCGGGTCGGAGAGGTAGTGGCCGTCGCTGTGCCAGACGCGGCCGCTGTAGGCCGACCCGATGGGCTTGCCGTCCCGGGTGATGTTCGACAGCACGAGGATCTCGGGGTGGTCGGGCTCGTTGAACTCCGAGCGGGTGTAGGTCGTGATCTCACCGAAGCGCTTGGTGAGCGCGATCTGCTGGTCCGGGGTCATCTTCTGGCCGCGGAACAGCAGGAGGCAGGTGTCGATCCAGGCCTGGTAGATGCGGTCGAAGTCGCGGGCCGAGATGTCGCCGGTGACGTCGACGCCGCGGACCTCGGTGCCGATGGAGTCGGTGATGGGGACCAGTTCGAGCATGGCGCAGCTCCCTCGGTGTTGCCTGCGTTCTACGTCGCGTTCGCGTCGCCACGGTGGTCAGCCGAGCGACACCTGGTAGTCCTCGATCCACCTGCGCATCTCGACGAGCTGGATGAGCATGTGCGGCGCGCTCGTTCCGCCGGGCAGGTCCGGCCGGAGCCGGTCGGCGGCGATCCCGCGGATGAACTCCGCGAGGCGCGGCCGGTCGAACATCCGGCCGATCGGAGAGCGCTCGTCGCTCACGATCCAGGTCGCCTCCTCGATGAGCGCGTGGTCGTATTCCGGGTTGTGCACATGGGGATAGGCGCTCTTCCGCCTGTTGAGCGTGCCGGGCGGCAGCAGATCGGCCATGGCCGCCTTCAGCAGGCCCTTCAGCCCGCCCCGGGACTTCATCGACCAGGGCACGTTCCAGACGTACTCGACGAGCCGGTGGTCGCAGAACGGGATGCGCACCTCCAGGCCGGAAGCCATGCTCATGCGCTCCTTGCGGTCGAGGACGACCGCGAGCGGCCCGGACATGCCCAGGTGGAGCACCTCGCGCATGCGCGCGTTCTCCGGGTCCTCGCCGGGCAGGCGCGGCACCTCCGAGAGGAGCTGGGAGAGCCGGGCGCGCTCGTCCTCCACCGGGTCGGCCACGGCCCGCATCTCCGGTGAGAGGTAGCCGGCGAGCCGGGGTCCGTCGCCCATCCACGGGAACCCGTCGCCGTGGACGAGCTCCGGCTTGAAGAAGTACGGATATCCGCCGAAGATCTCGTCGGCGGCCTCGCCCGACATCGCGACCGGGCCGATCTCCCGCATCTCTCGGAAGAGCACGTACATCGAGGCGTCGAACTGTCCCCAGCCCGGCAGGTCGCGGGCGCGGCGGGTGGCCGGGACCGCGTCCAGCAGGTCGCGCAGTCCGACGGTGACGGTGTGGTGGCGGCTGCCCATGAACTCGGCCGCGGCCGCCGCGTACGGCGCGTCCACCTCGGGCCGCAGCTCCGTCGGGGAGAAGTGCGCGGAGTCGCTCTCGAACCGGACGCAGAAGGTGTCGAGACGGCTGCCGTCGCGGGCCGCCAGGGCACGGACGGCGAGCGCCGCGACCGAGGTCGAGTCGACGCCGCCCGACAGCATGGCCGCGCACGGTCCCGAGGCGGGGACCTGCCGGGCGACCGCGCCCTCCAGGAGCTCGCGCACGTGGCGGGTGGTCTCCTCGAACGAGTGCGGGTGCGGCTCACTGGACAGCCGCCAGTAGCGGCGCGGCGACGGGCCGTCCTCCGACCAGGTGACGACGTGGCCGGGCGGGACCTCGCGCAGCCCGGCCAGCGGCGTCTCCCCGGGCAGGGTCAGGCGCGGCTGCAGGAGGATCGGCAGGGCCGCCGGGTCGAGGCGCGCCTCGAACAGCGGGTTGGCCATGATGCCCTTCGGCTCCGAGGCGAACAGGATGCCGCCCGGGTACGCGAAGTAGTACAGGGGCCCCAGGCCCATTCGGTCGCGGCCCAGCAGCAGCCGCCGCGACCTGCCGTCCCAGACGGCGAAGGCGCCCATCCCGTCGAGCCTTTCGGCGAGCCGGTCGCCCCAGCGAAGGTAGGAGCGCAGTAGCACCTCCTCGGCGGACCCGCCGCCGAGCTCGGCCGCGTTGTAGATCTCCCCGGCGTGGACGACGGCCACCGTCTCGCCGCCGATTTCCGCCGTCAGGGGCTGGGCGCCGCCGCCCGCCGCATCGCGCCTCCCCTCACCCCTTGTATCGCCCCTCGCGTCACCCGCTGTGTCACCCACCGCGTCGCCGATCGCGAGCCTCCGGTGCCCGAGCGCCGCGTGCCGCGACAGCCAGAGCCCCTTCGCGTCGGGACCGCGGTGCTGCATGGTGTCGGCCATCGCGTGGAGGACGTCTTCCTGTGCGCCGAGATCGCGCCCGAAATCCATCCAGCCAACGAATCCACTCAATCGATGATTTCCTTACTCGTTAATTCGGGCGAAGGCCGGCCGTGAACGCGGCCGGCGGTTTACCGGAATAAAGAGACGCCGTGCAGGCAGGAAGAGCGATCGGATAGAAGAGCGAGGATTGCCGGAAATATCGTTGACTAATCACCTGTCGCCGGCCACCTGAGGTGGACGACTACTTACCACTTAAAACGATGACACCGTTCGGAAGTATACGTACCGGACAAGCGGCCGCAATAGGGCTCCGAAGTGACGCACGTCACACAAACTTCGCACAATACCGATATCAGAATGGTGAAGTTACCGTCCAGTCGGACGGGTCCGTAAGTGCGAGGTGTTATGGCAGCTCAGAGCCTGATTGTTAGATTTATTACGGTCCTTCCGGAAGCGGAAATGCGACGGTTATTCTCCCGGTGCGTATTGTCCTCGTATCGTGGGCTTCGCGGATAACACGCCGATGGTGTCCGCACATGCTCGCCGACGCCGCTACTACAGGGAGAAGACATGGCGAACTCCGACGGAGTGCTCCTTGTCATGGCAAGTGGGTTTCCGCACTACAGGGAGTACCTCCTGGCCTCGATCGCACAGCGCGGCGGGCCGGTCTGGCTCTTCGAGACGGAACAACCCTCCTGGCAGACCCCGTACATCGCGGGCAGCACGGTCGTCGACGTCTTCGATCCGGAGGAGGTCGTCGCCGCGGCCCGGAAGCTGGCCGCGCGGACACCCGTCCGGGGCGTGATCAGTTACCACGAGGCGGTGATCGAGGCCGCCGCCCGGGTGGCGGCCGAACTCGGCCTGCCCGGGCCCGCTCCCGAGGCCGTGACCGCCGTACGGGACAAGCCGACGACGCGGCGGCTGCTCGACCGGGCGGGGATCAGGCAGCCCCGGCACGCGCTCGTCGCGACCCCGGAGGAGGCCGCGGCGGCGGCCGGGCGCATCGGGTTCCCTCTGGTGGCCAAGCCCCGCGGCCTCGGCGCGAGCCAGGGCGTCGTGAAGGTCGCCGGCGAGGCCGAACTCGGCTGGGCGGTCGGCGTCAGCCGTACGGCCCGCCAGAGCGGGATGCGCGGCCACGACGAGGTGCTGCTGGAGCAGTTCCTCGCCGGGCCCGAGATCAGCGTCGACGCGGCGGTGTACGACGGCGAGTACCTCCCCTACCTGATCGCCCGCAAGCGCCTCGGCGGCGAGCCGTACTTCGAGGAGACCGGCCACGTCGTGCTGGCCGACGAGCCGCTGCTGCGGGACGCGGACCTGCTGCGCCTGCTGGCAGACACGCACCAAGCCCTCGGTTACACCCACGGCACGACCCACACCGAGGTCAAGCTGACCTCCGAGGGCTACGCGTTGATCGAGGTGAACGGCCGGCTCGGCGGCGATCTCATCCCCTATCTCGGGCTGCTGGCCAACGGAGTCGACTCCGGGGTGGTCGCGGCCGACCTCGCGCTCGGGGTGCGGCCCGACGTGACCGCGCACGGCGCCGGCGCGGTCGGCATCCGGTTCCTCTACCCGCCGGAGACCTGTGTGGCGCGGGGGGTGGAGATGCCGGAGCCCGATCCCGAGGCGGGCCTGCTGGCGTCGGTGGCGGTCGCCGCCCCGGGGACGCCGCTGATCCTGCCGCCCGACGGCGCGATCGCCCGGTACGGCTTCCTCATCGCCCGCGGCCGTACGGCGGAGGAGTGCGACGAGGTGCTCGACCGGGCCGAACGGGCCGCGCGGTTCGAGGGCGACCCCCCGCACGCCGCCCGGGAGCCCGTCTCCGTCTGAGAAGCGGCAGGGAGCCCGGCTCGGCAGGCGGCCGGAGCAGGCCCGGGACCGGCTCCGGGACCGGCTCCGCGAACGGCGACGGCACCGCCGCTCCGGCGCGGGGAAAGCCAGCGGAGCGGTCGTCTCGCGCAGAAGCCCTGCCGGGCCGGGAGAACCGCCGTCCTGCCGAGAGATCCCGTCTGTGGGAGAGAGCGAGGAGCGAGCACGTGTCCGAGGACCAGCCCCCAGCCGCGGCGCCGCAGGGGGACGAACGCGCCGGCGTGCTGCGGACGCTGCGCGAACTGCCCCCTCCCGTGCTCGCCCTGCTCTGCGGGACCGCCGTCAACCGGATGGGCAGCTTCGTCTCGCTCTTCCTGGTGCTCTACGTCACCGGGCTCGGCTACCGCCCGGCCGAGGCGGGCGGCGCGCTCACCGCGTTCGGCCTCGGCTCGATCGCCGGGGTGGTGGCGGGCGGCGCCGCGACGGACCGGTTCGGGGCGCGGAACGTGATCGTCACGTCGATGGCGCTGTCCGGCGTGGGCGTCGGAACCGTCGGCTTCGTGACCGGCTACCTGCCGCTGCTGGGGATCAGCCTGGCGATCGGCGCGGTCACCCAGCTCTACCGGCCGGCCTCCACGACGATGCTGTCGGAGCTGACCCCGCCGCGGCGGCTGGTGATCACCACGGCGGCGAGCCGCCTGGGGCTCAACATCGGCGCGACCCTCGCCCCGCTGCTGGGCGTGTGGCTGGCCGGCTTCGGCTACCGCGCGGTCTTCCTCGCGGACGCGATCACGAGTGTGGTCTTCGCGGTGGCGGCGATGGTCGTGCTGCCGGGAGGCCGGCCCGGGCGCGAGGCGGCGCACGCCGTACGGCACGGGGACAGGGAGCGCGGCGGCTATCGCGCGGTCCTGCGGGACCGTCGTTATCTCCTCGTCCTCGCCGCGATGTTCGCGACGGCCTTCGCCGAGGTGCAGTATCAGGCCGTCCTCCCGCTGGAGATCAGGGACCGGGGCCTGCCCACCGCGGTCTACGGCGCCGTCGTCGCCCTGAACGGCGCCCTGGTCATCCTGCTCGAACTTCCGCTCACGCCGTACGTCCAGAGGCTGCCGATGCGGACGGCGATCTCGGTGGGGACGCTGCTGATCGGCGGGGGGCTCGCGTTGTTCGGCGTCACGGCCGGCGTCTGGCTGCTCTTCGCCGCCGCGTTGGTGTGGACCATGGGCGAGATCGTCAGCGCGCCGTCGTCGAACGCCTATCCGGCGCTGGCCGCGCCGGGACACCTGCGCAGCCGTTACATCGGCGCCTTCGCCGCCTGCCACACCATCGGGTACGCGGTGGGACCCGCCGTGGGCACGGCCCTCTTCCAGTACGACGGCACGCTCGTCTGGCTCATGTGCGCCGGGCTCGGCGTGGCCGGGTTCTCCGCCATGTGGTTCGGGGTCCGCACGCCGCTCCACGAGATCACCCCCGCCGCGCGGGCGACGCCCCGCCCCGCCACCGACCTCAACTGACGGCGGAAGCGGGAGCCGGATCGGCGACCGACGGGCGGCCGGTCGCCGACCCCCGTCACCTCAGGCCGGTGACGTGACTACCCGCGCAGGTGCCGGGCGAAAAACCGGACCGCGCTGTCGGCCTCGAACCTGGGCACCTCGTCGTGCCCGCCCGCGTTGGCGTGCAGCGTCTTCTCCTTCGAGGCCAGCGCGTCGAACAACGCGAGCCCGGATTCACGAGGGATGATCTCGTCGTCCCACTGCAGCGCGAACTCGACCGGCACCGTGATCCGTCCCGCCGCCTCGGCCAGCGCCTCGTCGTAGCAGAAGAGACCCAGCACCGCCGCGGTGATCCTGGGCTCGGCCGCCGTCAACGGCAGCCCGATCGCGGTGCCCATGCTCACGCCGTAGTAGCCGACCGGCCCCTCGGCGCCGATCTCCGGCAGTTCCTGAAGGGCGTCGAGGACCGCCCGCCACTCGGGCACGGCACGCCTGGCGATGCCGGCGTTGAAGGACACGACGATCGGGCCGACCGGCTCGCCCGACGCCATCGCCCGCCGGAGCGCGGCGATCTCCCGCTCGTCGTCCGCCGTACGGGGCCTGCCGCCGTGACCTGGTGCGTCGATGGCGGCGACGTGGAAACCGCCGTCGCCCACGAGGAGGGCCGCGCGGCCGGCCATCCCCGGCGACCTGCTGTCCTGGCCGCCGCCGTGCCCCAGCAGCACCAGCGGCGCGCGGCCGGAGGAGGATTCGGGCGACCAGAGCACGCCGGGGACCTCGCCCACGGTGAACTCACGCGCGATGACGCCGTTCGACGTTTCTTCCGAAGTGAAATGCACAGAACGCATTAGGTTGTCGCTTTCCTGGAGTGCTTGTTGTCCAGGCGCTCCCGGCGACTCCTGTGTTATTCGCCCGCCGACCGTGATGACGAGAGGGAGCACCCCATCGACACAACGTTCATGGGTCTCACCTCCTCGCGGCCTGTCACGATCACCCGCACGCTATCAGCCCGGCACCATCCCGCCGAACTGCTTTCCCACCCACCGCGGACAGTTGATCTCCCCCGCCACTCTCAAGCTATAGCGCACCGGGGGGCTTGCGGCAAGACCCCGGTCGTACCGCAGAATCACCGTCCGAACAGGGAGCGGGACCTTGTCGAATGGGGGATTCATGATCGACGTGATCATCGCCGGCGGTGGGCCGACCGGCCTGATGCTGGCCGCCGAACTGCGGCTGCACGGCGTGCGGGTGGTCGTGCTGGAGAAGGAGCCGGAGCCGACGGGGTTCGTCCGCGCGCTGGGCCTGCACGTGCGCAGCATCGAGGTGCTGGACCAGCGCGGTCTGCTGGAGCGGTTCCTCCCGCACGGCCGCAAGCATCCGGTCGGCGGGTTCTTCGCCGCCATCGAGAAGCCCTCGCCCGAACGGCTGGACACCGCGCACCCGTACGTCCTCGGCGTCCGGCAGACCATCACCGACCGCCTGCTGGGCGAGCACGCCGCCGAGGTGGGCGCCGAGATCCGGCGCGGCCGCGGGCTGGCCGGGCTGAACCAGGACGAGCTCGGCGTGACCGCCGAGCTGGCCGACGGCACGCGACTCCGCGCGCGTTACCTCGTCGGCTGCGACGGCGGCCGAAGCACGGTGCGCAAGCTGCTGGGCGTCGGCTTCCCCGGCGAGCCCACCAGGGTCGAGACGTTGCTCGGCGAGATGGAGGTGGGCGTGCCGCCGGAGACGGTGGCCGCCGTGGTGGCCGAGGTCCGCGCGACCCAGAAGCGGTTCGGGCTCGCGCCCTTCGACGAGGGGGTGTACCGCGTGGTCGTGCCCGCCGCGGGGGTGACCGAGGACCGCTCGGTCCCGCCGACCCTGGAGGACTTCAGGCAGCAGTTGCGGGCCGTCGCCGGCACCGACTTCGGCGTGCACTCTCCCCGCCGGCTCTCCCGCTTCGGCGACGCCACCCGGCTGGCCGACCGCTACCGGGTCGGGCGGGTGCTGCTGGCCGGCGACGCCGCGCACATCCATCCGCCGGTCGGCGGGCAGGGTCTCAACCTCGGCATCCAGGACGCCTTCAACCTCGGCTGGAAGCTGGCCGCCGAGATCGGCGGCTGGGCCCCGGAGGGGCTGCTGGACAGCTATGAGACCGAACGGCGCCCGGTGGCCGCCGCCGTGCTGGACAACGCCCGCGCGCAGATGGAGCTGATGTCCACCGAGCCGGGCGCCCAGGCGGTGCGCCGCCTGGTGTCGGAGCTGATGGACTTCGAGGACGTGAGACGGCGCCTGGCCGAGAAGATCGCCGCGATCGGGATCCGCTACGACTTCGGCGAGGGGCACGACCTGCTCGGCCGGCGGATGCGGGACGTGACGCTGAAGCGAGGGCGCCTCTACGAGCTCACGCGCGGCGGCCGCGGGCTGCTGCTCGACCAGACCGGCCGGCTGTCGGTCGCCGGTTGGGCGGATCGGGTCGACCACGTCGTGGACGTCAGCGAGGAGCTGGACGTGCCCGCCGTACTGCTGCGGCCGGACGGTCACGTGGCATGGGCCGGCGAGGATCAGGCGGGCCTGCTCGACCGGCTGCCCAGGTGGTTCGGCGCGCCGCGCGGCTGAGAGGGTGAGGTACGGCCGGCCGGTCATGGAGGACCCACGCGCCCGGGTCCTCCGCGGCGGCGCGGACCTCGCTCCGGGGCGGGGACAGCGCTGTCCAGACGACGGGAGGTCGTCGCGTTGACTTCCCGGCGGTCGCCGGTTTCACTGAGTTCCGCGCGACCGCCCGTCTTTTCCCACGTCACGCGGCCTTCGTGACCAGGCCGCGGCGGGCCGGCCGGGGCCGCTGACGCTCGGCGCGCGTTCCGCCGCCCGTGGACGATCCGACGTACGGCCGGGCGCTGATCGACGAGCGGAGAGGGGTGCGCGCCGATGGGCGAGGACAGGGCCGCAAACGGAGACAGTGCCTCAGCGGGCCGGAACAGGGTGCGGTATGAGAAGCGGGAGCACGTGGCCTGGGTGACCATCGACCGGCCCGAGGTGCTGAACGCGCTCGACCTGAGGACCCACGAGGAACTGGCCGCGATCTGGGACGACGTGGAGGCCGACGACTCCGTACGGGTTGCCGTGCTGACCGGCGCCGGCGAGCGGGCGTTCTCCGTGGGGCAGGACCTGCGCGAGCGCGCGCGGCTCAACCGGCTGGGCGCGCCTGCGACGACGTTCGGCAGCCGCGGCCAGCCGGGCTGGCCGCGGCTCACCGAGCGCTTCGACATGACCACCCCGGTGATCGCACGGGTCGACGGGTACGCCCTGGGCGGCGGCTTCGAGCTCGCCCTGGCCTGCGACCTCATCATCGCCTCCGACCGGTCGGTGTTCGGTCTGCCCGAGGCGCGGCTGGGGCTGGTGCCCGGCGCGGGCGGGGCGTTCCGCCTGGCGCGGCAGCTTCCGCTCAAGACGGCCATGGGCTACCTGCTCACCGGCCGCCGGATGACGGCCGATCTCGCTTTGCGGCACGGGCTCGTCAACGACGTCGTCCCGGCCGGGGAGCTGGACGTGTGCGTCGCCGGGTGGCTCGACGACCTGCTGAGCTGCGCGCCGCTGTCGTTGCGCGCGATCAAGGAGGCGGTGCACAGCTCGCTCCATCTGCCGCTGGAGGCGGCCTTCGGCGCGGCGTACCCCTGGGAGACCCGGCGGATGCGCAGCCGCGACGCGATCGAGGGCCCCGCGGCCTTCAGCGAGAAACGCAAGCCCGTGTGGAACGGTACGTAGCCACACTCCGCGCCGGCGGACCGGACGGCCGGTGCGGAGGCCGTCCGGGCCCGCCCCAATATCCGAGCCCCAAGGTTCCCGCACCAGTGCTCAGGCCCCAGCATTCGGGGCTCGGTGTTCTGGGCTCGGGGTTCGGGGGTCAGTGTTCGAGGGGTGCGGGGTCGGCGTGCATGGCGCGCAGGCGTTCCTCGGCCGTCTGCTCGATCCGCGACATCGCGGCGCGCAGGATCGGCGGCGCCATGATCGAGGTGATGATCGCGATGAGCACGATGATCGTGTAGAGCTCGTCGTTCAGCACGCCGAGCCGCAGCCCGACGCCCGCCACCACGATCTCCACCACCCCGCGGGCGTTCAGGCCCGCTCCGACGGCGACCCCCTCCCAGGAGGTCAGCCCCACGAGCCTGGCGCCGGCGTACGCTCCCGCGAACTTGCCCAGGATGGCGATCAGGAGCAGCACGAGCCCGAGCACGACGATCCCGGGATCGGCCAGGACCAGCAGGTCCACGTGGAGCCCGGCGGTGGCGAAGAACAGCGGGGCCAGGACGGCGAGCGTGACGGTGCGCAGCGGCGCGAGCCGGGCCGCCACGTCTTCTCTCGCGGACCCGACCAGCAGGCCGCCGACGAACGCGCCGAAGACGGCGTCCATGCCGAGCACGTGCGCGGTCGCCGCGCAGCACAGGGTGACGGCGATCGTGACCACGATCACCGGTCCGGCGTCGGCGGAGCGCATCGCCAGGCGTACGGCCAGCCGGGTCAGCGGGCGGCCCGCCAGCCAGGCCACCGTGACGAAGGCGCAGGGATACAGGAGCGCCACGGCGTTGCCGCCGCCCAGCCCGGCCGTCACCATGACGGACGCGAACGACAGCAGGACCCACCCGGCGACGTCGTCCAGGGCCGCCGCCATGAGCGTGAGCTGCCCCACGTTGCGGTGGAACAGCTTCATGTCCATGAGGATCTTCGCGGTGACGGGCAAGGCGCTGATGCCCATCGCCACGCCGAGGAACAGCGCCGCCGTGGGTCGGTCGGCGCCCGCCGGCAGTTGCCGCTCCGGCATCAGCCAGCCGGCGAGCACGCCCAGCGAAAGCGGCACGACCAGCGCCAGGATCCCGACGCGCAGCGCAGCGCGGCCCTTGCGGCGGAAGAGCGCGCCGTCGATGCCGACGCCGGTCAGGCCGATCAGCAGTAGCACGCCGATCTGGGCGAGCCCGCCGAAGAGGCCCGTCTTGTCGGCGCCCTGCGGCAGGAGCCAGTGCGACAGCGCGGGCGCGGCGTGGCCCAGCACCGACGGGCCGAGCAGCACGCCGACGCACAACTCGCCGACGATGGCGGGCAGGCCCAGCCGGACGGCGACGCGCCCGAGCACCATGGCCGACGTCAGCAGGACGACGACCTGGAGGAGGAAGGCGAGCACCGGGTCGGGGCCCACCGCCTCCACGGCCGTCACGACGACTGTTCCGGGCATAGGGGTCTCCTGGTTCGCGTCGATGTGTGTACGCGGCAGAGGGGAACGCGGGCAGTTACGGGGGTGGGTCACGCGGGTGGACTCGGCCGCGCTGGACCAGCCATGTGGACCAGCGGCGGGGGTCAGAGCGGGGCTGGCGGGGTCAGAGCGGGATGTTGCCGTGGGCGCCGCGGGCGGGGGTGGTCCGGGCCAGGGCCCTGACGATCGCGGTCCGGGTCGTGGCCGGGTCGATGACCTCGTCGACCACGCCGAGCTCCACGGCGCGGCCGAGGCCGCCGACCTCCTTCTCGTGCTCCTCGGCCAGACGCCGCTCCAGTTCCGGGCGTTCCTCCTCGGAGACCGCGGCGAGGTCGCGCCGCCTGAGGATCCGTACGGCCGCGACCGGGCCCATCACCGCGATGACCGCCCTGGGCCAGGCGAGCACCCGGGTGGCGCCCAGCGCGCGGGAGTTCATGGCGATGTAGGCGCCGCCGTACGCCTTGCCGGTGAGCAGGGTCACCCTCGGCACGGACGCCTCGGCGAAGGCGTGCAGCAGTTTGGCGCCCCGCCTGACCACCCCGTTGTGCTCCTGGCCGACGCCGGGCAGGTAGCCGGGGACGTCCACCAGCACCAGCAGCGGCACCCCGAAGGCATCACACATCCGAACGAAGCGGGCGGCCTTCTCGGCGGAGGCCGCGTCGAGGCACCCGCCGAGTTTGAGTGGGTTGTTGGCGACGACCCCGATCGTGCGGCCGCCCAGGCGGCCCAGGGTGGTGACGATGTTGGGCGCCCATCTGCGGTGCAGTTCGACCTCGGTCCCCTCGTCGAGGACGGCCCGGATCAGGGGGTGCACGTCGTAGGCGCGGCGCGGGTTGTCGGGCAGGGCCACCGGGAACGCCGTCTCCTCCACGGCGCGCAGCCGTCCCTGGTGCCCGAGCAGGACCGCGAGCTGACGGGCCCGTGTCATCGCCTCGGCCTCGGACTCCGTCACCACGTGGACGACGCCGCTGCGCCTGCCGTGCGGCTCCGGGCCGCCCAGGGCGGCCGTGTCGATCTCCTCGCCGGTGACGCTGCGAACCACGTCGGGACCGGTGACGAAGATCCGCCCGGTGTCGGCGAGGATCACCAGGTCGGTCAGCGCCGGTCCGTACGCCGCGCCTCCGGCCGCCGCGCCGACGACGACGGAGATCTGCGGGACGACGCCCGAGTTCCTGGTCATCACCTCGAAGACGCGGCCCACCGCGTGTAGCGACTCGACGCCCTCGGCCAGCCGGGCGCCGCCGGAGTGCCAGACGCCGATCACGGGCAGCCGCTCGCGGGCGGCGAGGTCGTAGGCGCGCACGATGTGGTCGCAGCCCTGGCTGCCCATCGCGCCGCCCTGCACGCGGGCGTCGCTGCAGAACGCGACCACGGGCACGCCCTCGATCCGGCCGCGTACGGCGCACACACCCGACTGGTCCGGCGGGGCGATCGGCCGCAGCGGGCCCTCGTCGAGGAGCGTGGCGAGCCGGGCCAGCGGGTCGCGGGGATCGGCCGCCGGGCCGGGAGCCGGGCGGGCGGCGACCCCGTTGTCAACGACGCTCATCCGCGTGCCTCTCCGCCGCGATGAACTCCGCCAGCCGGGCGACGCCCTCCTCGATCTCCTCGTGGGTGAGGTAGCTGGTGGACAGCCGGATGGTGTGCTCGCCCCCGCCCTGCGGATAGAAGTACGACATCGGCGTCCAGATGACCCCGAAGTCCTGCGCGGAGCGGGCCAGCGCCGCGTTGTCGGCGCGGAAGGGGACGTGCAGGGCCAGGAAGAAGCCGCCGGTGGGAGAGTTCCAGCGCACCCCCGGCACCCCGGCGAAGCGGCGTTCCAGGCAGGCGAGCGTGTGCCGCATGGCGTCCCCGTAGTATTCGGCGGTCCCGCGGTTGAGCGCGGAGACCCTCCCGTCGGCGGCGAGCAGCGCCCCGGCCACGGCGGCCTGGCTGAGCGGCGAGGTGTTGACGGTCACCATGCTCTTGATCTTGGCGAGCTCGTCGGCGAGCAGCACCGGGCGGCCGCCCGAGTCCACGACCTCCTGGTCGGCGACCGCGAAGCCGACCCGCGCGCCCGGGAAGACCGACTTGGAATAAGACCCGAGATGGACGACCCGGCGCCCGCGGTCGAGCGCCTTCAGCGTCGGCACCCGGGCGCCCGGGCTGACCAGCCGGTAGGGGCTGTCCTCCAGGATCAGCAGGTCGTGCCGGGCTGCGAGGTCGATGAGCTCGTGCCGGGCCGCCAGCGGCATCGTCGTGCCGGAGGGGTTGGAGTGGTCGGGCACCACGTACACCGCCCGGGGGCGGCGGCCCCGGGCCCGCTCGGCCAGGACGGCGGCCTCCAGGTCGGCGCAGGACAGCCCGTCCTCGCGCTCCTCGACCGCGGTCAGCTCGACGTCCAGCAGCAGCGCCGCCCCGGTGATGCCCACGTAGCAGGGGCTGGAGACGATCAGCACGTCGTCCGGGCCGGAGATGAGCGCCCGCAGCGCCAGGAACATCGCCTCCTGGCAGCCGACGGTGACCACGATCGACTCGGGCGGGACGTCGATGCCCTCGTCGACCCGGAGCGACCGCGCGATGATCTCGCGGATGCGGCCCGCCGAGGGGCCGTACTGGAACACGGCGTCCCTGACCTGCTCCGGCGTCGCGCCCTGCGCGGCGAGATGGTCCAGGTACGCACGGATCTGGGAGAAGATCTGCTCGGTCTCGAAGAACCCGGCGTACGGCCGGCCGGGAGCGAACGAGATCGCCTCGGGATAGCGGCTCGTCACCTCGTTCAGGAAGTTCATCGTGTCCATGACGGGGTCGGAGACGCTGGAGTGCAGGTCGGCCCGCCGCAGTCCGCCTCCCACCGGCACCGTTTCCACCGGCACCGTTCCCGGCAGCGGCGCGGTGCCCGGCAGCGCCGCGATCTCCGTCACCGCCGTGGTTCCCGAAAGCGCCGGGGTCTCCGGCAGCGAAGGCTCCGGGCTCGGGCGGGCGGCGCCGGGGCGCACCAGCTCGGGCCCCGCCCCGGCGACCGTGCCGGTCCCGGTCAGCGTCATGGCATCGCGCAGTTCCTCCAGGAGGATCGTGAGCACGCGGGCCACGCCCTCCTCCTGGGCGACCGCGAGGCCGTGCAGCACCGGACGGCCGAGCAGCACCGCGTCGGCGCCGAGCGCGAGGGCGGCCAGCACGTCGCGGCCCCGGCGGACGCCGCCGTCGAGCAGCACGGGCACCCGCCCGGCCACGGCCGCGGTGATCTCGGGCAGCACCTCGACGCCGGCCGGGACGCCGTCGAGCTGGCGTCCGCCGTGGTTGGAGACCACGATGCCGTCGGCTCCGGCCTCGATCGCGCGTTCGGCGTCGGCGTCCGTCAGGATGCCCTTCAGCAGGATCGGCAGCCGGCTGACCGACCGCATCCAGGCCACCACCGACCAGTCGAGGCCGGGGTCGAACTCCGCGCCGGCGTGCCCGGCGGGCGAGGTGAAGCCGTCCCGGCCGAGGTCGGCGGTGTAGAGGTTGGCGGGGAAGACGGACGCGGGCACCCGGAACCCGTTCCGCTCGTCGCGGAGGCGCCGTCCGAGGTGGGGCGCGTCGACGGTGAGGACGAGCGCGCCGAACCCCGCCCGCTCGGCGCGCTCGACGACGTGGCGGGTGAGCTCCCGGTCGCGCAGGCAGTACACCTGGAGCCAGAGCGGGACCTCCGCCTCGGCGGCCACGTCCTCCACGGTGCGCCCGGCCATCATGCTGACGATCACTGGCACGCGGGCCGCCGCCGCCGTGCCGCGCACGGTGGCCACCTCGCCCAGGGGGTGCGCCATCGTCTGCAGGGCCAGCGGGGCGATCGCGACCGGCGCGTCCCAGGTCTCGCCGAGGATCTTGACCGTGGTCTCCGGCCGGTGCACGCCGCGCAGCACCGACGGGTTCAGGCGCAGCCGGTCGAACGCCTCGGTGTTGGCGGCGAGCGTGCTCTCCTCGCCCGCGCCGCCTTCCCAGAAGTCCCAGACCGAGGGATCGACCAGTTTCCGGGCGAGCTCGCGGTAGTCCCTGAGCGTCACGGGGGCGTTGTTCGCAGGCATCTCGGGTGTCCCTCCGTCTGGATACGGTGCGGTGCGGCGGCCGCTCAATCGCCCTCCCCGACGGGGACGGACCATCCGCGGGCGCGCAGCTCACGGGCCAGGTCCTGGGCCGACTCCGGCCGCACCGACAGCTCCACCAGGCCGACGGAGCGTCCGGGCGAGTGCTCGATCGCGACGTCCTCGATGTTGATCCCCGCCACTCCCGCGGCCTGGAAGAGCAGTGCGAGCTCGCCCGGCCGGTCGGCGACCAGGACGGGCACGGCGGTGTAGCGGCGGGGCCGCCCGCCGTGCTTGCCGGGGATCCGGCCGTGGCCGGCCACTCCCCTGGCGAGCAGATCGGCGACGGCGCCCTCCGCCTCCCCCTCGCGCAGGCCGGCGGCGGCCGCGACGAGGTCGCGGGCGACCTCCTCCAGCAGGTCCGCGATCGGCCGCGCGTTGGCGCACAGGATGCCGAGCCACAGTTCGGGGTCGCCGGCCGCGATCCTGGTCACGTCGCGGGCGCCCTGCCCGGTCAGGGCCAGCACGCCGCCGGGCGCGCCGGCGAAGCGGGCGGCCATCGCCGCCGACACCACGTGGGGGGTGTGGGAGATCAGGGCGACCGCCCGGTCGTGGTCGGCGGCGTGCATGACGACCGGCGTGGCGCCGCAGGCCAGGATGAGCGCGGTCGCCGCGCCGACGACCTCCTCGCCGGTGTCCCGCGTGGGGCACAGCACCCAGGGGCGGCCGAGGAAGAGGTCGGCCTGGGCGGCCAGCGGGCCGGAGCGCTCCCTGCCGCCCATGGGATGGCCGCCGACGTAGGTCGTCATGTCGCAGCCGAGCCGTACGGCCTCGGCCATCGGGCGTTCCTTGACGCTCGCGACGTCGGTGTAGACACGGGCGACGCCGCGTTTCTGCGCCTCCAGCAGGGCCGCGGGCACGGCCCCCGGCGGCACCGCCAGGATCGCCAGGTCGGCCGGTTCGGACGACTCCAGCGGCTCGGACGGTTCGCGGGGCTCGTGCGGGCGGCCGTACAGCGGCGTGCCGGCCCCCGCGTCCACGGCCAGCCGGACGGCGGCCGGGTCACGGTCGGCGAGCAGCACCTCGGTGCCCCGCCCGCGCAGCGCGAGCGCGATCGAGGTGCCGATGAGCCCGGTGCCGATGACCGCCACCCGCCCCGGCGCGACCTTGGTCTCCACCCGGCTCACCGGCTCGCCATCTCGGCGGCGTACGACGCCTCGGCGCCGCGCAGGTAGACGTGCCGGAGCTCCGAGCGCGGGCGCTCCACGTCGACGTGCGCCACCAGGCGGACGACGCGCGGCATGCCACCGGGCACCGGCGGCTCGTGCGCGCACATCAGGGGCACCTCGTGCAGGCCGGTCAGGCGGGCGCCCCGCGCCGGGAACGCGGCGGTCAGGTCGGGTGTGGCGGTGAGGAGCACGCTGACGACGTCGTCGGCCACGAGGCCGTTGCGGGTGAGCACGGCGGTGACGAGTTCGGCGGTCGCCCCGAGGATCGCCTCGCTCGCGTTCTCCTCGACCCGGATGGCGCCGCTGATCGCGTGGATGGTCATGGTCAGATCCGGCCGGCCTCGTTCGCCGCCGACTGCCGGGAGACGGCCTCGTAGAGGGCCTTGATGTTGTTGCTGCCGAACGTCCGGGCGCCGCGGCGGTCGATCAGCTCGTAGAAGAGGGTCCCCCGGGGGTGCCGCGACTCGGTGAAGATCTGCAGCAGTACGCCCGAGTGGTCGCGGTCCGCCAGGATGTTCAGCTCGCGCAGGTCGTCGACGGGCACCTCGACGTCGCCCAGCCGTCCGGGCAGGTTGTCGTAGTAGGCCCCCGGTGTGGTGAGGAAGCGCACGCCCCGCTCGGAGCAGGTGCGCACGGCCGAGGCGATGTCGTCGGTGAGGAACGCGACGTGCTGGACGCCCGCCCCGTCGTGCGCGCGGACGAACGCGTCGATCTGCCCGGGCGCCCTCGTGGTGTCCGGCTCGATGACGGTGAGGGTCACCTGCCGGGAGACGCTCTGGACCACCTTGGAGTCCATCGCCTGGGAGCCGACGATGATCCGCTCCTCGAAGGTCTGCTCGAACCCGAACACGTCCTGGTAGTGGCGGATCGTCGGGCCGAGCTCGCCGGCGGGCACGCACACGGCGAAGTGGTCGATCACGCGGAGAAGCCCGTCCGGTGAGCCGGCGGCGCCGGTCTCGACGATGGTGCCGGGGGCGAACGGCGCGCCGGGCGACTCACGCGAGGTGAAGCGGTGCTCGACGTCGCCGAACCCGGCCACGGAGGCGAAGGTGACACGGGCGCCCTCCGGGCCGAACTCGGTGGGCGGGGCGACCGGCGCCGCCCCGCGTTCCACCGCCCTGGCGAACGCCTCGCGGGCGTCGGGCACGGCCAGGCCGATCACCGCGACGCCCTCGCCGTGCCGCCCGACGTACTCGGCGGCGCGGTGGCCGCCGCCGATGGCGGAGGTCACCAGGACGGTGATGTCGCGCTGCCTGAGCAGGACCGAGCGGCAGTCCGGCAGGCCGGTCTGCGGCCCGCCGCGACCCGCCACGGTGAATCCGTAGGAATCGCGCAGACCGGCCGCGGTGCGTTCCGCGTCCTCGGCGAATAACTCGATGTGGTCGATCGAAAGAATGTCCACCGGCCGCGCCTCCGTCGCCGTACAAGTGTTTATGGAGCAGGCGGGGACAAATTTACTCGCATATTCGCTGCGGCCCCCCGGCGTCCAACCGCGTATTTGTCCGGCGGGGGCTCCGGTCACGTCTTCGATATTTTTCGTTCGAGCCGGGTGGCGCACTCCCGCCATCCCTGCGCGCATCCGCGCGCGAGTTGGACGATGATTTCCGCGCAGTGCGGCGGAATGCTGTCCACGATCTTGACCCAGTCCTCCCGCGGAATGGTATGGATATTCAGCAGGCGCAGGAGGTCGCGGCCGTTCTCGTTGAGGCGCAGCGCCGGATCGGCCTTCAGCCGGTCGACGATCGCCGCCGGCGGCTGTTCCAGGGCGCGCCGGGCGCCGGGCCGGTCCACCGGTCCGGCGGGGGGAAGCTCGCCCGGCACCGCACGTTTGTGCCGTCCCGCCGGCACCGGGCTCTCTCCCCTGTGCATGCGCTTCCTGACGTCGCGCACGGTCTCGGGCGAGATGCCGGCGATCCTCGCGATGTGCCGGAAGGAGAGGCTGGGATCCTTGGTCATCAGGTCGTAGGCCAGGGTGCGCCCCGAGACGCGGTTGATGGAGCGGACCCGGCCGTCCCTGCCGATCCTGGCCACGCAGGGCGACTCCGGCGCCGTGCGTCTGCGCAGCTCGGAGATCGTCTTGGCCGACAGGCCGGTGGTCGAGGCGATCAGCCGGTCGGACCAGTCGGGATGTGATTCGATGATCTTCGCGGCGGCGCTCTTGCGGTCGGGCAGCGACAGCGGCAGGCCGTGGGCGATGTTCAGCCTGACGGACAGGACGAAGGCGTCGCCCTCCGGGCCGTCGAAGAACCGGGTGGGAATCGTCCGCCGCCCACACAACTGGGCGGCCCTGAGACGGTGCATGCCGTCGATGACCCGCATGGTGGGCCGGTGCACGACGATCGGCGGCAGGGGGCCGGTGGCGGCGGCCAGCAGTTCCACATGCTCACGGCTCTCCCCCGAACTTCGCGGAGAACCCCCGATCGACAGCGAACTGATCTCGACTTCCACCACCGAATAGAAATCCGGATCCGGCGCGAACTGCAACGAGGACTCCTCACGGTCTGCTCACCTGTATGGGAAGCGGAACAGGTACCGGGGACGCCTACGGTTCTCCGCAGGCCAGAAAAAATATAACCATCGATGCGAAAACGGCCGAGACCTCGCATTCGGTCGCGCTCGCCGAGTGAATTCGAACAGGCGGAAACGACGTCGGTTGGGCCGGCCCGGGCCGGCCCAACCGACGCTTCGACTCCGGGACGGGACCCCATACGCCCCGTGCATTCCCGGCACGAGACGTTCTACGGGATCACTGGTTTCGATGAGGTATCGGCAGCCGGGCCGGGAATGAAACCGCGGCGAAACCGTGCGCGGTCTAGTCTAACCAAGAGTCAGACGGTCTCCTCGACCCGTTCCTGGACGCGCTGCGCGAACTCGTCCCAAATGTTTCCGCATTCGAAGGCAAGGGAGGCGACGATGTCACCCCAGTACGGCGGCACGCCTCCGAGGTACGGCGGCACGCGTTCACCCAGGCGTTTCCACCGCTCGACCTCCGCCAGGTGGGCGCTCAGCAGCCTGAGCAACGCGCGGCCCGCCGGGCTGCCGATGAGTTCGGGATCCGAGCGCAACCGCTCGATTCCCTGGCGCAGTTCTCCGAGATCGTCGCGCGCGTCGGGATCGTCGACCGGAGCCGCCTGCGGCCTGGGCCGCCGGCCCGCCACCGGATCCTCCTGACGGCGCATTTTGTTTCTGACGTCCCGGGCCGTCTCCGGAGAGATTCCGGCCACCTTCGCGATCTGCCGTAAGGACCATTCAGGATTTTCCGCGATCAGTTCCATCGCGATCCTGCGGCCCTCGGCGGCGTTCACCGAGCGCACCCGCCCGTCGCGGCCGATCCGGGCGTTCGGCGACAGAATTTCGGCGCCGGCCGCCCTTATCTCGGCCACCGTCTTCGCGCTGATTCCCGCGACCGAGGCGATATAGCGGTCCGACCAGTGCGGGCGGAGCTTCAGTATGCGCTCGGCGGCGGCCTTGCGATCGCTCAGCGAGAGGGGCAGCCCGTGCGCGGCGTTGGCCCGTACCGCGAGGACGAAGGCCTCCACCTCGTCTCCGTCGAACAACCGCACGGCGATGTGGGCCGCGCCGCGCAGGCGGGCGGCGGCCAGGCGGTGCGCGCCGTCGATGACGCGCATCGTCGGGTAATGCACCAGAATCGGCGGAAGCTCGTCGGGCACCGCGGCCAGCAGTAAAACATGTTCGCGATCTTCTCCGGATTTTCTGGGAGACAATCCCGTAACGAGAGAATCCACCGCGACCATGGTCACCTGCCCCCCGTCGGCATCGATCAGCTGCTCCAGGTCACCGGTCATACCGTGCCTCCACAGTGTGGCGTCCCCGTCGGTTCAACTGGTCCACGAATCCCTTGTGAATCACGCGCACGGTGCCCTTTTCAGACGGTCGGTTCCTCTGTTTGAGGATGTCCGCCGTGACCGGCCCCGCTGACCCCGCTGTCAGCAATTGGACACCATGGCACCGGAAACAGGTGCCCGGCGCTCTTGACAGGGACGACAGGTGGGGCGTTTAAGCGGATCGCGCTTCCCCGGTTCCCCATTTCCGTTCGCGTCCCAGTGCTTCTTCTTACTACAGATCCCGGGGTTTCAAAAAGGTTTCGCCCGATCATGTACCGCTTTGCGCGGACCGAAAACCATTACCGTTGTCCACATCGACTGTCATACCGGTATAAAGGGGGCGCTGGTGTCCAACCGCCGAATTTCAGCGCTTGGACACCCGGGGCGAAGACGAGCGAGCCCGGCACCGCGGTCGCGCGGTGCCGGGCTGCGGGCAGGACTGTTCAGACCGTTCTGAGTGCCTCGGTGGGCTGCATGCGGGCCGCGCGCAGCGCCGGCAGCAGCCCGGCGACCGCGCCGATGAGGACGGCCGCGCCGAGCCCGCCTCCCCACGCGATCGGCGGCACGACCGTGGCCCACCCCTTGAGGAGCGCGTAGGCCGCGGTGACGCCGACGCCGAGCACGACCCCGGCGATGCCGCCCATGGCGGCCAGCAGGACCGCCTCGGACAGGAACTGCAGGCGGATGTTGCCCCGGGTGGCCCCGAGCGAGCGCCGGAGCCCGATCTCCGAGCGCCGTTCGAGCACGGAGATGACCATGGTGTTGGCCACGCCGATGCCGCCGACGAGGAGGGCCACCGCCCCGAGCCCGAGGAACAGTCCGTTCAGGGCGGACTGGGCGACGGCGCGGGCCTCCAGCGCGGCGGAGGGCTGGCTGACGACGACCTCGTCCGCGTGCTCCGGGTAGGCGGTGGCGGCCAGCACCTGCTGCACGTCCTTGACCTGCTCCGTCTGGGCGCGGATGTAAATCTTGGTCGGATGGCCGTCGAAGTGGAGGTACTTCTCGGCGGCCCCGTACCCGACGAGAACCGACTCGTTGATTTCCTGCACGAGGCTCGCCTTGCCGAGGATCCCGGCGACGTAGAACCACTGCCCGCCGACCCACAGCCGGGCGCCCGGATGGATCTTCGCGATGCCCAGCCTGGCCGCGGCGGTCCAGCCGAGCACCACGACCGGCTGGTCGGCGGTCGCGGCGTTCAGGTATCTGCCCTGGGCCACCGTCATCCGCAGCGCGGCCGGCAGGCCGAGGCTCGCGGCGCTGACCGTGAGCGCGTTGGTGTTGACGCTCGGAATGTAGGGCGAGCGGTAGACGCTGGCCGAGGTCTTGCCCGTGCTCTCAACCGAGTCGACCGGCCCGATCCTGGCGATCATCCCGGGCGCCTCGCGCGGGAGTTTCGCGTCCTTCCCGCTGAGCGTCTGGCCGGGGGTGACGGTGAGCAGGTTGGTGCCCAGCTTGTCGATCTCGGCGAGCAGCCCGGCCTGCGACGAGGCGGACAGCCCCAGCACCGCCACCATGGCGGCGACGCCGATCGAGATGCCCAGCGCGGAGAGCAGGGCCCGCATCCGTCTTGTCCGCAGGCCGACGGCGGCGGTCCTCGCGACGTCGGCCGGATGCATCCGGGTGGAAGCCGTCATGGTGGTCACAGCAGGGCCTCCTCCTCGTCGGCGTTGACCTCGGCCACGATGTGGCCGTCGAGCACCTCGATGCGGCGGCGCAGCCGCGCGGCCAGGGCCCGGTCATGAGTGATCATGACGATGGTCGCGCCCTCCCGGTTGAGCTCCTGGAGGAGCTCGAAGATCGCGCTTCCGGAGACGCTGTCGAGGTTGCCGGTGGGCTCGTCCGCCAGCACGATCGCGGGGTTGCCGACCAGGGCCCTGGCGATGGCCACCCGTTGCCGCTCTCCTCCGGAGAGCTGGGACGGGCGGTGGTGGAGGCGGTGGCCGAGGCCGACCCGTTCCAGCGCGGTCTGGGCCGCGGCGAGCCTGGACCGGTACCGCACGCCGCTGTACAGCAGCCCGTCGGCGACGTTCTCCAGCGCCGTGGCGTGCTCGGCGAGGAAGAACTGCTGGAAGACGAAGCCGATCCGGGTCGCCCTGACCTGGGCCAGCGCGCGGTCGGACATGCGGGCCACGTCCTCCCCCACGATCCTGACCCGGCCGGACGTCGGGCGGTCGAGCGTGCCCATCACCTGCAGCAGGGTGGACTTGCCCGAGCCCGACGGGCCGACGATGGCCACCAGTTCGCCCCGCCGGATGGTGAAGGTGGCCTTGTCCAGGGCCACGACCGGCGACGCGCCCGGGTAGATCTTGGTCACGTTCTCGAGCTGGATGACCGGCTCACCGATGCGGGGCCGGTCGCCCACGGCCATCGTCCGCGCCTCCTGGCTGGTCATGACGCCGGCACCACCACGTTCTGGCCGACCTGCAGCCCCTCGCCCCGCACCTCGACCACCCCGGCGGCGTCGTCGAACAGGCCCACCTCCACCGGGATCAGGCGGTGCGAGCCGTTCGCCTCGACGACCTCCAGGGCGTACCCTCCGCCGGCCAGGGCGAGCAGTGCGTTCACCGGCACCGACAGCACGTCCTTCGCGGTGTCCGTGACGATCGACACCTGCACCGGCGCCTGGTCGAGCCGGCCGGTGTCCTTGGGCTTCTCCGGCCTGATGCGCACCGTGATGGTGGTGCTGTCGTCGTTCTTCTTCTCGGCCACCTTGCCGACCGAGGACACCTCGCCGGGGGTGGTCTTGCCGGTGGGCAGCGTGATGAGGACCTTGTCACCGGTCACGACGTCCGACTGCTGGTAGGCGTTGAGGGCGACCGTGACCTCACGGCGGGTGGAGGAGCCCTCGAGGACGACCGATCCGGGCATCGCGGCCGTGCCGCGCACCCCGGAGACCTTGGTGACCCTGATCTCGTCGGCCGGCACGAACAGCGCCTGCCCGAGCGGCAGCGTCCCGGTCTGCTTCAGGCCCATCTTCTTCTGCAGCCGGACCAGGGCGTAGTAGGTCCGCGCGCCGAAGTAGTCGGACTTGGGGCTGAGCTTCTTCTTGTTGGCGTACTTCAGCGCCACGAGCGCGGCGTTGAGCTGCCGCACGTCGGCGCCCTCCATCCCCCACTTCAGCTCCCGGTACGCGGGGGTGACCGTGCCCTTCAGGAAGATCACCGGCTTGTTGTCCACCCGGTAGAGCGGCTTGCCCTGACCGATGATGTCGCCGACGGCGGGCAGCCGGGTGATCGTGCCGCTCGCCTTGCCGACGATCTGGAGCTTGCCGACGTAGCCGAGCGTGCCGTTCTCCATGGTCCTGGCCGACAGCGTGCCCTTGGTCACCTGGGCGAGCCCGGTCGGGGCGGTGTTCTGGATCGTGCCGGTAGCCGCCTTCCGGTCGAACGGCTTGACGACGGCGACCGTCACGCCGGCCGCCGCGACAACGGTGACGACGACGATCGCGGTGCGCCATCCCCGTCGCCCGCGCGGCGCGGGCGGAAGGGCGGCGGGCGGAGTGACGTCCGTGGTGTCGGTGGCCTGCCTCGGCACCTCGGTGGTGCTCACGAACCGGCCCCGCCCTGCACCGCGGGACCGCCGGGGCCGCCGGGGCCGGGCTGCTGCCTGAGGTTCTGCGGCTGGTACTTCGCGCACGCCTCCGACGCCTTCCGGAACTGCGGCGACTGCGGGTCGATGCCGCTGTCCTGCATGAAGGCGAAGCCGCCGTTCTTGTCCGGGTCGGGGAACTTCGGCAGGCCGTTCTCACGCATGCACTGGGCGTACTTGAGCTTGTCGGCGGTGGGCCAGCCGGCGTTCGGGTCGGCGTCGTTCTTGGCGTCGATGCGCGGGCCGGAGGGGAGGTACTGCTTGCACTTCTCCTCGGCCTTCTTGAACTCCGGAGACTGCGGGTCGATGTCGCCGCCCTCGGGGAAGGCGATGCCGCCGCCGGGCTTCGGGTCGGGGAAGTTCGGGATGCCGTTGTGACGCATGCAGTTGGCGTACGCCACGATGTCGCCCGACCCCGAGGACTGGGCGGCGCCGCCGTTGCCGCCCGCGGTGTCGCCGCCGCCGGTGGCGGCGTCGGAGGTGACTCTGGCCACGGCCCGGGCCTCGGGCTCGCCTCCCGTGCAGGCGGTGGAGAGCAGGGCGACGGCCGCGGCGGCCAGGACGACCGGGACAGTTCGGTAAAGATGCCTATTCGGTTCGTTTCGCCGATGGGCGCGGCCAACAATAGGGGACATTTCATCCTCCATAACTCGCGAGGTTTTCCGCTGACCTCCTTTCTATCGGGTAAGCGGTTTCGACAGGGTTTCGTAAGGCGGCGTTAAAAGCCCCGGCCCGCGCTGGGGGGATTCGCGGGCCGGGGCGCTGAGGGGAGCACCGAAGTGGGTGCGGAGGGAAGGCGCGACTGGGTCAGGCGGAGGGCGGGCGCGGCGCGTCCGCCGGCAGCAGCTTCTGGCAGGTCTGCTGCGCGGCCTTGAACTCCGCGCTGCCGAGGTCGATTCCGGTGAACATGCCGTCCGCGTTGGGCTCCGGGAAGTCCGGCAGGCCGTTCTTACGCATGCAGGCGACGTACTTGGACACGTCGGGCAGTGGGCGGTTCCCCTGCGGAGCCGCCTGGGGCTGACCGCCGGGCGAGTCTCCCGGCTGCGGCTGTCCCGGCTGGGCACCGGCCTGACCACCCGGTTGAGGCTGGCCGCCCGCCGGCGCCCCCTGCCGGTCGCCCTTGGGGGCCTGCGACTTGCACGCCTGCTCGGCCTTCTTGTACGTGGGCCCGTTGACGTCGATGAGGGACGGATCGAGCCCGATCCCGCCGTCGGGCCTGGGGTCGGGGAAGTTCGGCACGCCGTTCTCGCGCAGGCACTTCACGAACGCCACCGCCTGCGCATGCCGCGAGTTCGTCTCCGCGGGCGAGGCCACAGGGGAAGACGCGGAGGATGCCGCGGCGGCCGCGCGGTCGTCATCCCCGCGTGAGGACGTCACCAGGTAGACCGCCATCGCCGCCACCGCGACCGCGAGCGCGGCGGCCAGCACGCCCGTCAGCCAAAGCCGTCTTCTGAGTCCCGCGACTTCGGCGGAGCCCGTATTGTCGTCCACTCATGCCCCCAACCGCTGAGAAATGATTCGCGCGATGTCCGCGATCGGTTTCGCGGCCATCATGCCATCGTGGTCGGTATTAACCGGGATATTGTCGATATTTCCTTGGACATAGTCGGCCCAACCGTCCGCGCCTGGGCTTTCGACGTGTCCCTGTGTGGCGACGAACAGCGTCAGATCGCCCTGGAACACACTCGCGGTGAAATTCCGGAGTAACCGGAAGTTGTTCGCGTTGACCTTCTGGATCTCCGACAGCACGCGGGTCCTCGGCTGCCCGGGCCCCTCGGCCGCGCCGTTCCGCTGACCGCCGGGATCCGGGTCGCCCTGCCGGTCGTCGGGATCGAACGGATAGCCGTCCAGGCTGATCAGCGTGCTCACCTTCTCGCCGCGTTCCTGGAGGAGCGTGGCCATCGCGTGCGCGACCGCCGCGCCGAAGGACCAGCCGAGCAGGTTGTACGGGCCCTCGGGTTGCACCGCCCGGATCTGCTCCACGTAGTCCCGGGCCATCTCCTCGATCGTCTCCGGCAGCAGTTCGCCCGGGCCGAACCCGCGGGCCTGCAGCCCGTACACCGGCTGGTCGTCCGGCAGGTGACGGGTGAGCTCGGCGTAGCACCAGCTCAGCCCGGAACTCGGGTGGACGCAGAAGAGCGGCGGCTTGTCACCCTCGGTCCTGAGCGGCAGGATCAGCCCGAGGTCGTCGGCGCCCAGCGACGCGGCGATGCCCGCCGGGGTCTGGGCGGTGAAGACCGACCGGATGCCCACGTCGGCGCCGAGCACGCCCCGGATGCGCGTGATCAGCTTCATCGCCAGGAGCGAGTCGCCGCCCAGCTCGAAGAACGACGCCTCCGCCCCGACCCGTTCCAGCCCCAGCACCTCGGCGAACAGCCCGCAGAGCACCTCCTCCACGGCGGTCTCGGGGTCGCGGCCCCCCAGCCCGGCGAGCTCGGGCGCGGGCAGCGCGGCCCTGTCGAGCTTGCCGTTGACGGTGACGGGCAGCGCCGGCAGCGGCACGACGGAGGCGGGGACCATGTGGTCGGGCAGCCGTTCGGCGAGGTATCCGCGCAGCGCCGCGGCGTCCACCGCCTCACCGGCCGGCACCACGTACGCCACCAGGCTCTTTATCTCCAGCCGGTCCTCCCGGACGACCGCCGCCGCCTGGGCGACGCTCTCGTGGGCGGCCAGCACCGCCTCGATCTCGCCCAGCTCGACCCGGATGCCGCGCACCTTCACCTGGTCGTCGGCGCGGCCCGTGAACAGCAGTTCGCCGCCGGGCGTCCAGCTGACGACGTCGCCGGTCCGGTACATCCGCTCGCCCTCGGCGAACGGCGACGCGACGAATCTCCCGGCGGTGAGGCCGGGACGGTTCAGGTAGCCGCGGGCGAGGCCCACTCCGGCCACGTACAGCTCGCCCCGTACGCCGACGGGGACCGGCGTCAGGAACTCGTCCAGCACGTAGGCGCGGGTGTTGCCGAGCGGGCGGCCGATCGTCACCTCGGCCTCCGGCTCCAGCGGGCCGCTCATCGTCGCGCACACCGTCACCTCGGTCGGCCCGTACGCGTTGACCACCCGGCGGCCCGGCAGGCGCCCGGGCAGCCACGGCGGGCACGTCTCACCCGCCACCACGACCGTGGTCAGGCTCTCGGGCAGTTCCTCGGTCGTGGCCAGCACGGACGGCGACACGGTCAGGTGCGTCACGCCGAACTCGGCGGTCACGGCGGCCAGCGTCCCGTGCGGCGGCAGCCGGTCGGCGCCCGCGACCACCAGGCACGCCCCCGACAGCAGCGCCATGCACAGCTCCCAGACCGAGGCGTCGAAGCTCAGCGAGGCCAGTTGCAGCACCCGCGAGCCGGGGCGCACGCCGAACGCGGCGATCTGGTCGGCCGCCAGGTTGCCGAGGCCGCGATGGGTGACGACGACCCCCTTCGGCGTACCGGTGGAGCCGGAGGTGTAGATGACGTACGCGACGTCGTCCACCCGGCCCGCCACCCGGACGGGCCCGCCGGGGTCGTCGCCGGGGCGTGCACCGAGGCCCCGGCGGAGGTGCTCACCGGAGTGTCCGGCAGGGTTTTCGCGGGGGTCTTCGCCGGGGTCTTTGGGGGAGTCTTCGCCGAGGCGCACGCCGTCGAGCACCACCGCGTCCTCCGGCGCCGCCGGCCGGGTCTCCGGCGTGCACAGCACCAGCGCGGGGGCGGCGTCGGCCAGCATGAACGCGATCCGCTCGGCCGGGTAGGCCGGGTCGACCGGGACGAACCCGGCACCCGCCTTCGCGACGCCCAGCAGCACCGCCACCAGATCGGGTGAGCGCTCCATCAGCACCGCGACGAGGTCCCCCGGGCGCACCCCCCGGGCCAGCAGGTCGCGCGCCACGCCGTCCGCGGCGCGGTCCAGCTCCGCGTACGTCCACTCCCGTCCGGGGCCGATCACCGCCGTCGCGGCGGGCGTACGCGCCACCTGCGCCTCGAACAGCTCCGCGAGCGTGCCGGCCGGGGCCGGGCGGTCCGTCCGGTTCCACTCCGTCAGCGTCCGCGAGCGCTCGTCGCGCGTCAGCACGTCGACGTTCCTCAGCCGTACGGCCGGATCGGACACCACCTGCTCCAGCACCCGCACCAGCCGTACGGCCAGTGCCCGGACCGTGCCCTCGTCGAACAGGTCGGCGGCGTAGAGCAGCACGCCCGCGATGCCGGACGGCCTGCCCTCGCCGTCGCGGTGCTCGGCCAGGTCGAGGGTGAGGTCGACCCTGGCCGCGCCGGCCTCGTCCCCGGAGGACAGCGGGCGGACCCGCAGCCCCGGCAGGTCCCAGAGCCCGCCCTTCCCCTCCGGCGCGTTCTGCACGGCGAGCGAGACCTGGAACAGCGGGTTGCGCCCGAGCGACCGGGGCGGGTTCAGATCCTCGACCAGGCGCTCGAACGGAAGGTCCTGATGGGTGTACGCCGCCAGGTCGGCCTCCCGCACCCGGGACAGCAGCTCGGTGAAGGTGGGGTCGCCGGAGAGGTCGGCGCGCAGCACGAGCGTGTTGACGAAGAACCCGGCCAGGTCGTCCAGCGCCGGCTCACCCCGCCCGGCCACGGCCGTGCCGATGGGGATGTCGGTGCCCGCTCCCATGCGCGACAGCAGCACCGCCAGCGCGGCCTGCACGACCATGAACATGGTGGCCTTGCCCCGCTGGGCGAGCTCAACCAGCCGGGAGTGGACCTGCGGAGGGACCCGGACGGGCACGGTCGCGCCGCGGAAGGAGGACACGGCCGGGCGCGGCCGGTCCACGGGCAGGGCGAGCTCCTGGGGGATGCCGGCGAGCGCCTGCCGCCAGTAGCCGAGCTGGCCGCTGATCAGGCTGCCGGGGTCGTCCAGGTCGCCGAGGACCTCCCGCTGCCACAGGGCGTAGTCGGCGTACTGGACCGGCAGCGGCCGCCAGTCGGGCGCCCGGCCCTCGTGGCGGGCCGCGTAGGCGGCCACCAGGTCCCGGGACAGCACGCCCATCGACCAGCCGTCGGCGGCGATGTGGTGGACCACCGTCAGGAGGACGTGCTCGGCGGGCGCCAGCCGGAGCAGCGTGACCCGCCAGGGCAGGTCGACGCTGACGTCGAACCCGTCGCGGGCCCGCGCGGCGATCACTTCGCCGGCCTCGTTCTCCGTGGTCTCCAGCACGGTCAGCGGCGGAGCCTGGTCGAGGACGCGCTGGTAGGGCACGCCGTCCCGGTCAGGGAAGATCGTACGCAGGCTCTCGTGGCGGTCGGCGACGTCGGCGACGGCCGCCTCCAGCGCCGCGACGTCCAGATCACCCGACAGGCGCAGGGCCAGGGGCATGTTGTAGCCCGCGCCCTCCCCGGCGCCTTCCAACCGGTTGAGGAACCACATGCGCTGCTGGGCGTACGACAGCGGCAGCGCCTCCGGCCGTGGCATGGGCGTCAGCGCTTTGCGTGTCTCGCCCGAGCCGTCGATGAGCCGGGCCACTCCGGCGACGGTCGGCTCGGCGAACAGCGCGCCGATGCTGATCTCTGTTTCGAGGACGGACCGGATCCGGGCCAGCAGCCGCATGGCCCGCAGGGAGTCGCCGCCGAGGTCGAAGAAGGAGGCGTCCGTGCCGATCTCCTCCACCCCGAGGATTTCGGCGAACAGCCCGCAGAGCACCTCTTCGGTGGGAGTGGCCGGGGCACGACCACCGGCCGGCCCGGCAAGACCGGCCAGGTCCGGTGCGGGCAGCGCGGCCCGGTCCACCTTCCCGTTGGCCGTGACCGGCAGCCGCTCCAGCACCACCACCGCCGACGGCACCATGTACTCCGGCAACCGCGCGGCCACATGCTCCCGCACCCCGGCCGTGTCCACACCACGGTTGCTGCCACTATCGCTCCTGCTGTTCCCACCCCCGCCGCTCTCGCCGCTTCCAGCGGTGCCGCTGCCGTCGCTGGTGTCGCCGCTTTCGATGGTGTTTTCGGTGGTGGGGACGATGTAGGCGATCAGGCGCTTGTCGCCCGGGCGGTCCTCGCGGGCGACCACCACCGCTTGCGCCACCGACTCATGGCTCGCCAGGACGGCTTCGATCTCGCCGGGTTCGATGCGGAACCCGCGGATCTTCACCTGCTCATCGGCCCGGCCCGCGAAGACCAGCTGCCCGTCACCCCGCCAACGGGCCAG